>NZ_JAUSXK010000001.1:1370454-2055681 GCF_030815955.1 Microbacterium murale | reverse complement strand
GGGTCGTGCGTGCGGCCTTGGCCGCTTCGGCGGCGACCAGGTCGTCGAGGTCGGCGAGCATGGCCTGGCGGTCGGCGCTCTCTCCGGTGAAGATCTCGAAGGCGTCGGCGGCCTGGTGCATGGCCATGCCGAGCCCCGACATGGTGCGGATGCCGCGGGCGCGAGCCGCCTGCAGCAATGCTGTGTCCGCCGGGCGGTACACGATGTCTGCGACGCGGATGCCGCCGGGCAGCAGCGTCACGTCGAACGGCGTGCCGGGGTGGGCGGCCATGCCGACCGGCGTCGCGTTGACGATCAGGTCGGCGCCGGGGATGAGTGCGGGCAGATCGTCGATGCCGGCCGCGCTGGCCGCTGCTCCGCCGAGCCCCACGATCTGTTCCGCGAGCGCCTCCGCCCGTTCTCGCACCTGATCGATGAGGATGAGTTCGCCGATCGGATACTGCGCCAACGCCGTCGCGACGGCCGAGCCGGCCCCGCCGGTGCCGAACAGTACGACGCGACGCAGCGGCGCGTCGCCGAAGGCGTCTTCCAGAGCGGCCGCGAAGCCTGTCACGTCTGTGTTGTGACCGATGGTTCCGGCATCCGTGAACACGACTGTGTTCACCGCACCGACCGCGCGCGCACTGTCGCTCAGGTCGTCGAGCAACGGGATGATCGCCTGCTTGACAGGGTGCGTGATGTTCATGCCGTTGAATCCGAGGCGACGCGCGGAGGCGAGCAGTGCGCGCAACGACTCGGTCGTGCCCTCATCCGCAGCGAGATCGATCGTGCGATACACGTAGTGCATCCCGTGCCTTGCACCCTCGAACTCGTGCATCGGCGGCGTCAGCGACGGCGTGACGCCCTCGCCGATCAGGCCGATCAGCACGGCCGGACGGCGCGAGACGAGCGCAGCATCGGAGACGGTCACAGGCCCAGCACCCCCGGCAGCCACATCACGGCACTCGGGAACGCGATGATGAGCACGCAGATCACGAGCAACGGGATGATGAACGGCAACGAGCCGCGGAACACTTCACCGATGCGCGTCTTCGACACCGCAGCTGTCACGAACAGCACCGTGCCGACCGGCGGGGTGAGCAGGCCGATCATGAGCGAGAGGATCATGAGCACGCCGAGCACGATCGGATCGACTCCGATCTGGTTGCCGATCGGCAGGATGATCGGCACGGTCAGCACGAGGATCGCGGTCGCGTCGATCACGGTGCCGAGAATGAGCATGAGCACGGCTACGAGGATGAGGAAGACGGTCGGGCTGTCGCTGATCGCGAACACCAGCTCGGTGAGCATCTGCGGCAGGCGCTCCTTGGCGAGGATGTACCCGAGCAGCGACGCCGAGGCGACGATGATCATGATCGAGGCGGTCGTCGTCACGGTCTCGGTGAGTGCCTTGATGAAGCTCTTGATGCTGAGCGAGCGTTGGAGCAGACCCACGATGATGATGTAGACGACGCCGACCGCTGCAGCCTCGGTGGGGGTGAAGAGTCCGCCGAGGATGCCGCCGAGGATGATGATCGGCGCGACGAGCGGCAGGATGACACCCTTCGTCGAGTCGACGAACTCGGCGCGGTCGAACTTGCCCTTCTTGACGTTCGGCATTCGCTTCACGAGCACCCAGACCACGATGCAGAGACCGATGGCCATGAGCAGGGCGGGGATGACGGATGCTGCGAACAGCGCGCCGGTGGAGACGGCGGCTAGTCCGGCGTAGATCACCGCGGGAATGCTCGGCGGCATGACCGGGGCGATGAGAGCGGAGGTCGCGGAGATTCCGGTGGCGAACCGGCGGCCGTAGCCGGCGCGGATCATGGCAGGGATCTGCACCTTGCCGAGGGCCGCGGCATCCGCGACGGCGGATCCGCTCATCCAGGCGAAGCCGACGCTGGTGCCGACCGTCACGTATCCGAGGTTGCCGCGGATGTTGGCGAGCCCGGCCTGCGCGAAACGGAAGAGGCGATCGGCGATGCCGGCGTGGTTGGCGAGTGCACCGAGGAAGATGAACAGCGGCACGGCGAGCAGCGGGAAGCTGCTGGCCGCGTTGGTGACGGTGCGCAGCGCCATGCCGAGCGACTGCCCCTCGACGGCCATGTAGACCAGCGACGGACCGAGGAAGGCGAAGGGCACAGGCACGCGCAGTGCCAGCAGGAGGGCGATCGCGAGGGCGAGGAGAAGAAGAGTCACAGTCCTGCCACCTCGACCTGGTCGTCTTCGATATCAGCGGCTTTCGGCCCGTGAAGGGCGACGTCGCCGGCAGAGATGAGCGCGCGCACTGTCGTGCTGATCGTGCCGATGAACACCGGGACGTAGACCCACGACATCGGGATGCGCAGCACCGGGGACTTCACGATGCCCTGAGTCGAGATGAGCGCCCATGCTTCGAGCGACAGACCGATTGCAGCTGCCGCCACGACCAGCAGCGCGAACACCTGAATGAAGCTCACGGTCATCGGGTTGCGGATCGAGTCGACGAGCTCCAGCGCGATGTGGCCACGGCTCGTGACCAGCAGGCCCATGGCCGCGAAGGTCGCCCACAGCAGCGCGAAGCGGGCGAGTTCGCCGGTCCACGCCAGGCTTTCGAACGGCAGGTAGCGCTGCAGCGCCTGGTAGAAGACCAGGACGAGGATCATCAGCACGGCGACCGCGCCGATGGTGAGCTCGATCACGGTGATGATGCGGGCCACTCGACGCAGGATGCCGGTGGTGGGAGGTTGCTCTAGTGGGGTCACGAGACGCCTTTGTGCTCGGTGGTTCGGGGACTGGAGTTGAATGTACCGGTTAGTACATTGATTGGGCAACACCTCTGGGAAATTAATGTACAAACTGGTACGTTCACTGCCATGCACACCTCAATCGCTTCCGTCTGCCTGTCCGGAGGACTGGTCGACAAACTCCACGCCTGCGCTGAAGCAGGCTTCGACGGTGTCGAGATCATGGATGCCGACCTCATCGCCGCACCCGAGTCTCCCGAGGAGATTCGGGCGCTGTGCGAGCGGCTCGGACTGCGGATCGAGATGTTCCAGCCGTTCCGCGATGCCGAGGGCGTCTCCGACGAGGTGTTCGCGGACACGCTGCGGCGCGCCGAGGCGAAGTTCGAGGTCATGAACCGCCTTGGCACCGACCTGATGCTGGTGTGCAGCAATGTCGGAACAGCCACGATCGACGACGACGACGTGGCCGCGTGTCAGCTGGGCGAGCTTGCGGACAGGGCAGCGGTGCACGGCATCCGCCTGGCATACGAAGCGCTCGCGTGGGGACGCTTCGTGGATGACTATCGGCGCACGTGGTCGATCGTGCAGCGTGCGGATCGGCCGAACCTTGGGATCTGCCTCGACAGCTTCCACATCCTCTCGCGCGGACACGACCCGGCCGGCATCGAGGAGATCCCCGCCGAGAAGATCTTCTTCCTGCAGCTGGCCGACGCTCCCGCGCTCGATATGGATGTGCTGTCGTGGAGCCGCCATCACCGACTGTTCCCCGGCGAGGGGTCGTTCGATCTGGTGGACTTCATGACTCATGTGGTGCGAGCCGGGTACACCGGGCCGTGGTCGCTGGAGGTGTTCAACGACACGTTCCGTCAGACCGATACAGTGCGGACGGCCGCACATGCCCAGCGTTCGCTGGTGTGGCTGGCTGATCGTACGGCGGCCGCGAACGGATGGGATGACGGACGCCTCGGTGCCGCTCAGCCGGTCTCGGCACTCGATTTCGTGGAGGTCGCCGGCGCTGATCTCGCCGAGGTCGACGAACTGCTCGCGCAGTTGGGGTTCGCGTTCGAGGGAAGGCACCGCAGCAAGCCGGTACGCCTGTGGAGTGCGGGTTCCGCACGCGTGATCCTCAACGAGCAGGTGCGCCACGACGAGCCACGCCTGTCGGGAATCGGCCTGCAGGTTCCCGATGCTGAGGCCGCAGTCGATCGCGCGATCGCGCTGGGCTCGCAGAACATATTCCGCAGAACGTATGAAGGCGAGCAGGATCTCCGCGGCGTCGCGGCGCCGGACGGGACGCAGGTGTTCTGGAGCTCTCTGCCGGCCGAGGAGTCATGGCTGCAGGAGTTCGACGGGGGCACCGTTGCCACGGACGGCCTGGTAGGCGAGGTCGATCACATCAACCTCGCGTACGCATGGCAGGACTTCGACGAGGCTGTGCTGTTCATGTCGAGCGCGCTGTCGCTGCGTGCGGAGGCCCCGTCGGACGTGCCCGGTCCTCGTGGCCTGATCCGCAGTCAGGTCATGCGCACTCCGGACGGCATCGTTCGCGTGCCGATCAATCTCGCCCCTCCCACAGCGCAGCCGCCGGCCCGGCACATCGCGGTGCGCACGGATGACGTGTTCGCGGCCGCGCGTCGGGCGAAGGAGCGCGGTATCGATCACCTGCGGATCCCCGTGAACTACTACGACGACCTGTCGGCGCGGTTCGGCCTCTCGGAAGAGCTGCTCTCGTCGCTGCGCGAACTCGATCTGCTGTACGACCGTGATGCAGAGGGCGAGTTCATCCACTTCTACACGCGGACGATCGGCGACGTCTTCTTCGAGGTCGTCGAGCGGCGCGGCGAGTACGACGGATACGGCGGCGCGAACGCGCCGATCCGACTGGCGGCGCAGCGGGCGATGGGGCACTGATCCGAGTCGTTGTCGCCCCCCTCGCCTGCGCTTCCGCACGCGCGTAGTGTCTTGGCATGGCTTCCCCCGCACGCACCACCGCTCGCATCCTGCTCGGCTCGTTCCTCGTGTTCGCCGGCGTCTCGCATCTGACTTTCGGCCGTCGCGAGTTCCAGGCACAGGTTCCGGAGTTCGTGCCACTCGATCCTGACACCACGGTCGTGGCATCCGGCGCGGTCGAGATCGGGCTGGGAACGGCGCTCCTGTTCGCGCGGCGTCGACGCGGTCTGGTCGGAGTCATCACGGCGCTGTTCTTCATCGCTGTGTTTCCCGGCAACGTGTCGCAGTGGACGCATCACCGCGACGGATTCGGGCTCGATACCGAGATCAAACGCTTCGTGCGGCTGTTCTTCCAGCCGGTCCTCGTCTGGCTGGCGTGGTGGTCGACTCGCCGTTCGCGGTCGTGAATCCTCAAGCCTGACGCCGTTCGGCCCCGAATCAAGTGGATCCGGGGCCGAACGGGTGACTGTTGAGGAGTTATGAACGCGTCGGGCTGAGCACCTCGCGCTCGAGGCGTGCGTACGACTCCTCCATGCCTTCGGCCATGCCGGTGGCGAGGATCATGTCGCGCGTCTCCTTGTCGGGGTACTCGATGAGCAGTGTGACGAGGGTGACTCCGTCTTCCTCGTAGAGGTTGAGGTCGTTGAGCGTTTCGGGACCCTCTGTGCCCTGCATCCGCTCGGTCGACACGGCCCGACGTGGAGCGTCGACCAGCACGACCTCGCCCTCGAAGCCGAATGCCTCGCCCTCGGTGTCGCCGACGGGCGCCCACGAGGTGCGGTGCTTCTCACCGGGAGCCGTGGCGACGACGCATTCGGTCATCTCCCACCCGTCGGGGCCGAGCATCCACTGCCGCATGAGTTCTTCCTCGTTATAGGCGCGCCAGACGAGCTCACGAGGACCGTCCACCAGGCGGGTGATCCGCACATGGGTGTCGTCGAGCAGCTCGACGCGGGTGCCCTTGCCCTGCGCGTAGTCGCGCAGGTCTTGCAGCACGGCATCCAACTGGTTCATCGCCATGCGCGAGCCCTCGGCCGCACCCATCGCCACGACCTGCTCGAGCGCCTCGGGCGAATCGAAGTGGCTGGTGTTGACCATTCGACTGCCATCACTCGTCGACTCGAAGGAGAACGTCATCCGCATCGAGGGAAAGCCGTCGAGCGGGTTGTCCTCGGCGTCGACGAAGGCGTCGATGACCTCGAAGCCGCGAGGTTCATCGATCTTCAGGAACTCCCAGGAGCCGCCCGACCGCTCGCCCTGCGGGCTGGTCATGTAGTAAAGCGCCTTGCCGCCGACCGTGAAATCGAACTCGCTGAAGGTGGACGGCCATCCGGGAGGACCCCAGAAGCGCTCGAGCTGGGTGGGGTCGGTGAACGCGTGCCAGAGCCGCTCGATCGGAGCAGCGAAGTCGGCGGCGACGGTCATCGTGCGGTCTTCAGCATTGGTGCTGATGTCGGTGACAGGCATTTCAATTCCCTCTCTTCGGTGAATTCGTCGGTGAATCTTGATGTGGGGCTTCGGATGACAGGAGGTCGTCGAGGCGGGAGATGCGCGCCCGCCACAGCTCTTCGTAACGGGCGAGCAGCGCCCGAGCGCGCGCGATCATCTCAGGATTCGCGCGGACGAGCCGCTCGCGTCCCTCGGCGCGTTTGATGATGAGGCCCGCGGCCTCAAGGACGGCGACGTGCTTCTGCACCGCGGCGAACGACATGTCGTAGTCGCCCGCGAGGGCCGACACGGACTGCTCTTCGTTGATCGTGCGGCGCAGGATATCGCGTCGGGTCGCCGTCGCCAGTGCGTGGAACACACGGTCGGTCTCCGTTTCGCTGAGTTCTCTTTGTGCAACCATTTGGTTGTACGTTACGACGAAGCGGATGCCGTGTCAAGAGGATTCTTGTCGGGAACGCGTTGAGGTGACACAAACCCGCTTTAGGTGACACAAGCCCTCGTTGCGGTGACACCGTGTGTCACGAAACGCCGATAGCCTCCCGCCGGAGCGACCAAGCGGTCAGATCATCAGTGTGGATGCAGGAGCGATCGGTTCCACGGGTCCACCTGGCGTCTGACGTGTAGATCGCGTTCGAGAGGTGGACACGGTGCGGCCGGTAGAAATCGCCAAGCAGATCACGCAGCGTCGCTTTTCCGCGCACACCGAGTTGCACTGGATCCCACGCGTCAGCGAGCACACCACGCGCGCGCGATCGCTCCGGCAGGAGCACGAGGTCGTCCGATCCGATCTCGGCGACCACGATTGGACGGTGCTCGACCCGATGATGGTCCGTTCATCGAAGGGTGTACGACATCGGTCCACGCCGGCGATGTACTACTGGCAGCACACTCGTTCCCATATTTGGTGCGAGTCTCAAAGCGAACGCTGGGAAGTGCTGTGGCTGGATTACGGCGGTCAAGTTGAGCGACTATGGGCGCAGCCCTTGGCTGTGGCATTCGGACATGGCTCGCGATTGTTCGGGCATTGGCATGTCCCCGACTTCCTCGCCCAGTTCGCCGACGGCACTTATGGCCCGTTCGACGTTCGACCCGCCGAGCGCATCGACGATGACACCCGCGTGCAGTCCGACGAAACCGCTGCGGTGTCTGCACCAGGCTCGGTAGCGCTATCGAGGACTCCCCGGCCACGGTGGCGTCGGGATGACCCATCCACGCTTACTGAGCTTCCGGCTGCCTCGCGGTGACGCTGCGGATGGCGTCCTGACTCTCGCGGAAGTGCTCCACCAGTCGCGCTGATCCGGTCTCGGCGGCTCGCACCCACTGGTCGGTGGCGAGCCGCATGGTCGCCGAGAGCACCATGACGGCTGCGGACGCGTGTAGAGGATCTGTTGCGCCAGATTGTGAGAGAGCTGCCACCAGGCGTCCGTTTCGTGAGGATTCCTCGCGAAGACTGGCGGCAACAAGGGCCGGCTCGCCGTCGACGACGCGGCGCATGCGCACTGTGCGCGCGCGGTGCAGCGGCACTTCTTCGATGCGCGCCATGATCACTTCAACGCTCCGCTCGAGGGCAGCGAGCACGTCTTCGCCGGGTTGCAGCCGCGCGATCGCTTGGAGGATATCCTCCTCGGCACGTTCTTCGTCGAGGAGGAGAGCATCCTCCTTGCTTGCGCAGTACCGGAAGAAGGTTCGCGGCGACACTCCAGCTTCTCGGGCGATCTGATCCACGGTGGTCCCTGCGAACCCTTGGCTCTCGAACAACTGCAGCGCCGCGTCACGGATATCGCGCGCAGTGCGCCGGTGGCGACGCTCTCGAAGCCCTGCACCCCGCGCTGGTTCCGCGAGCGTTTCCGCGGGAAGGTCCACATCTGCCATGAAGCCACCATCTCACAATCGACCTAAAGTGGCATCATCAGACAAACTGGCATACAGTGCCATTACGGCAGGTTATGCCGACATGAGGCGGGAGCGTAATGGTGATGACGACGGTGGGCGCAGACAGCGTGGCCGAACAAGGGGCCACTCCGGGCGCCAGTCGGGGAACAGGGTCGATCATCGTTCTCTTGATGTGTGCCTCGTTCGTGGTGGTGTTGAACGAGACCATCATGGGTGTGGCGCTGCCTACGCTGATGAAAGAGTTGGATATCGCTGCCAGCGCCGCCCAGTGGCTCACGACGGCATTCCTGCTCACGAGCGCCGTTGTGGTGCCCACCACTGGGTTCCTGCTCCGCAGGTACACCCTGCGTGCACTTTTCATTACTGCGATGTCGCTCTTCACTGTCGGCACCGCGATCGCGGCTGTCTCTCCGGAACTTGGCGCCCTCGTGTCGCCGAGTGGCGGATCGCACGTGTTCACGGTGCTCCTCGTAGCGCGGGTGATTCAGGCCTCTGGCTCCGCGATCCTGTTGCCGCTGCTGATGACGACGGTGCTCGCCGCGGTTCCCGCGGAGCGACGTGGAAGCCTCATGGGGCTCGTGTCGATCGTCATGTCCGTGGCTCCGGCAATCGGCCCGACCCTTTCTGGACTCATCCTCGCGACGTTCGACTGGCGATTCCTGTTCGTCTTCGTCCTGCCGGTCTCGATCGGCGCGCTCGTTCTCGGGGCGGTGCGTGTGCGAAACCTCACACCCACGGAACCCGCGCGGCTCGACGTACTCTCTGTCGTGTTGTCCGCGTTGGCTTTCGGTGGTCTCATCTACGGCTTGTCCAGCCTGGGTCAGGTGGCGGAAGGCACTGAGGTCATACCGGTCTGGATCCCGCTCGCCGGTGGCGTCCTCGCCCTGGGAAGTTTTGTGTGGCGCCAGATCGCTCTACGCAACACCGAGCGAGTCCTGCTCGATCTGCGCGTCTTCTGCCTGCCCTCATTCACCGTCTCGATCGTGCTGATCGTGGCCGTCATGACCGCGCTCTTCGGCGCTCTGATCATCCTCCCGCTGTACCTCCAACAGGTGCTCGAGATGGACACCTTCACGACTGGACTCGTGATGTTGCCCGGCGGCATTCTGATGGGGGCGCTCGCGCCCATCGTCGGCCGACTGTACGACCGGTTCGGGCAGCAACCGCTGGTCCTGCCCGGCGTCATTACACTCAGCGGCGCGCTGTGGTGGATGACGACGCTCGATGCGTCCGCATCCATTCCTCTCGTCGTCGCAATGCACTGTGTCCTCGGTATCGGATTTGCTTTCGCGTTCACACCATTGGTGACGGCGGGACTCGGCGATCTGCCTGTCCATCTCTACAGTCATGGCACAGCCCTCCTCTCCACCCTGCAGAAGGTCGCTGGCGCCACGGGCACCGCACTATTCATCGCCGTCATGACCATGGGATCGAGCGCCGCTACCCCCGGCGCCAATGCGGGGGCGATCGTCGAGGCCGGCACTCACGCAGCCTTCACCGCCGGAGCGCTGCTGTCCCTGGCCAGCGTCGCCATCGCAAGCCTCGCGACACTCACACATTGGCGCCGCCAATCCAAAGAAAGGAAGATCGCATGAGCGAGATACTGCACGGCTGCTTGCCGGACACGGAGTACTTCGAGATCACCGCACAGTCAGGACACCGCTACGGTGTCTGGGTCACCACACCCCCCGGCTACGCAGACTCCACAGAACCCCTGCCGCTGATCTACGTGGTGGACGGCAACTGGGCGGTGGGCCTCACCGCGCCCCTCATCGTCACCCAGGCAGACCCCTTCCTGACGATCGCCCCCTACATCCAAGTCACCATCGGATACACCGGCGAAGAGGCCGCAGGCTGGGCGCAGCTTCGCAACCGCGACCTGGTCCCTCCGGGAGAGCCCGTCAGCGACGAGCTGGTGGACACGCTGAGAGCGGCCCGCGAGACGGGGGCGATGACACAGGAGGAAGCGGACGCTTACCTCGCGAACTTGGCTGACACTCGCGCGGATGCCTTCCTCGACTTCTTGACCGCCGAACTCCACCCTCACCTCCAAGCACAGTTCCGTGTCAGCGAGTCCGGGCACGGCCTCTTCGGATACTCCTATGGAGGGCTTTTCGCGCTGTACGCATGGCTACGAAACGCGGCTCCGTTCTCCACCTTCGGCGCCGGCACCCCCCGGCATCGAGAGCGCGGACAGCCAGATGTTCACGCTCGCCGAAAACCTCCCCGCCCCCAGCACCGACTCGGCAGGCCCGCGGTTGCACGTCACATTGAACGAGCTCGAACTTCTCGGGGAGATGCCGGTCTATCGACGAATCGCGCGCAACGTGCTCTCGCTCGTGGAAGACCTCCACAGCAAGGGACGCTCGCAGGACGTGTCGAGCGCGCTACTGCACGAAACACACGTCACCGGGCTGCAAGCCTCATTCCTGAGCTACTTGAAGACCTGCCATACGCGCTAGGCGCACCTGAGCAGCGTCGGAGGTATCGGTCCGTGGTCGTTGGCGACGCTAGGCAGGCAAGGGAGTGCAGGCCACGGTCACCTGCACTCCCTTCCGCTTTCGCCGAGATACCCGCCACGCGGCCCATAGCTGATCGTCCGATGACGGCGAAAACCCGACTCGAGCGGCACGCCCCACGTAGCGTCCGCGCCCCCAGCGGCCAGCCTCCCCTGAACCGTCGCCGCGGCACTGATCGAGCATCCGAGCGTCGACGTGTTCATGCTCGGCGGTCGCCTCTTCAAGCACTCCGCCGTGGCGAGCGGCGCTGCTGCAGTCGAGGCCGCGGAGCGCATCTCCGCCGACGTCTTCTTTCTCGGGGTTACCGGAATCCATCCCGAGAGCGGGCTGACCACCGGCGACCCGGACGAGGCGGCCATGAAGCGCGTCTTGGCCTCGCGCGCCGCCGAGACGTACGTCCTGGGATCGTCCGAGAAGATCGGGGCGGCCTCACCTTACGGCGTGATCGGATTCGAGGACGCTGCCGGGGTCATCACCGACGCCGACCCGCAGACTGATGTCATGCGCCGCTTGGGTGCCCACCTGCGCATCATCGATGCGCGTGGATGACGCGGACCGTCCTGCTGCAACTCCGGGGTTGCGTTATAACTGATGCAACCTTAGGGTTGCACCTGTGCGGTCATGAACCATCGGCCGCCGCGACACCGACACCACCTTCCGGAGGTCTGACATGGGGCGAATAGTCGTCGTGAACTTCAGCAGCATCGACGGCGTCATCCAGTCGCCGCTGTCATCCGACGAGGACAGGGATGGCGGCTTTGATCACGGCGGCTGGGTGCCGCCCCTCAGCGACGACGTGGTCGACGACTTCATGCAAGACGCGACGGTTCGCGCGGCCGGGATGCTGCTGGGGCGCCGCTCTTACGAGACCCTTCGCGCCGCGTGGGCCGGGGCCGATGAATCCGTTCCGGCCATCGCCGCCATGAATCGGATGCCCAAGTACGTCGTGACTTCCTCGCCCCTCGAATCTCCGTGGCAGAACTCCCACATCGTCGACGGAGGTCTTCCCGGTGGCGTCGGCGAGCTCATGGCGCGCAACGACGGCGATCTCGTCGTCTTCGGCAGCGGAACTCTGGTCCGGTCTCTTGCGGCACATGACCTCGTCGACGAATATCGCATCCTGATCTTCCCCCTCGTCATCGGAGCGGGGAAACGGATGTTCGATCACGAAAGCCGGACGACTCAGTTTCGTCTCAGCGACAGCATCATCTCCCCGAGTGGCGTCGTCATCCTCACCTACGCCCGCGCTCGAGCACTCTGACGCCGCTGGTCACCAGAGTGAGGCGTGGCCCAGCGTGACGTCTATAGGCAGCCGCCAGCATCCAGAAAGATCGAGATCAAACCCTCGGGGACGATGAAGGCCTGCCGCCCTCCAGCGCATCGACGCAGCTCTTCAGGTGCGTACGGAGCTGGTCCTGCGCATCCTTCGCGAGCCCGCTCAACATCGCATCCTCCACCCGCTTGACCGCAGCACTCGCGCCGGCGAGCTGCTCTCGGCCACGGTCTGTGAGCTCCGTCGGAAGCGTGCGCCCCGTTGCCGCACTCGCCGGCCGAGAGACGACACCCTCCTTCTCGAGCCGCTGAAGCAGCACGTTCATCGACTGGCGCGTCACGAAGGTTCCGCGGGCGAGCTCGGAGTTCGACAAGCCGGGGCGCTGCGCGAGCAGCTCGAGGCACGAATAGTGAGTGATCGTCATGCCGAGCGGTCGCAACGCGTCCTCCATGGCGAGGCGAAGGGCACTGGATGCTTCTTTGAGGAGGTAGCCCAGCGAGCTGTCCAGCTGGATGACGGATTGACCCATGTCAGTAGTCTGACATACGGTGATCGATGTCAGAAAACTGACATAGATCGATAGGAGACATCATGCCCATCACCGGCCCCGACTTCATCTCACTTCAGGTCAGCGACCTCGAACGCTCCGCCGCGTTCTACGAGCAGCACCTCGGACTGTCGAGGCAGCCCGGGCCACCGCACGCCGTGGTGTTCAACACCCAGCCGGTCGCCTTCGCGGTGCGTGAGGCGACCCCCGACGTCGACCTCTCGTTGCTCGCGCAGCCCGGCGCCGGAATCGCACTCTGGATGCACGCGACCGACGCGCAGCAGTTGCACGATGCGCTCGTGGCCGCCGACGTGACCATCACCGCGGCGCCCATCGACGGGCCGTTCGGCCGGACGTTCACGTTCGCGGATCCCGACGGGTACCGTGTGACGGTTCACGACAAGGTGTGAGCCAGGATCGCTGCGCCTGTGAGCGTGGCGTTCACCGCGAGCCCGGCCGGCACGATGCGGGCACGCGCAGGTCCTGGCATCGCCGCCGCGCGGTAACTCGACTCGACGGCGGCCAGGTACCGCTCACCGATCTCGGCGACGCCCCCACCGATCACGATCGTGTCGACGTCCAGCAGTGCATTGGCCGAGGCGAGTGCTCGGCCGAGGAATCGCGCACCCTCCGCGATCACCTCGATCGCGACCGGGTCGCCCCCAGTCGCGAGGCGAGCGATCTCGCGAAGACCAGCACGCGTTCCGACCCGTTCCAGGTACGTCTGCTCCATCGCCGGCCCCGACGCGACGGCTTCGACGTGCGCATGTCCACCGCACGGACATCGCCGCGCCGCCGACGACTCCGGCATCGCGACCTCCATGTGCCCCAACGATCCGGCGGTGCCCGTCGCCCCACGGTGCAGCCCGTCGGCGAATATCGCGGCCCCGCCGATCCCCGTTCCGACGGCGACCATCAGGATGCTGTCGCTCCCCGCGCCTGCACCGATCCGCGCCTCCGCGACTGCGGCGGCATGCACGTCATTCACGACCGCGACCCGCACATCCGCACCACGACCGGAGCTCGCAGCATCCGCCAGCGCCGCGCGCAGCGGGAAGCCGACCCATCCGGCGATGGCATCCGTCGCCGAGGAGATGCTGCCATCGCTGCCGACCACGCCCGCCGTTCCGATACCCATCGCGGTGATCTGCGACGCATCCGACAGGCTGGCGATGAGCTCGGACACTGCCCGCACGACCGCCACGCCGCCGGCAGCGGAGGGCGTGGCCGCAGTGCGCACGTCGGTCGACATCTTCAGGCCGGCGGAATCATCGGCCACGAACCCTGCGGCGGCGATCTTCGTACCCCCGATGTCGACGCCGATGATCATGCGCGCGCGCCGGATGCGAGGTCGACGAAACGCCTCGTGATCGCGATGGGGTCGGTGATCGCGCCGCCGACGACGACGGCGAGCACGCCGGCATCGAACGCAGCGGCGACCTGGGACGGCGTCCGATAGCGGCCCTCCGCCATAGTGGGAATGCCGGCTGCGACGAGTTCAGCGACCAGCCGCAGATCCGGATCATCGATCGAACCCGCCCCCACCGCTCGCCTCGACTCCGGGGTGTATCCCGAGAGTGTCGTGCCGACGACCGAAGCGCCGTTCTCCCACGCCAGAACCCCCTCTTCGAAGGTCGAGACGTCAGCCATCACCGGCCGCCGCGTCGCATCCGCGATCTCACGCAGCATGTCGAACCGCGCACCGAGCTGCTCGACCGTCGCATCAACGGCGATGATGTCGGCCCCGGCTTCGGCCAGACCGACCGCGAGGCCGATCTCAGGCGTGATGACGTTGCGGATCCCGTTATGCACCTTGTGCAGGCCGATGATCGGCAGCTCAGTGACCGGCCGGAGACGCCGAACGTCGTCCGGGCCATTCAGTCGCAGCCCGTGCGCACCACCGAGCAGCGCCGACTCGGCGAGCGCGGCGATGACCTCCACATTGCGCACGGGTGTTCCGTCATCCGCCTGCACGGAGACGACGAGGCCGCCGGTGAGCGCCTCCAGGGCGGCGGGAAGGTGATGCGTCATTTCAATGCTCCTGCGGTCGCGCCGCCGATGAAGAACTTCTGCCCGATGAGGAAGATGACGACCGCAGGGAGGGTGAACAGCACGCACGCCGCCATCAGCGGTCCCCACGCGACGTCATTCTCACCGAAGAAGGCGTACAGCCCCAGCGACAGCGTATAAGTGGACTCGTCGTTCAGATAGATGAGGGGGTTGAGGAAGTCGGTCCACGCCCAGACGAACTGGAAGATCGCTGCCGTGATGATCGCCGGGCGGGCCAGCGGCAGCACGATGGTCGCGTAGGTGCGGAACTCGGATGCGCCATCCAACCGCGCAGCCTCGATCAACTCGTCCGGCACCGCGAGAAGGAACTGCCGGATCATGAAGATGAAGAACGGTGTGCCGAGGAACGCGGGAACGATCAGTGGCAGGTACGAGTTCGTCGCTCCGAGTCCGTTCCAGACGAGGAACAGCGGAATCAGCGTCACCTGCGGCGGCAGCATCATCGTCGCCAGGACGAGGATGAGCAGTGGCCGTGACCCGCGCCAGCGCACCTTCGCCAGTGCGTACGCGACCAGCGGGCACGAGATGACCGTGCCCAGGATGCACATCCCCGAGACGAACAGGGTGTTGCCGAGGTATCGCCAGATCGGGATCTGGTCGAAGGCCTTCGCGAAGTTGTCGAGCGTCCATTCGGCCGGAAGCAGGGTCGGCGGCGAGGAGAAGATGTCGGTCGGGGTCTTGAACGCCGTGGACAGCATCACCAGCAGCGGGAACAGGAACACCAGCGCGAGCAGCGCGACCGAGATCTGCTGCCTGACCCGCCGAGTGAGATGCCGACGCCGGCGAGGCGTGCGTGAGGTCGTCTCAATCACTGCCATCGTGCACCCACTTCTTCGAGGTCGCGAGCACGATGAGGCTCACGGCCAACGTCACGAGGAACAGGGTCCAGGCCATCGCCGAGGCGTATCCCATCTTCAGGAAGACGAACGCGTTCTGGTACAGGTACATCGCATACGAGAGCATCGACTGACCTGGACCGGAGCTGGCCTGGTTGAGCCGCTCCTGCGCCATGATGTACGGCTGAGCGAAGATCTGCAGGAAACCAATGATGCTCACGATGACCTGGAACAGGGTGACGGGAGAGACTGTCGGCCAGGTGACGTTCGTGAATCGACGCCAGATCCCGGCGCCGTCGAGTTCGGCCGCCTCGTACAGCTCCTTCGGCACCTCCTGCAGGGCAGCGAGGTAGATGATCATCGTTCCGCCCACAGTCCACAGCGACAGGAAGATGATCGACGGCTTGGTGAAGTCGGGGTTCTGCAGCCATGCCGGTCCTTCGATCCCGAACCACGACAGGAAGAAGTTGACGAACCCGTACTCCGCGTTCAGCATCCAGCGCCACAGATAGCCACCGACCACGACCGGCACGATCGACGGCAGATAGACGAGCGCACGGTACAGCGGCTGCCCGCGAACCGGAGTGTTGAGCAGGTGCGCGCCCGCCAGAGCGATCCCGATCGACAGCGGCACGCCGAAGACCGTCAAGACAGCGGTGTTCGCGAGGGACTTCCAGAAGACGCCGTCGTTGAACATCTGCACGTAGTTGTCGAGACCGACCCACTCCGGGGACTGGAACAGGTTGAAGTCGGTGAAGCTGTAATACGCGGATGCTGCGATCGGATAGGCGAACAGGAACAGGAATCCGACGATGAACGGCGCCGCGAATGCGAGACCGATGAGGGTCGACCGCCGCCGACGGGGCCGGCGACCGCCGCCGGATCCGGCAGGACGCGCGCCCTGCCGGATCCGGCTCGAAGCTGTGGTGACGGTCATGGTGCGAACGTCACTTCTGCGAGTAGTTCGCCATGCGCGATTCGACCGTGGCGATGGCATCCTCCGGCGTCGAAGTCAGCCTGACGACCTCGTCGAACGCCGTCTTCAGGTCAGCCGCGTACTCGGCGCTGTACGGCGCGCTCGCGAGCGACTGCGCGTTGGGAGAGGTGGCCGCCTCCGCCCAGACTCCGAAGTTCTCCAGGTCGGCATACGCGTCGCTGCCTGTGAGCGACACACGAGCGGGCAGGTTGCCGAGCGCGAGGCTGAACTTCTCCATCGGCTCCTCGCTGACGAGGTAGGCCAGGAATTCCGCGGCCTCATCCTTGTGCTTCGAGTTCGCCGGGATGAACAGCGTGCTGGCGGTCACCTGAGTGCTGTTCTCCAGATCGGGAGATGCAGCAGGAATCGCGGTGACACCCCAGTCGAGCTCAGGTGCGACCTTGCCTGCGCTCGCCGCACGCCATTCGCCGTCGATGATCATCGCGACCTTGCCGCTGAAGAACGGATCCTGGGCCGAGAGATACTCGCCCTGACCCGAGACGAAGGTCGAGAGGGCATCCGCACCGACGGGCTCGACGATGTTCTCCTGGTACCAATCCAGCGCCTCGAGGTTGCCGGCATCCGCGGGAGTCGGGCCGTCTTCGCCGTCCCATGCGCCGCCGAATGCGAAGCCCAGCGTGGTGAGCGTTGTGCTGTCATTGGCGGAACCGAGTCCGAGCTGCGTGATCTTGCCCGAGTCGACGACAGTGAGCTTCTGCGCCGCTGCGGCGAGCTCGTCCATCGTGGTGGGCGGCGTGATGCCCGCCTCGTCGAGGAGAGTCTTGTTGTAGAGCAGTTGGAAGCTGTGGATGGCGATGGGAAGCGCATACGTCGTGCCGTCGTAGCTCATCTGGTCCATCGCGCTGGGAATGAAGTCGTCGACGTCGATGCCCTCTGCCGCGATCGCCCCGTCCAGGGGAGCGAGAACGCCCTTCGACGCCCACGCACCGACGTTGTTGCCGAAGTTGTCCGAGATGTCGAACGAACCGCTCGATGACGACATCGAGGTGAGCTGCTTCTGCTGATCCGGGCTGGAGACGCCCTTCACGACGATCTCGTCCTGGCTCTCATTGAAGTCGGCGATGATCTGCTCCAGCGCCTCCGCTTCGGCTCCGCCCCACAGGTACGAGAACGTGATCTCGGTCTTGCCATCGGCGCCTGTTCCACCTCCCGCGCATCCGGCGAGCCCGGCGACGGTCGCCGCCGTCAGGGCTCCTGCAATGAGAACCCGCCGTGTCTTGTGCTGCTGCAACTGCATCGAAGAACTCCGCTCATCTATGAGATCCCGCGATTGGTGTAGTCCAATTACAGGTGTTGATCACAGAGATTGACACACAACCCTGCTTGTCGTCAAGATTGGGTTAGTCCAAAGGGAGGGCGCAATGACTTCAGCCGAAGCTGCCTCGAAGCACGAGCGCGTGCGGATGCACGTCGAGCAGATGATCACTCAGGGACTTTCACCCCACGAGAAGCTGCCGACCGAGCGTGACCTCGCCGAGACGCTGGAGGTGAATCGCCAGACCGTGCGACGCGCGCTCGACGACCTCGAACGCGAGGGCGCCGTGTACCGGATGCAGGGCGCGGGCACCTTCGTCAGCGCGGCGCGGATCAGCAAGAGTTTCGAGCTGACGTCGTTCTCCGAAGACATGCGCGCGCGCAACATGCGCCCCGGCTCGAAATCGGTCGAGGTGGGCGTCGAGGCTGCGGGTCAGACAACGGGTTATGCACTCAATCTCAGCCCTCGAGATGACGTGGTGCGCGTACGCCGTGTGCGCACGGGCGATGACATCCCGATCTGCCTGGAGGCGTCCTCGTTCGCGGCAGGCTCGGTCCCCGGGCTGGAGGACGGGATCATCGGAGACTCGCTCTACGACGATCTGCGCAGCCGATTCGGACTCGTCGCCGTGCGCGCCGACCAGGAGATCCACGCGATCGTCCTCGACGAAGCGCAGGCTGCCGCACTGGACACACCGCCGTTCTCGCCCGCGTTCCTGGTGAAGCGCACGACCTACGACGCCCGCAGCCGACCGATCGAGTATGCCGAGTCCGTCTACCGCGGCGACCGCTACTCGTACCAGCTCTCGATCTCCCGCCCTTGACATCCATCCCCCTGACTTCCATCCCCTGTGAAAGGCCTCCCGAACGTGTCAGAGCAGACTTCCCCCGCACGCCAGCGCATCGCGCTGCTCCCCCTGGACGACCGGCCGGTGAACGTACTCCTTCCCGGTGACGTCGCCAGGATCGCCGGCATGACGCTCGATGTGCCGCCGGCAGAGATCCTTCCGTCGTACCGCACGGCCGGCGACGCGGATGCGCTCGGAGCCTGGTTGCTGGAGCGGGCGGCGGACCCCGCGACCGTCCACATCCTGGTGTCGGTCGACATGCTGCTTTACGGCGGCCTGATCGCGAGCAGGACCAACGCCGATACGACCCGCACAGTGCTGGCACGTCTCGACACCCTCCGCGAGGTGCATCGCCTGCGACCCGAACTGCCGATCTCCGCGGTTTCGCTCGTGACCCGCGCGAGCAACTCGAACTCGGCCACAGAAGAACCGCTGTACTGGAACGACTACGGCATGCAGTTGCACGCGCTCGGCGGCGACGCGCACCGGCTGCTCGGCGAGGTGGAGGTGCTGCCGTTGGACGAGTTGACGCCGGTGCCGGCCGATGTCGTCTCGGACTACTCCACGCGTCGCCTGCGCAATCACATCGCGAATCTCGAAACGCTCGATCTGGTCGAGGACGGCACACTCGACTTCCTCGCGATCACGGCGGATGACACCGCGCCGTTCGCTGCCGGCAGCGCCGAGCAAGTGTGGCTGCGCCATTGGATGCGGATGCTGCCCACCGGCCGGGAGGTGCTGATGTACCCCGGCGCAGACGAGGTCGGCGCCATCCTGGTCGCGCGGGCGTTGGCGACGAACGCCCGCGTCACGGCATCCTTCGCCGTGGCGTGTGCGGACCCGGAAGGCCTCACGCGCATCCCGCCTTACGAGAACATGCCGCTCTCCGCATCGGCGAGCCGTCAGATCCGCGCCGCCGGCGCGGTCGAGGTGACCGAGGGCGCCGACGTGACACTGGTGCTGCATGCGCCGGATCCCGATCGCCACGACATGTTCCGCGGGCGTCCGGATGCCGTCGACGAGGATGCCGTGCGCGCCACCGTCGAACTCGTGCGTGCGCGCGTGGACGCCGGAGAGCGGGTGGCGCTCGCAGATGTGCGTTACCCGAACGGTTCGGATGAGGCGCTGGGACGTGCACTCGCCGACGCGGACTTGTTGGAGAAGCTGGACGCCTACGGCGGTTGGAACACCGCGGGCAACACTCTGGGCAGCGTCGTGGCGCTTGCGGTGGCCGGCGTCGTCGGGCGGGCGAGCGGGACCTACGACGAGGAAGCAGCACGGATCGCGCTGCTCACCCGTCTACTGGACGACTTCGCATACCAGGCCGTGGTGCGCGTCGATACCGGCCCGTCGGTGTTCCCCGATCGGTTCCCGATGTCGGATGCAACGCTCGTGGCAGAGGCCGAACGGGTGATCCGTGCCGAGCTCACGACGTTCCTCGAATCCATGCTCCCCGCTGATGGTGCGCGCATCACGGAGCTGACGCTGCCCTGGCGACGCTCTTTCGAGATCGGGATCACGCTGGAGCGGTGACTCGCCGCCAGGCTCCGGTCACAGCAGTACACCACCGGATACCTCGATGCGCTCACCCGTTGCCCAGCGGAACTCGCGGGACACCAGAGCAGAGATCGCATCCGCGATCTCGTCCGGGTCGCCCACTCGCCCGAGTGCGGTTTGCCCCGACAGCGCCGAGCGCATGGCTTCGCTATCGCGCATGGCTCCGCCGTTGAAGTCGGTAGCGGTCGGCCCGGGGGCGATCGAGTTGACCCGGATTCCCCGCGGGCCCAGTTCAAGGGCGAGGCTCCGGGTAAGTGCTTCAAGCGCCTTCTTCGATGCCGCATAGACGGAGGTCGCCGGGCTGACGTGTCGACTGAGCGAACTCGACACGTTCACGATGCTTGCGCCGTCCGACAGGTGGGGTAGGAAGGCCTGCGTGACGAAAAGCGGACCCCGGACGTTGACAGCGAAGGTGGCATCGAAATCTTCTGCCGTGATGGCGCCGAGCGGCGCGAACAGCCCCACCCCGGCGTTGTTGACCAGCACGTCGATGGCGCTGGCGTTCCACTCCTGCTCGATGCCGGCCAGCACCGCGATGCGAGCTGCGTCGATGGACGGAAGGTCTGCGACATCCAGCGGGACCGCTATGGCTTCGCCGCCCGATCCGACGATCTCGTCCACGACCTCGCTCGCACCACTCCGTGAGGCGGCGACGACTTTGATCATGTTCCGAGCCAAAGCGAGCGCGGTGGCTCGTCCGAGTCCGCGGTTGGCCCCGGTCACGAGAGCAATGCGTGTCATGTCGCCTCCAGTAAGTAAATGAGTACTTACTTGTAAGCTAGCGTTGGAGAACAGGCTCGTCAATACCGAACCGAGGGAGACTCATGGCACGTGACGCTGAAGCCACGAGGGAGCGAATACTCGCCGCGGCGACCGTGGAGTTCGCGGCCCATGGTTTCGCCGGTGGGCGCGTGGAGCGGATCGCCTCCCAGGCGCAGAGCAACGTTCGGATGATCTACGCGTACTACGGCGGCAAGAGCGGCCTGTTCGATGCCACCCTTGCGGAGGCGCTGCGTCGCATGGCCGAGAACGTCCCCCCGCGTCCCGAGGATCTCGCAGGCTGGGCCGGGGACGTGTTCGACCATCATCAGCGCTTCCCTGAAGTCCTCCGCCTGAGCATGTGGGCTCAGCTCGAGCGACCGGAGGCCACCGCTGAGCCGCGCGACATCTATCGGAACAAGACGCTTGCCGTCGCCACGGCTGCCGCGCACCCGCTGTCGGCCGTAGATGTTCTGGTCTTCATCTACGCCATCGCGCAAGCCTGGCAGCTCTCACCGGAGGGGCTCACCGGCCTCAAGGACGATCCAGTCGGAGGTGGTGAAGTCGCCGCTCGCCGACAATCGGTCGTCACCGCCGTCGAGCGAATGCTGCAAGCCCGAACCTGAACCGCGTGAGCCTCCTGCGGCTCGCTACCGCCGCCCGCCCCCGCCGAGCAGCGCGTACAGCAGCGGAATCGCCGATGACGCCATCAGCACGACCCCGAGCGGCAGAGCGGGCATCAGCAGCACCGCTCCCCCGATGAGCAGCCCGCCGAACAGCAGCGCGGCGACAGCGCGGCGACCGATGCGCATCAGCGAGTCGAGGCGGCGCTCGAGCCGTGAGGTGTCGAAAGTGACGGTGCCATCGTCGATCCGCGTGATCACGTCGTCGATGCGTGCGGGAAGACGCCAGGTGGTGGCCGCGGTCGACACCGCCTGCTTCGCGAATGCCTGGATGACGTTGCCGCTTTCGTCGCGGATCAGGCGCGCGGCATACGGCTCAGCGGCATCCCACACGTTGAAGGCGGGATCGAGCCCGCTGCACATGCCAGAGGTCAGCGAGACCGCGCGGATGAGGAGCAGCATGTTCTCGGGCAACTGCAGCGGCAGTGAACGAACGGTGTCTCCGAACTCGTTCGCGAACCCGCGGAACTCACTCGGGTCGACCTTGCTGAGCTCGACGAAGCCCATCCCTCCGAATCGGTCGAACAGCGCGGCGAGCGCCCGCTCGAGTTCGAGGGTGTCGGCCGACGGCAGCAGCACGCCGATCTCCTGCGCGGCCTTCACCAGGCCCTTGCTGTCGCGCCCCGCGACGGCGACGAGCAGCGTGCGCAGTCCGTCGCGGAGGCCGTCCGGCACTTCGGCCATCATCCCGAAGTCGATGAAGGTCAGGCGCCAGGGCCTGGTGCCGGCATCCGCATCGCCCGTCGCCGACGCGGGCAGCGGCGTCACGAAGATGTTGCCCGGATGGGGGTCGGCGTGCACGAAGCTGTGCGTGAACACCTGGTCGAACATCACCTCTGCGAACACATCAGCGACCTTCGATGGATCGATTCCCGCCCTTCGAAGCGCGGCAGTGTCGTTGATCTTGATCGCTGTGACGTCGGACAGCGTCAGCACCCGGCGGGTGACGCGCTCCCAGACGATCTCCGGCGTGCTGACCCTCGGATCGGCGGCGTAGTTCTCGGCGAAGCGCTCCGCGTTCGCGGCCTCGTGCAGGTAGTCGATCTCCTCGAGGCTGGTCTGTGCGAACTCCTCGACGAGCGCAGGCGCATCCACGCGATCCGAGACGATGCGGATCCGCCGCAACCAGCCCGCCACACGCCGAAGGGCAGTGAGATCGGTCGCGACGATCTCGTCGATACCGGGGCGCTGCACCTTCACGACGACATCGCGGAGTCCGGTGTCGGCCGCGTCGAGATCCGAGAGTCGCGCGCGATGCACCTGGCCGAGGGATGCCGCGGCGAGAGGCCGTTCGTCGAACCACGCGAAGGCGCGCTCGAGCGACACCCCGAGTTCGGCCTCGGCGAGCGTCTTGATGTCAGGGAACGGGACGGCGGGCACTTCGTCCTGCAACCCGGCGAGTTCCTCGGTGATCTCAGGCGGCAGCACGTCGAGGCGCGACGACATGAACTGGCCGACCTTGATCATGAGTCCACCGAGATCGACCGCGAGCACGTGGAAGCGACGCGCGAAATTCTGCATCCGCGGTGCGCGGGTGCGCTCGGAGATGCTCGAGAACCCGAATCTGGGCAGGACGAGTTCGAACCACCAGATCTTGATGAACTCGCGCGCTGCGAACGAGACGATGCGGCGGTAGCGGGCGCGGTGGGTCGTTCGCGCAGCGTCCGTCATCGCGTCATCCTCTCGCCCGGTTCGGCAGGATGCCCGACCGGGCGGTGCGGGGGCGAGTCAGTCCTGCGCAAGGATCGCGTACAGCCTACGACGCGCCTCGTCGAGCACCGTCACGGCCTCCTGCACCTGCTCGGGCGAACCGGTGCGGGCGACCTGTGCGGCAGCGCCGGCGAGATCCATCCCCGCCTTGGGCAGAGCAGTGAGATGGCTGTGCTCGCGGGACGAGAACGCCTCCCACGGCGCCGGCTTGTCCGCGGCGATCTCGGCCTCTTCGCGACCTGCCCCGGTGAGCGAATAGGTCTTTCGCCCGTTCTGCTCCTCGGCGGTGATGAGGCCTTCATCGGCGAGCAGCTGCAGGGTCGGGTAGACCGATCCGGCGCTCGGCTTCCACGAGCCGCCGGAGCGCTCGGCGATCTCGTTGATGATCTGGTAGCCGTGCATCGGCTCCTCGGCGAGAAGAGCGATGACCGCCGAGCGAACGTCACCGCGGGCCATGCGGGACGGGCCGCTGGTTCGCTGCTCGAACGACTTTCGAAGCTGGTCCATCGCATCGAAGATCGCGGATGCCGGGCCTCCTGGTCCGCCGAACGGCGAGCCGGACCCGCCTCCGCCGAAGGGGCCGGTGGGGAATGAGCTGTTCATGTTGTCCTCCTCGATCGAACGGACGATGATGCTTAACGATATATCGTTCGGTGTCGTTCGGGAAGAGGGCCGGCGTTGCATCTTGTTGTCAAGGCCGCCCCGACGAACCCGCCGCCGACGTAGGGTCGAAGAGGGCGGACCGACCGAGAAGCTCTCCCGGCGCAGCGCTCGCCCGGGAGGGAGCCATCATGGCTCAGTACGACGTTTCGGACCGCTCGGCCATCGTCACCGGGGCGGGCAGTGGAATCGGCAAGTCCACCGCGATACTGCTGGCGCAGAACGGTGCATCGGTAGTCGTGAACGACCTGAATGCTGACGCGGCCCAGTCGGTCGTCGATGAGATCCGCGCTGCAGGAGGCGTTGCAGAGGCATCTGCCGGTGACGCGACGGACTCGTCGTGGATCGCGTCATCCATCGAACTGGCCAACACCCTCGCCCCCTTGCGTATCGGAGTGAACAATGCCGGGATCGGCGGGGCAGCCGCGCCGACCGCCGAGTACGGTGACGACGACTGGGACAAAGTCATCGCGATCAACCTCAACGCGGTCTTCCGCAACATGAAGGCCCAGATCCCGTCGATCCTCAGCAACGGCGGCGGCTCGGTGGTGAACATCGCCTCGATCCTCGGCAGCGTCGGCTTCGCCACGTCTCCCGCATACGTCGCCGCGAAGCACGGCGTCGTGGGCATGACCAAGACGGCTGCGCTGGAGTATTCCGCGCAGGGCGTGCGCGTGAACTCGGTCGGGCCCGGTTTCATCGACACTCCTCTGCTGGCGCAGATGGATGCCGACGCGAAGGAGTTCCTCGTGTCGAAGCATCCGATCGGCCGACTCGGGCAAGCGGATGAGGTCGCCAGCCTCATCGTCTTCCTCGCGAGCGACGCCGCCAGCTTCATCACCGGCAGCTATCACCTGGTGGATGGTGGATACACGGCGCCCTGACGCGGCGATCCCCTCCAATGTCGGTCACGGGGCATACTCTGATCCCGTCTCACAATGAGGCAGTCTCGACACTGAGATGAACAACATACGGAACCGGAGTGAACGACATGAACGAGACCACCCTCACCATCGTGGGAAACCTGACCGCCGAGCCCGAGCTGCGCCAGACGAGTTCTGGCGTCGCTGTGGCGAGCTTCACGGTCGCCAGCACGCCGCGCAACTTCGATCGGCAGGCGAACGAATGGAAAGACGGCGACGCGCTGTTCATGCGCTGCTCGGCCTGGCGCGACCTCGCGACGAACATCACGGCGTCCCTGACGAAGGGCAGCCGCGTGATCGTCACCGGCCGCCTGCAGCAGCGCAGTTACCAGGACCGCGAGGGCAACAACCGCGTGAGCCTCGAGCTGCAGGTCGATGAGGTCGGGCCTTCGCTGAAGTACGCCACGGCCCAGGTCGTTCGGGGTGACCGGTCGGGCAGTGGCGGCAGCGCGCCGGTCACGGCAACCGGGGGTGCAGCGGCACCCGCGACGGCCGACTCGTGGTCCACACCGAACGCGGAATGGTCGACGGCAGACGAGACACCGTTCTGAGCTGAAGAGCGTCGACGCACAGGCGCGACGCGGGAGGCCTCACTCCACGGCGGTGCTCTCGCGGACAACGAGTTTGTGAGGCGCGACGATCTCGGTCGCCGGCAGCGCGGGGTCTTCGATCCGGTCGATGATCCGGCGCACCGACTCGCGTGCGATGAACTGCGTGTCGAGCGAGATCGTGCTGAGCGATGGGCGTGAATAGCGCCCCTCGTCGACGTCATCGATCCCGATCACCGCGACGTCCTCAGGAACCCGGAGACCCGCATCGAAGACAGCACGCATCGCACCGAAGGCGAGCAGATCTGAGAAGCAGAAGATGGCGTCGGGGCGTGGATCGAGCGCGAGCAGCGCCCGACCCGCTGAGTACCCGTCAGCGCGGCTGTAGTGCGCGGCCGTGACCACGTACTCCGGGCGAAGATCCACGCCGGCATCTGCCAGCGCGGCCTCATATCCAGCCGAGCGCTGCAGGGGCGTCGAGTACTCTTCGAGCGGCTGCGAGCCGATCGAAGCGATCCGCGTTCGGCCGGTCTCGATCAGATGGCCGACCGCGTCCCGCGCCGCCGCCACGTTGTCGATGGCCACGTGATCGTAGCGCCCGTCGAAATCGTGCTCGCCCAGCAGGATCAACGGCATCCGCGTCGCACCGTGCATGTCGAGGAGCTCGGACTTCGTGACCAACGGACTGAACAGCAGGCCGTCGAACAGCATCGTGCGATCTTCGCCGGTCAGCAGCTGCCGCTCCCGCTCATGATCGTGGCCGGTCTGGTCGATCATCACGCGATAGCCGACCTCGGCCGCAGCATCGATGACGTCACGCGCGAGTTCGCTGAAGTACGGCACATCGATCTCGGGCACGACCAGCGCCAGCATCCCCGTGCGCCCGGTGCGCAGTGTTCGCGCCACCGGGTTGGGCCGATAGTCGAGTTCGTCGATGGCGGCAAGCACCTTCGTCCGCATTCGCTCACTCACGTGCGTGTAACCGCTCACCACGTTCGAGACGGTGCGCATCGACACCTGTGCACGCTCTGCGACGTCGCGAAGTGTTGCCGGCATGTCAGCATCCTACCGTTTGCAACGTGTGCAAAGTTGCGTTACAGTTTGCATACGTTGGCAAAAGACGTCCACCGCACCCGACCCTGCACCTCGACACAAAGGAGTGTTCATGAACAGCAACCCGAAACAGCGGGCCCTCCGCCTGGCCGCGCTCGGCACCATCGCCGTCACGGCGCTGGCGCTGACGGCCTGCGGACCAGACATCACGGCGGGAACCGGCGACGACGCAGCATCCGATCGCCTGCAGGCGCCCGGCGCAGAACAGCCCGAAGGTGAGATCACGATCTGGGACCGCTCCGGCGATCTCTTCGAGGTCTTCGACGACGTGATCGACGACTTCAACGAGAAGTACCCCGGCATCAAGGTGAACCACGAGGCCGTCGACATCAACGCGAAGCTGCAGAACACGCTCATCACGGGCACCGACGTCCCGGACGGCGTATTCCTCGACGACGCCATGATCGGCGGCTTCGCGGATCACCTCTGGGACCTCACTGACGTGCTCGACCCGTACGTCGGCGACATCGCTCCGCAGAAGATCGACGCGACGTCGGTGGGCGGTGGCATCTACGGCGTTCCATACGACCTCAACCCCGGACTGCTCTATTACAACGCCACCGCGCTCGAGGCGGCTGGAGTTGATGCCACGGCGATCGAGACCTACGACGACCTGCTCGATGCGGCCCGCGCATACCAGGAGAAGAAGCCGGAGGCGCACCCGATCCACCTCGAGCAGAGCGCGTTCCTCGGTCAGCTCCAGCTCGAGATGTACGCGAGCCAACTCGGGACGTCGATCGCTGACGCCGAAGGTGAACTCCGCCTCGACAGCCCCGAGTACGAGCAGATCCTGACGTTCCTCGACACCGTCCGGTCGGAGGGCCTCGGAACTCGGGCGGAGTACCTCACTCCGACTGACATCGCCGAGCTCGAGAACGGCAACCAGGTCTTCTACCCTTGGGCGATCTGGTTCGACTTCGCACCGCAGCAGCTGCTCCCCGAGACCAGTGGCGACTGGCGCGCCATGGAGCTGCCCGCCTGGGAAGAAGGCGGAGCCCGCAGCGGCGCGATGGGAGGCTCATCGTTCGTCCTGCCCAAGGACGGTGAGAACTCCGAGCTCGCATGGCTCTTCTACGAGTTCCTCATGTACGACGAGGCCGGCTTCAGCGCAGTGTGGGGCGTGAACGACATCTACCCGACCGGGCTGAACACGTCGATCCCCGCCTACCTGCCGGCCGCGGATCCCACCAAGCCCCTCTTCGACCCGATCGAAGCGCTCGGAGGACAGGACCTCTGGGAGGTCGCGACCACCGCCGGCGCGCAGATCCCCAGCGGCACGTCGATTCCCTCGTGGTGGAGCAGCGCCGTCGACTATCTCGGCAACGACATCCAGAAGATGCTCGACGGCGATCTGACCCCCGCTGAGGTCATCAGCGACTCGACGGACAGCATCCAGACGAATCTCATCGACAGGCAGTGACGGACACTTCACGATGACGATCACAGCCCTCCCCTCCGCGGCGTCCCAGCGCGCCCGAAATCGAACGGCACGACTGAGGCGACGCTCCGCGCCGTACCTCTTCGTCCTCCCGTTCATCGCGATCTTCTTCGCGTTCAGCGTCTACCCGCTGATCTTCACGGCGCGATTGAGCTTCACGAACTGGCGCGGCTCGGGTGCCGCGGAGTGGGTGGGCTGGGGCAATTACACATACCTGCTCACGAGCGAGGCCTTCTGGAGCTCGCTCGGCAACTCCGGCATTCTCTGGCTGCTGATCGTCCCGATCCAGATCGTGCTCGGCGTGATCGTCGCCGTACTGCTGAACTCGGCCAAACTCAGGATGCGCGGGCTCTACCGCGTCGCCTTCATCGTCCCCTTCGTGACGCCGCTCGTCGCCGTCGCCCAGATCTGGGTCGTGCTGTTCGATCAGCAGTACGGCGCCATCAACGCGATGCTCGGCGTCTTCGGCATCCCGGATATCGGATGGCTGACGACGAGCGAATGGGCGAAGCCGACGCTCGCCCTTCTGTTCCTCTGGAAGACGACAGGCTTCATCGTGATCATCCTGCTCTCTGGGCTGCAGTCCATCGACAACTCCATGTACGAGGCCGCAGAGCTCGACGGGGCATCCAAGTTGCGGCAGCTGTGGAGCATCACCGTGCCGCTGCTGCGCCGCACCATCATGTTCGCCGTCGTGCTGCAGACGCTCGCCGTGTTCCAGATGTTCGCCGAGCCGTTCGTCGTCACGCAGGGCGGTCCGTACAACTCCACGACGACGGCCGGCTACTACCTCTACAACCACATCACCCGCGGAGACCTCGGCACCGGGGCGGCGAACTCCTTCCTGCTCGTCATCCTCGTGATGGTGCTCTCACTCTTCTTCGTACGGATGCTGCGAGCGAAGGACTGATCATGACCGACACCCTCTCTCCTGCAGTGCCGGACGTCACGGCATCCGCCCCCGCACCGCAACCCACCCGGCGCCGACCGAGCCTGCGCCTCGGCACCCACCTGTTCCTGCTGATCCTTCTCGTCGCTTTCCTCGCTCCGGTGGCATGGGCGATCGTGTCGTCGTTCAAGCAGCCGAACGACATCATCCGTGACCCGCTCGGGTTCGATGTGTCGACGTTCACGCTCGACAACTTCACCGCCATGTTCCAAGACGTGCCGATCGCGCACGGATTCCTCAACACCGCGATCGTGCTGGTGATCAAGGGCGGCATCACGCTGTTCTTCGCGCCACTCGCCGCGTTCGCGTTCGCGAAGTACGAATTCATCGGTAAGAACCTCATCTTCGGTGCGGTTCTCATCACCCTGATGCTGCCGACCATCGTTCTGATCATCCCGCTGCTGCTCGAGATGAAGACCCTCGGCTGGGTCAACACGTATCAGGCGCTGATCCTGCCGGGCGCGGTGGACGCGTTCGCCATCTTCTGGATGCGTCAGGTCATCAGCGCGGTGCCGGATGAGCTGCTGGATGCTGCGCGCGTCGACGGATGCAGCGAATTCGGCATCTTCTGGCGCGTCGTCGTCCCCGTCATCCGCCCGGGACTGGCAGGCCTTGCCGTGCTGACGATCATGAACATCTACAACGACTTCGTCTGGCCGGTGATCGTCGCGAGTTCGGAGCGGATGGCGACTCTGCAGGTCGTGCTCTCGACGCTCGCGCAGAACATCACCGGCAACCGGATCGGGGCCGACTACGCGACGGTCACCGGCGAGCTCCTCGCGGCGAGTTCCATCGCCCTCATTCCCCTGCTGGTGCTCTTCATCGTGCTCCAGCGTCACTTCATCAACGGCATCCTCGCCGGCAGCGTGAAAGGCTGAACATGTCTCTTTCCACTACCGAATCCCCCCTCGCAGCAGCAGATTCCGACGCCACGCCTCGCCGCGACTACCCACGGCCCGATCGCGACCGATCGGAACGCTGGCTGACCCTCAACGGAGAGTGGGACTTCGAGGCCGACGGCATCCGATCAGCCATCACGGTGCCGTTCGCGTGGGAAAGCGAAGCATCCGGCATCCGGCGCACCTGGTTGGAGCGCGGGACCTATCGCCGACGCATCGTCGCACCCGTCGAATGGGCCGATCGTCGCGTCGTGCTGAGCTTCGGTGCAGTGCACCACCGCGCCGTCGTGCGCATCGACGGCAGCCTCGTCGGGGAACACGTCGGCGGCTACGAGTCGTTCGAGTTCGACATCACCGACTTCGTCGTGCCCGGTGTGACCTCCGAACTGACGGTAGAGGTCGACGCGCCGGCAGACAAGCGGGACATCGCGCACGGCAAGCAGCGCTCGATTCCGCGCGACGACTACGACGGGGTCTCATTCACGCCGACCTCCGGCATCTGGCAGTCGGTCTGGCTTGAGGCCCGCGGGCGCACCTACGCACGCGTCGTTTCACTGCGCGGCGACAGCCTGACGGGGATCGATGTCGCGGTGTCGCTGGAGGGCGATGCCGTCGGCGGTGCGGTCGTGCGTGCCCGGGTGTCCGGCGCAGAGGTCGAGATGACGACGGATGCTGCCGGTCAGGCGTCCGCTCGCATCGAGATTGAGGAACCGCAGCTGTGGTCACCGGCTGATCCACATCTGTATCGCGTCGAGATCGTCGTCGGCGAAGGTCACGCGGCCGATCAGGTCACTGCCACCACCGGGCTGCGCCATATCGAGACGCGCGGCGAGGAGCTCTGGCTCAACGGCTCCAGGTTGTATGTGCGCGGCGTCCTCGATCAGGGGTATTGGCCCGACACCGGTCTCACGGCCCCCGACTCTGACGCGCTGGTCCGCGACATCGCGCTGGCGCGTGAGCTCGGCTACAACCTGGTGCGCAAGCATCTCAAGTTCGAGGACCCGATCTGGCTGCACGAGGCGGACCGCACAGGGATGCTGGTCTGGGCGGAGCCCGCCTGCCCGAGTCGCTTCTCAGACGCTGCGGCGGTGGCGTTCGAAGCTCAGCTTCCGGCCATGGTGGAGCGCGACGGCAACCACCCGAGCATCGTCATCTGGGGTCTCTACAACGAGGAGTGGGGCCTGGACTGGGACATTCCCGGCAGTGCGGCACGCACCGAAGCGGCCGAGCGCGCCTATGACCTGCTGCGCACCCTCGATGACACTCGACCGATCGTCGAGAATTCCGGTTGGGCGCACGTGCGCAGCGACCTCGTCGACTGGCACTACTACGAGCCCGACATCGCGACCTGGAAGCAGGTCGTTGCGGATCTCGCCGAAGGCACGCGCGAGGAGTTCCCCGTGCGGCTCGGACCTGACTTCATCGTCGACAAATCGCTCTACGGGTCATCGTCTTTCCCGCGGTCCGGCGTGCCGATCCTGAACAGCGAATACGGCGAAGGTTTCACGAGTCTCGAGCGCGCGTGGCACCTGCGGTGGGAGACGCAGGAACTGCGTCGGCACGACCGTTTCTCCGGTTACGTCTACACGGAGTTCTCCGACGTCGAGCACGAGTGCGCGGGGCTGCTGACCGAGGACCGCCGCACCAAGGACTGGGGCGGCTGCATCCCCGCCGACGTGAACGCGGACACGGTGCTCGTACTGGACCTCGTGCCCGAACGGGCCGGCGCAGACCTCGCGCTTCCGGTGACTGCGTTCGGCATCGACGTGCATGTCTCGCATCATGGAGATTCGGCGCTTTCCCTTTTGGTCCACGGCGCGTGGGTCCCGGCCGGCTCACCGATGGAGCGCATCCCCTCGGCCAGTAGCGCTCCGTCGACTGACGTCGTGTCGACCTCACGTGTCGACGTCGCGCCCTTCGTGCTCTCAGATGCTGTGCATCTCGCCGTGCCCGCACGCGACGGAGCCGGTCGATTCCTGATCTGGGCGACGGATGCCGATGAGAATGTCGTCGCGCGCGCCTACCTGGATGCGGCGGAGGTCGAGGCGCCGAATCGCCGCGGTGCGCGGGCCGGCGAGTTCGTGGGCGTGGAGCAGCCGGGGCACGCCTAGCGATCGTGGATGCCGCATATCACTGCGCACCGGGCCGTGGCAGAAGAGGCCTGCATTCCAGCAAGGACTGATGCCCGCGCGCCTGCCTGATCCAGACAGCGCGCGCGGGCCCAGTTGCGGCGACCGGACTCAGCGGCGCCGCCAGACCGCCACGGTTCCCGCCCCGAGGATCGCGAGCGCGGCCGCCCCTAGGAAGAGCCACGCGAACCCGCCGGTGAGTGCATCGGCCGGCGATGCACCGCTCGCCTCCAGTGCCGCAGTCCGCAGGCCCGCGATCGTGCCAAGCACGGCGAGACCGACGGCGCCGCCGATCTGCTGACTGGTGTTGATAAGACCGCCGGCGAGACCGGCCTCACCGCCTTCGACTCCTTCGACTGCGAGCTGCGTCGTTGCGACGAACGCACCGCCGAGTCCGACGCCGATGAGCAGCGACGGCCCCAGCAGCTGAGTCAGGAAGACGGCATCCGATGGTGCGAACGCGAGCCACACCAGCCCGCCGGCCAAGACAAGCAGCGACGTGGCGAGGATTGGCCTCGTGCCCAGACGGCCGATCAGCGCGGGAACGACGCCTGCGACGAGCACGAGCGCGCCGGCGAGCGGCAGCTGAGACAGGCCTGCCGTGAGCGCGTCGTAGCCGAGCACGGCCTGCATGTACACCGAGAGGGCGAAGAAGAGGGCGACCATGGCGGCGGCGCCGAGCAGCATGACGACATTGCCGAGCGCGATGTCGCGGTTGCGGAACACAGCCAGCGGCACGAGCGGTTCGGCGCTGCGTCGCTCGCGCCCCACGAACAGGGCGCCGAGCACGACGGCGACCGCGAAGAGCACGAGCGGCAGTGGGTGCAGGAAACCCAGCTGCTCCACGGCGCTGAACGCCCCGACGAGAGCGACGAGCGCCGCGGTCACCGTGACCGCACCGGCCGCATCCAGGCGTCCGCCCGCTCGCTCGCCGTCACGAGTGACGAGAAGCGGAATCGCGACCAGCACGATCGCACCGATCGGCACGTTGACGAAGAACACCGCCTGCCAGCCGAGCGTCGCGGTGAGGATGCCGCCGAGCAGCACGCCGGCCGCGGATCCGATCCCTGCGACTGCGCCCCAGACGCCGAGTGCTTTGGTGCGCTCCTTCGCGTCGGGGAAGAGGTGCGTGAGCAAGGCGAGGGCGGCCGGGGCGAGGAGCGCGGCGGACGCGCCTTGCAGGGCTCGTGCCACGAGCAGCATCTCGCTCGAGAACGAGAGGCCGGCGAGCGCGGATGCTACGACGAAACCAGCGGTGCCGATCAGGAAGATGCGGCGGTGACCGTATCGGTCGGCAAGACGTCCGCCGAGAAGGAGCAGCCCGCCGAAGGCGAGCACGTATGCGGTGATCACCCAGGTGAGGGCGACCGTGTCCATGCCGAGCTGCCGCCCGAGCACGGGGAGAGCGATGTTGACGATGGAGGCGTCCAGCACGACGAGGAACTGCGCGAGAGCGAGGAAGCTGAGGGCGACCCAGCGGCGGGAGCTGCGTGGTGCGGCGATCGTCGGGCGGACGACGGTCGAGAGCGTGTTCATGATGTCATTCCTTTCGGTTGGATACTGACTGAGTGATTCATCACTCACTCTTTTGAGCAAAGAAGAATCTGGGCAGCACAGAATGCGATCACGCCGGGTGGCTCATTCCCTTGGCGAGAAGCCTGGCCCACTCTTCGGGGCGGCCGTCGAGCTGGGTCGTCACGATGAGATGGCACAGCTGGCCATAGGCGATGAAGCGCTGCACATCGTCATCCGCCCCGGCGGAGCGGTTCTTCGCGAACATCGTGACGCGCGCAAGTCCGGCACGAAGAGCTTCCCCCACGACCGGGATCTCGGCGACCGATTGCGCGTGCACCTGCAGCATCAGCAGAGTTCGGTCGCTGATCAACTGCGCGTACGCATCGCCCATCGCGTCGAGGATGTTCTCAGGCGTCTGGTCGACTGCAGCATCCGCCCCCTCTTCGAGGGCCGCGATGATCGCATCGAAGCACGCTTCGAGGGCTGCGACGAAGAGCGCTTCCTTGCCGGAGTAGAGCTTGAAGACGTACGCGGGGGAGATCTTCGCCTCCCGGGCGACATCGGCGACGGTCGTGGCGTAGTAGCCGCCGCGCGCGAACTCCGCCAGCGCCGCTGCTGCGACGATGGGCCGCCGCGCGTCGGCCGTGGAGAGGATTGAGCTGCGAGCCGTGACCATATGAGTGACTGTACACTCACTGATCCTTGGATTACAAGCAAGAGCCGATCCCCGATCACAGCTCTTCGGCGATCTCCTTGATCGATGCAAGACGGCGGTCCCAGCCGCGCCCGATCACGTCGAGACGCTCAGCGATGACACTGAGCTCGGCACCGATCACGCGGAATCGCAGTTCGCGGCCGGCGCGTATCGGCTCGACGAGGCCGACCTCCTGCAGCACCGCGAGGTGCTTCGCGATCGCCTGGCGACTGACGGGGAGACGCCCGGCGAGGGCGGATGCCGAAGCATCCCCCTCTCCGAGCGCCTGCAGGATGCTCCACCGCGTCTCATCCGCGAGTGCCGCGAACATGGGAGCCAGGGTGTCTGCGCTCACTCGTCGGCCTCGACTGCGTCTTTCTCGACCAGGGCGACCATCTTGTCGAGCTCCTCATCCCAACCCGTGCGGTGGCTCTCGAGGTTCACGCGCGGATCGGACGTGTTCTCGAATCCGGCTTCGACGACAGTGAGCTGCGTACCGCCATCGATCTCATCGAGCGTGAACGTGAAGACGGTCGAGCCCTTCTCCTGAACGCGGTCCGGAAGCTTCCCGAGCGCGTCGTCGTTGTTCCAGCGGTACGCGACCACGCGCGGCTCATCCCACTCCTCGACCCGCAGCGGGATGGAGCCGTAGTCCGGGAAGGTCATCGTTCCGGCGGCTCCGACGCCGACACCGTCGAGCACGGTGCGGCCGAACCAGCGGGAGATGTACTCGGGCTGCGTGATCGCGCGCCACACCTTCTCGACGGGTGCGTTGATGCGGATGCTGCGCCGCACCGTGAATGCGTCTTCGTCGACGATGGATGCCGGGTTTTCGGTCATGCTCACCATGATGGTTCCTTTCGAGATTCTTCGCTGGCCGATCGACCAACTGCAATCTCATGGTTGCACCTAATTCCGATTAATGCAACCCTCCAGTTGCACTAGGTAGGGTGAGAATCTCCGCACCGTCCGCAGTGATCGCGATCGTGTGCTCAGTGTGAGCGGTGCGGCATCCGGTGGCACTCCGAAGCGTCCACCCGTCGGCATCCGTGACGAGCTCATCGGTGTCGGCCATGACCCACGGTTCTAGCGCGAGCAGCAGCCCCGGTCGCAATACGTATCCGCGACCGGGCCGTCCGGCGTTCGCAACATGCGGATCCTGATGCATTGTCGACCCGATGCCATGGCCACCGAACTCCATGTTGATCGGGTACCCCGCCGCCTTGAGGACAGTCCCGATGGCGCGGGAGATGTCACCGACCCGGGCACCAGGCCTGGCCGCCGCGATCCCCGCCGCCAGAGCCTGCTCGGTCGCGGCGATCATCGCCAGGCTCTCCGCAGGTTGCGCTTCTCCGACGACGAAGCTGATGGCAGCGTCCGCGGCGATTCCTCGGAGCGAGACGGCGAGGTCGAGCGTCAGCAGATCGCCGTCGGCGAGCGCGTAGTCGTGCGGCATTCCGTGGAGCACGGCATCGTTGACAGCCGTGCAGATGTAGTGGCCGAAGGGACCGTTCCCGAATGAGGGCGCGTAGTCGACGTAGCAGGACTGCGCGCCGGCTTCGGTGATCATCTCCCTGGTCCATCGGTCGATGTCCAGCAGGTTCACGCCGACCGCGCTGCGGCGCTTCATCTCCTGCAGGATGTCGGCGACCAGCGCACCGGTGCTCTTCGCTCGGGCGAGTTCGTCGGTGTTCAGAATCTCGATCATCCAATAACTATACCGGTGTTGTTATACCGGTATTAGAATCGGAATCATGATGGTCAGGATGCCGCTCTCTGCCGCAGAGATCGAACGAGGAGAACGCCTCGGCACCATGCTGCGCCAGGCACGGGGTGCACGCACGATGCTCGACGTCGCACTCGATGCAGGAGTGTCGCCCGAGACGCTGCGCAAGATCGAGTCCGGCCGCGTCGCGACACCCGCCTTCCCGACCATCGCTGCGATCGCCCATGCGCTCGGGCTCTCGCTCGATACGGTCTGGCGCGAGATCAGCCTGCCCGAGCCGACGCGTGTTCCCGCGCCGTTGAATACCTAGATCGGGTCTACCCGCGAGGGAGCAGATGTTCACGCGGCGATATCGAAGCGTGCGCGTCCGCCGAGTCTGGGAGTGCGTGCAGGGTCGACGTGAGCGGGAGGGATGAACCAGACCCGCGCGTTCACACCTGTGCCGTCGATATGGATGTCCCATCCGTTGTCGTGGATGCGATGGTGACAGCTCTCACACAGGAGGATTCCGTTGGAGAGGTCAGTTCGTCCGTGATGGCGTTCCCACCATCGCATGTGGTGGGCCTTGACCATTTCGGGCGGGAGGTTGCACATGGCGCATCCGCCATCGCGTTCGACGAGGGCGAGGCGTTGCGCCTTGGTGAAGAAGCGCTTCTTCCGACCCCAGTCGAGGATCTCGCTGTCTCCACCGAGGACGCAGGGGATCACCCCGCCGTCGGCGGCCATCCGTCGGGCAGCGGCTGCACTTATCGGCTGGTCGATGCCGTCGATCGTCGCGGCGCCAGTGGCGGATTCCAGGTCGTCGACGTGCAGCATCGGCACCGTGCGACGATCGGCATCGGGCGCGTCCGGATCGGGGGCGTCCTGGCGAGCAGCGAATGCCGCGCTCACGTATCCGCGAAGCGCGGCGACGATCGGCGCACCGGTCTCGACATCGAAGTTCCCGTTGAGATGCAACCGCCCGCCGCGCTCGAAGAACGTGAGCGACCGCTTGCCCCGCTGCTCGTCTTCTCGCGGTTCGACACCATCAGGGTCGAGCCATGCCTCGACCCGCACCACGAGCCGGCGGATCTCATCGAGCGCGAGTCCGGGCGCAGCATCGACAAGCAGCCTCTCCCCTTCCGCCGTCTGTTGCGGCCCGGCAGCGATACGACACCGCTCCAGCACCCCGATGATCAACGCGGCCGCCTGCGCACTCAGAGTTCCTGCCGCCATCGCCTCGCTCACCAGTGGGTACTTCGCCGGCAACCGGGCACCCAGAAGATCCGTGCGCACCGCCGTCGCCTCGCCCACCTTGATGAGACGGATGGCATCACCTGTCGACATGCCCGTGGCTGCGGCGATCAACTTCGCCGGAGTGCGGAAACCCTGCTGCTTCGCCAAAGAATCTGCACCGAGCTCCGTACGCGATTCGCTGGCGACACCCGCCGCCACGCCCACGTGCACCGCATCCAGTCGACGCTGCAACAAGCCGATCGCGTTCGTGACCGCGATCAGCTGATCCCTCGAAAGGTCGTTCGAGTCGCCAGCATCCGCCCACGCCACGTCGAGGCGGGAGATCGCCTCGTGCAGACCGGTCAACTTCGACATGCCTTAAGACTACCGCAGAGTGGTCCATTTGTCGAACAAAAGTTCGATTAATAGTGACGCAAACCTGACTCTGGTTGAAGAACGCGCGGCCGCCCTGACGACATTTCTTCGTATATATTTACTATTACAACCGCGGTCCCCAGCGGCGAACCGGGCCATGATCGGGGCCGCAGGGCGCAGACTCAAACCCCCGAACGCCGCGAGGCGCGATCTTCCGAACCGCCGAGATAGGTTGCCACGAGCGATCCCGTGTGGGGTGAGGTCTCGACCACGGCGTCGACCTCGTACACCTCGCGGAGCAGTCCGACCGTGAGGACATCTGCGGGCAGCCCCGACGCGCGGACTCGACCGGCGTGGAGGACCGCGACCCGATCACAGAAGCGCGCCGCGAGATTGAGATCGTGCAGCGCCGTGACAACCGTCATCTCGAGCGAGGAGAGGAGGCCGAGCACGTCCAGCTGGTAGCGGATGTCGAGGTGGTTCGTGGGCTCGTCAAGCACGATCACGTCCGGCTCCTGCGCGAGCGCACGAGCAAGCTGCGCCCGTTGCTGCTCACCCCCGGAGAGACTGCGCCAGGTCCGCGAGCGATAAGACCCCATTCCGGTCAGCAGGAGCGCGCGCTCGATCGCCGAGTGATCGTCACGGTCGAGCGCGGCGAATGTGCCGCGATGAGGAGTGCGCCCGAGGGCTGCGGTCTCGTGCACGGTGATGTCATCGTGCACTTCCGGCGACTGCTCGACGATCGCGAGGCGGCGCGCGACTGCGCGGCGCCTCATCGCCCGCAGATCCGAGCCGTCGAGCGTGATCGTCCCGCCATCCGGCCGACGTAAACCGGCGAGAATGCGCAGCAGAGAGGTCTTGCCGGCGCCGTTCGGCCCCAGGATGCCGAGTACTTCTCCCGCGCGCGCCTCGAGCGAGACTCCATCGAGGATGCCCTTTGCCATCGACCGACCAGACGATCTCGTGAGCCGTCAACGTCGTCATCGCCGTGCCGCCTTGCGCAGGACGATAGCGAAGACCGGTGCGCCGAGCAGCGCGGTGATGACGCCGACGGGGACCTCGTGCGGGGCGAACGCCGAGCGTGCGAAGGCGTCGACCCAGATGAGGAAGATCGCTCCACCTAATGCCGACAGAGGCAACAGCATCCGGTGCGTATGACCGGCGAGCAACCGGACGACGTGCGGGACGAGGAGCCCGATGAACCCGATCGCTCCGGATGCTGCGACAGCTGCGGCCGTCATGAGCGCAGTGAGGATCATCAAGGTCACCCGCGTCTGCGTGACGCTGATGCCGAGGGAGGCCGCCGTGTCCCAGCCGAAAGTGAAGGCGTCGAGTGCCGGGGCGAACAACAGGCAGGCGACGGCGCAGATCACGATGACCGCGGATGCCACGATGAGCGGCTCCCACCGTGCGCCGCCGAGCGAGCCGAGCAGCCAGTACGTGAAGCCCCTGGTGGAGTCGGCGTCGCCGTTGAGCATGAGCACGAGCGAGGTGACGGCTGAGAAGAACTGCGACACGAGCACCCCGGTGAGGACCACTCGAGCGGGGTTCGAGACGCGGCCGCCGCCGATCAGCACCAGCACGATCGTGAAGGCGACGAGCGCGCCGCCGAACGCTCCCATCGAGAGGCTCACGGCACCGGAACCCAACCCGAGGATCATCACCGCGACCGCTCCGGTGGACGCGCCGGATGAGACTCCCAGCAGGTACGGCTCAGCGAGCGGGTTGCGGGTGATCGACTGCAGAACGGCACCAGAGACGGCCAGCCCGAGGCCGACTGTCGCCGCGAGCAGCACTCGGGGAAGTCGAGATTCCCAGATCAGCGCGTCGATGAGCGGCGAGACGGGAGGCACTGGCGCGAGAGCGTCGAGTCCGATGTGCCTCAGGACGATCGCGACGACGTCGAGTGGTCCGATGCTCGCGGTGCCGACGAAGGTCGCCGCGATGATCGAGGCGCCGAGCGCCGCGGCGAAGAGGATGAGCACCACGGACGAGCGCAGACGCCGACGCACGCGGTCGCCCGCACCACGATCGGCTCTCCGCCGGGTTGACTCATCGACGGGCGAATCGACGTCGGGCGAATCGACGTCGGGCGAATCGACGTCGGGCGCTTCGAGTCGAACCGCCGAAGACGGATGCGCGTGCGCGTCAGCGCCATCGGCATCCGTCTCTGCGAGCTTCGTCATCGGCGTCCCAGGACGACGACATCGTCGTAGTGGCGCCAGATGACACCGCTCTCGGCGAAGCCGGCGGCGCGCAGCGCGCTGAGGTGCAGCTCGAGCGGCGCATGCGGTGTCGGCGGTCGAGCGGCGAAGCGGCGAGCACGCTCGCCGGCGTGCTGTGCGAGTTCCGGGAGCGCGACAGCATCCGTCCACCATTCGTCCCAAGTCCGCACGCCCCGTGAATGCGCCTCGTGCTGAGTGCGCTCGTCGTCTGCGGCGGCGACACGGCTGAGGAGAGGCTGCGAGGCGGGGTCGTAGCGCAGGTGATCCGCGTCCATGAAGACGCCGTCCGGTGGCAGCACCGTGCCGAGCGTGTCGTAGAGCGCGACCAGCTGCGCCGGCCGCAGCCAGTGCAGCGCCGTGGAGGAGACGGCGACGTGCACTGCACCTTCCGGCAGCTGCGTCTCCCAGCCGGGCGCCGCGAGGTCTGCGTCGAGAGCGCTGAAGCGCTCACCGTACCTCGAGCCGAGCCACGCGCCGGCAAGGGCGAGCAGAACGGGGTCGTAGTCGATGCCGATCACACGGGCGCCGGGGAACCGCTCGAGAATCCGCTGCGACAGACTCCCCGGGCCGCAGGCGAGGTCGACTGCGATGAGTCCGGTGCCGTCGGATGCCACATCGGCGGTTGTCGCGCATACATGAGCCACGACGTCGAGCATGATCTCGAAGCGCTGCTCGCGGTGCGTGATGTACGCCGCTTGTTGATCGTCCCAGCGGCGGATCAGGTCTTCGATCGCGTGCGTCATCACTTCACCGCCAGGTCGACGAGGCCCTGCGCCACGGTCGGGAGCGCCTGGACGCTGTGGATCGACGGGTCCATGTACTGGCCGGGGACGATGATGAAGCGGTCATTGATGACGGCATCCATCGTGGAGGTCAGCGGATCGCTCTTGAGGAACTCGATCTTCTCCTCGGCGGTATCTCCTGGGTAGCCGCGCGTGAGGTCGCCGAGAATGATCACGTCCGGGTCGCGCAGTGCGATCTCATCCCAGCTGACCTCCGGCCATTTCGTGGCCGCATCGCTGAAGAGGTTCTCTGCGCCGAGCATCTCGGTGACGGTCTGCGGCAGTCCGCCGGGTCCGGCGACCGAAGGTGTGGATGCTGATGCCGCGGTCGAGTAGAACCACACCAGTTTCGGCGTGCCTTCGACCTGCTTCGCGATCTCGAGCCCCTCGTCGACGACGGCCTGCTGGGCGGCGACGACTTCTTCGCCGCCATCCGGCACGTCGAAGATCTGCGCGATCGTCTCGATCTCGTCGAAGAGCATCTCGAACGTCGCTCCGCCCGCGACCGCCACGTGATAGGTGCAGTCGAACTCGCTGAGGTAGGTCGGGACGCCGAGGTCGTGGAGCTCGGTGCGTTCTCCTGCGTTCTCCGCGGTGAGGAACGATGCGAAGGAGGAGTAGACGAAGTCCGGTTCGGCCTCGAGCAGCGTCTCGTGCTTGAGGAGGCCGTCGGTCAGCAGTGGGATCTCGGCATAGGCATCGACGATGTCCTCTCCGATGGGGTCGGTCTCGTACGACGTGCCTGCGATGCGATCTTCGAGTCCCAGCGCGATCATGATCTCGGTGGCGGATTGGTTGAGTGACACGGCCCGCTGCGGCGTGTGCTCGATCGTGACGTCGGCGTCGCAGTTCTCGACGGTGAGGGGGAAGCCGTCACTTCCCCCGGCGGCGGCGGAAGCCGCGTCGTTCGAGGCGGGCCCGGATGCCGCGCCGCAACCGGCGAGGCCCAGCGTCGCCGCGGCGATCACGCTAATGATAATGATTCTCAGTCGCATGAACCGAGCGTATAGCTCTGGCTAGGCTCCTGGGAAATCGGCCCGCCTTTCTGCGTACCGTCGGCTGCCGTGGCCACGAGCTCAGTCGGGAACGGAGCGCACCACGCGTGCGGGAGACCCTACGACTACGGTTCGCGCCGGCACGTCTTTGGTGACGACGGATGCTGCGGCGACGACGGCGTCATCGCCGATCGTGACTCCCGCCAGGATGGTGGCGTTGGCACCGATCCAGACATTGCGGCCGATCGAGACCGGGGCGGGGTGCATGTCTGCGCGACGACTCGGAGCGAGATCGTGGTTGAGGGTCGCGATCACGACGTTGTGGCCGATGAGGCAGTCGTCGCCGATGGAGATGCCACCCTGGTCTTGGAACTTGCATCCGGCGTTGATGAAGATCCGCTTGCCGAGAGTGACGTTGCGCCCGAAGTCGGAGGAGAGAAGGGCGGGAACACGGTCACCGTCTCGTCGACGGGCTTTCCGATCAGGCGCGCCAGCAGCGCACGCACCTCGGCCGGCTCGTGGTACCCGCCGTTGAGTTCACCTGTGATGCGCATCGCGTCCTGACTCGTTCGATGCATGATCTCGTGCAGTGGTGAGTCTCCCGTGATGGTGCGTCCGGAATTCAGTTCGTTCAGAAGATCTTCCAGATCCATGTCTTGCCTCCTGCGTTGCGCTCTGGTGATCAGTCTGGATCGCGCGGTGCCGGATTGCGAGCGCAACCCGCGCATCACGAACCGGTCACGCGGTGCGCCGCCGCTCCAGCACCCCCGCGCACACGATCGCCACTGCACCGGCGATCGGCACGACGAGCAACCCTGCCCGCAACCCGGCGTTGTCGGCGATGAACCCCACGAATGGCGGCGAGAGCAGGAACCCGAGTCGCAGCAACCACGACACGATCGTGAGGCCCGCGCCGTGCCGCAGACCGGGCAGGGCATCAGCAGCCTGAAGGGCAGCGGGGATGAGGGTCGCGCTGCCGAATCCGGCCACCGCGAAGCCGAGAATCGTGCCCGGAACCGTCGGGAACGCCAAAGCCGTCCCCATGCCGACCGCGATGAGGAGTCCGCCGGCACGGGCGACTGCACGCTGCCCGAATCGGTCGACCATGCGGTCACCGATCATCCGCCCGATGAACTGCGCGCCGACGAGAGCGATGTATCCGGTGGTGGCGATCGCCGCCGGTGCGGCGAGATCCGCGCCGAGGTAGAGGGTCGCCCATGACATCCCGGCATCCTCCACGACCGCGCCGGCGATAGCGAGCAGCACGAGCGCGACGATCACGAACACGGTCTTCCCCGAGATTCCGCGTCGCAGCGCTCCCCCGATCTCCGAGCCGCCGGCGATCGCCTCCTCCTCGGTGACGTCATCGCGGCCGCGCAGGCACATCCGCAGAGCGACGAGCGACACGACGCCGAACACGATCGCCGAGATGCCCAGATGGATGCCGAGGGGCAGAGCCATTGCGATCGCCGCAGCAGACATCGATCCGCCGAGCACCGCACCGATCGACCAGATCGCGTGGAAGGAGTTGATGATCGAGCGTCCGTATCCGCGCTGCACTCGAAGACTGTGCGCGTTCTGGCCGACATCGGTGATGGCATCCGCCGCACCGCCGAGGAAGAGACCGAGCGCGAAGAAGAAGGCCGACGGTGCGAGGCCGGCGGCGAGGATTCCGAGGCTCGTGAGGATGGTGCCGACCACCGCCACCTTCGCCGAGCCGAAGCGGCGGATGAGCACGGCGGCTCCGAGCCCTGCGACCATCGCGCCGGCCGGGAACGCGGCGATGGCGAGCCCGTAGGTGGCCGCATCGAGCCCCAGTTGAGCCTTGATCTCGGGGTAGCGCGGCAGGATGTTCGCGAACAGTGCCCCGTTCGTGAGGAACAACAGCGCGACGCCGACGCGTGCACGACGCACGGCCGGGTCGACGGTGGTCGAAGAAGACATATGGACGAGCGTACACGTCACGCGTACACTCGTACACATGATGACGGATGCCGACGCCAAGGCGCCGCGGACCAACCCACGCTACGACCCTGATCGGCGCGAGCGGATCATCACCAGCTGCCTCGACGTCATCGCCGAGCACGGCGTCGCGGGCACATCGCACCGCCGCGTGGCGGCCACTGCCGGGGTTCCCCTCGGTTCGATGACCTACCACTTCGCCGGCATGAACGAGTTGCTGCGCGAAGCGTTCGGTCGCTTCAGCCGCGAGATCGCGGAACAGTTCGAACGCCGGCTGTCTGCGGCGGCGACCACGGAGGAGGCGCGCGAAGCCGTGGTGCTGTTGATCACCGAAGACGTCTTCGGCACCGAGCGCGACCTCGTGCTCACCCACGAGCTCTACACGCTCGCCGCGCGCGAGGCGCCCTATCGCGAGCTCACCAGCGCGTGGATGGCGCGCAGCCGCGCAGCATTGGAGAGGCACTTCGACCCAGTCACGGCACGGATGCTGGACGCGATGATCGAGGGGCTGACGATTCATCGCGCGCTCGACGTGGTGCCTCACGATCGAGACGTCGCGCGAACCGCGGTGGAGCGGATCGTCGGGCGCTGAGCGTCTCCGTTCACCCTCAAGTGCCACGAGCGCCGGCGTTCCGTCAAGGGTCGCACCCCATGGTCGAGGCACTCGTACGGTGAGATGATATGGACAGCTTCATATTCCTCGGTTTCGCCGTCGCCTACCTCGCGCTGCTCACCTGGGGCATCTCGTCGGTAGCGCGGAGGCGCCGAGCAGTCGTCTCCGATCTCTCGTTACTCGTCGTGCTCGGCCTGGTCTACGACAACACCGTCATCGGGCTCGGCGCGATGATCGGCGAAGGAGCCGCGCTCGAAGGGCTGAACTCGGCGCGGTACTGGATGCACGCTTTCCTGACGCCGCTGCTCGTTCTTGTCGCCTGGCACGTGCTGTTCCGCACCGGTGCGCGTTGGGCCCGCAACGTCTGGGCCGCGGTGGTGGCCCTCGGGGTGACCGCGGCACTCATTGCCTACGAGATCGTCGTGGGCGCATTGCCGGTGCAGCTAGCGGCCGACTGGGAGTACGGGGCGCTCAGTTACGGCAATGAGAACGCGCCGAGTGGACCACCGATCATGGTTCTCGTCGTCGCAGCCGCTCTGCTGGCAGCCGGCATCGTCGTGTGGGTGCGCGAACGCTGGGCGTGGCTGACCATGGTGACAGTGCTCATGGTGGCCGGCAGTGCCATCACGCTGCCGGTACCCAGTGCTGCGGTCGTCAACGCCTTCGAGCTGATCCTGCTCGTCGGCGTCGTCGCGACGGTCGCGCACCAGGACCGCAACGCGGCTCGTCACGCGGACGAGATCAGGGAACCACGATGACCTTGCCCGCGATCCGGCCTTCCGCGGCCTCCGCGTGCAGTGCCGGCAGCTCGATGAGCGGGATGCGGCGGGTTACCTCCAAGTGGAGATCGCCGCTGTCGACGAGTGACACCAGCTCGGCGAGCCGTTCGATGTCGCTGCGGACGAAGACGACGGCAGAGCGCACGTTCCGCTCGACGTCGTCGGGCGCCGGCATCCAGGCCGTGGTGCTCACCACGACCCCACCATCGCGAACGAGGCGCACCAGGGAGGTGAACTCGGCCGGCTCGATGGGGGCCAGGTTGAGCAGGATGTCGACCGGCTCGGAGACCGCGTCGAGCACGGCGATCTCCGTGTGGTCGATGATCTCGTCCGCGCCGGCAGCTCGCACGGCATCGATGCTCCGCGGGCTCGCGGTCGCGATCACGCGCGCACCGGCCCGCTTCGCCAGAGAGATGGCGTACTTCCCCACGACTCCACCGGCTCCGACGATGAGCAACCGCTGACCGGCCTCAAGCCGCCCGTCGTCGAACAGCGCCTGCCACGCGGTCAGCGCAACAGAGGGCAGTGCCGCAGCATCCGCAAGCGCAACGCTGGTCGGTGCCGCGACGAGCACGTCCGCCGGGGCGACGACGTACTCCGCGGCTCCTCCGTCCTCGCCCATCGGCAGGAAGCCGATCATCGCGTCGCCGACAGCGAACCCGTCGACTCCATCACCGATCGCATCGACAGTGCCGGAAACGTCATATCCCGGCACGTGCGGGAGGGTCAGCGGAATCGGCAGGAATCCTGCGCGCATGCCGTTGTCCGCGGCGCTGAACGCGGATGCTGCGACGCGCAGCCGCACCTGACCCGCGGCCGGATCGGGCCGCTCGATCTCGCCGTACTGGAGCACCTCTGGTCCGCCCACTTCGTGGAACCGTACTGCCTTCATGATCTGATCCTCTTCTCGAGCTTCGAGTGATGCTTCGAATTCGAAGCAATATGGAAACAGTAACACTACTTCGAATTCGAAGCAACAGTTATACTTGGTGGATGAGCACACGCCCTCCCCAGCTCTCACCGACCGAGCTTGCGGCCTACTTCGCCTTCACCGAGGTGAGCAGCCTTCTGCGGCACGCGGTGGAGAAGCAGTTGCGTGAGGCCGGGAAGCTCAGCTACGTGCAGTTCCAATTGCTCGCCCGACTGAGAGACGCACCTGGCGGCAGCCAGCGCATGACGGACCTCGCGGACGACCTCGTATACAGCCGCAGCGGGCTGACGTATCAGGCGCAGTTGCTCGAGCAGCGCAGACTCCTCACGCGCGCGCCCTCACCCGAAGACGAGCGGAGCACGATCGCCGCGATCACAGACGAAGGTCGCGAGGTGCTCGCGAAGGTGTTCCCCGGACACATCGAAGTCGTCAGCAGCCTGCTGTTCGAGTCTCTCGCCGAGCAGGATGTCGAAGTGCTCGCCCGGGTCATGACACAGGTCAGCGGTCACCTGCGCGCGAATCCGCCGCGGTCTGCGACGCGGAAGCGATCCAGCGATTCCGCACGACGCGTCAGCACGCGCGAACCCTAGGCTCGCGCGCCGTCGAGCGTTCGGGGGCGGACCTGCAGCTAGCGCCGCACAAGCGACCACGACGGCCGCTGATCCGACGACCCGAGTCCGGCGGCAATCTTCGCGCACTCCACACCCTGGTCGTAGAGCGACTGCCGGATGCCGGAGAAGCCGAGTAGCTCCGCGATCTCACTGTCATCCCAGCCGCTGACGCGCGCCGAGCCGCCCAGCACATCCAACGCCCCCGCTGCGAGCTGGTCGCTCATCGCGATGACCACATCCGGACGAAACTGCGCGAGCGCGGACCTCATCATGAGGCGTCCTTCTTCACGTGTGTTGCGGGCGGCGACCGCGACCGGCGTCGTCTCCCACATGCGTCCGGCCTGTTCTACGGCATCGCGGAATCCCGCCAGGCGAGCACTGGTGACCGGGAAGCGCACGTCCGACTGCTGCCCCCGCACGATGCCGCTCCACCGTTCGCGGTCGAGCGGATGCGAAAGGATCAGCGGCGACTCGGCATCCCGCAGCATGTGGAGCGCGATCGTCCGGGCGGCCTCGCGATCATCTGCGGCGACCGCGTGAATTCCGGCGACCGCCGCCGGGCCTCCCTGGATGGCTGCCGGTCGACCAGTCGCGGCGACCGCATCGAGCACGGGGTCTCCGACCTCCGTCGTCCAGAGCACGAAGCCGTCGACGGCGGCCTCTCGTATCCTGTCGACGTCGCCAGCGTCGCCCGCGCTCGGGATGAGAACGAGCCCGAGGTGATTATCAACGCAGACCTGGGACACGCCGGCCAGGAAGCGAGCGGCCTGCGGATCTTCGAATGCGTAGCTGAGGTGCTCGCCGAGGACCACCCCGAGATTCCGCGTGGATCCGCTGCGCAGCGAACGCGCCACCGGATCCGGTCCCGCGTAGCCGAGGCGGGCGGCCGCGGCGAGAACGCGATCGCGAGTGCCGGAAGCAACCCGACCGGGGCGGGTGTAGGTGTAGCTGACAGTCATGGGCGCGACGCCCGCCGCCGCCGCGACGTCACGCATCGTCACCCGCTTGGTGTTCACAACCACAGTCTATCTGTGTATCGTTACACAGATGCGCTTCCATCTAGGTCCTTATCTCGCGTTCGCCGCGTTCGGTGTCTTCTGGGGCACGTGGGGTGCAGCACTTCCCGCACTCCGCGACGAGGCCCAGCTGACCGAGGGCCAGCTGGGCGCTGCGCTCCTCTGCGTTGGCGCGGGCGCGCTTCCCGCCATGCTTTTTACCGGGAGAGCCGTCGACCGTTTCGGGGTGCGTATCACCGGCCTTCTTCTTCTCGCACTCGCCGGCTCCGGCATCCTGCTCGCCTGGCAGGCGACGGATCCCCTTTCGATCACGATCGCGATGCTGCTGATCGGAGCGACCTCCGGGGCATCGGATGTCGCCGCGAATGCCCTTGCCGCGCTCGGCGAGGCGAGGTCGCATCGGCGCGTCATCACGCTCAGTCACGCCGTCTTCTCGTCATTCGTCGTCGCCGCGAGCCTCGGAGCAGGAGCGCTTCGCGCCGCCGGCCACGACGTCACCTTCGTCTTCAGCGTCGCGGGGCTGCTGATGGCGGCAGCGGGAGCAATCGTGTTCATCCGTGGCGACGGGCGACCACTCTCAGAGTCCCCGGTCGCTGCGACCTCAGGAGGCGGCACCGCACGCATCTGGCCCTTCATTGCCATCGGATCAGTCGGAGCGCTCGGATTCGCCGCCGAGAACGCTCACCAGAGCTGGAGTGCGATCTTCCTCGAAGACGAGCTGCACGTCGGACTCGGGTTCGCCGCGCTGGCGCCCGCTACTTTCGCCGCGGCCGCGGCCATTACGCGCTTCACGGTCGGATCATCGGCTCGCATCCCCGATCGAGTGCTACTCATCGGCGGCGCCACCGTGGCCTCGATCGGGTCAGTCGTCGTCGCATTCGCAACCAGCATCCCCGTCGCGCTAATGGGCCTCGCGTTCGCGGCGATCGGGATGTCGGTACTGTTCCCCACACTTCTCAGCAGCTCGCTCCGCGGCGTCCCGGACGAGCGTCGCGGCCGTGCGACGTCCGCGATCGGGGCCACGGCGTATCTGGGCTTCGTGTTCGGTCCGGTGTACGTGGGCATGCTCGCGGGTCTGATCGGCCTTCGCGGAGCCATGATCGGCGTCGCGGCACTCACTGCCGTGTTCGCGCTGGCAGCGCCGATGGCTCGTCGACTGGTCACGGGGAGCAACCAGGGGCACGGGCTCCGAAGGGTTGGCGCGTCCTGACCGTCGATCCCGGTGGGGACCCGATAGCAGGCTCCCGCCCATAATCGCGCTTAGTTCTGAAGCACCGAATCCAACAGCCCAGGGAACAGCGCATCGAGATCGTCGCGCCGTAGCGTCAGCATCCGTCGACGCCCATTGGGCTCGTTGCGGATGACGCCGGCTTCGCGCAGCACCTTCATGAAGTGCGACTTGGTCGACTTCGGCAGGTTCGGGTCGGTGGCATGGCAGGCCGCCATGTCGAGCGGGCCGTCGGCGAGCTGACGCGCGATCGCGAGGCGCTCGGGGTCGCTGAGCGCGAAGAGCACGTCCGTCAGGTGGATGTCGGAGCGCTCCGGATGCGGCAGATCACCGGGCATGGTTCGAGAATAGTTGAACAATCACAGAAACGCGAGTACGCTCCGATAGTTCGATGATTCTCGAACCGATGAGGAGCGCGCATGACCACGACCCAACCGATCGCCGTTCGACAGGCCGGCCCCGCGGTCGCGCCCCACACCCGCACCTCGCGTGCACGGTTCGGATTCGCCCTCGCGGTAGTGGCGCAGATCCTGATGATGGCCGGCGCGAGCGCCCCGTCGCCGTTCTACCCGGTTCTCGCCGAGCAGATCGGCTTCGCCGCGATCGTGATCACCGCCGTGTTCGCGGTCTACGCGATCGCGCTGCTGCTCACGCTGCTCACGGCCGGATCGCTGTCGGACCACGTCGGCCGCCGCCCGGTCGTGATCGTCGGGTTCGTGCTTCTGGCCGGCAGCATGCTGCTCTTCTCGCACGCGGACTCGGTGGCGCTGCTCGTCATGGCACGGATCATCCAGGGCATCGCGAGCGGACTGCTGCTCTCGGCGCTCTCGGCAGCCGTGCTCGACCTCGCACCTCCTGCTCGCCCAGCCACAGCGGCGCTGTGGAACGCGCTGTCCCCCGGCATCGGCCTCGCGACCGGCGCGCTCCTGTCGGGGGTCGCACTCGACATCATGGGCGAACCACTGCTCGATGTGTTCGGACCGCTCACCGCGGTGTACGGCATCCTCGCGGTGCTCTTCTTCTTCGCACCTGAGACGGCGCCGAAGAAGCCGGGCGTGTGGGCGTCGCTGCAGTTCCGCCTGTCGATTCCACAGGGCATCCGCGCGGACTTCTGGCGCGCAGCCCCCGCCGTCGTCGCGGGTTGGGCCACCGGTGGCCTGTTCCTCTCCCTCGGGGCGAACATCGTGCACAACCAACTCGGCGGAATCGCTCACATCTGGCAGGGGCTGGGAGTCGTGCTTCTCGCTGGAGTCGGAGCGATCACCGCGTTCGTCCTCCGGCGACGCTCGCCGCGGACGATCACGATCTTCGGCACCGCGGCCCTCGCCGCAGGCACGGCCCTGTCACTCGGGGCGCTCGCGCTAGGCTCTCTCGCGGCCTATCTCATCGCGGCCGCGGTGACGGGAATGGGCTTCGGCACCGCGTTCTCCGGTGTGATCGCTTCGCTCGCGCCACGCATCCCCGCCACGGAGCGCGCCGACACGTTCGCCGTGATCTACGTGCTCGCGTATCTCGCGTTCGGCGTGCCCGCCGTCATCGCCGGGATGCTGGTGGGCGTCGTCGGCCTCGGCGCTGTGTGCGTCGGCTACGGCGTGATCGTCATCTCGCTGTCGGTGCTGGCGCTGGTGTTCCGGGTGCGACGGGCGGCGTGAGGATGCCGGCATGCGGATGCGGTGACTTCCTCAGCCGACCCGCGCTCTGACCTCCCGCACGCGGCGATAGCTGGGGAGGAAGGCGAACAGCGCGGCCAGCAGTGTGCCCACCGTGAGGATCGGGAGAGCGATCTCCAGCTCCCACGGCGAATCCGAACTGAGCCCGATGCTCATGACCATCCACGCGCCGAGGGTTCCGGCGATGAGCAACACGATGAAGACGACCACCACGCGCTCTGCCACCGTCGAGAGCTCGATGCGCGCCAGCCAGGAGACGACGATCATCGACCCGATGATGACGACGACAAGCACGACGAACGCCGTGCCGAACAGCGCCGATGCGGAATCGACCTCGCCTTCGCTGTCCGGGCCGAGCAATCCGCCGACAAGCCCGAAGAGGTTCACCGTCTGGTCTTCCCCGTCGATGCTGTCGGTGACGAACGGCAGGAACAGCCCGAGAGCGAGGAGGATCTCGATCAGGATGACGGGAAGCGTGAGCACCGCGGCTCGCAAGTTTCGCACCTGCTGCGCGAGAAGCCGCTGCGCGTTCTCCGTCGTGAGGTTTCCTTCTGCATCCTGAGTCATGATCTCCCCCTCATCGGCGGTGCGTTCGGTCGCGTGACCTCACATGCCAGACGAGTGTAGCCGTCGGCTCTTCTCGCCGATGGGCTGCGTGAGTACGCCGCTGGGGTTCACCTCCCGCGGAGGAACTCCTCAACCTCGACTGCAGTAGGAGCCGTCGTAGGTCCACGTCGTGTGACTTTGATCGCGGCCGCGGCGTTGGCACGCCGGCAGGCATCCACCCACGTCGAACCGTCGGCGATGCCTGCGAGCAGCGCGCCGGTGTGGGTGTCGCCCGCGCCGTTGGTGTCGACGGGAGTCTGCGGAAAGCCCGGCACGTAGGTGCTCTCGCCGTGCGCATGCACGGCACACCCCTCAGCGCCGTCGCGGACGATGATGACCGCCCCGGCGCGCATCAGCGGAGCAAGCTCCCGGGCGTGAGCCACGATCTCACGTTCGGATGCTTCTATCGGCGCCTCGACCCGAACAGACAGCGCGGCCAGCAGATCGGTCGCCTCCTCTGCATTGCCGGTCCACACGTCGGTGCGGGCCAGCATCGTGTCGCGCACGTCTGCCGGCAGCGCGGCGAAGGCCGCTCCGGGGTCGAGGACGACGACCGCGTACTCGGGAAGGGCCTTCAACCAGGCCAGCAGAGGATCACGGGTCTGCGCGACGGCGAGCGAGTATCCGGTGACGCAGACGAGGTCACCGGGCTGCACGTCGGCGCTCGAGAGCGAGTCGACGGTGATCTCACGCTCGGCGCCCAGCGTCGTGACGAATGTGCGCTCCGCGGAGGGTTCGATCAGCACGACGCATACGCCGGTGTCGTGCGTGGTCACTGGCGGGGCGGATGCTGCGATGCCATCAGCATCCAGCGCTTCACGGATCAGGTCACCGTACGGGCCGGTCCCGATCGATCCGGCATGCAGGCACTGCGCACCCAGGCGAGCTGCCGCGAGCAGCACGGTCACAGAGCCGCCGGCGTACTCGGCGACGGAGTCGGCCATCAGGTTCTGCCCGCGCACGGGAAGGTCTGCCACTTCGATGACCAGGTCGACCAGAGCCTGTCCGGTGTGGATCACTCGAGGCTTGTGCGCATCCTGCGCGACTCGGTCATCGGCCTCGGCACGGGTGAGCATGCGGACAGCCTATCGAGCAGGCTTCATTCACAGCCTTCGATGGCCGGCTGATCGGATTCCCGAGAACGAGCGGCAGTTCATGACCGAATTCCGCTGGCGGCATCCGGTCCATAGGATGCCGCGTCGCGGCAGGCGATGCGGGTCCGGTCCGGCTGACGAAGGCGGATGGGCAGAACTGATCGATTGCCGCCACTCCGACCCGCCCTGCGACACGCGGTCTCAGCGCTCGGTGCTGCGGGGAGGTGCCGTGCTGCCGCGCACGACCAGCTGCGGCGTTGGCGCCTGAACGGATTCCGGAGTCGCCCGCTCGGCCGTGATCGCGGCGAGCAGCCGTTCGGCCGCGAGCGATCCGAGCGCGAAGGTGTCTCGGGTGAGACTCGTGATCGCCGGATGCGTCAAGCGCGTCAGGACCGAGTCGTCGAATGAGGCGATCGAGAGCTGCGAGGGGCACTTCAACGCCCATCTCGTTGGCGACGCCGAGACCCGCGACTGCCATGACATCGCTGTCGTACACCAGAGCGGTCGGGCGGTCGAAGCGCGACAGCAACGAGCGGGTCGCCTCTCCGCCTTGCTCATCGGAGAAATCGGTGCTGATGGTCGTGACGCGCAGCCCCTGTGTCTTGGACAGCTCGGCCACGGCCGCCGCTCGTCGGCGGGTGTGCTCATACGTGGCAGTGCCGCCGACATAGCCGAGGTTGCGGTGTCCGAGTGCGCTGAGATAGCTGAGCAACGTCGTCATCGCCGCATAGTCGTCGGCCCACACGCTGGTCACCGGCCACGCTTCTCCCGCGCCCCCGATCGCGACCGCAGGGATGCCGAGATCGGCCAGCACCGCCGGGCGCGGGTCGTCCACGGCCAGGTCGAGCAGGACTGTTCCGGCGACGCGGTTCTCCGCGGCCCACTGCCGATACGTGGCGATCTCGGAAGCAGTGTCCTCAACGATCAGCAACTGCAGCGCAAAGGAGCTCTGCGAAAGCGTCGACTGCAGTCCCGACATGAGGTGCGCGAAGAACGGTTCGATGCCCAGCGTGCGCGCGGGGCGCGCAACCACCAGGCCGGCGACGTCGTTCGTCGCGCCCTTGAGCGCTCGGGCGGCTCTGTGGGGCCGCCAGTTCATCTCGTCGGCGATCGCGACGATCCGTTGGCGCGTCGTCTCGCTCACTCCTGGGCGGCCGTTCAGCGCCAGCGAGACGGCGGATACCGAAACGCCGGCCATCCTGGCGATGTCGAAGCTCGTCAAACGCGCCTCTACGTCCGGGGCGTTGTTGTCCGCGATGTCGACTCGGGACGCGTGTTCAGTCATGTAGCTCCTTGAGCACGGTCTTTGTACTCAATCGCAACAGTAGTACGGGCGCCGATAATCTGGCCAGACTCGGATGCTGCAACTCAATTGAGTAACTCTATTGCTCTAATCTACTCAAACGTATTAGTCTGCGAAATGCCCCTCGACGACGAAAGGTCGGCATGCACGATCACCTCCGCGACACGCTCGAACGCCTCACTCGTGTTCGGCGCGATCGCATCGATCCTCAGATCCATCACCGCATCGGTGACGTGCGTGTGAGTTCATGGCTCGTCGCCGACGACGGTGAACCAGTCGCGGCGGCGCATGCCATCGGCATCCGTCACGACGACGGACGGAGTCCGGCCGAGTACACACCGTTCGAGGTGGGAAGCCCTTGGGGCGAGGCATGGGCGACTCGTTGGTTCCGCATCGAGGGCCAGGTCCCAGCAGACGCGCAGGGCGATGTCGAGCTGTTGTTCGACCTCGGATGGTTCGACCACTCGGTCGGCGGCCACGCTGAAGCTCTGGTCTTCACCGCCGACGGCGTTCCGGTCAAGGGCCTGCACCCGAAGCAGCGCTGGGTGCGCCTGCGCGGCCGCGGCGCCCGCCCCGGCGTGTGCGACAGCGATGGCTCGGTGAACCTCTTCGTCGAAGCCGCTGCGAACCCGCTGCTTCTCGGTCTTCCGCCCTTCGTCACGACCGAGCACGGCGAGAAGGGTGCCGAGGGCTTCGAACAGTTCGTCCTGCGCAGCGCCGAGATCGCACTGTTCCGACGCGAGGTCTACGAGTTCGCCCTCGATCTCGATGTGTGCGGCGAACTCGTTCGCACTCTCGCCGCGGACTCGCCGCGCTACTGGCGGCTTCTTCGCGGCATCGAAGAGGCACTCGATGTCTACGACGAACGCGACCCGATCGCATCCGCCGAACACGCACGTGCTGTACTGGCTCCGTTGCTCGCCATGCCGGCCAACGCCAGTGCGATGACCGTGACCGCCGTGGGCCACGCCCACATGGACTCCGCATGGCTGTGGCCTCTGCGCGAAACCGTTCGAAAGCTCGGTCGCACTGTGTCGAACGCCCTCGCCCTGCTCGACAGCGACGAGAGCCTCATCTATACGATGACCTCGGCACAGCACTTCGTCTGGCTCGAGACGCACTACCCCCCGATCTGTTCGAGCGCGTGGCCGCCTACGTCGCGGAGGGGCGGTTCATTCCCGTCGGCGGCATGTGGGTCGAGGTCGACGGCGTGATACCGACAGGTGAGTCCTTCGTGCGGCAGATCATGCTCGGCAAGGCCTACTTCGCAGAACGCTTCGGGCTGGACAGCCGGGAGGTCTGGCTGCCGGACTCGTTCGGTTACAGCGGAGCGCTCCCACAGCTCGCTCGACGCTCCGGCTCCGACGTCTTCCTCACGCAGAAGATCTCGTGGAACGACACCACCGTCTTCCCTCATCATTCGTTCTGGTGGGAGGGCATCGACGGAACCCGCGTCTTCACGCACTTCCCGCCCGCCGACACCTACGCGGCATCCGTCACCGGACAAGAACTCGCCCACACCGTCTCGAACTTCAAGGACAAGGCGATCGCCTCCCACGCACTGCTCGCGTACGGCTACGGAGACGGCGGCGGCGGCCCCACGCGCGAGATGGCGTCGCGACTGCATCGGTTCAACGACCTGGAGGGCGCACCGCGGGTCGAGTCGCGTTCACCGCAGGACTTCTTCCACGACGCCGAGCGCGAGTTGCGCGAACTGCCCTCGACGTCAGCAGTCAGCCCTGTCTGGCATGGCGAACTGTATCTCGAGCTGCACCGCGGTTCGCTGACATCCCAGCAGGCGATGAAGCGCGGCAACCGCCGCAGCGAATCGCTGCTGCGTGAGGTCGAGCACGCGTGGTCCGCTGCATCCAGACTCGCCGGCGCCGCCTATCCGAGTGAGGAGCTTACGGAGATCTGGCACGGCGTGCTGCTGCACCAGTTCCACGACATCCTGCCCGGCACCTCGATCGCCTGGGTGCACCGTGAGGCGCGCGACTTCTACGCCGACGTCGAGCAGCGCCTGGAACGTCTCCTCGCGGCCGCGGCCGCAGAGCTTCGGAATGCCGGCCTGATCGCGACCCCCGACGCATCGTCCGCGGCTGCCACCGCCATCGCACGCGACGGCGACATTATCGTGCTCGACAACGGAACGCTGCGGGCGGAGTTCGATGCCACCGGGCACGTGACCTCGCTGCGAGCCCCGGACGGCACCGAGTACGTCACCCCCCGCGCAAGCCTGGGCGAGTTCATCCTGTTCCGCGACGAACCGGTGCGATGGGACGCCTGGGATCTCGACAGGCACGTCCTGCGCCACCCGCGGCCGGTGCAGGACCTCACCGAACTCGAAGTGGTCACGGAAGGCGATGACGCCGGCGTTCGCGTCGTGCGCACCTTCGGAGACTCCCGAATCACAGCGACCACCTGGCTCCGAGCCGGCGCCCGTCAGCTCGAGACGGACGCCGAGATCGACTGGCGCGAGAGGGAACAGCTGCTGAAGGTCTCGATGCCTCTCGCCCTGCGCGCCCGGATCGCCAGCTTCGAGACGCAGTACGGCAACACCGAACGGCCATTGCACGCCAATACAGCTGCGGATGAGGCCATGTTCGAAGCCGCCATGCAGCGATACGTCCACGTCGCGGAAGCAGATCGCGGAGCCGCGGTCATCGCCTCCACCATCGCCGGAGCAGATGCGCGCATCGACGAAACCGGGACCGGTACCAGCATCCGCCTCTCCCTGCTGCGCGGCGCCCGCTTCCCTGATCCGGATGCCGATCTGGGAGTGCACCGGTTCTCGTGGGCTGTGCTGCCGCAGGCGTCCATCCCCGACGCGCTCGAGGCGGCTCGTGCGTTCGCGTTGCCGCAGAGTCTCGAGCCGGGACTGCCTGCGCTCGCCGACCTGGTGCCGTTGTCGGGTCACGCTGTCATCGACTGGGTCAAGCTGGCCGAGGACGGCTCCGGAGACGTGATCGTGCGCCTGTATGAGACGCAGGGAGCCCGAGCCACTGCACGGCTGACCACGCACCCTGGACTGCATCACGACACCGTCACCGAGACCGACCTGCTCGAGCGTCCGGCGCCCGAAGACGGCCCGCGCCGTGCTCTCCGCTCAGCAGGCGACGTTCCCGTCGCCGACGGCGCGATGGTCGACCTCGCTCCCTACCAGATCTGCACTCTCCGTCTCACTCCCGCGCGCTGACAGCGCGGGCCACTCGAAAGGAACCTTCAATGACGATGAGAAAACCTGTCGCCTTCACCGCCGCACTGGCGGCCGGAACGCTGCTGCTCGCCGGGTGCGCCGAAGGAGGCAACGCCCCCGCTGACAGCGCCGACGGTGAACTGTCTGGCGAGATCACCTTCCAGACCTGGAACCTCAAGAACGAGAAGTTCACCCCCTACTTCGAGGACCTGATCGACGCGTTCGAATCAGACAACCCCGGCACGACGATCGAATGGGTCGACGCTCCGCCGGAGGGGTATCAGGACAAGCTGTCTGCTGACGCGGCCGCAGGGAACCTTCCCGACGTCGTGGATATGGGGCCGGAGGCCGCCTACACCCTGGCGCAGGCCGGCATCCTCGAAGACATCGCCGAAAGCGACCCCGAGGCCGAGGACCTCTACCTCGACAAGGCGTGGGAGGCGATGACCTTCGCCGGACTCGGCGGCGGCACCTATGGCTACCCGTGGTACCTGAACACCGGACCGTCGTTCTTCAACACCGCGCTGTTCGAGGAATGCGGGCTCGACCCGGCCGATCTGCCCACCGATTACGATGCCCTCTTCACTCAGGCCGAGACGCTCACGGCATCCTGCCCGGACGACGCGATGATCGCGCGCATGCCGGCGATCGAGAACTTCGGCGAGTACGGCGTCGAGCTCATGAACGAGGACGGCACCGAGTTCACGTACAACAGTGAGAAGGGCGTGGAGTTCGTCCAGCGCTTCGTCGACCTGTACGCGGATGCCGGCCTGACCGAGGAATCGCTCAACAACCTCCAGACCGCCGAGGTCGACGACTTCAAGGCCGGCCGCCTGGCGTACCTGCCCGGTAGCTCCTACACCTACAACGACCTCAAGGACACCGCTCCCGCGGTGTTCGAGTCGCTCGGCATCGGGCCGCGGATCAACGACTCGAGCCCGAACATGTACATCGAGTCTCTCGTCGTGAACGCCGGCAGCGAGAACGTCGAACTGGCGCGTGAATTCGCGAAATACGTCACCAACTCGGAGAACCAGCTGGCCTTCGCCGAGGCGGCGTCGGTGTTCCCCTCTTCAGAGGGCTCGCTCGACGACCCGTTCTACACCGAGGATGACGGCGACGGGGCGACGGCTGTGCGCCTCGCCGCTGCCGAGCAGGTGCGCGAGGCCGTCGTCTGGTGGCCGGCAGCGTTCTCGGGCGGTCCGGATGCTGCGACGCTGCGCGAAGAGATCGCTCTCGCCGTCCTGGGTCAGAAGAGCGCGCAGGAAGCGCTCGACGCATCGGTGAAGTACTCGAACGAACGGCTGGCCGCGACGCGATGACATCGCCCACCACCGAAACGCTCGTGCGGCGGGAGGCCGGATCCTCCCGCCGCACGGCACGGCGTGACGCCACCGCGCGGGGTCGGGCGCTGGCCACTCACCGATGGTTCGCCACCCCGTGGCTGTTTCTCGCGCCCGCTCTCGTCGTCATCGTCTGCTTCATCGTCGGCCCTTTCATCTCGACGATTCAGCTCGCCTTCACAGACTCGCTGCTGCTGCGGCCCGGCGACTTCATCGGCTTCGCGAACTTCGAGCGACTCTTCGCCGACCCGCGCTTCGGCACGGCGCTGCTGAATTCGACGCTCTACATGATCGTGGTCGTCCCGTTCATGGTCTTCCTGCCCCTCGTGCTCGCGACCCTCGTCGCCGGTGCCGGTCGCTTCCTGGGGTTCTTCCGCACCGCGGCATATCTTCCGGTGATCATGTCGCCCGTGATCGTCGGACTCATCTGGACCAACCTGCTGGACCGGCGGGGGCTCATCAACGAGCTCTTCGCCTCGCTGTCGCTCATCACCGGCCCGATCCCCTTCCTCACGGACCGCTGGCTGCTCATCTTTTCCGCGATGTTCGTGACCATCTGGATGGGCATGGGCTATTACATGGTCATCTACCTGGCCGCTCTGGCGAACATCGATCAGTCGCTCTACGACGCTGCCGCAATGGACGGCGCCGGTCGCATACGCACGTTCTTCAGCGTCACGGTTCCCGGCGTGCGCAACACGATGGGCCTGATCGGCATCCTCTCCTCAGTCGCCGCCTTCCGTGTCTTCGGTGAGGTGTACGTCCTCACCGGCGGCACCGGAGGCGTCGGCGGATCGGCACTCACCATGACCATGCTCATTCAACGTGAAGGAACCGGGCTGCAGGCGCAGACCGGGTACGCCTCGGCCATCAGCCTCGTGATGTTCGTCGTCCTGGGCGTCCTGCTGGTGCTCCAGCTCGTCACGCAGCAGAAGCAGGCGCAGAAATGACCGCGCTGCAGGACCACGCCGCTCCGACGAGCAACGCGAAGAAGTCACGCCGCCCGCGTCGCGGGCCCGTACCGGCGACGATCGCTCGGTATGTCGCACTGACGCTCATGGTCGTCGTGCTCGCAGGGCCCCTGGTCTGGCAGCTCTCCCTGTCTTTCAAGGGAGAGTCCGACGATCTCTACGCCCGCCCGCCACAGCTTCTGCCGTCCGACCCGACGCTGCAGAACTACAGCGACGTGCTGGATCGCGTCCCGGTGCTGCAGTACGTGCTGAACTCCGCCATCGTCGCACTCATGGCCATCGTCGGAAACGTCGTCGGCGCCACACTCGCCGGATACGCACTCGCCCGGCTTCGCTTCCGTGGGCGCAGGATCGCCCTCGGCGTCATCGTGGCGGCATTGCTCATCCCCGTCGAGACCGTGCTGATCTCGCAGTTCCTCGTCGTACGCGGGCTCGGTCTGACGAACACGCTGCTAGGCGTCGTGCTGCCGACTGTCATCGCGGCATTGAACGTGCTGCTCATGCGCAACGCCTTCGCGAGCCTGCCCGACGAGCTCGACCAGGCCGCGCTCGTGGACGGAGCCAACGCATGGCAGCGGTTCTTCCACATCGCCGTCCCTCAGGTGAAGGGCGTGATCACCGTGGTCGCGATCTTCGCCTTCGTCGGATCGTGGAACGACTTCCTCTGGCCGCTCATCGTGCTCTCGGACGAGACCAACTTCACCCTCACTGTCGGGTTGAATCGCTTGCGCGGCACGTTCACCGACGACCCGCAGCTCATCGCTGCGGGAACCATCATCGCCCTCATCCCGATCGTCGTCTTCTTCGCAGCTCTGCAGCGGTTCTTCTTCAAGGGGCTCGAGTCGGGCGGATTGAAAGGATGACCGTGCTCAGATTCGGCGCCAACCACACCCCGTCCGGGGATTGGTTCTACGACTGGATGCGGCCGGATGTCGACCGGCGACGCCGGGATTTCGAAGCCCTTGCGAACATCGGTCTCGACCACGTGCGCATCCTGCCCCTGTGGCCTGTGCTGCAGCCGAACCGTACTCTCATTCGTAGCCAGGCTGTCGAGGATGTGCGGATCGCAGTCGAGAACGCAGCGGAGTTCGGTCTCGACGCTGCGGTCGACGTGCTGCAGGGACACTTGTCGAGCTTTGACTTCGTACCGTCATGGTTGACCTCCTGGCATGCCGGCAACATGTTCACCGATCCGGATGCCGTGCAGGCGCAGATGCAGCTCGTCGACGCACTCGACGGGGCGCTGCGGGAGCTTCCGAACTTCCTCGGTCTCACGATCGGCAACGAGGTCAACCAGTTCCTGGCGACGTCGCATCCGTCGCCGATGCCGGCGACCCCCGATGACGTGACGGCCTGGCTCGCGGCCATGCATGGGCCTGGCCCGTCGGACCCAGGCCAGTTCCGCCTCAACGCCGAATACGACGCGGTCTGGTACGACGACACGCACGCCTTTCTCCCTGCCCACACCGCACGGTTCGGCGACATGAGCGTGATCCACTCCTGGGTCTTCAACGGAACCGCCCAGGGCTACGGCGCGATGTCGCACCAAGGGCTCCACCACGCCGAGTACCTCATCGAGCTCGCCGCAGCCTTCGCGGTCGATGCGAACAGGCCGGTGTGGTTGCAGGAGGTCGGAGCGCCGATGAACCACATCGATGCCACGGAGGCTCCCGACTTCCTCGAAGGCACGGTGCGGGCAGCGGTCGACTCCGACAGTCTGTGGGGTGTGACGTGGTGGTGTTCGCACGACATCTCACGCCGGCTCGGCGATTTCCCCGAGCTCGAGTACAGCCTCGGTCTCCTCGACCCGGAAGGCGGCGTGAAGCCGATCGGGCAGCGCTTCGGTGAGCTGGCCGCCGAGCTGCGCGAGCGGAAGACCGCGCCGACATCTCGCTCGGCGGCCGTCGTCGTGCCCGTCGATCATGACGACAGGCCGCTTGCTCGGCGCGAGCTCTCCCCCGGCGGCGGTGTGTTCGAGACCTGGATGCGGCTTTCGGCGGACGGCCTGCGGCCTGCGCTCGTCACGTCGACCGACGCCGCACGGCCCGCCAGGCTAGCCGCCCGCGGAATCGAACGCATCGTGAATGCGCCCGAGACCGGCCGTAGCTTCTACAGCGCGGTCAGTGACACCGACATGTTCCCGCCGGCCGCCACGGACGGTGCGCTCTGATGCCGGAGCAGCCCGATGTCGACGCACGCGTCGAACGCGCGCTTGACCGCCTCGACTTCACGCAGCGCGTGGGTCAGCTCAATCAGCGCCTGCTGGGATGGCGCGCCGTCGAACGTTGGAAGGACGGCTTCCGTCTGAGCGACGAAGGTCGGCGCGAGGTCGACCGATGGGGTGGTCTCGGGGCCCTGTACGGTCTCTTCCGCGCCGACGCCTGGTCTGGCCGGACGTGGCAGAACGGAATTCGTCCGGAAGAGCGTGCCGAGGTCGCCGCACTCGTTCAGGACGAGGTGCGCCGGGCGAGCGGGATCGGCGTGCTCCTCAGCGAAGAGGCACCGCACGGGCACCAGGCGCTCGGCGGATCGATCATGCCGGTGCCGCTCGCCGCAGCCGCGAGCTTCGACCGCGATCTCGTTCGGGAATCCTCCGCGGCGGTGGCCGCGCAGCTCAGAGCCAGTGGCGTGCACCTCGCCCTTGTGTCGACGCTCGATCTGCTGCGCGACCCACGCTGGGGACGCAGCGAGGAGTGCTTCGGTGAGGATCCGTACCTCGCATCCGTCATGACGCGGGCGGTCGTCGAGGGCATGCAGGGCACCGATCGGGCAGAGGTCGGTCGAACCGGCGTCGCCGTCGTGCTCAAGCACCTCGCGGCCCAGGGCGAGGCCATGGGCGGCCGGAACGGGCAGTCGTCGCTTATCGGCGAGCGCGACCTCGCAGAACTGCATCTGCCGATGGTCGAAGCGGGCGTGCGTGCCGGTGCGCTGGGCTTCATGGCGGCCTACAACGACATCGACGGCGTGCCGTGCTGCGCCAACCGCGACCTGCTGCACGATCTGCTGCGCTCCCGCTGGGGGTTCGACGGCATCGTGATGGCCGACGGCCTCGCCGTCGACCGGCTCGAGGCACTCACCGGCAGCATCCGCGAATCGGGACGCCTCGCACTGCTGTCGGGAGTCGATCTGTCGCTGTGGGACGAGGGCTTCGCCACGCTCGACCAGCTGAGCGATGACCCAGTTGTGCGCGCCGCGGTCGATGTCGCGTGCCGACGCGTCCTCACCCTCAAAGCCCGATTCGGGCTTCTGAGCGAAGAGGAGGAGCCTGAACCGGTCGTGGATCTGCGCGAGAGCATCACCCTCGGCGACGACCTCTCCCAGCGCGTGGCCGCTGCCTCCCTGGTACTGCTCGAGCGCGGCTCGCTGCCGTGGACCGGCGATGCGCTGCGGAACATCGTCGTGGCGGGCCCGTACGCCGATGATCACACCGCGTTGCTGGGCGACTACGTCGCGCCCCTGGAAGTACCAGCGCCCGGGATCGCCTCCGCTCTGCAGCGCGCGCTCCCTGACGCGAGTGTGCGAGTGGCCGTCGATGCCGACGCGGCCATCGACTTGGCCGACGGCGCCGACGCTCTGGTCCTCGTGCTCGGCGGGACCAGCCACCGTGCCTACGGCGACGACTTCGCCGCGAACGGAGCACTCCAGTCCGTCGCCGCCGCGACGAGCGGGGAGGGCGTCGATCTCTCTGATCTCGATCTTCCCCCCGCGCAGAGAGCACTCATCCGGCGCGTCTCAGAATCGGTGACCGTGCCGGTCGCCGCCGTCGTCGTCTCCGGTCGACCGCACGTGCTGACTCCCCTGGTGGATGCCGGAATGGCGATCGTCTGGGCTGGATTCCCCGGTCCGCATGGCGGTGCCGCCGTCGCCGACGTGCTCCTCGGGAAAAGCTCGCCCACCGGACGGCTGCCCTTCACGGCCCCGCGCTCGAGCGGTGTCGTTCCGTTGCATCACAACGACCGTCACGATGCTGCCTCGGTCTACCGCGATCAAATGGAGCCGGTGCTGTTCCCGTTCGGTTCCGGTCGAGGCTTCCTCGATCCGGACGTGAACTCTTTGACCGTGACGCCGGAAGACGAGGGCGTGCGGGTGACCGTGGATGTGCATAGTCCGCACGATTCGGCCACCACTGCCGTGCATCCGGTCTTCATCCGGCGTTGGGGCGGGACCGTGCTGCCGCGTCGGCAGGAACTGGTCGGCGTGCTGCGCGCCGTACTCGCACCCGGCGAGCACCTCGCCCTCGATCTGACTCTCCCCGCGGACGCCGTGCGTGCCGTGGACGCGAAACGCCCTTGGCTGCGCGTCATTGTCGCCGCTCACGAAGCGGACCTGCGCCTTCCCCTTCTTGAGGAGGTCGAAACCAGCACCAGCTGAAGAATCCGTACTCGCAGAAGAGAACAGCTCGACACCTCGAAGAGGAGATTTCGTCTTGACCGCCAACACTCCCCCGAACAGGGCCCGCCGCATCCGGCGCGGGGCCCTCGCCGTCACTGCCGCATCCGTCACCCTCACGCTCGTCGCCACTGGCGCGCAGGCCGCCGACACCCTGCCATGGGAAGGCGACAGCGCGATCGGCGAGAACCAGCCGTATCAGCACGGGTACACCGCGACCGATGTACTCGATTGGAGCCCTGCGACCGACCAGCACGCTTCGATGCTGCGAGCGCATGTTCCGCTGCAGGAGCGCAACGCTCCCAACGCGACGACCCAGCGCAACCCCGAGCTGCCTGCAGAGACCCAGATGCTCACCCTCGCTGGCGACTACGGCAACGCGTTCTTCGAGAGCCACCAGGGCACCAACGAGTTCAGCCAATACCTCTTCAACTACTGGCAGTACACGGACGTCTACGCACCCTGGCACGGCATGGCGTCTGCAGGCGTTCCGCCAGAGCTCTACGATCCCTCCCTCGAGTGGACGCAGCGCTGGTTCGAATTCGGGATGCTGAACCTGCCCAACCCGGCGTACACCAATGCGGCCCACGCCAACGGGGCCCTCTCGATCGCCTGCATCTTCTTCTCGGCGAACGACCGCGGCGACCAGAACTACCGCGAGCTGCTCGTGCGCGACGAGGACGGCGGCTTCCCCGTCGCCGACAAACTCGTCGAGATGGCGAAGTACTTCGGCTACGACGGGTACTTCATCAACCAGGAGGAGATCGCCGGTGTCGCAGCGGTTGACGTGCCGGTCTACAAGGAGTTCCTGCAGGTGCTGCGCGACGGCGGCATGTACGTGCAGTGGTACGACTCGACCGACGACCCCACTGGCGACCTGAACTACCAGAACGAGTTCAACGAGGTGAACAGCCCGTGGGTGCTCGACCCCGAGAAGGGGCGAGTCACCGACTCGATGTTCTTGAACTACTGGTGGAACGCCGACATGCTCAGCGACTCGCGCGACCACGCCCTGTCTCTCGGGCTCGACCCGTACGAAGCGGTCTACGCCGGAGTAGAGGCCGGCGGTGACCAGTTCGAGCAGGAGTACGACCTCGACCAGATCCTCGACGAGAACGGTGATCCGAAGACCTCGATCGCGACGCTCGGCGCCGACTTCGTCTCGTCGGACTACGCGAACAAGACCGACGACGCGATGCAGTGGGAGGTGTTCGATCGCGAGCGCCGCTGGTGGACCGGATCATCCAGTGGTTCCACCGAGCCGGAAGAAGGCTGGGACGGCATCTCGAAGTACATCGCCGAGCGCTCTGTGGTCGACGGCAGCACGTTCTCGACCGACTTCAACACCGGCCATGGCCTGGCGAACTGGACCGAAGGTCAGCTCACGAGCGAAGCAGAGTGGGGCGACATCAATCGGCAGGACGTGCCGCCGACCTGGCAGTGGTGGGTCGAGTCCGAAAGTGCGACGCCGCTCACCGCGGACTTCGACTACGGCCCGGAGTACGTCGCAGCCGAGCGCTTCGCGTATGAGCCGGTCGGCGGGTACACCGGTGGCAGCTCGCTCGTGCTGAGTGGGGCGCTCGACGCCGAAGCCACCGTGCGTCTGTTCCAGACCGACCTCGACGTGACGGATGACTCGAACGTCGAACTGACCTTCACGAAGCCGCGCACCGATGATTCGGAGCTGCGCGTTTCCGCGATCTTCGCATCCGCGCCGGACGAGGTGGTCCAGCTTCCCGTGAGCAACAGCGGAGACGCGACGGAAGGCTGGCGCACCGAGCAGGTCAGCCTCGGCGATCACGCCGGCGACCGCATCATCACGCTCGGTCTTTCGGTGGCTGCGGGTGCCGAGCCGATCACCGACTACCAGGTGAACGTCGGCGCGCTGCGAGTGCTCGACGGCGAGAAGCGGGCGACGGCCGAGCCCACCGGGCTCACACTGGACGAGTACCTGCCGAGTTCTTCTGAAGCCTTCGTCTCGTGGGATCTCGCCCCATACGACGAGGTGCGTCGCTACGAGCTGTTCCTCGACGACCAGTTCCTCGTCGGCGGGTACGACGAGACGATGTATGTGAAGAACATGCCGGCGAACAGCGGCACGCTGCGGCTGGTGGCGATCGCGCCGGACGGCACTCGGAGCGAAGCAGCCACGGCTCGCTTCGATCCGGACCATGCGGTGACCGGCGTGACGGCGACGCAGGCGGGCGACCAGCTCGATGTGTCGTGGACGGCTGCTGACAAGGGCCGCAGCGCTGCGACAGTGACGGTGCTTTCGCCGGAGGGTGATGAACTGGCATCCGCCGACGTGAAGAAGAAGGACTCGACGGTGTCGTTCCCTGGGCTGCCCCAGGACGGATCGGAGTACCGGATCAAGGTCGAGACGAAGGGCAATAACGTCGCCGCCACGTTGCGCGGAAACTTCGCCGACACGCAGATCGAACCGTATCCGGCAGACGCGGTGCGATTCGAGGGTGATCAGATGTTCATCACTCGCCCGACGCAGTCGGACTGGCATACGCTCACCATCCTCGAAGACGGTGTGCCGGTGCAGTTCGACACGACGTACAGTCAGGGGCCGCGCCCGTACATCATTCGAGGGCGGACGACGCTCGTGGCTATGAGCCCGGTGCTCGCGTCCGACTCGAGCCGCGTGACCGCGGTGCTCGAGGACTATGCGGGTAACACCGTCGAGACGGTGCTGCGCGAAGGGGGCGCTCCGACAGAGTGATCCTGGCGGCCGTGAACGGCTGCCACAAATGGTGGGAGAGGGGCCGGGGAGACCCGCTCCTCTCCCACCATTTCTGTCTGCGCACGGGCGTCTTCGGATGCCATCGGGGAGAGACCGTCGGCACGTCACCGCCCGACGAGCATCCCCCGCAACTCCGCCGCCTCATCCGCCGGCATCGAGTATGAATGCTCCGGCGCCGGATACGCCCCCGACCGCACCTCGTCCGCGTACGCCGCGACCCCGGCGACGGCATCCGTCCGCAGATCGGCGTAGCGCTTCACGAACTTCGCGGCACTGCCGTCGTAGAGTCCGAGCAGGTCGTGGAAGACGAGCACCTGGCCGTCGGCATCCGCCCCCGCGCCGATCCCGATCACGGGGATGTCGAGCAGCGGCACGAGCGCCTGCGTCACCTCCGAGGGCACGGCTTCGATGACGAGCAGTGAGCATCCGGCATCCTGCAGGGCGAGCGCGTCATCGATCACCGCACGCGCGGCGTCGGCGGTGCGACCCTGCGCGCGGTACCCGCCGAGGGCGGTGGCGGTCTGCGGGGTGAGACCGACGTGGCCGACGACCGGGATGCCCGCGGCGACGAGAGCACGCGCACGGTCGACCGAGGTGCCGCCGCGCTCGATCTTCACGAGGTCGCAGCCGGCCTCTTTGATGAAGCGCTGCGCCGTGGCGATCGCGAGCGCATCGGATGCCTCGTACGATCCGAACGGCAGATCCCCGACGAGCAGCGGCGCAGCCAGCCCTCGCCGAACGGCCTTGGTGAGCATGAGCATCTCGTCGACGGTGACGGGCACGGTGCTGTCGTAGCCGAGCACCGTCATCGCGCCCGAGTCGCCGACGAGCACGATGTCGACGCCGGCGGCCTCGACGATCTGCGCACCGGGGTGGTCGTAGGCGGTGACCATGACGATCGGCTCACCGGCATCCTTCATCTCGACAAGTCTCGCCAAGGTGACCCGCTTGCGCGTCGTCGCGTGCACGCTCATGCGTTGGCCTCCGTCAGCAGACGATCCACGACGTCGTCGACCTGGATGATCGCGTTCGCGCGATCGACGTGCACGACCACGGGCTCGTACGTCTCGAGGTCTTCGCGCGAGTAGTCGGCGTAGGAGATGACGATGATGGTGTCCCCGGAGTGCACGAGGCGCGCGGCGGCGCCGTTGACCTGGATGACTCCTGAACCGCGCTCTCCCGCGATCGTGTAAGTCTCGAAGCGTGCCCCGTTGTCGACATCGACCACGTGCACCTGCTCGTGCGCGAGGATGTCGGCGGCCTCGAGCAGGTCGGGGTCGATGGTGATCGAGCCGACGTAGTTGAGGTCGCTGCCGGTGATGGTGGCGCGGTGGATCTTCGACTTCAGCATGGTGCGGCGCATCAGGCTCTCCGTTTCAGGACGTGGTTGTCGATCAGTCGAGCAGCTGCCACTCGGGCGGCGACGGCGAGGAGGGCATCGTCTTCGACGGTCGTGACGGTGCGCAACGTGAGAGCGTCGCGCAGCTCGAGGTACTCCGGGGTGATGCCGGCCGCGTCGAGTACGTCGCGCGCCGCCGAAAGGATGCTGTCGCCGTCGCGCTCGCCCGAATCATGCAGCGCGGCCGCTGCGTCGAGCGCACGATTGAGCGCGGTCGCCTGCGTGCGAGCCGCGGGGTCGAGGTAGACGTTGCGCGAGCTCATGGCGAGTCCATCGGCTTCGCGCACGATCGGGCACGCTTCGATGCGCACGTCGAGGTCGAGGTCGCGCACGAGGCGACGAACGACGGCGATCTGCTGCGCATCCTTCTGTCCGAAGTACGCGACGTCAGGCCGGACGATGCCGAACAGCTTGGCGACGACCGTGGCGACGCCGTCGAAGTGGTGCGGGCCGCGGCTCGCGCCGTCGAGCATCTCGGTGACGCCCGAGACGTGGATGCTGGTGGCGAAGCCGTCGGGATAGATCTCGGCGGCATCGGGGGCGAAGAGGATGTCTGCCCCCTCCCGCTCTGCGCGCGCGGGCGTCGGCATGCTCATTGCGGGGGTAGCTGCTGAGGTCTTCGTTCGCGCCGAACTGGGTCGGGTTGACGAACAGCGAGACGACGACGAGGTCGTTCTGGCGGCGCGCGGCGTGCATCAGTGAGACGTGGCCGTCGTGGAAGGCGCCCATGGTGGGGACGAGCCCTACTTTGCGACCCGCGCGCCTGGCGTTCTCGACGACAGCACGCACTTCGGGAATCGTGCGGAGGATTCTCATACCGCTGCCTTCTGGCCGGCGACGGCACGGGTGGCGGTCGCGAGTGCGTCGAACAGACTCGTCAGCGCGGGGTCGGCTTCATCGACGGCCGCGCGCTGACGAGCGATCGTGACCTCGTCGCCGCGGGCGATCGGGCCGGTGAGAGATGCTGTCGCGCCCATGCTCTGCCAATTGTCGACCGTGCGGCGGATGAGGGGAGCGAGGAGGTCGCGCGCCTCATCGTCCGGGATGCCGGCGGATGCTGCGAGCTGCTCGGCCGCGTCGAGCACGGTGAGCACGAAGTTCGAGGCGAAGGATGCGGCCGCGTGGTAACCGGCACGGTGGGCGGCGTCGATCTCGAAGGGTCGGGCGCCGAGGGCGCGGGCGAGTTGTTCTGCCAGGTATGTGTCGGCCGGCGTGCGGCCTGCGACTGCGGCGCCGATGCCGAGAAAGATGTCTGGCGACTCGGAGCCGGTGAAGGTCTGCAGCGGGTGGATGCTGAAGTCGACGTCGTCGAGCGGTGTGGCACCGGAGACGTGGCCGACGTATCGCACGCGGTCACGGACCGCGGCGGATGCATCCGCGATTGCGGAATCGGGCACGCAGAGCAGCGCGACCTCCACCATCGGAATCGTCTCGCCTCGCCCAAATGGCCCGTGCACCGTGAGCCCGGCCTGTCGAAGCGCGGCAGCGAGCACGCCGCCGACGCGACCGGCGCCGATGATGGCGACGCTCGTGGCTGCGGGAAGACCGCTTGACGGAAGGCTGCGTGAGGGAGAGTTCATGTCGTTACCGGGGAGGATGGGAGCCCGGGTGTGCCACGAGTATTACGCCGCGCGCGGGCACGAACCAAATCTGACGAGGAAGTGCCCAGTACACGAGATAAATCACTTGGCATTTTGTAACTAGATGAACGCTGCTGCTTGACGATCAGCATTTCAACGCAGAAACGGCAAGGCGGGGACGAGATGTTCGTCCCCGCCTCGCCGATCAGGTCAGGCAGCCCAGCTGGTCAGAGCCAGAGGAACGGCACGACCATGGTCGCCAGCGTGACCACCGGACCGATGATGACCATCGCAAGACCCCAGATGGTGAGATTTCGATAGACCCGCGGACGGTCCTCTTCCACGGTGGAGGCCACGATCGTGGCTCCGGTGGTGCCGAACGGCGCACAGTCGACGAGCGAGGCCGAGATCGCGAGCGCGTAGATGAAGCCCGTCATCTCCAACCCGCCACCCACGACCAGCAGGGGCACGGCGAGCGGGATGAGCGCGCCGATGATGCCGATCGTGGACGCGAACGCCGAGACCAGTGCCGCCACCACACAGATGACGAACGCCGCGAGCAACGGGCTGCTGACAGAACGTGCCATCTCGCCGAGCTGGTCGATCGCACCGAGCCTGGTGAGAACCCCGACGTAGGTGATGATGCCACCGAGAAGCAGGATCGTGCCCCAGTCGACACGAGCGATGGCCTTGCGACCGATCTTCGGGTCGATCAGCGCGATCACCACGGCGATCGTCAGAGCGACCACGCCGAGGTTGATGTCGACGCCCAGCTGGGTCAAGGCGAAGAAGCCTCCGATGAGGACGAAGATCGAGACGATCACGACGACCTGCAGCGCTGTCAGCTTCTGAGTCGCGACCGGGGCTGCCGTCTTCGTCGCGGAGAGGACGCCGCCGGCCGTGCGGTTTCCGAGGGAGGCTCCGCCTGTCGGAGCATCCTTACCCTCGCCACGGGAGCGGGCGATGAGCTCACGTCCGCCGAAGAGGAAGAACGCGACCAGTACGACGAGCGCGTTGATGCCGATGGAGAGCGCGAACATCAGTCCGGCGTTGTACGTCAGGTTCGCCTGCGAGGCGACGGTCTGCACGGTGATGCCGACGATGCTCGTCGGAGCGAGTGCGCCACCGACGATTGCCGAGCTCATGGCGATGCCCATCATCGTCGAGTTGATGCGGTGGCTGTGCGCGAGGCTCATTGCGATCGGCACGACGGCGAAGGCGGCGTGCGAGGTTCCGAGGCATGCGACGGCGCTCGCGATGGCCCACAGGCCCCACGGCAGCAGCGCCACCCGGTCACCGATGAGCACCAGGGAACGATCCACGAGCCAGTCGATGGTTCCGGTCTCGCGAGCGATGCCGAACAGGTAGGTGATGCCGAGCAGGATCACGAGTGCATCGACAGGGAATCCGCCGAGCACATCGTCGAGGCTCTCCCCGACGATCCCGATGCCGACGACGAACGCGGCGACGAGCGCGAGAGCGCCCATGTGCACGTTGCGCAGCGCCGATACGGTGAAGACGAGCGCGAGTCCGATCAGCGCGATGATCTCAGCGGTCATGCCCTCGCCTCGGTTCGGGTCAATGCGGCGCCTGCCGCGTGGGTGGTGGTGGTCATCGTCATCGACTCACTCCGATCAGTTCGTGGCGAAGCGGGCGATGCCCGCGTTGTGAAGCGCGAGAGCCCCGGCGTCGATGCCTTCGACATCGCCGAACCGGATGAGCTCGCCGCGAGCGATGGTGCGCGTGGCATGTGCTCCATCGAGCAGGTAATAGGCACTGACCGTGTCATCCGCATCGATCATCACGGGCGCGACGCCCGCGATCTCGTGATGGTGTCCGGCGACGGCGAATGATGTGCCGGCGGGGATGTCCTCCGTCGCGCGCGCGGCGAGAAGCAGGGACGGACGAGGCGAAAGCGCCGCTGCGCCGTCCATGACGGCGTGAACGGTGAGTGGAGTCTCCACACCCATGTAGTGGTACGGCCAGTAGATGCACGCGTACCGGCCGTCCCGGCTGATGACGTGCCCCTTGCCGCGCAGCAGTTCCCATGTCTCGCGGTCGCCCGTGCGGACGATCGCGAACACGCCGCCGGCAAAGCTCGCCTCACCGGGCAGGCGAAGTGCGGAGAAGACGTCGACGATACCGTCGCGCTGGCGGATGCCGCCTTCCTCGCGCGAAGCGTAGATATCCGCGAGTTCGTCGATACGTGCGACCGGGTAGTGCATCGCCTCCACATCAGCGACGGAGCCGATGCGCGAGGCGACCACCGTCATCTCGCAGGAGTCAGCGGCAGCAGCGCGCTTCAGCCCTCGAACGGCCTCGGCGCGAGCGGTGAGCGTGGCCACGGTGTCGTCACCGATCTCGAGGAGACCGGAAAGCTCCGGCGCATCGACGCTCTCACCTGCCTGCGTCGCGCGACCTGTGGCGGGGTCGAAGACGATGTCGTACTCGCCTGACTTGCCGACGGCGACGATGTCGAGGCCGACTGCGCTGACCCAGTCGAGCAGGCGGAGCAGATCGGCCGGCTGGTCGCCGTCGCCCGGGAGGTATCCGAGTCCGTGGTCCGCGGCGAGGGCCGCGAGCTCCACACCTGCCACGGTGTCCACTTCCTTGCTCACCATCACGACGTGCGTACCGTTGGCGAGTGCATCTGCGGCGTAGCGGCTGCCGGCGCCGACCCGGCCGCATGCCTCCACGAGAACATCGATGCTCTGCCAATCGATCGCGTCGCCGGACCCGATGATCGCGGTCTTGCCCTCGGCGACGGCACGCGAGACCTGGTCGGTATCAGCGCATTCGCTGATCTGCGCGGCGGGGATGCCGAGCGAGAGAACCATCTCGCGCACACCGGCGATGTCAGGATCGATCAGGACTGCGGGAAGCAGTTCCGGCGTGAGCGCGAGCTGCGCGAGGAAGGTGCGTCCGTATCCGCCCTTCGCCCCGGTGAGGGCGACGCGGACGGCAGCTCGACTGCGGTGGGGGTGCGGGAGGATCACCGTTGTTCCGATTCTTCATGCGGCCGCGCGGCTTTCGAGCGGCTGTGGGCAACTGTGCCACAGTTTCCATAATCATCCAACTTCATACCAAATATTCACATACGATGGTTGTCGGATGAGTTGCATCCGGTCCATAGGACACCACGCAGACACACGAGGCAGGGGCGAGAAAGTGCTTGGAGCCATCGCAGACGACTTCACCGGCGCCACCGATCTGGCCACGATGCTGCGTCGGTCAGGCCACAGCGTCGCCGTCGTGATCGAAGACGGCGACACCACCGGACTCGGCGATGTCGACGCCGTGGTCATCGCGCTGAAGACACGCACGGCACGCCCTGACGCCGCCGTCGCGTCATCGCTCGCCGCCCTGCGCGCGCTGCGCGGACTCGGCGCGACACGCTTCTATGTGAAGTACTGCTCGACTTTCGATTCGACCGACGAGGGCAATATCGGTCCGATCCTGGATGCCGTCACCGAGGAGCTCGGCGCCGCGCGGTGCGTTGTCGTGCCCGCCCTGCCGGCGAACGGACGGACCGTCTACCTGGGCCATCTGTTCGTCGGATCCGATCTCCTTGAGCACTCCTCGATGCGCCAGCATCCGCTCACCCCGATGACCCGCTCTCGGGTTGCGGACATCCTGCGGCCCCAGACGGATGAGGCCGTCGACGAGGTCTTCCACGCTGTCGTCAGGCAGGGCGCGGATGCGATTCGCCGGGCACTGGACGCGAGCAGCTGCCGTTACACCGTGATCGATGCGATCGACGAAGACGACCTCGCGGTGATCGCCGCGGCGACCACCGATGATGTCGTGGTTTCCGGCGGCTCTGGCCTCGCGCTCGGACTGCACGGTCCCGGTCGCCGAAGCGACGTCTGGTCACCGCCGCAGCCGGGTCGGGGCGTCGTGCTCTGCGGGAGCGTGTCACGGGCCACGCTCGCGCAACTCGATGTGGCGGCGCAGTCGCAGCCGGTGCGGCAGATCGACCTCGAGCAGGCGCTCGCCGATCCGGACCGGGCGATCACAGAGCTTGCCGACTGGGTGCTCACCCAGGATGCCGGAGCGCACCCGGTCGTGTGCGCAGCACGGAACCGGTCGGATGTGCGATCCGAACAGGGCGGCATCGACGTGGCGCCGGTCGTCGAACGCGTCTTGGCGGGTGTCGCGCGGAAGCTGGTCGCCGATGGCAGGGTCACGGCGATGATCGTGGCAGGCGGCGAGACCAGCGGCGCCGTGGTGCGCGAGCTCGATGTGCAGTCCTTGCGCATCGGGCCGGAGCTGGCGCCTGGTGTGTGCTGGTCGACGGCGGATGCCGGTGGCCGAAGGATCGCGCTCGCATTGAAGAGCGGCAACTTCGGCGACGAGGATCTGTTCGTCGCCGCATGGAAGGAACTCGCATGAACCGGAGCGCACTCGATGGCCTCGCTGCCGCGGGCCGCCGCCTGATCGAGGCCGGGCTGAGCCCTGGATCCAGCGGCAATATGAGCGTGCGCGATGCCGACAGCATCCTCATCACGGGAACGGGTGTGGAGCTCGGGCGGATCGATGAGCGCTCCTTGGCCCGGTTGACGATGGACGGCACGCACGTGGGCGGCGCGAAGGCATCGAAGGAGGCGCCGCTGCACGTCGGCTTCTACCGTCGGGATGCCGGATTCGGCGCTGTGATCCACGTGCATTCTCCACACGCGGTGGCCCTGTCATGTATGACGCCGTGGGCGGATCACAATGCTGTTGCGCCGCTCACCCCGTACTTCGTGATGCGCGTCGGCCAGACGCCGTTGCTTCCGTACCGACACCCTGGAGACGCCACCCTCGGCGTCGACGTGTACGAGGCGCCATGGCCGATGCGCGCAGCGTTGCTCGCGAACCACGGTGCTGTCGTGGCCGGAAGCGACATCGATGACGCCGTGGATCGGGCGATCGAGCTCGAGGAGGCCTGTCGCATCGTGCTTCTGACAGATCCCTTGCAGCGCGTCGAACTCACCGCAGGACAGATCGAGGAGCTCGCGCAGCGATGGGGCAGTCCGTGGACGCCGTCTGCTCGCGCCGCGCCCCAGCGACTCTAGACTGAGGGCCGGAGGAACACGGATGACCGGTACGACATCACTGATCCCTGAGCAGAGGCGGCAACGCATTCTGCGACTCCTCCGCAAGGAGCAGGTGCTCAGTTACCGGCAGATCACCGAGCACCTCGGCGTGAGTCAGATGACGGCACGACGCGACGTTTCAGCCCTCGCAGAGCAAGGACGGCTGCTCGCGACGCAGGGTGGCGCCGCCGCGATCACGAAGATGGTCTCCGAGCCTCGCCGTGCGGACAAAGCCGCTGTGAACCGGCTGCAGAAGTCGGCGATCGCCGAACTCGCGGCGTCGTTCGTGACCGATGCCATGACCATCTACCTCGATGCGGGGACCACCGTGCAGGCGATGCGTCCGCACCTCGAATCCCGCAGGGATCTGACCATCGTGTCGAACGATCTCGGCACGATCCAGGCGTTCCTCGATCACCCCAGCGCCGAACTCATCTGCGTCGGCGGACGCGTCGACCGCGACAACGAATCCATGGTCGGACGGCTGGCCGCGCTCACTCTTGCTGAGCTCTCTCTCGATCTCGCGATTCTGTCGACCAGCTCGTGGGATGCCCACCACGGCGCCACCACCCCGATGGACGCGAAGGTCGAAGCGAAGCGGGCCGCGCACGCGTCGGCGACATCCAGCATCCTGCTCGCCGACAGCGCCAAATTCGGCACTTACGCAAAATATCGCGTCCTCGGCCTCGACGATTTCGTGGCCGTGATCACCGATGACGGGCTCAGCGACACAGATTCCGCAGAGCTGGGCAGCATCGACGGCGCTAATGTGCAGATCGCCGTGGTCGACGCGATGTCGTGAGGAGCGCGCTGGCCGAGTCTGCCGCAGTTGTCGCAGACTGGACGCATGAACGACATCCTCGATCTGCTCCCGCCGGAGGCCACGCATCGCGATGCCGAGCGCGTGTTCACCGAGGCCGGCTGGACACCGTGCGGCGCCGGAGACTGGGCGATCGCGCTGCGCTCTCCCGATCGAACTCCCGACCGAACGATGGCGGTGCGGATCAGCCCCTTCGACCCGACCGGCCCGTACACCGCGGAGCTCTATCGCGAGGCCGCGCACACGCGGCAGGTGCCGCAGCTCTTCGTCCATCGACGCCTCGTCGGCGGCGGAGACCTGCAGGTGATGGAATGGCTCGAGGCCGTAGCTGAGCAGGAGGCCATCGAATTCCACCGGGCGATCGAGAATCGCGAGGAGTCCGTCGCCGAGCTGGTCGACATCATCCGCGGCATCCACGCGCGTGCACTGCAGGAGCTGCCATGGTGCGGCCCGCTCGACCAGAATCCGTCGAACGTGATGCGCGGATCCGACGGCCGGCTCGTGGCGTGCGACCTCTTCTACGCCGACGGGCCTGCTCTGTATTCGGCAGCCGGCGCGCAGCCCGAGGTGGTCGCGGAGCGGATTCCCGAGAGTGAGCGACGATTCATGACCGAGATCCCGCTGGCCGCATCCGGACCGTGGGATGCTGCGGAGCGGGAGGCGATGCGAGTCGGGCTGGCAGAGGTGGATGCGAGAAGATAGCTCGCCGACTTCGATAACCCTTACCTCCGGACGCCAAACTCGTGTTTATTCAAGCTAAAGCTTGGTAAGAAGTGCAATACTCGGGTTATGAGCAACACTGAGCGCAGCTCACCGTCGCACTTCTTGTGGCCGGTCCCAGCCATCGAGACGCTGCCATGGCGCCAGCAGGTCCGGGGCGGCACCCGAGCCGATCGCACACTGTCATCTGTCGATGCGACGATCCCCGCGATGATCTCGTCGCTCGACTACATTCCACCGATGATGACGATCGTCACATCTGAGGAGGCACTTCTCGCAGTCGCGCAGGCCGATACGGACGCCGAAGGGCATTCGGCAGCGCTGAGTCGCTTCATGATCCGGACGGAATCGGTGGCGTCGTCGAAGATCGAGCGAGTGTCCGCAAGCGCTGTCGACTACGCGAAGGCGCTGGCGGGCAACCGCTCGAACTCCTCCGCGACGAGCATGGTGGCCGCGAGTACTGCGCTGCACGGTCTCGTGACCGCAACGGCCGAACGTGGAAAGTTCGTCCTTGAAGATCTGCTTGTCGCCCACCGCGCGCTGATGCAAGACGATCCTCACGAAGCCGCTTACGCCGGTCGCATGAGGGATATGCAGAACTGGATCGGCGGCAGCGACCATTCGCCACGCGATGCGCTTTATGTTCCTCCCTCCCCTGAGCGAGTGCACACGTTGATGGACGATCTCATCGACTACCTCAATCGCGACGACATACCTGTGATGGTGCAGGCCGCGATCGCGCACGCCCAGTTCGAGTCCATCCACGCGTTCACTGATGGCAACGGTCGTATCGGTCGCGCGCTCGTGTCTGCCGTTCTTCGACGACGTGGCGTGACCCGGAACGCCGTCGTCCCGCTCGCGAGCGGCCTGTTGGCCATGCGCGAGGACTACTTCGCCGCTCTCGGCGAATATCGGCAGGGACACCCGGCACCGCTGATCGAGTTGTTCGCACGCTCGGCGCGCGCAGCGGCAGTCTGTTCTCGGGAGTCAATAGCGCGCATCAAAGCGCTGCCTGATGAATGGAATTCAGAACTCCGCCCGCGAGCCGGTTCTGCGGTCGCAGCGCTCATCCCCGCCTTCTACGACCACCCGGTGATGGCCGCCGACGAGATCGAGCAGCGTTCAGGATCTTCAGAACAGCAGACGTATCGGGCCATAGACAGACTGAGCGAGGCAGGTTTCATCCAGGAGATCACCGGTCGCAAGCGCAACCGGGTGTGGGTCGCCTCCGAGTTGCTCGCCGAACTCGACGACCTCGACCGGCGCATCCAGGCTCAGATGAGGCGTGACTGACACACGCGCTCAGGCGTACGCCGGATACGTCCCCTCGGGATACAGATCCGGGACATGCGTTGCGACGAACTCGGTGAGCTGCTTCACCACGCGCCGGATGTCATCGCCGGCATAGTGCGTGCGCTCCCAACTCGCATACAGTGCACAGCGCATCGCCTGGCCGCGATGGTGCAGCGGCCGCGAGACCAGCCCGAACCGGGGCGGCTCGACGACGACGCACGGCCCGTGTCCTGCGGCGGATCGCGCCTGGATGATCGGCGCATCCGCCCCGAGACTCGCCATCTCCAGCGACCAGCCCTCGCCTTCTGCGACCTGCTGGATCTGCGCCCACGCGGCCGACCCGCGTCCCGACGTGAGAAAAGGACCTGCGAGCAGGTCGCTCAGCTCGATCTGGTCGCCATCGGCGAGCGGGTGAGAGGCCGGCAGCTGGCAGAGCAACGGAAGCGTCATCACCCGAGTGCCGCGCAGCCTCGAGGCCGGCGGACTGGTCGTCACCGCGAGGTCGGCGCCGGTGCGCAGCCGGTCGTATGTCTCGGCGGGCGTGGCGATCATCACGTCGGAGATCGGGCCACCGCCGGCGATGAAGGGCGCGAGGACGAGCACGCTGGTCATCTCGGGCGCGGCGGCGACGAACGACCGCTGTTCCTGCACAATGCCGTCCATCACGTCCCGTGCGCGACGGCTGCGGCGGACGAGGTCGCGGGCCATCGGTTCGAGGCGCTCGCCGGCGTAGGTGGTCACCATTCCGTTCGGCATCCGGCGGAACAGTGCGGCACCCACCTGCCGCTCGAGCGAAGCGATCTGCCGTGACACCGTCGGCTGCGTGCGGATGAGTCGTTCGGCCGCCAGGCTCACCGATCCGCGGTCGATGACCGCGACGAACGCTTCCAGCTCTCGCTCTCCGTACATGCACAAAGCGTATATCGATACCCGGTTTTCTCATTGGACGAGCATGGATGCGTGCCGTCAAGATGGCCTGTACCCGATCCCCGAAAGCTCTTCCCCGATAGAGAGGGCCAACTATGGCCGCTTCGCACACTGAGATCTCCCCTTCCCGCCAGCGACGATCGATGGTGGGTGCCTTCGTCGGCACCGCGATCGAGTGGTACGACTTCTACATCTTCGGCACGGCGGCCGCGCTCGTGTTCGGACGTGTCTTCTACCCGGACGTCGCCCCCGGCGCGGCGCTGCTGGCGTCGTTCGCGACCTTCTGGGTCGGCTTCCTCATGCGTCCCGTCGGAGGCCTCGTCTTCGGGCACTTCGGCGACAAGCTCGGGCGCAAGAACGTGCTCGTCATCACGTTGATCATGATGGGCGCCGCGACGACCCTGATCGGACTGCTGCCGACGTTCGCGCAGATCGGGATGCTGGCGCCGATCCTGCTCGTCGTGCTCCGTGGCCTGCAGGGCTTCGCGGTCGGGGGCGAGTGGGGCGGGGCCGTACTCCTGTCCACCGAGAACGCCCGGCCGGAGAAGAAGGGCCTCGCCGGTGCGTGGGTGCAGCAGGGGTCGCCGGCCGGATCCATCCTCGCCACGCTGATGTTCCTCCTCGTGGGGCTGCTGCCCGATGAGCAGTTCATCTCATGGGGCTGGCGCATCCCGTTCCTGCTCTCCGCGATCCTCGTGGTCGTCGGTCTCGTCATCCGCCTGAAGGTGGAGGAGTCGCCCGACTTCGTCGCGGCGAAGCAGAAGCAGGAGGTCGTGAGCGCGCCGGTGCTCGTCGCTCTGCGCACCGCTCCGATCTTCATCGGGCTCGGCGTCCTGGCATCCGTCATGGGCATCTCGAACGCCTACTTCTCGAACACGTTCCTGCTGTCGTGGACGACCGGATCGCTGGGCCTCGACCGCCAGCTGATGCTCAACATCCTGCTGGGCATGGCTGTGCTGCAGTTCATCTGGCAGCCGATCGCCGCGAAGATCGCCGAGCGTTTCGGCATCGCCAGGGTCATGCTCACCGGGCTGGTGTTCAGCGTGCTGCTGACCGTGCCGTACTTCCTGGCCATCCAGGCGGCGTCTCCGCTGTGGATCACCGTCACGCTCTATGCGACGATCCTCGGCAGCACGGCCTACTACGCGCTGCTGGCTACCTTCCTCGCATCCGCGTTCCCCGCCCGCATCCGGTACTCGGGCGTCTCGCTCGCCTACCAGCTGTGCGCCACGGTGTTCGGCGGTTCGACGCCGCTGGTCGCGCAGTGGATTCTGAATTCCAGCGGCGGCAGCGTCTGGGCGGTCGCGGTGTTCTATGCCGCGATGATCCTCGTCACCATCGCCGGCGTCTGGGGTCTGCAGCGGCAGATCGTGCGGCAGGTGGAGCGGGAGACAGCGGCCTGACATGCATATCGACGCGATCTTCACCAATGCCCGCATCCGCACCCTCGACCCGAAGCGGCCGTTCGCGCACAGCATCGGCACGCTGGGCGGCCGCATCGTCGGCTTCGATGACGACCTGCACGGCCTCGATGCCGACCGCATCGTCGACCTCGACGGGCAGCCGGTGCTGCCCGGATTCCACGACGCGCATCATCACCTCTCACTGACCGGGTTCCGGCTCGCGTCGCTCAACCTGCGTCCAGGCGTGGTGAACTCGCTGGCTGAGCTGTACGACGCGGTGCGCGAGTATGCGGACGGTCTCGCACCGGATGCGTGGGTGCGGGGGGCCGGGTACGACCAGAACTTCCTCGAGGATCATCCGACGGCGGAAGCGCTGGATCGGGCTGCGGGTGGCCGGCCGGTCATCCTCGAGCACGTCTCCGGGCACATGCTCGTGGCCAACACGCGTGCGTTCGAGCTCGCCGGTTACCCGCGCAGGGAGGGGTATCCCGACATCGCCGGTGGCAGCATCCCGCGCGATGCCGATGGACGGCCGAAGGGTCTGCTGCAGGAGTCGGCGATGGGTCCGATCAATGAACTGGTGCGTCCCGTCGAGCTGGATGAGGTGCAGCGCAATCTCGCCCTCGCGAGCGATCAGGCCCTCAGCTACGGACTCACTTCGGTCACCGAGCCCGGGATCGGCGAGATCCGGGTGGTCGGCAACAGCCCGCTCGATTACCACGCGTATCAGACGGCGGTCGAGCGGCGGATGCTGCGGGTGCGGACGACCCTCATGCCGTACATCACCGTGCTGCATCCGTTCGAGGACCTGCCCGATAAGGACGTGCTGGGGCTGGACCTCGGCATCCGCACCGGGCTCGGTGACGACATGCTGCGGGTGGGGCCGGTGAAGATCGTCGCGGATGGTTCGTTCATCGGGCGGTCGGCGGCCATGCACGCGTGCTTCCACGGCGAGGCCGACAACTTCGGTGTGCTGCTGCACGAGCCTTCCCAACTACGCGATTACATCGTCGGCGCGCATCGCGCAGGGTGGACGGTCGCGACGCACGCGATCGGCGACCGCGCGATCACTCACGTGCTGGATGCTGTCGAAGAGGCGCAGCGCATCGCGCCCCGGCCCGACGTGCGCCACCGCATCGAGCACTTTGCGCTGGCGAGCGACGCTGACGTCGCGCGCGCTGCTCGTCTCGGGGTGATTCCGGTGCCGCAGGGCGTGTTCCTCTCGGATTTCGGCGACGGCATGGCCGCTGCCGTGGAGCAGGATCGCCGCGACGACATCTACCGGGTGAAGTCGCTGGCGGATGCCGGGATCGTGCTGAATGGATCGACCGACTCCCCCATCTCGGATGCAAACCCGCTCGTCTCACTGCGCGACATGGTGCTGCGACGGACGGGTTCCGGTGCGGTGTTGGGTGAACGCGAGCGGATCAGCGTCGACGAGGCCGTGCGGGCCTATACCTATGGCTCGGCGTATGCGGTCGGTCAGGAGCTCTCGAAGGGGACCTTGAAGGTCGGGATGCTGGCGGACTTCATCGCGCTGAGTGACGACCTGTATGAGATTCCGGCTGAGCGGATCGCGGAGCAGGAAGTGACCGCGACTGTCGTCGGTGGGGTCGTGGAGTTCGGGGACGTCGGGTAGCGGGTTCAGACCTCGAGAAGTGCCCGGACCTCGTCGACTGAACGCCCGAAGACGAATCGTGCGACGCGTGCTGCGCGTTCCGTTGTGACCTGGACGGTGGGCGCTCCGTGCGACATCCATCGTCCTCCCGTCTGTGTGAGCTCGAGGCCTGGCAGAGGGTCGACATCGGGCAGGTCAGGGAGCCCGGAGGCGGCTCGCACCGATGCGCCGAGCATTCCGACGACCCACGCTTCTCCGAGTGCGTGAGGTCGAATCGACGCGATCGGCGCTCCTCCACCGACGAACACCTGGAGCATGGTGTCGGCGCGCCTCACCGCCCACGTCTCGCCTCGGTGAGTGAAGTCGCAGGCGATGTCGGCGTGCAGTGTGACGTCGGCGCCGTAATGCCGGATGGTCTCGATGCAGTCGGAGCTCAGCAGCCGGGCATCGATCTCGCGCTCGCGGCGGAGTAGCTCGGCCCGGTACTTCTCGCGCGCGATCGGGGCGTACTCGTGCTCGAGTGCTCGCAGGTCGGCACGTGCGCCCTGAGCGAGACGATCGAAGAGCCAGTCGGGATCGATCTGAACGAAGTATCGGAAGTGGATGTCGACCGGTCCGCGTGTGAGCTTGCGGTCAGTTACGAGCAATTGTGCACCGTGATCGATGGACCAGACTGCGGCGACCTCGCGGTCGACGACGGTGACCCATGACCAGCCTTGGGCCTTGATCTCGGGTGAGCACTGCTCGATGGCGGCGCTGAGCAGTGTGCCTCGGCGAACGGTCGTCCTCTTGGCGTGCGACATGGCGTCGTCGCCCATCGCAACGCTGTCGCGGTCTACGTGGAGTTCGATGGTGCGCCAGGGCATGGGGATGAGCCTAGTTCGCGGTAGGCATTCGGATGCGATTCCGTGCTTTTCGAGGAATGTGAAGTGACCCACGATTGGATTCCTCGAGACCGCCTTCGAACACCCGACGACTGGCGAGTTCTGCGATGGATGCCAGGAACGGATGCCATCGAGAGTCAGGACATTCCAGTGTTCTCTCGGGACGTGAACAATGTCGGCCCCTGGGGCTAGTGTTAGCACCCAGCCGGTCCGCATGGAGCACAGAGCTCTACCCGAACTCCCGACTCGCGCCCTGATCAGGGCGATATTCGGTGTGCGTGCGAGTTGGCGCCCAACGGCATCCGTCGCGGGGCAGGCCGGTGCTCCACACACACTCCTGAAGGAGACCCAAATGTCCGACCTCAACCCGGCAGCCCCTGCTCCGCAGCAACTGCCGCCGCCGATGCCACCCCCTACTGCAGCGGCATCCGTACCCAGGAAGACGAACGTCATCGCGCTGATCGCGCTGATCGTCGCCATCGCGGGCTTCGTCTTCGCGTGCATCCCCGGCGCGCTGATCCTCGGCTGGATCCTGCTGCCGATCGCGTTCGTGCTCAGCATCGTCTCGCTGTTCCTCAAGGGCGACCGCAAGTGGATGGGCATCGTCGGCCTGATCGTGTCGATCGTCGGCACGATCGTCGGCTTCGTCGTCTTCTTCGCGGTGATCGCAAACGCGGCGAGTGAGGCCTTCGGCGATACCGATACCACGGTCACCCAGCCCGCGGATGAAGAAGACGCAGCGGCAGTCGAGGAAGAGCCGGCCGAAGCTGCCGCGCAGGGCACGCGTGAGAACCCGTACCCGATCGCCTCACAGATCAGCACTGACGACTGGACCGTGGTCGTGAACAGTCACACTGTCGACGGCGCCGCCGCAGTCGCCGACGGCAACATGTTCAACGACCCGGCACCTGCTGGCTCGCACTACGAGATCGTGAACTACACGGTTACATACACAGGTGATGAATCGGGTCTCGCGGTCGAGGTCAGCATGGCCCTTGTGACCAGTGCGGGCAACGTTGTGAACAGCTACGACGCGATGGTCTCGCTTGCCGACGGTATCGGAATGGATGAGCTCTACAACAGCGCGTCTGCCACCGGTTCAGAGGCGTTCCTCATCCCCGACGGAGAGACAGCCCTGATCCGCGTTCGCCCCGGGATGCTGGCCGACGAGGTCTTCGTCAAGCCGTAGCAGGATGAGTGACAGGCGTGTATTCATGCCTGCCGCTCGACTCACGATACGGAGTGACGTCTAGCACAAGGAGCACCATCATGTCGGAAAACGCACCTAAGGCACCGGCGGGCTGGTATCCCGATCCGACGCGGAAGCAACGCTACTGGGACGGTGAAGACTGGTTGGATCTCGAGGCCCCTGAAACACCGTCTCGACTCGATACTGACGAAACACAGGGCAAGCCGCGTTCACGGTCGTCACGACGACGGCTCGGATTCTGGACGGTGATCGTCGCCGTCGTTTTGGTTCTCGCCGGGGCGGGTATCGCGTTCACGATCAAGCTTCAGAACGACCAAGTCGCAGCGGAGAAAGCGGCAGCCGCTCAGGACGTCAAAGACGCCGAAGCCGCCGAGCAAGCTCGAGCTGAGGCAGAAGAGGAACGACAGGCCGCGGCCGATCAGCGCGAACGCGACGGCCGCGAGGTCGCCGTTGACGGCGTCGAGGGCTCGATCAAGACGATGGCAGAAGGCCATGTTGAAGAGGGCATCATCGACGGACCGATTATCGAGGTCTCCTGCGATCCGCTTGACGGCGGGTCGACGGATGATCTGGCTCAGAAGACGACCGTCTTCCAGTGCTTCGTCGCAAACGTGGACAACGGCGACGGCACCATGTCTGGCTACTACTACAACGCCACCATGAACTGGGACTCCGGTCAGTACACGTACGGATTTGGGCAGCCCTGAGGCGGATGGTCATCGTCTGACACCCTTCGTGGATCAGGCAGCGACCGGCAACGTGCTCCGAGCGTGAAGGGCACCTCGACCGTTGTGGACGCAGCTGCCCGAGCATTGCGCTGATGTCGGAAGCTCTACGTAGCCTGCACGAATGGCATTCACTACTCGCACGGGCCGCATTGTGGCCATCGGACATGGTTCTTTGCGGAGCGCGCGGACTCTCTGGACGTTTTCCAGCCTGCTGTTGCTCGCCCCTGTCACCGTAGCGGTCATGGTGGCCGTGCAGCTCGCATACCCGGAAACGCAACCGGTACTCGAGGCCCCATTTAGGCACATGGCCGGATTCACCCCTTGCGGCCCTCGCGCTCGTCTTTCTACTGCGGACCTTCACCATCACCTGCGGGATCGGCTTGTTCGCAGGCCCATCCGGGCGAACGCGGGATCAGATATTTGCCACGCTGCGCTCGCGCACGGCCTGGCTGGCAGCCCTGAGCGTCATCGCCACGCTCGCACAGGTAGCCGTCCTCCGCGCTCCGTCCGGCGAGGAAAAAGACGCCGTATTCGTTGGGCTGACGATCAGCCTCGTGTTGCTCGACGTACTCACCCACCGCGGACTCCACCGGATTATGGCGGCGAATAGCGCAGTCCCCTACTTCGACGGAATGTCCGAGCAACAGAAGCGTGCCGCTGACCGACCGTGGCCCACATGGAGGCGGCCGAGTTTCCCGGATCCGAAGGCCCTCGTGTCTGCTGCAGATGCTCAGCGGTACGCGCGTCGCGCGAATGATATCGCTCTCCTCCACGAATGGATCGGCATAGGTCTGGTTGTGGTGTTCTCCGCATTCGTCGGCACGACGATCCTCGAGATGTTTGAATCCACGGAGCCGATCGGACAATTGCCGGTGCTCCTCGTTCTCGGTTTCGTCGCGCTCGGGATCTGGCTCCAGCGCCGCGCAGGAAGCTACCGCCGCTTGGCCGAATCGTTCTCGGACAACCTCCGGCGAAAGCCACAAAGAACGCTCACCGCCCGGAGCCGAGGGATGCGCCGGTCCCGCGGCATCAAATGACCGGTCGCCCTGGAGTGTCACAGCGCCGCGCCCCGGTCGCTAGACTGCGGGCGGGCCGTCGAACACGGAGAGCCGCTTGAAGAAGCAGATCAATGTCGTGGGAGCAGTGCTGATTCGCGATGGTGCGGCGCTCGCCGCCCAGCGCAGTCGAACGATGTCGTTACCCGGGCTGTGGGAGTTTCCGGGAGGGAAAGTTGAGTTTGGTGAAACCCCGCAGGACGCACTCGCACGTGAGATACAGGAAGAGCTTCTCTGTACGGTCTCCGTAGGCGAACGAGTGGAGGCAACGACGCACGAGTACGAGTTCGGCGTCGTCACACTCACCACTTATTACGCGACGATCGTCGATGGCGATCCGCGCCTCACTGAACACGCTGATCTCCGGTGGATCCCCTTGACGGACCTTTATAGCGTCGACTGGGCGCCCGCGGACATTCCTACCGTCGATCGCATCCTCGGCGGCCTCGCGTAAGCGCTGACGCTATGCAGCGAATAACGCATATTTCTCCGCCAATTTTTGTCTCGACGGGTAATCGGCCGTGCGCTGTGGCAGTGTCAACGGGCGCCCGTGCATGTCCTGGAGGCCGTGCCGCAGCATCGGCCCATCGACTTCTTCAAGAAGGTCGCGGTCAATCCGAACTTCATAGTCAGGTGTGATGCCCAGGAGGTTCTGGTCGTACGACGCATGATGGATCTTGCATAACGCGAGCCCGTTGGTCACTTCGGCGACACCTCCCGTCTGCGAGTCCGCAATAATGTGTGCGGCGTCAAGCAGTTCAGCGTGTTTTAGATTACAAATGGCACACGCTGTGTTGTAAGCCCGCAACACGCGGGCGCGGAACATCGGCTGATGCAGGCGCGTCCTGACGAGACGTTCTGCGTACCGGCGCTCGTATTCTTTGAGATTGAGCGGATCGTCAAAATGCCGAAGAGTCTCATCGAGCGCGATACTCACGGTGCGCCTAACCGGGTCGTCATGAACGATGTACGCAGGGTAGAAGGCGACAAAATAACTCGGCCGCACGCCCAGGAAGTAAACGAGCGGATCGGCTCTCTCGAAGGCGCGTCGCAGTTTGACATTGTCACCACCCTCTCGTGACTGATACGAGTACGTGACGAGCCCTTCGGGGCTAATCCCGTCGGAGTACGCCGTTTTCTTCGAGCTCGTCATAATCGTCAGAGTCGAGTCGAAGTCCACCGGATTACGGATTCCGCGGCCGGTGTCGAGAAGAGGGATCCGCTCCCCGTTGAACATGTAGTTGACCAGCTCGTCGCGGCTGTACTCGTAGGCGCCCGCGTTGCGGCGCAGGTCGAGCCACCGGAAGACGTCGTCGCGGATAGCGTCTTGTTCGGCATGAGGTCGAATCACGTGGACAGGCTACCGTGGGCAGACGCCGAGAACGCCACCTGCCCTGCTAGCCTCGGCCCCATGCCCACCCCTTCCACCCTCGCCGCCCTTCGCACCTTCGTCGCCGAACGGGACTGGGATCAGTTCCACTCCCCGGAGAACCTCGCGAAGAGCATCTCGATTGAGGCATCCGAGCTTCTCGAGTGTTTCCAGTGGTCGTCCAACTTCGACCAGACGCGCGTTGAGGAAGAACTCGCCGACGTCGTTACTTACTGCATTCACCTGGCGAACAAGATCGGTGTCGATCTCGATGAAATCGTGATGAGAAAGCTTCAGTCGACGAGGGCCAAGTATCCGGTCGAACTCGCCAAGGGCCGGATGACGAAATACACCGAGTTGGCCGCGGATCAGGGCGAAAAGGAATGACTGGCTTCGACATCCAACGCCTGTCTTTCGCACGCGAGACGGTCGACGACTGGGCGAGGGGAAATCCACGCCATACGAACTGGCCAGTCGTCTACGTGATCGATGGACAACGGCGGACGAAGAAGCTGTACGTCGGTGAGACCACGAGCACCCAGAAGCGAATGCGCCAGCATCTCGCTGGCTCGAAAAAGGACGAAGGGCTCGACTCAGTTCGCGTCGTGATCGATGAGCGTTTCAACAAGTCCGCGTGCCTCGACCTCGAATCGCACCTCATCCGCTGGTTCCACGGCGACGGACAGTACGCGATTCTCAATGGCAACGACGGCCTCACAGATGCGCAGTACTACGACCGGGAGCTCTACCGCGAATCATTCCGCGACGTGTTCGAAGCTCTTCGCTCGGAAGGGCTCTTTGCCCGAAGCATTCCACAGATTGAAAACTCGGATCTCTTCAAGCTCTCACCGTTCAAGGCGCTGACTGACGACCAGGCAATCGCGATCAGCGACATAGTGGAGGGCCTGCTCGACGACCTGCAGCATCCGGATGCTCGCTCGACGCTTGTCGTGCAGGGAGATCCAGGAACGGGAAAGACAATCATCGCGATCTTTCTGATGAAGCTTCTCGCCGACATTCGCGACTACCAAGACCACGACGACGTCGACCCAGAGTCTATGTTCGCGGAGTTCTTCGTGCCGGAGAACCGAGCTTTACTCGCGAGCCTGCGAATGGCGCTCGTGGTTCCACAGCAGTCGCTGCGTGAGTCAGTGAAAAAGGTCTTCAAGAAGACGTCGAAGCTCGATCCGATGATGGTGATGACCCCATTCCAGATCGGCGAATCGGACATCGAATTCGATCTGGTCCTGGTCGATGAGACGCATCGCCTTGGACAGCGCGCGAACCAGGCCTCGGGGGTACAGAACAAGAAGTTCCGTGAGATCAACAAGGCCCTCTTCGGCGAGGATGACCCCCGCTACACACAACTCTCCTGGATAAAGGCCCGCAGCAAGCATCAACTTTTACTCCTCGACGGGGAGCAGAGCGTGCGTCCGCACGACCTGTCCCCGGCTGTGCTTGGCGGAGAAGTTCGCGATGCGAAAGACGCTCATCGTCACTACCGGCTCACGACGCAGATGCGCGTGCAAGCTGGGACTGACTATGTGGAGTTCGTCCGTGCAATGCTGCGCGGCGAGAACCCACCACGACCAAATCTTGGGGATTACGATCTGCAGATCTTCGATGACCTCGGCGAGATGCGTGCGGCAATCCACACAAAGGACGCCGAAGTCGGGCTATCGCGTCTGGTTGCTGGCTACGCGTGGGACTGGATCTCGAAGAAGGATCCCGCAGCGTTTGACATCGAACTCGATGGCGAGAAATTGCGCTGGAACAGCACGGCTAAGGACTGGATCAACTCGAAGAAGTCACTCGACGAGGTCGGGTCGATTCACACCGTGCAAGGGTATGACCTCAACTATGCCGGAGTGATCATCGGGCCCGATCTCCGCGTCGATCCCGCGTCGGGCCAGATCGTCGCGGACTGGGACGCCTACCGCGACAAGAAAGGCAAGGAGAACACCGGGCATCTGAAGGGTTCGTTTGATGAAGGTGATCTCCTGGTATTCATCCGCAACGTATACGGGGTACTCCTGACACGCGGCATGCTCGGGACCTACGTGTACGTCTGTGATCCGGCGCTGCGTGCACAACTCCACGCGCTGATCGGCCAGTGACGACCCGATTAGGCCTTCATCGGATCTCTCATCACGAGAGTCGCAGTCCAAACCGGTTGTGGACGCCTCTTCAAGGGGCTATACATAGCCTTGGATGCATCCTGCGCCCGATTGGTCTTTCTTTGCCTCAGCCCGAGAGATGCACGCGATGCCCGAACTTCCCCCTGCCTCCTGGCACATAGATCCCGAAAACCCTGGCCAGTTCCGTTGGTGGGACGGGACCCAATGGACAAACGCAACTGCGCCGCTGAATCAGGCCACCGTTTCCGAACCGGCCATATCACGAACAAAGAGCAAGAAGGCGTGGCTAGTGGTCGCGTTCATTGTGTGCGCGCTCGTCGTTGGCGGCCTCCTTGCGAGGTGGTCTCCGGTCATTGTGACTCTGATCTTCCTCGTTGTCGCAGGACTGGCGATCGTCGCCATAGCTGGCCGCCCAATGCCTCGGCTGGGCCTCGGCTCGCGACGAGCTGGGTTTGCCGCGTTGGGTACCGCAACGATGCTCGTGCTTGGTGCCGGGATCTCAAGTGCCAGCGTGAACGAGCCCGCCACTCCCACTGCCTTGGTCGCGCCCGCAGCCAGTCAAAGTTCAACGCCGCGCCCGACGCCGACTCCCAACCCCACCACCTTTACAACAGTCAGCGAGGAAAGCCCGATTCCATTCGAGCGCACGACCGTTGATGACCCCCAGCTCGACCAAGGCACCACAACCGTTGCGGCAATCGGCGTAGACGGGATCATGGTGACGAAATATCGCGTGACTCTCGTCGATGGCAAGGAGGTCGCACGAGAAACCGTCAGTGCAACTGCGCGGCTGGAACCCGTCACAGAAGTCACCGCGGTCGGGAGCCGAGCACCGGCGCCACCACCCGCGCCCGCGCCGGTCCCCTTTGCCCAGCAAGACGGCGGCGGCTGCGATCCAAACTACGCGGATGCGTGTGTCCCCGTCGCCAGCGACGTTGACTGTGAAGGAGGAAGCGGGGATGGGCCCGGCTACGTCCAGGGGCCCGTGCGAATCGTCGGCTCAGATGTCTATGATCTCGACCGCGATGGAGACGGCATCGCTTGCGACTGAGGTGCAAAGAAGCAGCGCAAGACAGCTCTATCGACGTTCGCGAATCCGAGCTCAACTCCCCTTTTCGAACGCCCCCGATCGATCGCCGCGTCCCGCGAGCTCCTCCCGCACCCACGTCCGCAACGTCGTCGGAGTGGTCGTCACCACCGACCGCTCCTGCTCAGGCGTGAAGTCATCGCGCAGTCCGGTCGACATCCCCAGCACGGCATCCGCCATCGCCGTCGGCATCCCTGCGTCGACATACTGCTGCCGCATCTCCTCATCCGCGATCCGTTCGACGGTCACATCTCGCCCGAGCTCTTGCGTCAGGATCCGGGCGACCTGCGCCCAGCTCAGGTCTTCAGGCCCGTGCACGGCCTGCACGCGATGCCCCGTCCATTCACGATTGAGCAGCGTCAGCGCCGCCACCTCGGCGATGTCGCGGGGCGCCACCCAGGCCATCGACGCGTCGATAGGCAGCACTGTCTGCAGCATGCCGGAGTTCAGCGACCCGACGTCGAGCAGCAGGTTGGTGAAAAAGTAACCGCACCGCAGATGGGTGACGTCGATGTCGAGACCGCCCAGCGCTACCTCGGTCGCCGCGAGTCCGTCGATCTCACCGGCACCGTGACGCTTCTCGGCGCCGACGCTGCTCTGGAACACGACGCGACCGATGCCGTTCTCGGCGACCGCACGTATGAGAGCCTCCGTGGCACGGGCGTAATCCGTGAGCGGATCCTCCGACATGACAGACGGATCGACCCAGTAGATGGCATTCACGCCGCGAGTCGCGTCCACGACCTCATCGGCATTTTGGGAGTCCGCGCGCGCCACGTCGACGTAGGGCATCAGCTCCGGGGATATCTGCTCTGGGTGCCGGGTGAGCAGCAGCGGCCGGATCCCTGAGCGCACCAGCATCCGCGTGAGGTGGTGTCCGACATTGCCGTTGGGTGTGGTGACAGCGATTCGCATAACGAGTCCTTTCGTCTGTGACTGGCCACATTAGAACCAGATGCGGCCTGTTTTTGACCGCATCTTCGGCGATCATGGAATCGTGGACTCACCATCGAATCGCACCCTGCGCCTGCTCTCACTGCTCCAGGCAGGCGGCGATTGGAGCGTTGCTGCACTCGCTGAGCGACTGGAGGTGAGCCAGCGGACCGTACGGCGAGACACCCAACGACTGCGCGAGCTCGGTTACGACGTGCAGTCCCGACCGGGTCCAGGAGCCGGATATCAGCTGCGGCCAGGGACGAAGATCCCGCCACTACTCCTCAGCGCTGACGAGGTCGCCACGATCATCACGAGTCTGCTCGTGCTCGAGACGTGGAGCCCCGATGACCCCTCGGCATCCGTCGCCCGCTCGAAGCTCGAGCAGACGCTGCCGCCCGCCCTGCGCCGACGCGCGGCAGCCACCGCGATCTCGACCCAGATCCTGCAGGAGTCGCCCGCACCCGTGGACTGGGCGCTCGTCGGCATCCTGTCCGATGCGGTCGCCCAAGGTGCACGCGTCGGCTTCGACTACACCGATCAATCCGGGCGGCAGTCCGCGCGCGTGGTCGAGCCGCACCGCCACTTCCTACGGAAGCGGCAGTGGTACGTCGTCGGTTTCGACATCGACCGAGGAGATTGGCGCCTGTTCCGACTGGACCGGATGCAGTCGACCAGCATCCTTCCGGGCGCGCACTCGTCGCGGGAGTTCCCGTTCGCGTCGATCGAGAGCTGGTTGGCCAGCGACTTCGGCCGGATCGGCTCGCCACCTGATGAAGCCAAGAATCGCTGATCTTCTGACGAACAACCCTCTGGCCAGGGTCCGCACGCCAACCTATGCTGACCCGCATGTTGAAGATCGTGTCAATCGTGATTCGTGTGAACGACCTCACTGCGCAATCCCGCTTCTGGCAAGCCGCCCTCCACTACGTCGAGCGAGACCCGGCGGACGACGACTGGGTCGTTCTCAAACCGCGTGACGCAGATACCCCCTGCATCTCCCTCGACGTCCGCCATTCCGAGCGGATCCTGCCTCCGCGGATCCACCTCGACATCTACGCCGACGATCAAGCCGTCGAGGTCCGACGCCTCACCGAGCTCGGCGCGCGCGAGGTGCAATGGGATGGCCTACCGGACGACGCCGACTACGTGATCATGGAAGACCCCGAAGGCAATCGCTTCTGCGTCATCGAAAGTCCGGACTGGTCAGGCTGGGAGCAGATGCAAGGCCAGTGACCGAGATCATCCCGCCCATATCTCGGGTGCTCGGCGCTTTCAACCCCATTTTCACTAATGCAGGGAGAGTGCATCGTTGACCGCGACAGATGGAACGGAAGAGAAAGGTGAACGACATGACTGACTCCACGGACGATCGCGCGAAGGTCGCAGAACTCGTCAAAAAGTTCCGATTCGGGATGTTCGTCACGGGCCACGCCGACGGCACGCTCGTCGCGCACCCGCTCACGGTGCAGGAGGCGGAGTTCGATGGAGACCTGTGGTTCCTCGTCTCGAAGAACTCGTCGCCGATCAGAGATCTCGCCGCCGACTCGCACGCCAACGTCTCGCTCAGTTCGAATGACGCCTGGGTCTCACTTTCGGGCACGGCACGACTCGTCGAGGACCGCGAGAAGCTCAACGAGCTGTGGAACCCAGTGGTCGAGGCCTGGTTCCCCGATGGTCCGGACGACCCCGCAGTCGGCGTGCTCAAGTTCAGCGCGGACTCGGCCGAGTATTGGGACACCCCAGGCGGAAAGATCGCCACAGCGTTCAGCTTCGTGAAGTCGAAGATCACCGGCGAGCGCTACGACGGCGGCGAAAGCGGCAAGGTGGATCTCTGAGCCTGCCGCGGTCGACGACCGCAGGCTGCCATAGAGCGAAGGAGCCACCGTGGAGTCTCACAACGACCAGCCGCACCGGGAGCACATCCCCGGCCCGGGCGAGGCCACCGTGCCGGAGATCGAGCTCGACGAGAACATCGCGCCCCGCCCGGAGGAAGAGGCCGCTGACCTGCTCCGGGCAGAACCCGACGTCGAGGATCACAGCCAGCATCCCGAGTGATCCTGCGCCGCAACAAGCCGAGTAGTCACGTTCGATCCAGGACGCGACTCGAACCGGATGCATCAGCATTTCAACGAGATCGACGGCGAGCCCGCCTCGGCTGGTCTCTTCTTGAGAGTCGCTGGTAACGTTCCCTCGTAGCGCTCCTCACGCTTCACAAGGGAGCGCACACCGAAGGGCAGAGCCATGGCTGAGAAGCCGCACCGTCCGACCGTCAAGGAGGTCGCACAGCGCGCGGGCGTGAGTCCGATGACCGTCTCGCGCACGCTCTCCGGTGGCGTGAACGTCAAGCCCGACGTGCAGCAGCGAGTGATGGATGCCGTGGCCGAACTCGGCTATCACCGCAACGAGAACGCGCGCAGCATCCGCCCTGGCCACAGCAGTGGACTCATCGGTGTCGCCATCACGAACATCGCCAACCCGTACTACAGCACCTTCGCGCTCGGCGTCGAAGAGGAAGCTGCCCTCACCGGACGACGAATCCTGCTCGGCAACACCTCAGAGGATCCGGGCCGCGAGGCGGAGCTCGTCGGCGACTTCCTCGGGCGACGCGTCGACGGTCTCATCGTCGTCCCCGCCAGCTCCACCTCTGGCCACCTCGCGCACTCGCAGAGCCAGGGCGTGCCTGTCGTGCTCGCCTCGCGACGCGTCGACGGAATCGAGGCGGACAGCGTCGTGCTCGCCGATGACGACGGTGCCTACCGCGGCACCATCGCCCTCATCGACGCCGGCCACACCCGCATCGGCTACCTCGGCAACACCCTCTCGATCTTCACCGGCGAGCGCCGGCACGCGGGGTTCATCCGTGCACTTGAAGAACGCGGTATCAAGGTCGAACCGGCACTCATCGCCGCCGGGCAGCAGACCGTCGACCAGGCCCGTGACGCCACCCGTGCGCTGCTCGGTATGAAGAATCCGCCCACCGCGATCTTCTGCGCCAACAACCGCAACGCGATCGGTGCCGTCAAGGAGATCAGCCAGCAGTTGCATGTCGGAATCAAGACCGCCACCGACTTCCCCGAACTCATGAGCTTCGACGACTTCGAGCTGGCCGAGCTGTCACCGGTGCCCATCAGCGTCATTGATCATGATCCGCGCGAGCTGGGACGGACGGCGGCGCGGATGCTGCTGGATCGGCTGGATGGTGGCGACGAGGATGCTGCGGTGCGGGAAATCGAGCTGCCGGTGTCGCTGCGGATGCACGTTCGATAGTGAAGAGGCTGCGATGCTACGTGTGAATCCCCGCCGCGTGGAGTGAGCGCGGTGAGACGATCGACTGTGATCTGTCGCTAATGAGCGAAAAGTTCGCGGTTACTGCTCGGCATCGAGCACGGCTTTCAGCAGGGACGCCCATCCGTGCCGCCAACCTCGGCAGCGAATCGGAGCTTGCGGTGTGCATGAGCTCAGGCACGTCTCCGCAATGGCCCGAGAACCCGCTGATCCAAACGATCTTCTGCCATCAGCACCCCGACAAGTAAAGCCAAACGCATGAAGCACGTCGCGGTCCGCATGTCCGGTCGGGTCTAGTTCAACGAACCTTCCGCCCAGTGGGCCTGACTTTCCGCTTAATTTTGGCTTATCGATGCCTAATCGCCAGTTTGAGCAAACGAACATGCAGTGCGTACTCGCTAGGACGAACTGCCGCATCTTCCAAGAATGGTGTTTCTTAGCCCGTTATTACAGGGAATCTGCCCGGCGGATCGACGAACAACATCAGGCAACGAGAGGTAGGCGCGTAAATCAGTAATCACATCGGTAATTAAGACCGATGTTTCGTGGTACTGTCTCCTCAACCAAACCCGGGAGGGGACCATGAGCACTGAGAACGAAGATCTGGAGATCAAGGCGATGGGAGCTATCTCATCAGCACTTTCTCCGCTCGAACCCGAACAGCAAAGCCGAGTTCTACGATGGGCCGCCGACCGCTACTCAGTGCGAGACATCAAGACCGGTGTCGCATCGACTTCACACTTCGAGGATACCTCGCCACCCTCCTCGGTCGGAGTGCCGATCCGAAGCTACACGTCGATAGACGAGATCTTCGAGACGGGCGTTGCGAAGACCAACGCCCACAAAGCTTTGCTGGCTGCGTACTGGTTCCAGGTTGTGCAGGGGAACCCGACTTTCCAGTCGTTCACCTTGAACGTCGCGCTCAAGAACATGGGCCAGGGCATCCCAAATATCACCGATGCCCTCGGGTCAGCGGAGGCGCAGAAACCCGCGCTGATCATGCAAACCGCCAAGACCGGAAAGAGTCGTCAGGCTCGAAAGACCTACAAGCTGACGACCGCAGGCGTGAAGGCAGTCGAGGCGATGCTCGCGGGTTCCGATGTCGATTGACCCGAAGACCGCGTTTGCGGCATTGCCTTCGACGCTCGTTCAGGACCTGCTTGATGCCCATGCAGAAGTCGTCACGAACTACGCCGAGCATCGGTGGGAGCCCTCCGAGCTCAATGGTGGGAAGCTCTGCGAAGCTGTCTATACGATCGTGGAGGGCTATCTATCCGGCACGTATCCCACCCGGGCCAGTAAGCCCCGGAACATGCCCGCGGCCTGCCTCGCTCTCGAGCAGAAATACACCGCGGCGGATCGTTCTCCGCGAATCCAGATCCCTCGAATGATCGTCGCGCTCTACGAGATTCGAAACAACCGCGGGGTTGGGCACGCGGGCGGCGACGTCAACCCGAACCAGATGGACGCCACCGCGGTCCTTTACATGAGCAAGTGGCTCATGGCTGAACTCGTCCGCCTCTTCCATGGACTGACCACCGATCAGGCCAGCGAGGTCGTCGAGGCGCTTGTCGAGCGCGAGATCAGTCTGGTGTGGAAGTGGGGCGAGAAGCGACGTGTCCTTCGGACAGGACTGACCCTCAAGCAGCAGGTGCTGCTGCTGCTCGCGGGCGTCACCGAGGCGACCGAGGCCGAGCTGGTCTCGTGGCTCGAACACAAGAGGCCGAATGATGTGCGGAAGGCGGTGCTTCGTCCGATGCATAAGGAACGGCTGATCGATTTCGACGAGACGACCAAGCTCATTCGACTCCTCCCGCCCGGCGTTGAGGCGGCAGAGAAGCTCATCCACTCCCTCTCGAAGTCATAGACCCGAACTAGTAAATGGAGGATCCGATGGACAACACCGAATTCGAGACGCGGCTTGACCGTGTCACCCGGGCAGCTGACGTAGTGAATTCGCTTCCGAGGAAGCTGCAGGCCGGTGCCTTTCAGTACTTGATCGGCGGCGCTTCCCTCATCGCTGAGACCTCTCCGGCTCGCCAGCAGGAGGAGGGGAACATTTCCTCGTCGGCCCCTGCTCCCGCGCCTGCCTCGACCGACGCCGGCTCGAAGTCGAGCCCACGTGCGCGTAAGAACGGCTCGAAGTCTGGCAAGTCGGTTTCCAATGATCCTGACATCGAACTGTTTCCGGAGGGCAAAATCTCATTCAAGGATTTCGCCGCTGAAAAGGTGCCGGTCGGTCACGACGAGCGATACGCCGTCGCTGTGTATTGGATCCTGAGGATCGCAGAGTTGGAAGCCACGACCGTCGCGCAGGTGATGAGCTGCTTCATGGTTGCGGACTGGAGGCTTCCGAGCGATGCTGCCAACGCGGCGTCTCAGTCCCGCAGGGCCGGGTTCCTCAGCAGTGCGAAGTCCGACGACCTCAAGCTGAGCTCCATCGGCGTCAACCTCGTGAAGTCGGACCTGCCTCGCGCGAAGGCTAAGAGTTAGAAGCCGTGGCTGGTCCGGTCTGTTGGTGGTGCGGCGCGCTAGCCGATTCCCGCGAACACAAGTTTGCCGCGGCCGAGTTGCGTTTGAACCACGGTCGCGGATCCTGGTCTGGCGACAACGCCGTCGTTCACTTCAGTTCTGACGTTGCACCGACCGATGTGAGGGGCGCGAAGGCTGACATCCTCAAGTGGGAACCAAGCCTCTGTCGTGATTGCAACAACGCCCGGAGTCACCCGTTTGACCACTCCTACATAACCCTGCTGAAGTATCTAGACACGCACGAGGTGGTCGGTGAGTCGGGGCTGTTTGCTTTCAGCGATGTCTATGGTGGCGACTGGGAACTCAGTCGAGCCAACTTGATCAAGTACTGGGTGAAGCACATCTGCTGTCGTGCGACGGTGATCGGTCTTTCCGCGCCGAAGGCTCTCGTCGAGTATCTAGATGACCTCTCCGCAGTCGATGATCCGCCGCATATTGGAATGCAGTTGCTGGTCAACGCCTCCGTGTTCGAGTTCGAACGGAAGCAAGGCATGGGTCGTGGCTCGGGTTTCGCCGATGCGGAGGGCTTCAGTCTCGACGGTGAACTCGTCGGGTTCGAGTCGTACGTCTATTGGGGATGGTTGGCCCTGCGATACCGATTTGACCTCACGGACCCGGATGGCTGGACATCTTTCCCCGACGACGACGTCGAGATGCAGCGAGTGGCAACGAAGTAGGCCGTGGCGCAGTCGGCGTCCTGTGGGTTCTGTAGAGTGGGATGCTCTGCTGCTGGATTGCCATGATGTTCTCGTTTCTCTAGGCGGGCCTCGTAGCCCTGAGTGACCGATCAGAAAGTGCTGACCGGGGTTCTCGGGCGCGACGAAACCGTGCGCGACTTCGCGGCACAAGTCACCACGTCGAGAGAGCGCATCACGCGGCCTCAGCGACGTCCCGGAGGAGATCTCGAACGGGAGCTTAGGGAGGGTGACCGGCGGGCTAGGTGCCGACCGAGCAGGAAGGAGGGTCCCTATTGCCTTTCACGTCAACAGTGCCGGGAGGGCTGAGCCGTTGCCTCGTCTCAAAATTTCAGGGAACTCGCCGCCGCATGAAGTGGTTGACACCCTTGGGGGCATATTGGTAACGTTACCAAACAACGCGGGGACAAGGAGGCCTGATGGAGCTGTGCATTGACTTCGGTGGCACCGAGATCAAGCTCGCCGTCATCGATGGCGGACGCATCCTCGGCGTCGACAGCATCCCCGTTCGCGGCGATGAGAGCGACCTCGCGGCAGCGGCGTCGGCATCCCGTGCACTGATCGCGCAGACCGACACAGCTCCGACCGCGCTCGGGATCGCCGTTCCGGGCGTCGTGTCACCGGCATCCGGGCGCATGCTGCACGCCAACGACAAGTACGACTTCCTGCGCGACTTCGACCTCCACTCCTGGGCAAAGAGCGAACTCGGCCTGCCCGCTGTCGTCGAGAACGACGCACGCGCGGCGCTCATCGGAGAGACATCCACCGGCTCCGCCGGCGGCGAGCGCGACGCCGTGCTCGTCACCCTCGGCACGGGCATCGGCACCGCCGCGATGATCGACGGCGTTCCGCTTCGCGGAGTCACCGGGCACGCCGGGATTCTCGGTGGACACGCCACCGTCGACGTCAGCGGGCCGGTTTGTCCTTGCGGGAACGTCGGCTGCGCGGAAGCACTGGCCAGCGCGTGGGCGCTGCGCGAGCGAAGCGACGGGCTCAGCGTTAAAGAACTCTTCGAGAGCGACGACAACGCCGCACTCCGCGACAGCTTCCTGCACGTCTGGGGTGCGACCGTCGTGACATTGATCCACATGTACGACCCCTCGGTCGTGATCCTCTCCGGCGGCATCTTGCGTGCGGGCGACGCCGTCAGCGCGCCCATCGAGACGTACGCGCGCGAACACCTCTGGCCATCCATGACACCGCCGCGGTTCATCGTGCCGCCGGAACCCGAATACTCCGTCGCCCGCGGGCTGAGCACGCTCGCCCGCCAGGCGCATCCACGCATCGAGCACGACCAGGAGAACAAGTGAGCACGCCGATCAGCGACATGCACGAGGGCCACACCGAACGCGGCCGCTACGACACCCAGCCCACCGTGGCACTGCCCGCGGGCGAGAAGATCCTCCGCGGCGCAGCCGGCTGGCGGGCCGCCGCAGAGACCGCCGCGAATCACGGCGGCGCGCTCCTCGTCGACACCTACCCCGGCGTCGACGTCCCCGCCCTCACCGCGCAGATCCGCGAGGCGCTCCCCGGCTGGAACATCGTCGACGTCGAAGACGCCGCCCGCCCTGTCGCCGAGGTCGAACAGCTGATCGCTCCGAACCTCACCGACGACCGCGTCTTCGGCGTCATGAGCCACTTCACGCTCACCGACTTCTACGACGACGCCAAGCTCTCCCAGCTGGCCGGCAGCATCGCAGAGAACACCGTCGTCATCGGCTGGGGCGCAGCCCTGCTGGCCGACAAGACCGACAACGCCACGACCGTCATCGTCGACATGGCCCGCTGGGAGATCCAGCTGCGCCAGCGCGCGGGCGCCACCAACTGGCGTGCGAACAACCCGAACGAAGACAACCTGCGCAAGTACAAGCGCGGCTTCTTCGTCGAATGGCGCGTCGCCGACCGACACAAGCGCTCCCTCTTCGACACGGTCGACTTCGTCGTCGACGGCAACGCCATCGCTCCGGCCCAGCCGTCCGAGCACGCCCACGTCGCCGGCATGATCACCGGCGACGCCTTCCGCGGGGCACTGCGAGAAGCAGCATCCCGCCCGTTCCGCGTCGTGCCGTTCTTCGACCCCGGCGTATGGGGCGGCCAGTGGATGAAGAACCTCATCGGCCTCGACCCGTCGAAGGACAACTACGCCTGGTGCTTCGACTGCGTCCCCGAAGAGAACTCGCTGCTGCTCGAAGGAGACGGCGGCGTCATCGAGATCCCCTCCCTCGACCTCGTCTTCGCCCAGCCCACAGAACTCCTCGGAGCCAAGACGTTCTCGCGCTTCGGGGCGGAGTTCCCGATCCGCTTCGACTTCCTCGACACCATGGACGGCGGCAACCTCAGCCTGCAGGTGCACCCGCTCACCGACTACATCCAGAACACCTTCGGCATGCACTACACGCAGGACGAGAGCTACTACATGCTCGACGTCGGCGACGACGCCGTGGTCTACCTCGGCACCAAGAACGGCATCGACCAGGACGCCATGGTGCGAGACCTCATCACCGCGCAGAACGGCGACCAGCCCTTCCCCGCCGAGAAGTACATCAACTCGTACCCGGCGAAGAAGCACGACCACTTCGCGATCCCCGCCGGCACCGTCCACTGCTCCGGCGCCAATTCGATGGTGCTCGAGATCTCGGCCACGCCGTTCATCTTCACGTTCAAACTTTGGGACTGGGGTCGGGTCGGGCTCGACGGCATCCCGCGCCCTGTGCACCTCGATCACGGCGCCCGCAACATCCAGTGGGACCGCGACACCGACTGGGTGAACGAGAACCTCATCGATCAGGTCGACACGATCCGCGAGGAAAGGGATGTCGTCGAAGAGCGCACCGGCCTCCACGAGCTCGAGTTCATCGAGACCAGACGCCACTGGTTCACGCAGGGCGCCGACCACGCCACCGACGGCACCGTCAACGTCATCAACCTCGTCGAGGGCGATGAAGCGCGGGTCGTCAGCCCGAGCGGAGCATTCGAGCCGTTCGTCGTCCACTACGCCGAGACGTTCATCATCCCGGCATCCGTCGGCCCCTACCGGATCGAAAGGACCGAGCACTCGCAGAGCGCCCGGTTCGCCACTTTGAAGGCCTACGTGCGGGGCTCCCGCACGAGCGATAACTGAACACACAGCAGCACCCGTAAGCAGCACCCACCAAGAACAAGGGAGTTCCCATGATTTCGCGACGCAAGATCGCCATCGCCATCACCGGCGTGGTCTTGGCCGGAGTGGCCCTCGCAGGCTGCTCCGGCGGTTCCGGCGGCGGAGGCGGTGACGGTGAGACCACCGGCACGCTCAACTTCTACACCGACAAGGCGGCGTGGAAGCCCGACTTCGAATCGCTCAACGAGACGAGCGGCGCCGACGTCGACATCACCCTGAAGACGACCGGCTACTCCGACGCCAACCAGTACGACGCCTTCATCAAGCAGTCGTTCCGCACCAACAAGTCGCCCGGCCTGTTCACCTGGCACACCGGGCAGTCGCTGAAGGAGCTCGTCGACGAAGGCCTGATCGCCGAGACGACCGACATCTGGAAGAAGGCGATCGACGAGGGCTGGGTGAGCGAAGACCTCGCCGAGAGCTACACCTTCGACGGCAAGCAGTACTGCGTGCCGATGAACATCGCCTACTGGATCATGTTCTACAACAAGGCCGCCTTCGCCGACAACGGCGTCGACGTGCCCACCACCTGGGACGAGCTCAACACCGCAGCCGAGACGCTGAAGAGTGCGGGCGTCACGCCGTACTACCAGACCAGCACGCTGTTCACGTTCCAGTGGTTCCAGCACCTCGTCGCCTCGACCGACCCCGAGCTCTACGAGGGCCTGACCACGGGCGAGGTCAAGTACACCGACCCCGAGATCGTCGACGTCATGAACATCTGGCTCGAGGAGCACGAGAACGGCTGGTTCAGCGACGCCGGCAGCACGACCGATCCCGCCGTCGCGCTCAAGCAGGGCGACTTCGCGATGATCAACTTCGGCACCTTCTACGCCGGCAACCTCGACGGTGCCGGCATGAGCGCCGACGACTACGGCATGTTCGCGATCCCCGCGGTCAACCCCGACCTCGAGAAGACCCCTGTCGCTGTCGAGTCCGGTCCGATCTGCGTCGCCGAGAGCTCCTCGCAGAAGGATCTCGGCCTCGCCTACTCGGAGTGGTGGATGTCGGACGGCGCGCAGACCGCCTGGAACGCGGCCCACGGCGACGTCGCCTTCAACCCGAAGGCTGAGGTCGCAGACCCCGCCCTCGCCGAGATCGGCACCGCCATCGCCGGCGACGACTACCAGCTGTACGACCGCTTCTTCGAGGCGATGCCGACCGAGATCGTGACCACCGCGATCGAGCAGTTCGGCGCGTTCAACGCCAACCCCGGCGACCCGATGCCGTTCCTGGAGAAGATCCAGGCCACGGCTGACAAGTACTGGGCAGAGCAGGAGTAACGCCCCGCATGGCGCATCAGAAGACGCGTTACCAGTGGTCCGCCCGGGGCTTCATCGCCCCGGGCGTGCTGCTCATCGCGGTACTGCTCTACCTGCCGCTGCTGTGGACGGTCTTCCTCAGCTTCACCGACTACAACGGCCTCGGCAGCCCCGACTGGATCGGCTTCGACAACTACGTCGAGATGTTCACCGACGGAGACTTCGTCACCTCGGTGCTGAACACGCTGCTGTGGGTGGTCGGAACGCTGGTCATCCCGGTCGGCATCGGCCTCGCGGTCGCGCTGCTCACCTGGAACCTCGGCGGCGGACTCTGGCTGCGCCTTCCCTTCCTCATCCCATATGCCCTCTCCGGCATCGGCGTCGGCGTGGTCTGGTCATTCATCCTCTCGTCCGGCGGGGCCCTGGATCAGGCGCTCGCGATGTTCGGCATCATGGATCCTCCGCGCTGGCTTCTGGATGCTCCGCTCAACACGATCGTCATGATCATCGCCGCCTCGTGGCAGGGCGTGGGCGTGAACGCCCTGCTGTTCACGATCGGGCTGCAGGCCATCCCCAAGGAGCCGCTCGAAGCCGCGCGCATCGACGGCGCCGACGGCATCCGCCTGTTCACCAGCATCCTCTGGCCGATGCTGCGACCGCTCACCGCTGTCGTCGTCGGCCTCTCCATCGTCGCCAGCCTGAAGACCTTCGACATCGTCTGGGGCATGACCAAGGGCGGGCCCGGCACGGTCTCCGAGACCCTCGCGCTCACGATGTACAAAGAGACCTTCGTCAACAGCGACTACGGCCTGGGGTCCGCGATCGCGGTGTTCCTGACCGTCATCACCCTGATCGCCTCCGTGACGTACCTGCGTCAGCAGCTCTCGCCGAAGAAGGAGATGTGACATGAAAGCCCTCCGCTACGGCATCCTCATCGTCCTCGGATTCGTGTGGCTGCTGCCCGCGTACCTGCTCGTCGTCAACGCGATGAAGGACCCGATGACCTTCACCTCGAAGACATCGTGGATCCCCACCGACTTCCACCTGTTCGAGAACATCGCGGCCGCCTTCGAGCTGTCCGGCCTCGGCGACAGCATCGTCAGCACCCTGCTCTATTCGATCATCTCGCCCACCATCGCGGTGCTCGTCGGCGCGGCAGCCGGGTTCGCGATCGTCGCGCTGCGCCTGAAGCACGGTTTCACGTGGTTCGTCGTGATCTTCGGCGGCTCGGTGTTCCCGCTGCAGATGATCCTGCTGCCGCTGTTCGATGCATATTCCCGCACCGGCATGTTCGACACCCGCGTCGGCATGATCATCATCTACACGGTCATCTCGATCCCGTTCTCGGCCTTCGTGATGCGCAACTTCTTCACCGGGGTTGCGCATTCCACGTTCGAGGCCGCGGTGCTCGACGGCGCCACGACGTGGAAGATCTTCACCCGCATGTACCTGCCGATGGCGTCGAGCGCGCTGGTGGCGATCTTCATCCTGCAGGCGACGTTCGTGTGGAACGATCTGCTGCTCGGTCTGACGCTCAGCCAATCCGACGACATCCGACCGATCATCACCACGCTGTCCGGCATGCAGAGCACCTACGGCGGCGCGCAGATGTCGACGGTGCTCGCAGCGGCCGTGATCGTGTCGCTGCCCACCGTCGTGCTGTTCCTCTGCACGCAGAAGTTCTTCAGCAAGGGCCTGGCCCTCGGCCAGTACTGAAAGGCATCCATCTTGCTTCCTCTCATCCCCACCGTCGACGATCTCGCGGCTGATCCGGTCACGCACCACTACGACGACATGATCGCGCCCTCGGGGCTCACGAACATGCTCGGCACGGTGCGCGTCGACCACGACCTCACCGCTGTGTCTGCGGTGCAGTTCCCGCCCGTCTCGCAGGGGTTGACGCAGACCGCGGTGCTGTTCGTCGACGGACGGTTGTTCGCATCGTATGGAGTTCCGGTCACTCATGAGTGGCGACCGGACCGGGTCGTACGGCGCGCGGTTCTCGGCGAGCTGACCATCGAGACGACGACTGTGTGCGTACCGGGGTCTCAGGCGGTCGCGATCGACATCGCCGTGTCGTCTTCGGTCGCGCGTTCTGTGGTGATCGGGCTGTCGGCGGCGGCGCGCGTGACGCGGTCGGCTTCGGCCTGGTTGGATGCCGAGTCGCCGTCAGAACCGGATGCCGTCGCGGTGGCGGATGGCGCGCTGGAGTTCTCTTCGGCGGATGCCGGGGCGTGGAGCGTGCAGGGACTGCTCGGTGGCACGGCTGCACTGAGCGGCGTGGCCGAATCGGAGGAGTTCGACCTGGGAATCGGCGGCAACGGACGCGGCGGCGACCTCACCGTGACGCTCGAGGTGCCCGCCGGCGGTACCGCCCGCACCTCTTATGTCCAGGCGGTCGGCACGACGGCATCCGCTGCGCGCGCGACGTACGCGTCGGTCGTCGCTGACGTTCCAGCGGACGTCGCCGCGTCCGAGGAGTTCTGGAACCGACAGCTCTCGGCCGCCTTCACCCCCGGCAACGGAGAGTTCTCGGGTTCGCTGCCCGTGCTGGAGACGGCATCCGAACCGCTGCGCCGCATCTACTGGTGGGCGGCGCTGGGAGTGATCTGGTTCCGCCGCGACTACGAGGGCAACGTGCTCGGCCGCTCGTACGACACCCTGATGCCGAATTACTGGGGCACGACGACGTTCATCTGGGACTACAGCCTCAGCTCGATCAGCCACGCGCTGCTCGACCCCGCCGAGATGCGCAATCAGCTGCGGCACTGGATCTCGCTCGACATCCACTCGCACTTCGGCACGTCTTCTCTCACCGGTGGGCCGGTCGGGCGCTGGTACTCGGTGAACGACTACGCGATGATCCGGCTCGTGCACGACTACGTGCGGCTGACCGGTGATGTCGAGTTCCTGTCGGAGCGGGTCGGCGACACGACGGTGGGCGAGTCCGTGCAGGAGTGGGCGACCGCATGGAAGGCCCTGCGCCGCGACACCGATCTCGCCGACTACGGCGAGATCGACAACCTGCTCGAGTGCGTGAGCTCGTACACGCACGAGGTCGCGAGCCTGAACGCGGCGAACGTGTGGAGCATGCGGACCGCCGCATCGCTCGCTGACCTGCAGGGCTCTTCTTCCGAGGCGACGGCGCTGCGAGCGTCGGCATCCGAGCTCCTGCCGTCTGTCGTCGCGCGCTACCTGCCCGGCGAGGGCGTCTTCTCCGCCGGTCAGCCCGATGGCACACAGCTCGCGGTGCGGCACTGCTACGACTTCAGCGTCGTGGGCACGACGATCGCCGACGACCTCACTCCTGCGGTGCGCGCCGAGATGGTGGAGTTCTTCCAGCGCGAGCTGCAGACCGACAACTGGATGCGGGCGCTGTCGCCGTGGGATCCGGATGCGAGCTACAGCGTGCGACCGGATCACCAGTGGAACGGCGCCTACCCGGCGTGGCCGGCGGATGCTGGGCGCGCACTCGCCGCGCTCGGAGCACCCGGGGTACTGCTGGACTGGCTTCCCGGGCTCGCGCAGACCGCCAACCAGGGGCCGATGGGGCAGGCGCACTTCGTGGAGGAAGCGGTGCCGGGCATCAACGGCGGCGCACGCAAGGCGCCACCGCAGCTGCCGTACATCATCGACTGGGCGTGCTCGTCGTCTGGCGCGTGGATCGAGCTCGTGATCGAGGCGCTGTTCGGGGTCTCGGTAACCACGGACGGCACGGTCACAGCGGCGGGATGCGTCGCGGGGATCGATCCGTCGGCGGTGCTGCGCGGGCTGCGGGTCGGCGGAGAGTCGTACGACGTTCATGCGGACGGACGCGTGGTCGCGGCATCCGCCTGATCCGGCCCACGAAGCTGACGAGTCCTAGGTGATGGAAGGAGGAAAGTGTCGGTTCTGAACGCTCGTGGGCGTCATTTTTCTCCTTTCACCGGTGAGGACCGACCCCGGACACGGCGACCAACGACATGAAGGAGAAAAGTGTCGGTTCTGAACCCGCGTTGCCGTCACTTTCCTCCTTTCACCGGCAGACCGGTCCTCGCCGGTCGCGACTGAAGCACGAACGAAGTAACCGAACGAACACAAGGGAGTGGTCATGAAGAACAGAAGAATCCTCGCAGCGGGACTCGCCACGGCATCCGTCCTGGCCGGCGCACTGCTGGCAGCGCCGGCGAGCGCGTCGGTGGCGACCGGAACCACAGGCGGCCAGTGCTCGCTCACCGATAAGACGCTGACGGCGACAGCATCCATCAACGAGCCGCTCACCGAGCAGTTCACGACCTATGCCGACACCGGCGGCGAGTGGACCGGGGGCGACAGCACATACTCCCTGCCGCTGCGTGGAGGGAAGACCGGCTGGTTCTTCTCCGACTCCTTCCTCGGCACGGTGAATCCCGACGGGTCGCGTCCGACCGACTCGCCGTTCGTCAACAACTCGGTCGTCGTGCAGACCAGCAAGGGCCTGTCGACGATCACGGGTGGCACGCCGGATGCGCCGGCCGGCATCATTCCGCCCGAGCCAGACGGAAAGTGGTACTGGATCGGCAACCCCACACCGGGCGAGAAGCACACGGTGCAGGTGCCGCTGCTGCAGTTCGAGAAGACCGGCCCCAACCCCTTCGACTTCCGCTGGACAGCGAACCGACTGGCAACGCTCGACGACGAAACGCTGCAGCTGCAGTCGATCATCGATCTGCCGTCGGCGACCGGCATCAACTGGGGATCGTGGACGCTGCAGGAGGGACAGACGACGTACATCTACGGCATCGCCGACCCGGAGGGCGTCCGTTCGTCATACGTCGCGCGCACCGAGGGCAAGGACGCGCTGGCCGAAGACTGGACGTTCTGGAACGGCACGGACTGGGTCGCCGACGAAGCAGCCGCCGTGCCGGTCGTTCCGTACGTGGCGAACGAGTTCAGCGTCGCGAAGTTCCGTGACGGGTACCTGCTGGTCACGCAGGACACCTCCGAGCTCTTCAGCACCCGCATCGTCGCGCGCACCTCGTGCTCGCCGACGGGTCCGTTCTCGGAGCCGGTCGAGCTGTACCGCACACCCGAGACAGGGGCGCTCGGCAGCTACGGCGACGCCGACATCTTCACGTACAACGCGCACGAGCATCCGCAGTTGCGACAGGGCGACAAGCTGCTCGTCACGTACAACGTCAACACGTTCGACAACGTCGGTGACGTGTACGACGACGCCTCGATCTATCGGCCGCGCTTCATCGACGTCGAGCTGGAGGTGAGCGAGTGACGGACGCTGCGCGGCTCGAGGCCCTGTTGGCAGCGGATGCTCCGCTGACGTGGGTGATGACGGGCGATTCGATCACGCACGGCCTCATCCACACCCGCGGTGCACGCAACTACGTCGATCACCTGCACGAGCTGATCCGCGGCGATCTCGGTCGTGTGCAGGATGCCGTGATCAATACGGCGGTGACCGGATGGTGCATCCCGCTGATCCTCGACGACTTCGATCGGCGGGTGGCGGCGTGGCGGCCCGACATCGTCACACTCATGATCGGGACCAACGACTGCTCGACCGTGTGGGTCGATCCGGTGCTCTCACCTGCAGAGTTCGGGGCGGGGATCGCATCGTTCGTGTCGCGAGTGCGTGAGTCGGGCGCGATCCCGGTGCTGCAGACCCCGCCGGCGATCGACCTGCTGCATGCGCCGGACCGAGACCGGATCGGTGAGTTCGCGTCGACGATTCGAGAGGTCGCATCGCGGGAGGACGTCATCCTCGTCGACCAGCACGCCGCGTTCACGTCGTTCTCGGCGGGAACCGGACCGGGCAACGAGGGGATGCCGTGGGGCCTGCTCGACGACGCGTTCCACCCGAACGCGGCAGGGCATGCGGCGATCGCGCTCGAGCTGGCGCGCGTGCTCGGGATCGAGGTCGCCGGGTCTCGAGTGCTGACGGATCTCACTGCACGGGTGGCCGTGGCGCGGCATCCGCACTGGGGCGTCTAGGCGTGAGCTGCCGAAAACTGTGACCCGGCACGCGACTGACCTCGCGCTGACGGCCGGCGCACTACGTCCGCTCAACCCTTCCCGTTGACGTGGATGAGGATGCGGGCCGGCGCCTCCGGCGACGCGCCGGTCACGGTGACCCGCAGCCAGTTGCCGAACGCCGACAGCGATAGCTCAGCGATGCTCGCATCCGCCGCCAGCATCACTGGTGTGCCGCGACGGATCCAGTTGATCCCGTCCGGCGAGATCTCGGTCGCCACGACGAGATCGGGATGACCGCCCTCGACCTGCACGAAGACGACGGCCTCGCGCGCCCACCCGGCCTCGTACGCCAGCGTCGCGAAGTCTCCGTCGACGACGACCCTCCTGGCCAGCACGGATGTGTTGTTCTGCAGCATGATGTCAGCTCCTGTCAGTTCCGGCGAGCTCGGTTCCGGCGAGTGCCGCGATGTTCTCGAGGTGGACGTTGTCGAAGTCGACGATCGCCCCGCCATCGATCAACGCCGAGCGCAGCAGGTCGACATCCATCCCGGGCATCGACAGGCCGTGACGCACGGCGAGCGCGGCCGCGGTTCCCGCACCCTGCCCCATGGCCATGCACGTCGCCATCACGCGCACCGACCCGAAGCCGGGGCCATCGGCGCACAGGCACCGCCCTGCGATGACGACGTTCTCACTGCCCTCTGGCACGAGAGCACGGAAGGGCACGTTGTAGGGATGACGGAGGATGACGAACTCACTCTGATCGATGCTGTCCGTGTGATGGATGTCGATCGTGTGCGCACCCTTCGCCACAGTGTCGGGGAATGCCTTCGGATGCACGATGTCGTCCTTGTTCAACTCGTACAGCCCGACGATGTGATGCGTCTCGCGCACCCCGGTCTGGATGCCGGACTTCGCCAGCCACGCATCGCGGAACTCCGGGAACTCCCGGCGGAGCACATCGATGATCGCGTGCATCTTCTCGCGCAAGCTCGTCTCGGTGCGCGAGAACCATTCCGGATCGCTCGCGTCGGTGGCCTCGCGCAGCACGTTGATGCTGACGAGTCCGTCGTGGAAGAAGCTGTTGATCCACGGCCCGCCGAACAGCGGCACCTCTCCGGCCGCGTGCAGTTCGGCCAGCCGGGCCCGGATCGACTCCGACACGGGGAGGATGCCGTCCACGGCATCTCCGAAGACGTACCCGAGTGCGTCCGTGTCGACGCCGCCGAGCTGGAACCACAGCGTCGCCGGCTGCAGCACATCGCCCTTGGTGGTCGGCAGCCCCGCCGCGCGCACCAAATCCGCATCCCCTGTGCAGTCGACCACCGCCTCGCAGGCGTACGCCACCCGACCGGCCTTGTTCTGCACGATCACGTGACTCACCCGGCCGTCGTCGGCCACGGCATCCGCGATCCAGCTGTGCAGCAGGAGCGTCACGCCGCTCTCGAGCAGCAGGCGCTGGGCAGCGAGCTTGAAGATCTCGTCGTTGACCGGCCAGTTGCCGCTGTCGCGTTCGAGTTCGGCCCCGCCCAGCTCCGCCGCACGCCGCATGAGCTCGAGCGGAATGCCGCCGATGTGCTGCCGCCCGCCGACGCGGAACTCGCTGATCGGGGTGACCAGCGCGCTCGTCGCCATCCCGCCCACGAAGCCGTAGCGCTCGATGAGCAGTGTCCGCGCCCCGCCACGGGCTGCGGCGACCGCCGCGATCACCCCCGCGGGGCCGCCGCCGGCGACGACCACGTCGAACGATCCGACGACGGGGGTCTCGCGTGCCGGCTCCGCCACCGACTCGAGCGCTCCCTCCCCGCTCACTCGCACGAATACACCACCGAATCCAGGTAGAGATTGACGGATCGGTCGGTGTCGGTCTCGATGAAGAACACCGGGTTGATGAGGTCCTTGATCGACTTGTAGCCCGGCACGAGGGTCGGCTCAAGCTCGCGCATGTCGAACACCTGATCCATCGACTGCAGCTCGACGTAGCGCCTGCGGCGCACATCGACGGTGAGCCGGAAGTACATCCAGTTGATCTTGTCCGGGCTCTCGTTGAACACCAGCTGCTGCTCACCGCCGGGTATCCACTGGTACCCGTCGGCGGAGCCGTCCTCGAAGCGCCGGCCATACCACTGGTTGTCCACGCCGGGAACGCACCAGCCGTCCTCGACACCGAAGTTCCAGTCCGCCCGGCTCACCCCATCAGCGACCCGGTAGTACTGCCACCGCCGCACCGGCTTCCCGTCGAGCGCATTGACATATCTCACGCCGGGCATGTACCGGTACTCGGCATCCTGCACATCGAAGAAGAAGCCGAACGCGCGGATGTCCTCCTCACCGATCCCGAAGCGATCCTGGGCCGGCGTGTACGAGTACCACGCCTCGATCTGGATGAGATCCGGATCGCCGAACCGCGACAGCCGCTTGATCGCGTGCCCCATGCTCCCCGCCCGCGGCGGCTCAGTGTGCGGACCGCCGGTCGGCGCCGTGCTGAGCTTGAGCGAGTAGGTGCCCTCCATCGATCCGTGCGAGGAGGCGAATCGCATCGCGCCCGAGCTGAGCTGCGTGGGAGCCCAGCTGGAGAGATCGACGACCGAGTCGAAGGACTCGTAATCGTCGTAGACGAAGTTCGGGGTGAGATCCAGCCAGCCGTTGTATCCGGTGTCGAAGTCGTCGTAGGTGATCACCCTGGCCAGCGGGTTGAACCGCTCGAGGCCGCGGTCGTAGCTGAGGAATCTCTCCATGCGCATGCTCTCCTTGGATGCTGGGACGGGATGCTGAAACGTGGATGCCGAGACGACGATGGCGGGGACGGCTCGCGCCGCCCCCGCCATCGGGTGTCACTGCGTGAGATACACCGAGCTGAAGTCGATGAACTCGTTCGCGGGGATCACGAGACCCTCGACATTCGAGGCCATGGCCGCGTTGACGTTGATCTCGAGCAGTGGGATCGCCGGGGTGTCGGCCCGCATGATGTCGACAGCCTGCTGGTACAGCTCGAGACGCTCATCCGGATCGGTGAGCTGCTGCGCCTTCGTCGTGAGGGCGTCCAGATCCTCGTTGCAGTACCCGAGACGAGCCGCCGTGCAGTTGTACAGACGGTAGATTGTGTAGTCGGCATCACCGGTGATCGTCTGGTTCGGCTGCACGTCCATGTCCCATGCGTGCGTTCCATCCGCCTCGTTGACCGTGCCGAACTCCTTCAGCCAGGACGCGGCATCCAGCGCACGCGGTTCGACGGTGACGCCGATCTCCTGCCAGGCCGAGATGAACGCCTGCATCATGTTGGCGAAACCGGCACCGTTGGCGGTGCTGTAGATCGCGTCGACGGTGAAGCCGTCCGGATATCCGGCCTCCGCGAGCAGTTCCTTCGCGTGCTCCGGGTCGTACTCGACCATGCCGTCGGTCGGTTCGACGCATCCGAAGGCCGCCTCCGGGCAGAACGACGTCATGGGCTTCGCCGTGTCGCCGTAGAGCGACTCCTGGATCGTCTTCAGGTCGAGAGCAGCCCACATCGCCTCTCGGACGCGCTGGTCCTTGAGGAACTCGTTCTTGTTGTCGAACCACAGGAAGTAGTAGTTCAGACTGCTCTCCTGCACGAACTTGACGTTGTCCATCGCCTCGACCTGCGCGACCTGGTCGTAGGGAACATCTCCCACGACCTGCGCCTGACCGTTCGACAGCGCGGTGATCTTGCCGTTGACGTCGGTGATCTGCTTCATCGTCAGCGTCTGGAGCTTGGCCTTCTCACCCCAGTAGTCCTCGTTGCGCACGAACGTGAAGTGATCGTTGGCGACGTAGTCGTCGATGATGAACGGTCCCGTTCCGACGGGCTGCGCCCAGTAGTCGTTGTCGGCCTGGATCATCGTGTCGGGATGCGAGAACTCGGCCTTGCCGATGTAGACCATCGAGAGCACGCCGACCAGCGTTCCGGAGGGACCGGCGGTCTTGATCGTGACGGTGAGGTCATCGGTGGCTTCGACCGACTGGATCGGGGAGAGCACCGTCTTCAGCGCCGCCTCCCACGCGATGTACCGTTCGATCGACCCCTTCACATCCGCAGCGGTGAACGGTGTGCCGTCGGAGTAGGTGACGCCCTCGCGCAGCGTGAACACGAGTGTGGTGTCATCGACCCACTCCCACGACTCGGCGAGCTTGGGCTGCGGCTGGTTCTCGTCGTCGAGCGTGACGAGGGTCTCGAGCGTCTGCGAGATCGCCATGTTGATGCCGATCTCGAGCGGTGCCTGTGAGATGTCGGAGGCGGCCCAGCCATAAGCCGGGATGTAGGTGAGGGTCTGCTGGTCGTCCGGCAGCGGCTCTGTCGAACCGGCATCCTCGCCGCCGCCCGAACACCCTGTGAGCAGAAGAGCGCCGGCCACCGCGACTGCGGCGATCGAGCGCATCTTTGCGCGAAGCGATGTCATTGCTGTCTCCTTTGAATCGGTATGACTTGGTTCTGTCGGGTATGACTTCGTGCTGCTCACCCGAGCTCGGACTGGCCGGGCAGGGTGAACGCTGATGCGACCGGATGGTGATCGCTGGGCGATATCCCCCGGTCGAAGAACTCCACGACCTCGGCGCTGCGCGGGCGCACTGGTCCTCGGAAGAAGATGTAGTCGATGGTCTTGTGCGGGCTCGCGATGGGCGACTTCGGCGTGCCGACGGTCTCGCGGAACGGATTGGGAACGACGGGATGCGTCGGTGGCGCCTGCCTGTTCAGTGCACTGAACGAGTCGAGGTAGCCGGCGTTGCCGATCACCCAGATGGCCGTCGCGATCGCGTTCGTGTCTGACGCGAAGAAGACCGGTTCGTCGTCCTTGCCGAGCCGCGCGAGCTCTTCCACGACGCGATGCGCCTGGGGCGTGCGCTGGTTGATCCCGGTCTCGACCTCGACCGGGTTGCCGGAATAGGAGAGGTGCGCGGTCGTCCAGAGGATCGTTCGATCTCCTCCTTCGACGCGCAGCCGCACCCAGAACAGGCGGGCGTTCGCATCGTGGATGCCGACATCCTCAGCGCCGTGCTCGACCTCGCTGAAGAGCTCGCGGTTCCACCACAGGTTGCTCTGCTTCTCCCATCCGGGGAAGTCATCGTGCACGCGGTCGTGACCGGGCATCGCGGCATCCAGCAGGTCACGCGACCAGGCTCGCGTCTCCTGCGTGGCGAGCAGGTCGGGGGCGCGGAGCTCGTAGAGGGCACGCATCGCGGTCTCCCGCTCGGCGGCGTGATGATCGCCCCACAGGTTGTGGCTCTGTGCGATGAAGGTGAGCGGTGCGGTCACGAGATCTCCCTCGGGTCCGCCGGGCGGGCCGGCGCGATGTCATGGTTGTAGCGCACGACCTCTCTGCGCGCGCCCTGCAAACGGAACGTCGTGACGGAGCAGTTGTCCGGCGCGCCGAGGGGCATGTGGCCCGGGGATGGGATGCCGAGCATGTGTGCTGCCGCGAGCCGGATCGGGTTGCCGCTCGTGAAGACCACGGCGACTCGATCGCCATCCCGCTTCTCGAGCTCGGCTGCGACTTCTTCGATCGCCTTGACGACCCGCTCCCGGGTCTCGCCGAACGTCTCGCCCCCTCCGCGTCGAAGGTCGTCACCGGCGGCGACTGCGGCCACGAGTTCGGGATGCTGCTGCTCGGCCTCCTCGAGCGTCATACCTGCCCAGTCCCCCACGCTCATCTCCCGCAGCGAAGGGTCATGGCTGATGCTCGCCCCGATGCGCTCGACATAGCGCGCGGCAGTGTCCTTCACCCGTGGCAGATCGCTCGATACGACGAGGTCGGGTGCCGGCACCTGCAGCGCGAAGAGCTCTGCGAACTGAGCGGCCTGGGCTCGGCCGTCCGCAGTGAGGCCAGAATCCTGCTGGCCCTGGTACCGCCCTTCGACATTCCACAGCGACTCGCCGTGGCGCACCAGGTGCAGCGTGATGGTCCGGCTCACGATGTCTCCTCGAGCCATGGCCTCACGACCGGGATCGCGGAGAACAGCGCCTTCGTGTACGGATGCTGCGGATGCTCGAACAGCTGCCGCGCTGTGCCCTCCTCGACGACGACGCCCTTGTTGAGCACCAGCACGCGATCGCAGATGTGCTCGATGACCGACAGGTCGTGCGAGATGAAGAGATAGGAGAGACCGAGGTCGGCCTGCAGGTCCTCGAGCAGATTGAGCACCTGCGCCTGCACCGAGACGTCGAGCGCGCTGACCGCCTCGTCGCAGATGATGATCTTCGGCCGCAGCGCGAGTGTGCGCGCGATGCCGATGCGCTGACGCTGACCGCCCGAGAACTGGTGCGGATATCGGTCGGAGTAGTCGGGGTTGAGCCCGACGCGCTCCATGAGCTCCTTCGCCTCGGCCGTCCAGCGATCGCGCGGCACGATGCCGGCATGAACGCGCCACCCCTCGGCGATGATGTCGCGCACTGTCAGCCGGGGGTTCAGTGACGCATAAGGATCCTGGAAGATCATCTGCATGTCGCGGCGCATGTCCTTCATCTGCCGCAACGAGAGCTTCGTGATGTCATGGCCTTCAAAGCGGATGACGCCATCCGCTGCCGGCACGAGCCCGATCACTGTGCGCGCGATCGTCGACTTGCCCGAACCGGACTCGCCGACCAGCCCAACGGTCTCACCGGCACGCAGCTCGAAGTTCACGTCGGAGACGGCGACGTTCTCGCCGGTCTTTCGCAGCAGGATCGAGGAGCGGATCGGATACGACACCTTGAGATGCTCGACGCTCAACAGCGGATTCGACTGGTCAGTCATGGGTGAGCACCTCCTCGGTCCGGTGGCAGGCCGCAAGATGGCCGGCGCTCCAGCCCTCCGGCTGACGCAGAACCGGAGACGTCGTGCGGCACAGCTCGGTCGCGAACGGGCAGCGCGGGTGGAAGGAGCATCCGCTCGGCAGGGCGAGCAGATTCGGAGGCGACCCGACGACCGGAGTCAGCCGCTCACCCAGCGAGGTGTTGCTCGGTATCGAATCCAGCAGGCCTCGGGTGTACGGGTGCGCGGGGTGGTCGTAGACCTGCCGGATGCCGCCGGTCTCGATGATCCGGCCCGCGTACATGATCGCGGCGCGATCGGCCACTTCGGCGACGACGCCGAGGTCGTGGCTGATGAGGATCATGCCCATGCCTGACTCGGCCTGCAGGTCGGCCAGAAGGTTCATGACCTGCTGCTGCACCGTCACATCGAGCGCGGTCGTCGGCTCGTCGCCGATGAGCAGCTTGGGCTCGAGGGCGATCGCCATCGCGATCATGATTCTCTGGCGCTGCCCGCCGGAGAACTGGTGCGGGTAGTCGCGGATGCGCGTCTCGGCATCGGGGATGCCGACGCGCTTGAGCAGCGCGAGCGACTTCGCCCAGGCTTCCTGCTTGGGGGTGCCACGGCGTCGTCGGAACAGCTCTGCGATCTGCCAGCCGACCCGGTAGACCGGGTTGAGCGAGCTGAGCGGGTCCTGGAAGATCATCGCGATCTCGGTGGCGCAGAGCTCCCGCACCTTCGAGACGGGTTCCGCGGCGAGGTCGCGGCCGCCGTAGAGGATGCGGCCGCCGACGATGGAGCCTGCGGGCTGGGGAAGCAGCGCCATGATCGCCTGCGCGGTGACCGATTTGCCCGAACCCGACTCGCCCAGGACCGCGACGGTCTCACCCGATCCGACGTCGAAGCTCACGCCGTCGAGCGCACGGACGACGCCGGCCGAGGTGGAGAACTCGACCTTGAGGTCCTGCACGCTCAGGAGCGGCTCACCCGCTCGGGCGCTGGGGGTTCTGGCCTCGGGGGCGTGGGAGATCGTCATCAGGCGCTCCGCAACTTCGGGTCGAATCGGTCGCGCAAGGCGTCGCCGAGCACTCCAGTGGCGAGGACGAGAGCGGCGAGCGCGATGCCGGGCAGGGTCGAGATCCACCAGGCGGTGCTGAGGTACGCGGTGCCGTTGCTGATGGTCGTTCCGAGACTCGGGATACCGAGCGGTACGCCGACGCCGAGGAACGAGAGCGCCGCCTCGAGCAGCACGACGTGCCCGAACTCGACCGTGGCGACGACGAGGATCGGAGCGACGCAGCCGGGAAGCAGCGTGCGGACGATGATGTGCCAGTTGCTCGCCCCAAGGGTGCGGGCGGCCTCGACGTATTCGCGGCTGCGCAGCGTGAGGACCTGGCTACGGGTGACACGTGCGAAGACGACCCAGTTCGTGATCGAGATGACGACGATGACGTTCCACAGGCTCGGGCCGAGCACCGACGCCAGGAGGATCGCGAGGAGGATCGATGGGAACGCGAGCTGCACATCGGCTATGCGCATGAGCACGTTGTCGAGCCAGCCGCCGAAATGTCCGGCGAGCAGCCCTGTGAGCACTCCGAACACGCCGGCGAACAGCAGCGAGCAGAAGCCGACCGTGAGTGAGACGCGTGCGCCCATCATCATCTGGGCGAAGAGATCCTGCCCGACCTGGTCTGTGCCGAAGATCGCGAACGACCCGTCGGGGAGGGTCGAGCCCGGCGGCTTGAGGCGCAGCAGCACGTCGGTGTGCAGCGGGTCGAAGTGATAGAGGATCGGCACGACGATCGCACCGACGATGAACAGGCCGATGACGACGAGAGGGATCGTGATCCGGGCGGTGACCCCGCGGCGTGCTCGACGAGCGCGCTGCATGGTCTGCATGGCGATCGTGGGTGGGACGGTCATTTCGCGAGCCTCACTCTCGGGTCGAGGTAGCCGTAGAGCAGATCGACGAGCAGATTCACGATGACGAACGCCGCGGCGATGACCACGACACAGGCCTGGACGAGGTTGTAGTCGCGGGCGAGGATCGAGGAGACGAGGAGCTTGCCGACGCCGGGGAAGCTGAAGACCGTCTCGGTGATGACCGCACCGCCCAGCAGCGCCCCGAACTCGAGGCCGACGAGGGTGACGACCGGGATGAGGGCATTGCGTGCGGCGTGGGTGAGGATCACGATCCGCTCGGACAGGCCCTTCGAGCGGGCCGTCGTGATGTAGCCCTCGCCGACCACCTCGAGAAGTCCGCTGCGGGTCATACGGGTGAGGATCGCGATGAAGGGCAGTGCGACGGTCACGACGGGGAGCACGAGCGCATCCGGACTGCCAAGGCCGGCGCTCGGCAGCAGACCCAGCATCTGGGAGAAGACGAGCATGAGCACGACGCCGACCCAGAACCCAGGAAGCGACTGCGTGAGCAGGCTCGCAGTGGTGACGGCCCGGTCCGTGAAGCGGTTGACGCGGAGGGCGGCGAGAAGGCCCAGCGGAAAGCTGACGATGACGGCGAGCGTGCAGCCGAGGAACGCCAGCAGCGCCGTGTTCGGCAGCACCTCCCCGACGAGCTCCATGGCCGGTGCACCGTACGTGTAGGAGGTGCCGAAGTCACCCCGCACCGCGCCGGCGACGTAACCGAAGTACTGGACGAGGAGCGGCTGATCGAGGCCCATCCGTTCGCGGATCGTGGCGATCTGCTCAGGTGTCGCGTCGATGCCGGCGACGAGCACCGCGGGGTCCGACGGTACGAGCCGCACGATGATGAAGACGACGGTCACGACGCCCCAGAGCACGAAGACGGCGAGCAGCACCCGCCGGATCGTGTAACCGAGCATGTCCACCTCCGAGGGAGGTCACCGCAGACCTCCGAGTCCGGGTTCCGGGTTCAGCTTCGAGCCCAGAACATTATCGCTAATGAACCTTCCGCATCCCGGGAGGATTGTCAACCCCTCGTCTTCTTCCTTGATTTTCCGGGCCTAAAGCAGAAAAGGCACCGTCCGACCTTCGGAGGGAAATTGGGCTTTGACAGCCGAGGGCGATAACACTAATGTTGCCTCACATCGCCCCGACACCGATGCCGGGGCCCGACACAACGTCAAGGAGTCACAGGTGACTACCCCCGAAGTCGCGAGCACCGCAGCAAGCCTGCGTGACGCGATACGCAGCAGCGATCTGCGTCTGTCGAAGTTCAATCCGCTCTCGCGCATCCTGACCTTCGACGACTTCAACGAAGGCGCGCATGGATGGGTCGAGCTCGGCGGCAACTACAACGGCCGCGGCGACCTCGACTCGATGGATGAGCACTTCCGCGACTTCCGCCCGCCGATGCTGTCGAACCAGAACTTCTTCGACGTCGGCACCCACGGCGCCATGACGGGCACGTACTCGCTCAAGCTCGCGACCCGCAAGGCCGCCGGCCACACCTCCACCGCCATCCGCCGGCTCACCATGAGCGGAAGGGGCCTGCTGCAGATCGAGGCGTACATCGCGTGGAAGGGCGAAGCGAACCTCGGCGGCGGCGAAGAGGCCAACACGTACGGCGACATCAGCTGGGATGCCAACTCCCACCCCACCGAGGCGCAGTTCGGCGCCTTCACCGTCGCGACGGACCTCGACCACGACGGCATCCGGTACCACAACGTGATGCGCTTCCAGAATGCTGACGAGAACGGCAGGATCATTCAGAAGTGGATGTATCCGACGGTCGCCGAGCCGACCCCGCATGAGCGCTTCGAGGGCAAGCACGACTACGGCCGGTACACCGACTTCACCGCGCCCAATCCCGACGACTGGACCTACCTCAACGACGTGCGCCAGGAGGCCTGCTACAACGAGGTGCCGACGAAGGTCAACTGGCACTACCTGCGCTTCCTCATCGACACGACCACCCGCTCGAACGTCGAGCTGCAGTTCAACAACGACACCTACGACCTCAGCCATGTGCCGGTTCCGCCGTACGCCGAGAAGTACGAGTCGCTGGAGAGCCTGCTCAACTTCTACTTCTCGGTGCGCACCCTCGGCCCGCACCGCAACTTCCTCTTCCTCGATTCCGTCGTCATCTCGGCAGATTGGTGAGCACGAAAATGCGTGAGTCGCAGAGCGCCGTCATCGAGCGCGGCGTCGACCTGGTCGACGTCCACGACACAGAGCCCTTCGAAGTGGCCTGGGCGGGCGAGGCCCGTTGGTACATCCACTTCCTCCGCCCCGTCGAAGGCGGCTCCGCGGAGTTCCGCGTCCAGATCTCGCCGGACGGGCTGAACTGGATCGATCACGACGGCATCGACCCCCTGGTGACCGACGCGCAGGGCTTCCATTCTATTCCCGTCGATCGCTTCGGCCACTGGTTGAGACTGCGCAGTACGCGCCTGTCCGGGGCGGCGGAGCCCCTGCTGCGCATCTATCTTGAGTTGAAGGAGTGATCGGAGACCACTAATGCCCAGAACGACAGGAGCGCCTCGGCGACGAACGCTGCAGGACGTCGCCGAGGCGCTCGACCTCACGGTCAACACTGTCTCGCGCGCGCTCAGAGACCTGCCGGGAGTCAGTGACGAGACGCGCGCGCGGATCAAGGCCGAGGCCGAGCGCATCGGATACGTGCCGAACGCGAACGCCCGCTCTCTTGTTCTGGGTTCCCGCAGGACGATCGGCGTGATCATCACGGATCTCGCCAATCCGTTCTTCAACGACCTCGTCACCGAGATCGAGGAGCAGGCGATCCAGGAGGGGTACACGCTGCTGCTGCTGCTCTCGGATGAGGATCCGGACCGAGAGCAGTTCGCGGTCGACACCGCCCTGCGATCAGGAGTCGACGGCATCATCGCCGTCCCGGTCCAGGGACGATCGAACCCGTGGACCGCGGTGACGAAAGCGGGTATCCCGCTGGTCATCGTCGCGCGCGAGCTTCCCGACCTCGAGGCGGACTTCTACTCCAGCGACAACGAGACGGGTCGGCGCATGACGACAGCCGCCCTGATCGAACGCGGCGCACGCGACATCGTGCTCGTCGAGGAAGACCTGCAGATCTCCACCGTGGCTCATCGACTCGGCGGATTCCGCGACGCGCTCGAAGCCCACGGCATCCCGTTCGATTCCCGGAGGGACTGCACTCGTGCCCTCACGTCGCACGGCGCGCGGTGCCTCGCTCTGGCGCGGAGAGGATGCTCACCGGGTCGGAGTGGACCTCCTCGAAAGCGGTCGCGTCCCGGATGCGTTCATGGTGGGCAACGACTATTTCGCGCTCGGGATCTACGCGGCGCTGCGGGATCGGGGCATTCGCGTTCCGGATGACGTCATGGTCATCGGCTGGGGCGACTATCCGTTCTCCCGCTACATGGACCCGCCGCTGTCGACCGTCCGCCTGCCGGTGGTCGAGGTGGCCCGCCGCGCCACCCAGCGGCTGCTCTCGCTCCTGAACGGCACCGCCACGGAAGGTGTCGTCGCCGACTACATCGAGCCGGATGTGATGCTCCGCGCTTCCACGGGCGACGGTTCGCGCTGAGAGTGCCGGCGCATCCGACGAGTGGTGGTGGATCGAGCCTCAACCCACCCGGGTGAAGACGCCGAGCCCGTTCGGCTCCTGCCCAGGTGCCGGGAACTTGTTGAAGTACGTCAGGGTGACACCGGTGATCCGATCGCCATCGCGGACGAAGACTGCCGAGGACAGCGAACCGGGCAGAGCGTTCTCGCCGGTCGGTACGAACGACAGTGTGTCGCCGTCCCAGGCGTCGATCTCGAACGTATAGCCGCCCTCCGGGCCGAGCGCGCCGGTGAGGGTGCCGTTCTCCTCGGTCACGACGAAGCTGCCGAAGTACGGGCTCGTGTACGTGCCGACATAGTCGCCGGCCGCACCCATCGGCGCGGCGTCCGCGGGGGCCTCTTCGCCGACGAGGTCGCCCGCCGGGTCGGAGAAGTGCGCGAAGACGGTGGGCCAGATGTCCAGCCAGGGTCGCGTCTCCTCACCGAACTGAACGAGGTCGAGGAACTCCGAGACGATCGCCTCCGGAACTCCCGATGGCGCCCCGTTCGTGAGCACGACGATCCCGAGGTTCAGATCAGGGATCATCGTTGCGTTAGTCGCGGCACCCCACCCGAATGCGCCGGAGTGGTTGATGTTGACGCGTCCAGTCACCGTGGCACCGACGTTCGTGCCGAAGCCGTAGTGAGATGTACGCGAGACCAGGTTCGTCGCATCGCCGCCGGTGATCGAATGGGCGGAGTAGGTGTTCGCGAGCACGAGCGGGTCGATGAACTCCTCGCCGTCGACCTCGCCGTTCGCCAGCACCATGTTCATCCACTTCGCGATGTCGCCGGCAGTGGAGGCGACGCCGCCGGCAGGGGCTTCGGCATCGGCGTCACGGTCGAACAACTGCTCGTAGACGCCTTCTCCCGTACGCGCGTGCATCGCCGCGCGATCATCCGCGGCGAGGTAGTCGTCGTGGAGGGTGGTCGTCGACGTCATGCCGAGCGGGTCGAACAGCAGCTCGTGCGCGGTCTCGGCCCACGTCTGTCCACGCGATGCCGCGACCGCCTCGCCGCCCACCGTGAGTCCGAAGTTCGAGTACTGGTACGTGTCGCGGAACGAGGCCAGCGGAATCTGGTTCATGTGGGCCATGATGTACTCGGCATCGAAGCCGATGTCTTCGAGGTCATCGCCGCCGCCGGTCGGGATGCCGGTGCGGTGCGAGAAGAAGTCGGCGATCTTCGCGTGCTCCGTGACGTACGGATCGTTCAGCGCGAAGTCGGGAAGGTACTCGACGACCGGATCCTCCCACGACAGTTCGGCGTCCTCGGTGATCGCCTTGGCCACGATGCTCGAGGAGAGGGGCTTGGACAAGGACGCTATCTGGAACACGGTGTCGACGCCGACGGGCTCCTCCGTCGTCACGTCGCGCACGCCATACCCCTCCTCGAACACGACCTCACCGTTCGAGACGACGGCGACGGCGGCGCCGGGCACTCCGGTCTGATCGAGGGCCTTCTCGATGAACTCAGGAAGCGCATCGACGGCCGCGGCCACTGCCGCGTCACGGTCCGTGTACAGGTCGACGGCGTCCTGGCTGGGGTCTTCGCCGAGTGCGACGGCGAGCCCGCTCGAGGGCATCGGCTCTTCGGTCGCGCCCGCAGAGCACCCTGTGATCCCAGCTGCGAGTACCGCCACCGTCGAGACGGCGACAATACGTGCGATGCCCCTGTCGGTGCTGCTCATGCCGTTCATGTCGCTGCTTCCGTCGGCTGTCCTTTGGCGAGTCCATGGCTTCACTCCCCCAGAGACGAAGCCATGGACTCCGGGCCCCCACACGCTCAGTGTGCATGGACAGAAGCGGACAGAACAAGCTCCGCTTAAGGCCAAGGCCGCTAGAGGGCGTCCGGAAACGGCCAGGTGGGCCATGATGGTGTCTACACGCGCTCCGGAGGTGGACATGGAAGACAGGGCATTGCTCGAATTGATCTACCGCCGCCGCCCGAGGACGGTGGCGGAGCTCGCCGCCGCCGCGCACATGGATGACGGCGCGGTCGCCGACGCCGCCGCACGTCTCGCGCAGGGAGGTGCGCTCTCGATCCGTGACGGCGTCATCGCGTATGCGAAGCCGGCGATGTGGACGGCCGACCACGTCCAACGCGAAGTGCGTACGATGCTGCAGACGACGAGCGATGCGGCCTCGCGAATCGAGGCGCTCGTCTCAGACCTACCGGCTCTGCTTCGTCATTGGGCTGTTGGCGAAGCATCCGGTGATCTCGTTCCGGTCTTCGTGCGACACGGTCCGCAGGCGGCAGAGGACCTCTGGTACGACATCGCGCGAGAGGGGAGCGACACCGCCTGGTCGGTGCTTCCCGATCTCGGGCGCTATCTGCAGACCGACCCAGCACGCGCCAGCCGTTTCGCGGAGATGTTCGCCGGCAAGAGATCGGTGCGAGCCCTCCTCCCTCGTTCGATGGCGCAGGACGCCCGGTTCGTGGCGATCGCCGAGCGCTACGCGGCCGTCGGGGTGGAGTTCCGCCTTCTCGACGACCTTCCGAGCTGGTTCTGGATCGACGGCGACGTGCTCGCACTGCCCATCGAATGGGGCGAGGGATGGCCGACCAGCGTGGTCGGCGTCCGAAACGCCTCGCTCGCCGAGCTGGGCCGAAGCCTGTTCCGCGAGCTCTGGCGTCGCGGCGAGCCGATCGGCGGGGTGGAGCAGTCGTGGGCGCCGCTTCTCATGCTGATGAAGCAGGGCATCACGCTCGACGCGGCATCCCACAGACTCGGGATCAACCCGCGAACGGGCCGGCGACGCGTCGCGGCGGCGATGGAGCAATACGGGGTTTCGACGTTGTTCGCCTTGGGCGCGGCGTGGGCCGCGGACGGGAAGCCCACCGCGCGCTGAGCGACGGTTCGCCGCGGCTTTTCGCTGTCGACCCCCGAACGTCTCACCTCGGTGCGAGAATTCCGACATGAAGCTCTCCGAGCTCGCGGACACCGCGGAGGCGGTCGCAGCAACGTCGTCGCGGCTTGCGAAGACCGACGCGCTCGCCCGGCTGCTCGAACGCGCAGCGCCTGACGAGATCCCACCGCTGATCGGGCTGCTGCTCGCCGCTCCCCGCCAGGGGCGCTTGGGCGTCGGATGGCGCGGCCTCACCGCGCTCGAGGTCGAGCACGCCGACGAGCCGACCCTCGCCATCGCCGACGTCGATCATGCGCTCGACGCACTTGCCACGGCATCCGGGTCCGGCTCGGCCGCCGTCCGCACCGGACTGCTCACCGATCTCGCCTCCCGAGCCACCGCCGCGGAGTGGGATTTCCTCGCCCGTGCGATGCTCGGCGAGCTGCGCACCGGCGCGCTCGGCGGCGTGCTGCTCGACGCGATAGCCCGTGCGTCCGGCCGCCCGGTTGCCAACGTGCGCCGCGCCGCGATGCTCTCCGGCGACCTCGGCGAGACCGCGCTCGTCGCCCTGACCGGCAGCGCAGAGCAGCTCGAGGAGGTCGGCCTGCAGGTCGGGCGCCCGGTGCTGCCGATGCTCGCCGGCACCGCAGCGACGCCGACGGCCGCGCTCGAACTCACCGGCGAGGCATCCGTCGAGTACAAGCTCGACGGCGCGCGCATCCAGGTCCACCGCCACGGCGACGAGGTCGGCGTCTACACTCGCAGCCTCGCCGACATCACCCACCGCGTCCCCGAGATCGTCGAGATCGTGCGCGGTCTGCCCGCCACCGATCTCATTCTTGACGGAGAGACGCTTTCGCTCGATGAGGACGGCGGGCCGAGGCCGTTCCAGGAGACCATGTCGCGCTTCGGCGCCGATGTATCCCGCGAACTCGTCCTGCGGCCGTGGTTCTTCGACCTACTGCATGTCGATGGCCGCGACCTCATCGACGAACCGCTCGCCGTGCGTCTCGCCGAGCTCGAGAAGATCGCGGGCGAGTGGCGCATGCCTGGCATCGTCACGGCTGACGCGGATGCTGCGGAGCAGCTGTCGCGCGAAGCGCTCGCGGCCGGACATGAGGGCGTCGTCGTCAAGTCGACGGACTCGCCGTACGCCGCCGGACGGCGCGGCAAGTCCTGGGTGAAGGTCAAGCCCGTGCTCACCTATGATCTCGTCGTGCTCGCCGCGGAATGGGGATCAGGGCGCCGACGAGGCAAGCTCTCGAACCTGCACCTCGGCGCCCTCGACCCCGACGGCGAGTTCGGCGAGCCCGGCGGATTCGTCATGGTCGGCAAGACCTTCAAGGGACTCACCGACGAGCTGCTGCGATGGCAGACCGACACGTTCCCGGAATACGAGACGCAGCGCAGTCCATACGCCGTGTTCCTGCGCCCGGAGCTCGTCGTCGAGATCGCGATCGACGGCGTGCAACGCTCACCCCGCTACCCCGGAGCCATCGCCCTGCGCTTCGCCCGCGTCAAGGGCTACCGCCCGGACAAGACCGCGGCGGAGGCGGACAGCATCCAGACCCTGCGCGCGCTGCTGCGCGGTTGACGGACGACGCCGGCCCGGCGTTACTCCTGCTTGCTGAACGCTCCGCGCAACACGAGGTACACGACCACGGCGACCACTGCGACGACGGCGAGCTTGGCGATGAACCACAGCACAGAGAACAGCGCGCTGACGACGAACCACGCGATGATCACGGCGACGATGACACCGACGATTGTCCACACGTTGCTCTTGTTCATGTCTCCAGCCTAACCGCGCAGCATCCGGGGCTCACTGGGTGTCCGCCCCGCTGAACCGCTCCGCCGACGCGACCTGCTGCGCGACGCGCCGCAGCGCCAGCAGCAGCGGCTCGACGAGCACCGATCCGAGCACGACGTATCTGACCGCCGCCTCCGCAGATTCGGTCGGGACTCCGGCGATCTCAGCATCCGCAACGTCGCGCATGCTCTTCAGATAGACCGGCAACGCACCTTTCGCCAGCTCGAAGCCGGCGCTCTCCAATCCTTGCAGCGCGCGGGCGACGTCATGCAGTACCGCGTCGTCACACATCCCGGGCTTCCAGCCGAGTCCCTCGACGGCATGTTGCGCCGCGGTGAGATCGAGCGCGTCATCGACGTCGGGTGTGATCGCCGCGTGGGCGGCTCCGAGCAGCCGGTGCGCATCCGCCGGCGGATCATCCAGCGCGTCGAGCACCCGCCGCGTCTCGGCGATGCTGACGCCGGCCGTGACCAGCGCCCTGATGACACGAAGCCTCTGCACGTGAGCCTCGCCGTACGCGGCCTGCGTCGGCGCGCTGCGCTCGCCCTCGGGCAGCAGCCCCTCGCGCAGGTAGTACTTGATGGTCGGCACGGGAACGCTCGCCTCTGCCGACAGCTCAGAAATTCTCATGATCACCTCTTGACATCGATAGTATCGCTATCCAATATGGATAGTAACGCTATCCAGTAAGGAAGAGATCATGTCGAAAGTCGTCAACGGCCGTATGACCCATCATCACGCGGGCGAGCTCGTCGCGTTCCACATCGGGATGCAGATCAACCGCTGGTGGCGGCCGGACCTGTGGATTCCGGCATTCGTGGCGATGCCACGGATGCTGCGCGAGCTGTCCATGGACAAAGAATCCGGGCTCCTCGGGTATCAGTTGCTGCTCGGCAGCGGCGGTCCGTTCGTCGTGCAGTACTGGTCGTCGATCGAGAAGCTCTACGCCTATGCATCCGCTCCGTCACAAGAGCATCGCCCGGCCTGGACCGCCTTCAACAAGGCCGCGCGCAAGGCGCCGGGGGCCGTCGGTGTGTGGCACGAGACATTCCTCGTCGACCGCGCCGAGAGCATCTACGTGTCGACCAAGCCGATGGGGTTGGTGAAGGCGACCGAGCATGTCGCGGTCGGCAAGCGCCACGAGCGTGCCCAGTCGCGGTTCGTGGACGGGCGGACGGCAGCGAGCGCCCGCTCTGAGGACCCCTCGGCCGTGCGGTGAGTCGGTGAGGGACAGGCAGGCTACCGCTGCTCGCCCACCAGCGGCCAGCGGCCGGTCCGCTCGTAGAACCTGATCGCCGCCAGAAGCGGCTCCACGGGAAAGATCTGCGGATGGATGCTGAATTTCACCCCGGATGACGATCGCACCATGAACTTCGGTTGCCCCTTCGTCTTCAGCATCCGGTACTCGACGATGTCCGCGTACTCGATCACATGCTCACGCCCGAAGATCGTGCGAAACCGCACCTCGTCTGCGCGGGCGTCGACGTACCAGTTGTTGTACATCACCAGGAAGAACACTCCTCCGGCGCCGACCACCAGCGAAGCGATGCGCATCGGGAGCAGGTCGGCCGTGTAGCGCGACGTGAACGCGCTGAGTGCGAGAAGGAAGCCCACGGCCAGCAGCAGCCAGCCTGCGAGCGGGACGAAGATCGGCATCCGCAGGCGCGCCGGAGCCCGCTTGGAACGGTTGGGACGCTTCAACGCCCACCACACGCCGGCGACGACGACGACGATCGCCAACGCGATGAGGGCGTACTTCAGAGCGAATGCGGACACCCCATGACACTACGGCGTCGGCGGTGCTACGCGGCGCGGACGCGGACACTCGCTACGCCGCGATCCCCCGCAGCAACAGCTCGACCGTCGCGCGTACGCGCTCGTCGCTCAGCGGACGCCCCTGCAGCGCGGCGTACGAGGCCGTGGCAACGAATTGATCCGCGATCACACCGGCGTCAGCATCCGTTCGCACGTCTCCGACGTCCTTGGCATGCGAGATCCGCTCGACGATCCACTCGACGATCGGGCTCGCGAAGCGCTTGTTGAGAGCCGCACCGAGTTCCGGGTCGGTCGCCGTCACCGCGATCAGCGCACGCGCGAGTGCGACGGACTCGGGCTTGCCGAGCCCCACCGATGACGCCGAGAGCCACGCCCGCAGATCTGCTTCAAGGTCGTCAGTCACCGGCAGCGATACGTCGCCACCGGGAATCGATCCCTCGAGCAACGCCTCCCCGAGGATCGCCGCCTTCGACGGCCACCACCGGTAGATCGTCTGCTTCGAGACCTCCGCCTCCGCAGCGAGACCCTCGATCGTCACGGCAGCGTAGCCTTCGGCCGAGATGGCGCGACGCATCGCCGCCAGTACGGCCTGGCGCGCTCTCTCACTGCGAGGTCTCGGCACCTTTTCAGAGTATCGAGGAGTACCATCGAAGATAAGTAGACGCACCGTTGCGAAATACGGACGAAAGGGAGAATCATGGCACTGACCGCACACTCCACCATCGGCGAATGGCTGAATGATCCGACCGGCGGCGAGCTCATCCGCGGCATGCTCGCCCAGGCCGGCGCCAACGCCGATTCCCTCACACCTGTGCTCGGTCTGCCGCTGCAGCAGATGGTCGTCCTGAGCCAGGGCGCGATGGCGCAGTCGGTCGTCGATGACCTCGTCCGCGCGGCCAACAACGGCGAGATCCCCACCGACGACGCCCCCACCGGATGGGTCGAGAAGACCACCCCCGGGCGCTTCACCGGCAAGACGATCGTCGTGACCGGCGCAGCATCCGGGATCGGCAAGGCGACCGCATCGCGCATCGCCCGCGAAGGCGGCCGAGTCGTCGCGGCGGACATCGCCGCCGACAAACTCGATGCTTTCAAGGCTGAACTCGCGGATGCCGACATCGTCACCGTCGCCGGAGATCTCACCAAGCAGGAGTCGATCGACGCGGTGGTCTCGGCCGCCGGAGACAAGATCGACGGCCTCGCGAACGTCGCCGGCATCAACGATGACTTCTCACCTGCGGGCGAGACTCCGGATGCGGTGTGGGACCGTGTCATCGCGATCAACCTCACCGCGCCGTTCAAGCTCATGCGGGCAGTACTTCCGCTGATGGAAGCGGCCGGCGGCGGCGCGATCCTCAACGTCTCCAGCGAGGCGGGTCTGCGCGGCAACGCATCGGGCAACGCCTACACGGCGAGCAAGCACGGCATCATCGGCGTCACGAAGTCGGCGGCGTTCATGTACGGCCCGAAGGGCATCCGCGTGAACTCGGTCGCTCCGGGCGGCGTGGCCACCGGCATCCCGATGTCCCCGAACATGTCGGAAGTCGGCTCAGCGCGTCTCGCTCCGTTCCAGCAGGCGATCCCCACAGTCGCGACGGCCGAGCATCTCGCCGCGTCGATCACCTTCCTGCTCTCGGACGACGCTGTGAACATCAACGGTGCAGTCGTCGCGAGCGATGGCGGGTGGTCGGTGCAGTAGGCCTGAGGGCGTACCCCGCGATCTCAGGCGACGTCGCGGGGATTCGTACCGTAGGCCGCGCGGTCATCCGTCGGCCCTTCGGAGAACTTCAGATTGTGCTCCACCTGCCGGGCGACGGCGGCCTCGCGCCCCGCAGCGATCGCATCCTTCTCCTTCTCGAAGCCGAGGCCGAGCGTGCGCGATTCGCCCTCGATCCGGTTGAACCACAGCCCGTCCTGACGGAACGTCTCGATGTCGCCTGCAGCCATGTTTCCTCCTCTGTCGCGTACTTCTTTCCTACGACAAGCTGGACGGCGCAAGAACCCCCTTGCCTGCGGAGCGGATGCTGGCTAATGCACTACTCGAACTCGAATTGGATGTGGTCGTCGTCCACGTAGATGATGTCGACTTCGCGACCGCGCTGCACCTCGGCGACGCGCTTGGCGAGGATCGTCTCCCTGCCTTCCACACGTTTGGTCACGCCGTTCTCGATCCACGAGAGGCGGTAGCGGATCGTGACCGCCCCGGTGTCTGCCGACGTCACGTGACGAACATCCTCGACGCGCGCGCGTACCCTGCGACCGCGCGTGCGGATGCGGTGATCACGACGGAAGAGGTGCACCAGGTAGAGCGTGACCCCGATCGCGAGGACTGCAGCGATCACGATCCCGACGGTCACCGGCTGCGGCTCGCGATTCCCTCGCCCGGATGCGCTCCGGCCGCGGCGCGCACGCCGGCCACGACCATCGCGAGCCCGGCGTCGAATGTGTCGCCGCTGTCGGCGATCTGAGCGGGCGCGAGATCGACGGACGCATCCGCGGCCCCGACGACCGCGGCGTGCATCCGCTGCTGCTCGTGGAACGTGTAGCCGATCACGTAGTGCACCACCGTGTCGGCGGCGATTCCCGCCGACGCCTCGTCAAGCCCCGCGGCGAGCGCGGCCGCCTCGAGTCGTGTCCGGCTCGGCAGCTCGAGCAGTCCGAGCGCCAGCGAGCTCGACACGAGCTCGGCGCCGTCACGCTGCGCGAGCAGCCTCTCACGCAGCGTCGTCGCGATCGCGGCGAGGTCGGGCGCAGCATCCGGAGCCTCATCGGCGAGCGCGACGATCCGCTCGCTCACGGCCGCGAGCAGGGTCTGCTTGTTCGGGAAGTGCCAGTACAGCGCGCTGACCTGCACGTCGAGCACATCGGCGATCCGGCGCATCGAAAGGCCCGGCACCCCGTTCTCCGCCAGCACTCGCATGGCGGCATCGACGACGCCGGCTCTGTCATTGCGAGCGGATGCAGGAGCGGCATTCATCCTGCTACTCTACAGAACACCGTTCAGGTGAACACTGTTCAGGAGAGCACTGTTCAGGAAGCCCTCAAGGAGACCGATGTCAACCGCAGCAGCCACCCGCCGCACTTTCCCGGTGCTGGCCGACCTCATCCCCGGCGCACGAGTGCGCGACGTCGTGCTGACGATCATCGGTACGGCGTTCATCACCGTCGCCGGCTACATCACGATCCCGCTGCCGTTCACGCCGGTTCCGATCTCGCTCGCGACCTTCGCCGTACTCCTGACCGGAGCAGCGCTCGGCCCGCTCCGCGGATCGGCCAGCGCGGGGCTCTACCTCGTGCTGGGCCTCGTCGGCGTACCGCTGTTCGCACACGGAGCATCCGGCTGGGCCTTCTCGTCCTTCGGCTACATCCTCGGCTACGTCGCCGCAGCCCTGATCGTCGGCGCACTCGCCCGCCGCCGCTCCGACCGCTCGGTCTGGTCGACACTCGGCCTCGCCGCCATCGGATCGCTCACGATCTACGCCTTCGGCGTCCCGTGGCTCGCCGCATTCCTGGGCATCGACCTCGCCACGGCCTTCACACTCGGCGTGCTGCCGTTCCTCATCGGCGACGCGGTGAAGATCGTCGCGATGGCAGGGCTGCTTCCCGCGACCTGGCGCATCGTGGATCGGTCCGGCGAGCGCGACTGAGGTCCGGTGGCCGACGCGACGACCGCCGTCGCTGCACCTGCTTGCTCCGGTTCCCGCGAAACGAGCCGTGCCCGGTGAAACAGGTGGTGGAACGACCTGTCTCGCCGGGCACGACCTGTTTCACGCACAGGAAGCACGGGGAACCCGACTTCAACGCGCCGGTAGACTTGACCACGCCCCGCCGGCCCTGATCTTGGAGTGCGCGTGACCACCCCCACCCCCGAAGCATCCACTCGTCAGCATGTCCCCGACTCCGTCTCGAACGCCGAGGCGACTCCCGAGAAGGAGCAGCCCTACGCGGCGCTGGGGCTGAAGCCCGACGAGTACGCGCGCATCCGCGAGATCCTCGGTCGCCGCCCTACGAGCGGCGAGCTGGCGATGTACTCCGTCATGTGGTCGGAGCACTGCTCCTACAAGTCGTCGAAGAACTACCTGCGCCGTTTCGGCCAGAAGGTCTCCGACGAGATGAAGGAACGCCTCATGGTCGGCATGGGTCAGAACGCGGGCGTCATCGACGTCGGCGAGGGCTGGGCCGTCACGTTCAAGGCCGAGTCGCACAACCACCCCTCCTTCATCGAGCCGTTCCAGGGTGCGGCCACCGGTGTCGGCGGCATCGTCCGCGACATCATCTCGATGGGCGCACGCCCGGTCGCGGTGATGGACGCGCTCCGCTTCGGCGCGATCGATCATCCTGACACCGCCCGCGTCGTGCACGGCGTCACCGCCGGCATCTCGTTCTACGGCAACTGCCTCGGTCTGCCCAACATCGGCGGCGAGACGGTCTTCGACTCCGTCTATCAGGCCAACCCGCTCGTGAACGCGCTCGCGGTGGGCGTGCTGCGCCACGAAGATCTCAAGCTCGCGAACGCCACCGGTACCGGCAACAAGGTCGTGCTCTTCGGCGCCCGCACCGGCGGCGACGGCATCGGCGGCGCCAGCATCCTGGCGTCCGATTCCTTCGACGACGGCGGCCCGACCAAGCGTCCCGCCGTGCAGGTCGGAGACCCCTTCGCCGAGAAGGTACTCATCGAGTGCTGTCTCGAGCTCTACAAGGGCGAGCTCGTCGAGGCCATCCAAGACCTCGGCGCCGCCGGCATCTCCTGCGCGACATCCGAGCTCGCGGCCAACGGCAACAGCGGCATGAAGGTCTCGCTCGACAACGTGCTGCTGCGCGACCCCACGCTGACGGCTGAGGAGATCCTCATGTCGGAGTCGCAGGAGCGCATGATGGCCATCGTCGCCCCAGAGAAGCTCGACGCCTTCATGGCGGTCGTGAACAAGTGGGAGGTCGAGACCTCCGTTCTCGGCGAGGTCACGGGCGATGGCCGCCTCATCATCGACTGGCAGGGCGAGCGCATCGTCGATGTCGACCCTTCGACGGTCGCGGTCGACGGCCCCGTCTACGACCGCCCGGTCGCCTACCCGACGTGGATCGACGCGCTGCAGGCGGATGCTGCTGAGCTGCTGCCCCGCACGGATGACGCCGAGGTGCTGCGCGAGCAGTTCCTCCGACTCGTCGCATCCCCGAACCTCGCCGACACGAGCTGGATCACCAACCAGTACGACTACTACGTGCTCGGCAACACCGCTCTGGCCTTCCCCGATGACGCCGGCATGATCCGCGTCGACGAGGAGTCGGGCCTCGGCTTCGCGATCTCCACCGACGCCAATGGCCGCTACTGCCAGCTCGACCCGTACGCGGGCGCGCAACTGGCGCTGGCCGAGGCATATCGCAACGTCGCCGTCACCGGCGCCACCCCGACCGCGATCACCGACTGCCTGAACTTCGGATCCCCCGAGAACCCCGAGGTCATGTGGCAGTTCGGCCAGACGGTCGACGGTCTGGCCGACGGCTGCTACGAGCTGGGCACCCCGGTCACCGGAGGCAATGTCTCGTTCTACAACCAGACCGGTGACACCCCGATCCACCCCACCCCGCTGGTGGGCGTGCTCGGCATCATCGACGACGTCTCGAGCCGCATCCCTTCCGCCTGGCAGGACGCAGGGTCAGAACATCTACCTGCTCGGCACGACCTCGACTGAGCTGTCTGGTTCGGCCTGGGCAGAGACGGTGCACAGCCACCTCGGAGGGCTGCCGCCGAAGGTCGACCTCGCGGGTGAGAAGCGACTTGCCGGACTCATCGCCGCGGCGCGCGACGAGTGGCTGATCTCGTCGGCTCACGACGTGTCGGAGGGCGGGCTCGCCCAGGCTCTCGCCGAGGGCGTCATGCGCTTCGGGATCGGCGCTCGCGTGTGGCTGACCGAGATCATGGATCGCGACGGTGTGGATGCAGCATCCGCTCTGTTCTCCGAATCGACGGGCCGCGTCATCGTGACCGTGCCACGTGAGGACGACGTGAAGTTCCAGGGTCTGTGCGAAGGACGCGGCTACCCGGTGCTGCGCATCGGTGTGACCGACACGGTCGCCGACCTCGAGGTCACGGGGCTGTTCACGGTGTCGGCATCCGAGCTTCGTGAGACCTCGCGGAGGACGCTGCCGGCGGCCTTCGGTCCGACCGTTTCGGAGCCCGTATGAGCGACGTCGAGCGGCACGGCCAGGACAGCCCGGCCCCCGCCTCCGGCGAAGAGGACTACGGCCGGCTCGGCGAGCGCCGCACCCGGCGCATGCGCATCGTCGCCTGGGTGACGATCGTCGCACTGATCCTCATCGGTGGCGGCTCGACCGTGCTGTCGCTGCTGTTCGGCTGAGCAAGCGACGCCTACGGAGTCGTCTCGCGCATCTCGAGCACGCCGTGCACCTCGATACGCTTGTCGACAAGATCGCCGTCAGCGACCACCAACGCCATCGCGGCGCGCACCGCTTCTGCCGACGGAAACCTGATGGTCGACATGCGTGGATGCGTCTGGATGGGCAGCGCGTCGTCGCATCCGAGCAGTGCGACGTCCTGTGGCACCCGCACGCCGCGCACATAGAGCCCGTCCAGCACGCCGTGCGCGACGACATCGTCGTACGCGATCACTGCGTCGGCTTCGGCATCCACCACGCGCTCAGCCAACGCGCGCGCTTCGTTGTACGTGCCCGATTCGTCACGAAGCTGCACGAGCGGGAGCCGATACGCCGCCACCGCCGCCTCTACAGTCGCACGCCGCTCACTCTCCGCCCATGAGCGCGCCGGGCCGCCGACGTAGCAGAGACGTCTCGCGCCGTGCGCGACCAGGTGATCCACGCCCGCTCGCAACGCATCCCGCGCGCTGATGAGTACCCGTGACAGTCCGGGGGCGTCGGTGTTGATGAGCACCAGACGGGTGCGCTCGGCTATCAGCGTCAGCTCATCGTGCGGCAGACGCGACGAGGCGACGATGACACCCTCAGCCTGGGGGGCCATCGTCGCGATCTGCCGGCGCTCCTGCTCGGGGTCGTAGTTCGTCTCGGCGATGAACATCGCCAGACCGTGCTGCTCCCCGGCACGCTGCGCGGCGCGTGCGAGCTTCGGGAAGAACGGGTTGGTGATGTCCGGGACGATGAGACCGACAGCGCCGGTGCGCCCTGTGATGAGCGCGCGCGCATGACGATTCGGTACATACCCGAGCCGCTCCGCCTCCGCGTGCACGGCAGCGACCGTCTCCGGTTTCAGCAACTGCGGATGGTTGAAGGCCCGCGACACCGTCGATGGCGCGACCCCGAGCGTGCGCGCCACGTCCACCAGCGAAGCACGGGCATTCGCGACGGTCATCACGCGTCCAACAGTACGGCTGCGGCCGCGACGACCCGTTCCAGCGAACCCCGCGCGAACGGCGAGGGCATGGCGTAGTACCGGTGAGCGTCGACGACCTCGTAGCCGCCGTGGACATACTCCTCGGCGGTCGGCAGATAGCCGGGAACCCCGTCGCAATATCCGAGCACCATCATCGGCCCATCATGCCTCGAACGAAGCTCATCGGCAGCGGCGAGGAAGGGCTCACCAGGAAGGCCCGCGATCCGCAGGTCACCGCAGCGCAGCACCGACACTCGGCCGCGCCAGGTCGATGCGGGTGCGGCGGGAAGAGCCTCGGCCCACTGCATCCACGTCTCCAGAAGCAGTTCCCGCTCTGTGCCCTCCTCGCGCTCGCGCTCCCAGGCTGCGACGTGGCGCCCCACCGCATCAGCCGAGAACGGCTCAAGATCGAGCTCTACCTCCGCCGCCTCGAGCACCGCGCCCGAAACCGGGACCTCTGTGGTGACGCTGCCGATGACAGCGTCAGCAAGCAGGGTGCCCACGCGCTCTGCTTCCTCGAATGTGCGCGTACTTCCGCCCGGGACATAAGATGCCTCCGCGCTGTGCCCCGTGTTCACGTCACCGGCAGCACCTGTCGCAAAGATGCACACGCTGCCCGGATACGCGGTTTCGATTCGTGTCCGCAACGGCGAGATGTAGTCACTGGAGATCAAGGTGTTCGCGCCGTCGAGTACCACCGGATGACAGGGATACGTCACCAGTGTCGCAATTCGGGCGCCGTCGTGATCGAAGCCCACCGCTTGCACGGGAGGGTCGATGACGCGATCGAGATGTCTGCGATTCTTCGCGACACCGACTCCCTGAACCTCGGTGTACGAGACGCTGCACGGCGTGCGCGCTGCCTTCGCTGCGCGCACGGCATCAGCGATGGCATCCTGCACGGCGTGCCGCACGTGAGGAGAGTCGGTGCCGATCCGCTCCCATGACACGCAGGGGCCGGAGTGGGTATGCGTGGCATGCAGCACGAGGTCCGGTATCTCCGCGCGCAGCTCCTCGCACGTGCGCTCGTGCAATGCGCCGCAGTCGACTGCAACAAACGCTGCATCGGCGATCACCAGGGCGCGGACGCTCATCGGGTCGTGCACACCAGTGCTGCTGGACCCCCGTCCGGCGAATCCCGCCATCGGCGTCCCCACCGGCACCGGCACGAAACGCACCGCGACGCCGACAGCCACCGTCGACGCAGCCGCCACCATCACCCGTCCGTCCCGCGGAACGTCTCGATCGCACGACCGAAGTCGTCCAAGAAGACAAGGTCGGCCCTCGCCCCTGGCACGATCCGTCCTGCATCGTGCGCCCCTCCGGTGAGCTCTCTGATGATCATGCCCGGCACGCGGGTGGCCATCATGACGGCGCCCGCGAGGCCGATCGGGGTCGCGGTGGTGACCCACTCGACGCAGTCGGCGAGGCTCGCTGCAGACCCGGCAAGCAGGCCGGTATCCGAATACTCCAGTTTTCCGTCCGGCGTCAACTCGACCTCACCGCCGACCGGAGTGCGGTACCGCCCAGGTGCTGCGCCCGCCAGCTCGACGGCATCCGACACAAGAAACGCGCGATCGGGTCCGAGCGCCCGCGCCATCGCCGTGAACGCATCGGCGGGCAGATGATGCCCATCGCCGATGAGGCCGCAGCGCAGTCGGTCCTCGGCGAGCTGCGCCCAGATCGCGTTGGGATGGCGCGGCAACTCACTGAAGATGCCATTGCCGAGATGCGTGGACAGGGTCGCTCCTGCATCGACCGCGCGTCGGATCTGGTCCGGACCGGCATGAGTGTGGCCGACGGCGACCGCGATTCCGGATGCGACGATCTCGGCGATCTGCTCATGAGTGGCGTCATCGTGAGGTGAGAGCGTGACGTAGCCGATCCGGCCGTGCGTCGCCCAGCGGGCAACCTCGGAGGCATCGATCGGGCGGACCGCGCTGCGATCGTGCACGCCGCGCGGCCCATCGAACTCGGAGAGGAATGGACCTTCCACATGAACGAACGGCACCGCCGCTGCGACGACCGGATCGCTCTGCACCGCAGCGGTCACGGCGTCGAGGCGTGCGCAGATCTGCGCTTCAGTGCCGGTGATCACCGTCGGCACCCAGGTGGTCACACCACGAGCGCCCAGCTCACGCGTGATCTCGCCGATGGCCTCGGCATCCGGCATCACGGCATTCACATCATGACCTGCGAATCCGTTGACCTGCAGATCGACGAAGCCTGGCACGATCCAGGGCGCTCCCGGATCGACAGCGCAGTCCGAGATGCCGGTGATCCGATCGCCCTCGACGTCGACCGCGATTCCACCGCCGGTGGACACCGATCGTCCGACGAGGGTGGTCACAGCCATGCGACCCTTCCGGAGAACCGCTCGATGAAACGAGCATTCGCCTCGTCACCACCCGGCGCATTGCCGGAACGCCACATCGGCACCTCTGCGCCATCGACCGAGAGCAGTTCCAGCGTCTCCAGCATGAGCCAGTTCATCGCGAAGGCATTCGCGAAAGTCGAAACCGCGCCGGACGCCTCGATCGCGCCGGGCACCTTCACGACGGCATCCCCCACTGGCACCTTCGTGTCGATGTGCACGTCGACGACGTCATGCAGATTCGACTTCGACGGATGCCGGGCCGGATGCTCCGCGGCGGTCTGCTCTGCGTGCGCGCGAGACGAGACACCGATGACCTTCACACCCAGCTCACCGGCACGTAGCGCCGCGTCAATGAGCGCAGCGTTGATCCCGTAAGCATTCACGAGCACGAGCACGTCATCCGCGCCGAGTCCCGCATCATCGATCACGATGCGACCGTAGCCGGGCAGCCGTTCCATCGCCATCGAACGAAGCGCACCTGATGACAGCAGTGTGCCCTCGTCGAGGATCGCCGAAACATGCATGAGCCCACCCGCGCGGAAGAAGACCTCCTGGCTGGCGAGATTCGAGTGGCCGCCTGGACCGTAGACGTGGACCAGGCGATCTTCACGGATCTGGGCCGCGAGCACACCCGCGGCCTGCGCGACACCTGCACCCTCCTCGGCCCTGATTCTGGCCATCAGTCCGGTGACGGCATCGAAGTACTCGTCGGCGATCTCACTCATCATCGGCTCCGTCGGGGGTTGAGCCCGCGTCGAGATAGAGATGTGCGTCGCGGTGCGTGTGCAGAGCGGTGCCAGGATATTGCGGGTCGGGTTCTCGGGCGATCGTGTCTGCGACCGCCTGCCGCTTCGCGATGCCGAGAACACTGCAGATCACATGCCGCGCGTGCAGCAGCCGGGGAATCGTGACAGTGATCGCCTGAGCGGGCACAGCGTCGAGGTCTGGGAAGTGTCCCTCATCGACCTGCTGTCCGCGCGAGACGTCGTCGAGGAGCACCGGGCGCGCGGCGAATGGGTCTTCAAAATCCGCCGGAGGATCATTGAAGGCGAGGTGGCCGTTCACACCCAAGCCGCAGAGCGTCACGTCGAATTCCGCCTCTCCCATTGCCTCAGCGTAGGCGGCGGCGCTTTCCTCCGGCGGGCGTGACGCATCGATGCGGTAGAAGGCGGCGGGCTGCGACAACTGGGAGAGGAAGTTGTTCTCCAGCCAGTTGCCGAAGCCCTGTGGTGCATCCGGCGCGAGGCCGAGATAGTCGTCCATGTGGAAGAACTCCACACGCGAGAAGTCGACGTCGGATGCGGCGAGCGCCTGCAGAGTCGCGAGTTGTGAAGGTGCGGCAGCGAGCATCACGCGCGCGGTGCCGCGCTCTTCGATCGCTTGGGCGATATGCACGGCCGCACGGGCGCCGGCGGCATGGCCGAGCTCGTGCGTCGTGCTGAAGCGGTGGACAGCGAGAGGGTACAGCGGCATTCAGATCTCCTGGGAAAGTGTGGCGGTAAGCCGATTGAGCAGCAGCAGGCTGCGGGCGATATGGAACGGATCCTTGACGGGGAGGGCCACGACCTGATCGAGCGGCACGCCCGCGCGGTTGCGGATCTGCAGCCACTCCGCGCCATCAGGATCGGGGAACGTCGACAACGTGTAGTCGGAGATGAGCTGGGCGACCGCGGCGAGATGAGCATCGCCAGTGCGCTGGGCGAGCAGCGCCGTCGCGTACATGGCCTCGGCGTGCACCCACCAGAGCTTCGTGTCCCACGTGTCGGTGACGAGTTGCTCGTAACGTGACAAGGCTTCGGCATGCGGCCCCTCAGGCCTCCGTCCGGAGGCGTCGACGTAGCGGAACAGTCCGCCCTGTTCGTTGTCTTCGCCGATCGCGACTGCACGCCGCGCGAGTCGGGCGAGGCCGCGCGTACCAGGTAGCTGTTCCGCGCCGATATCACCTCGAGCGGATGCTTCCTCGGCGGAATGCACCAGCATCCACGTCAGCTCCAGCAGATGTCCCGGTGTACGGTGCCGAGAGAGCAGGGTCTGCTCTGTCTGATCATCGGGGCGAAACTCCCACCACCAGTCTTCGCGCAGAAAGCCGTTCTCGCCGTGCAGCCGCGTCCAGGCGCGGTCGCGTACCGCGCGAGCGGGTGCACTGTCGGGCACCGCGCGCAGCAACTCGGATGCCGTATGCACGAGACTCATCGGTGCGGCGAGATCGGCGTACCCCTCGGGTACCGGATACGGCTCGCTGAGCGCCGTACGCTCAACACTGCTCAGCTCTGCCGTGAGCAGCAGCTGGGTCGCAGCACCCGTCCAGTGCGAACGTCGCGAGTCGTCCACCGGGAGTGCCCGGAGGCCGCCCGCCAATCCCAGAGCGGCGAACAGATCGGCGAACACGCTCGTCGCGAGTTCTCCATCCGGGCCGCTCGGCAAGGGCGTCCCGTCGGACGACAAGCGGAACGCGACGGTGCCGTCGCCCAGCAGAGCGTGATCCGCGATCAGCGCCGCGGAGTCGACGGCACGCTGCTGCCAGAGCTCGGCGTCGACGGACAGCCGACCGGCGCGCGCCTCTTCGGCGAGTTCGGCCGCGAGCCACGCCCAACGTCCCTGCGACCAGGTGTAGAGGTCGTCACTGATGCGCGTCCCGTCATTGCTGTAGCAAGTGAACACGCCACCGTGCGGTCGAACAGCCTGCTCCCACCACGGCAACACCACCGTCTCAAGGTGTCTGCGCCATGACGTCGCCGATTCAGGCACGGGCGTCGTCTGCGCTTACGTCGGCGGCCGTTCCGTATCCTGCCGTGGGCACGACTTCGGCTTCCGGAACATCTGCGGCGATCGAGTCGAGCAGCGCGTCGGTCTCGACGCTGGCTTCGGAGCGGATGAGGCCGATCGCAATGAATGAGACGAGAGAGACGATCACAGGTGTGGCGACCGACCAGGCCTGTGCGTTCGCTCCGAACGACTCGACCCAGCCTGGCCAGACCCATCGGTTCAGCGCGAATGTGACCAGGCCGAGGGCGGTCGAAATGAGCGCTGCGGCGGAGCCGGAACGGCGGAACCAGGGAAGCATCCCGAGCAGCATCGGCACCGCGACAGGGCCGACCAATGCACCGAACCACAGGATCAGCAGGCCGAGAACGCCGCCGAAGGAGTCGCTCGTGAGTGCGATGACCATGGAACCGGCGATGAAGAGGAAGGTGATGAACCGGCTGAACCACAACTCGGCCTTGGCCGGAAGGAAGCTGCGCCCCTTGCGGAACATCGGGATGATGTCTCGCACGACGACTGAGGCGATCGCATTCGAGTCGGACGAAGTCATCGCCATGGTGTGGCTGAACATGCCGACCAGCACGAGACCGACAAGTCCCACCGGGAGCAGGTTGTTCACCAGCAACGCGTACGACTGACTCGGATCCTCGAGGCCGGGCAACAGAATCGGCGCCGCCCACATCGGGAAGAACAGCACAAGCGGCCACACCAGATACAGAACGCCGGAGAGGATCATCGATCGTCGCGCTTCACGACCGTTCGGAGTCGAGATCATGCGCATGGCGAGATTCCACGTCCCCCCGTTGTAGGAGAGGGTGGAGATGAGGATGTAGGCCAGGAAGAACGGTGCCGTCAGCGTGCCGGCAAAGGGATCGGCGTGACCGGCCGGAAGGTCGTCCCACATCGTCCAGATGGTCGCGAATCCGTCGAGGTGGACCATGACGATGACGGCCAGGGCGATGGCTGCGACCAGCTGGATCAGGAACTGACCGAAGTCGGTGAGCACGTCAGCCCAGACTCCGCCGATAGTCGAGTAGATCATCGTCACGCCGCCGACGAGGAGGATGCCCCAGCCGATCGGCACGCCAGCGAACACCTGCAACAGGATCGCCGAAGCGCTCCATTTCGCGGCGACGTCGAAGACCTTCAGGGCCACGCCCGACCATGCGAGCACCTGCTCGGTGGCGATGTTGAAGCGCTTGGCCACGTACTCGAGCGGAGAGATGATCCCGAGACGCTGGCGCAACCGCGGCCAGCGCGGGGCGAACAACCATGTACCGAGACCACAGGCGATCGTGATGCTCAGTGCCCACCAGACGTACACAGAGAACCCGGTCGTATAAGCGAGGGCTGCATAGCCGACGAAGACCGCGGCCGAGTACCCGGACATGTGGTGCGAGATCCCGGTCAGCCACCAAGGGATCTTGCCTCCCGCGACGAAGAAGTCTGCAGCATTCTTGATACGAGATCTCGCGTAGATGCCGATCGCGATCATCACGAGGAAGTACAGCGCAACGACAACCCAGTCGAGCACACCCATAGAAGACTCCTTCAGACAGTTCGTCACGGCGGCACCGAGACCGGGAACAATTGTTCGGAACGGTTGCATGCAATCGTTTGCATTGCAAGGGTTTCGTTCCTGGAACGCGGATTCGCCGGGAAACCGTGCGGATGACCCGGTCGGGAAACCGGGAGAACCCGACCTCGCCGCGCGCGGGCTGCGCTCGATCGGTCTGCTCGATCTCCGCGTGGACGGATGCGACGTGACCCTGTTCGCCGAACGACCGGACGGGTACCCTCGGGCGTGAACGGAGGAACCATGACCATTCAGCCCGTGGACGTCGCCCGCGACGAAGACATCGAGGGTTACCTGCTCGGCTCGCCGGTGAGCATCATGCGCGAGTACATCACAACGGCCGGCAGAGGGCCACGGCTGCACAGGCATCCCTATGCGGAGACCTTCCTGATCCACCGGGGGCGGGCGCTGTTCACTGTCGGAGAAGAGCAGGTCGTCGGCACAGGTGGGCAGATCCTCGTCGTGCCCGCGCTCGTGATCCATCGTTTCGAAGTGCTGGACGGCGGCACTTACGAGGCCACCCACCTGCACGCGAACGATCGCTTCGTCACGGAGTGGCTCGAGTAGCTCCGACGACATTCACGCCCGGGCCCACGAAGGCACGAGCACGCCGACCAGGGGACGGGTGGACGCGCGCGTCAGGCGAGCACGCGTGCGAGCGCGTCAAGGGTCGTGTCAGGGCTGGCGTTGAATGCGAAGCGGGCTGTGGGAGCGAGTTCATGCACGGCGTTGACGATTCGTTCGAAGAGTTCGGTGTGCACTGGCAGTGCGCGGATGCCGGCGCCGATCATCACGGCATCCCATACTCCTTCGCCGAGCCGCGCACGGACGGTCGCCTCACCCTCTGAGGGGTCGGTGCCGAGCTGGCACGAGATCGCCTCGTACCCTGCTGCTGCGACAGCCGCATCTCCCGCGGCGATCCGCGCCTTGAGCGTCTCGTAATCGATCGGCGCTTCGGACAGGTCGACAGCCTCCGGGGCCAGTCCGATGAGGAGAACGCGAGGAGCGGCAGCATCAGTCATGGCGCGATCCTAACCCAGCCGTGCGAGGGCAGGCTTCACGGCAGAAAGAAGTGCACGCGTACTCTGAGACCGTGACCGACACCGAGCTGCACACGTTGCTGGAGGTGCTGCGCCGCGAGGCGAACGCTCGCACGGAGACGATCGCTGCCGCGCTCACCGAGCTGACGCACGATCGCAGCACCCAGAGCGACGACGATGAGCACGACCCGGAGGGCGTGCCGCTGTCAGCCGAATGGTCGCGGCTCAGTGGGCTGCTCGACGGCGCTCGCGACGAGCTGAAGCAGGTCGACGATGCACTCACCCGAATGGATGCCGGCGACTACGGCGTCTGCGCGAACTGCGGTCGCAGCATCCCGATCGCGCGGCTACGTGTGCGGCCGTTCGCCACGCTCTGCGTGCCGTGCGCCGAGAAGCTCGGACGCTGACGACGTGCGTTTGTCAACCCTCTGGTCGCCGTCGGCCCGCCGGGCGACGCTGAGCGGACATCCGATGAACAGGAGCACCTCATGAGCGATCCGAACACCGGCGAGCCCCACATGGACGACCCCACCGAGACCGGTCTCGACAAGGGGACGGGCGACCCGAACGATGACCGCGCCTATCTCGACGACCTCCCGCCCGCCCAGGTCGACGACGAGGACGACACCGACGAGACGGATGCCGACGCCTGAGCAAGCGCACGGCCAGGGGTTACGTGACCGTGCGCTTGGGACTCAGCGCGCGGCGTGCGCGGCGAATCCGTTCAGCGCCGCAATGACCTGCTCCTGATCCCCCCGCGCCTCGCCGTAACGCAGGAACTTCACGCGCTCGACCTGCACTTCGGTGGCCTCCGGCTGTGTCTCCAGGATGTTCATCGTCTCGTCGATGTACTCGTCGAGAGGCATCGCTGTCGGCTCGTCCTGGTGTCCGGGCATCAGCTCGGTCTGCACAGACGGCGGCACGAGTTCGACGACGCTCACGCTCGAGCCGGCGAACTGCAGTCGCAACGACTCACTGAGCTGGTGGATCGCGGCCTTCGTCGCGTTGTACGTCGGCGTGACGCGCAGTGGCGCGAACGCCAGTCCCGACGAGACGGTCATGATCGTGGCATCCGGCTGTGCGAGCAGGTGCTCGATGAAGGCGGCGATCAATCGGATCGGGCCGAGCAGGTTCGTCGTCACGGTGGCCTCGGCGGTCTCGAGGAAGCTGCCGGGCTCGGTCCAGTCCTCCACGCGCATGATGCCCGCCATCGGGACGATCACGTTGAGATCGGGATGACTCTCGATGACCTTTGAAGCCGCAGCGGCGATGGACGCGGCATCCGTCGTATCGATCCGGACCGTGTCGATCCCCGGATGCTGCGCCGCGATCTCCTCGAGCAGCTCGGTGCGCCGGCCGCCGATGATGACCTGGTTGCCAGCGTCCTGCAAGCGCAGAGCGAGGGCGAGGCCGATGCCGCTGGTCGCGCCGGGGATGAAGATGGTGTTTCCATTGATTCGCATGATTCGAGTGTCCGCCGCCCGAGAAGCCGGCGGCAGAGAGCGGTTGTCGGGGGACTGGCGATCCCTGGATACCGCAGCGCCACGCGCGCATGATGGACTCATGGATCGTGAAGCCCTCGCCGAGTTCCTCCGCCGACACCGGGAGCAGTTGCAGCCCGGCGACGTCGGGCTGTCGACCGGCGTGCGCCGCCGCGCACCGGGGCTGCGCCGTGAGGAGGTCGCGCAGCTCGCGTTGATGTCCACCGACTACTACACGCGGCTCGAGCAGCAGCGTGGACCCCAGCCGAGCACGCAGATCCTCTCCTCGCTCGCGCGTGCCCTGCGGCTCTCCTCCGACGAGCGCGACTACCTCTATCGCGTCGCGGGGCAAACGGTGCCCGACCGGATAGCGCCATCTGATCACGTCGCGCCGGCACTTCAGCGCGTGTTCGACCGGTTGGACGACACCCCGGCCCTGATCATCTCCAGCCTCGGCGAGACGCTCGTGCAGAACGCGCTGGCCGCTGCACTGCTCGGCGACAACGTCGGCGCCACGGGGCTCGAGCGTTACGAGCCGTACCGCTGGTTCGCGCAGCCCGAGCAGGCGCGAGCGCACTATCCCGAGGACGATCACGCCCGCAACAGTCGTGCGCAGGTCGCGGGGTTGCGCGCGGCATACGGTGTCATGGGCGCGGGGTCGCAGGCCGGGATGCTGGTCGCAGAGCTGTCCCGGCGCAGCGAGGAGTTCCGTGCACTGTGGGATCGGCAGGAGGTCGCCCAGCGATTCGCCGACCACAAGACGCTGATCCACCCCGAGGTGGGAGCGATCGAAGTAGATTGTCAGGTGCTGTTCACCGAAGACCGCGGACAGGCGCTGCTCGTGCTGACCGCCGCGCCCCGTAGCGAGGACGAGGAGAAGATCCGCCTGCTCCGAGTGCTCGGGGCGCAGCGGTTCAGCACTGAGCGGGCGCCGCGGGCCTGAGGCCCGGCATCCGCGATACTCCTGTTCGCAGTTGTGCACCTGATCCGCAGGAATTCAAGGATTCCCTGCGAACGAAGCGCACATCTGCGAACGACGGCACGCCGCGACCCGGGCCGGCTCTTGCAGCTCAGCCGGCGTCGGCCTTGCGCGCACCCGCCTCGAGCACGTCGCCCGCCGGGAGTTCCTTGTGTCCGCCGAACTGCAGTCGCATCGCCGAGAGCACCTGATTGGCGAAGAGGTCCTCGTCGCGTGATGAGAAGCGCTCGAAGAGCGATGCCGCGAGCACGGGCACCGGAACGCCGACGTCGACGGCGGCCTTGACGGTCCAGCGGCCCTCGCCGGAGTCCGAGACTCGACCCGCCAGCCCGTTGAGCGTGGGGTTCTCGTGCAGGGCGGCCGCTGTGAGGTCGAGCAGCCACGACGAGATCACCGATCCGCGCCGCCACAGCTCGGACACCTTTTCGGTGTCGATGGGGAACTGGTAGAACTCCGGCTCCTCGAGCGGGGCGATCTCGGCGGAGTGCTCGGCTTCGCGCACTCCGGCATCCGCATTGTCGAGCAGGTTGAGGCCTTCGGCGATCGACGCCATGATGCCGTACTCGATGCCGTTGTGGACCATCTTCACGAAGTGGCCCGCGCCGGAGGGACCGCAGTGCAGGTAGCCCTGCTCCTCCGGAGTGAGGTCTCCGTCGCGACCGGGCGTGCGCTCGATCTCGCCGACCCCCGGCGCGATCGTGCGCAGCACCGGCTCGATATGAGCGAAGGCGGTGTCGCTGCCGCCGACCATGAGGCAGTAGCCGCGCTCCAGGCCGAACACGCCGCCGCTGGTGCCGACGTCGACGTACTCGATGCCGCGCTCGCGCAATGCGGCCGCCCGGCGCACGTCGTCGCGATAGTTGGAGTTGCCGCCGTCGATGAGGATGTCGCCCTTGTCCAGAACTGCCGCAACCTCTTCAGCGACGGAACCGGTGAGCGAGGCGGGCACCATCATCCACACGACCCGCGTGGGCTCGAGCTTCGCGGCGAGATCGGCCACGCTGTCCGCGCCGACTGCCCCCTCCGCGACCAGTGCGGCGACGGCATCCGCGTTCACGTCATAGACGACGCAATCGTGCCCATCTCTCATCAACCGTCGGACGATGTTCGCGCCCATCCTGCCGAGTCCGACCATGGCCAGCTGCATATCCGCTCCTGCCGTTCAAGTTCGGCTCGCGGTGAGCCGAGTCGTGGCCATCCTGACACGACGACCGGCACGGTGCCAGCATCGATCGGACGCACTGGCGCTGGGAGCACCATCTCGCGGGTGATAACAGCCCGGCATCCGCTGGACCGTCAGATGTCCGCCTCGATCGCGAGGGTGTTGCCGTCCGGATCCGCGACCCAGGCGATGCGTCCGCCCCCGGCTCGAGGCGCGATCCCACGCTCATCCTGATCGAACGCGTCGTAGCGAGCGAACTCCGCGCCCGCTGCCGAGAGCTGGTCGACGATCGCATCGATGTCATCGACGTACCATGTCGCGACAGTCGACCGCGTCCCACCCGCTGTCGGCGTCTCGAACACGTTGAGCATCGTGCCCTCCCCGGCAGCGTAGAACCGAGCGCCTCCTTCGATATCAGCGCTCGGACCTTCGCCCTCGGGGACGAGACCGAGCACACCTTCGTAGAACGCCGCCGCACGTCCGATGTGGGTGACTCCGATTGATGCTCTGACGGGATAGTCGCCTAGTGCCATGTCCGCACCATAGTCCGCTCGAGGCGCCGGAACAATGGTGCACGAGGGCGATGATTCGCCGTGAAGGACGCACCGGCGCTGCGGATGCCCCGGCGCTCGCCCGCATCGTCAGTCGCCGAGCGCACCGAACCCCGCCACAGCGCACGCGATTCCCGCCACCAGGAGCACGGGAGCCGCGGTCAGTCCGCACCAGAAACTGCGCGCGATGGGCGTCTCGTTCATCCGTCCGATGAGCACTGCGAGCCCTGTGAGCACCATGCCGACCAGGGCGTACATCGGCTGCACGAACACCCACGCGAGCGGCACGAAATGGATGCCGACCACCGCGAGAACGAACACCGGAATGAGGTCCTGGCGCTTCTTGCGCGACGCCCAGATCGCGAGTGCGATCATCGCAGCGACCTCCAACCAGAACACGACGATGTAGACGATGAACGCCGGAGTGCCGACGCTGATGGCCGTCGGCTCCGACCAGTTCCTGATCGCCGCGGGAAGGCTGATACCGGCGAGCGCCGCGCCACCGAGGCCGAGCACCGCGAGGATGACCCGCCAGATCCAGTGCTTCGGCGGACGCTCCTGCGCCCACCCCGCCCACACGAACGCCGCGACGCCGAAGATCGCGCCCGTCATGAGCAGATCACGCGGGAAGTCGGTGATGATCATGCGGCCCAGGCTAGTGGAGGGTACGTCCTCAGTGCCCCGCGTGGCCTCCGGTCGCAGCATCATCGGTGTCCTCGTCGTGCCCCGAATGCTCCGGCACCCCGACCCTGTCCTCATCCCCTGACTCGATCACGACGAACTGCCCCATCATGCCCTCGTCCTCGTGCAGCAGCATGTGGCAGTGGTACATGTACGGCATGGTCGGATCGGCGTAGTCCTCGAAGCGCACCAGCAGCCGGTAGGTCAGGTTCGGGTTGAGGTAGATCGTGTCCTTGGGCCCGGCCAGCTCGGGCGGCGGCTCCCGTCCGTCGATGCTCAGCACCCGGAACTGCACATCGTGGATGTGGAAGCTGTGCGGAATCGGCTGGGTGCTGCGCACCTCCCACACCTCGGTGGCGCCGACGTGGACGACCTCATCGATCCGGTTCATGTCCATCTGCTCACCGTTGATCTCACGGGTGTTCAGTACGAAGTCCCGAGTGACGGATGCTTCGTCCTCATGCAGCTCATCGGCGACAGCATCCTTCGCCTGCGGCCATGACGGCTCGGAGGACGGCGTCAACGTTGCTGCCGCCCGGAACTCCAGCACATCGAACTCGTCGTTTCCGCCCGACGTCGCAGGCACGACGATGCCGCCGAGGTCGGTCTTCGACGAGTGCAGGCGCACGGTCTCGCCGGCGTCGAACGATACGACGACTTCGGCACGCTCGCCAGGAGCGAGTCGCACCTGATCCATCTCGACCGGAGCATCGAGGAAACCGCCGTCGGTCGAGATAAGAGTCATGGGCCGATCCGGCATCTCGAACGTGTACGTCCGGGCGGTCGAACCGTTCAGCAGCCGCAGACGCACCTGCTCGGTCGTCACCTCCTGGTACGCGCCGACCGTGCCGTTCACCATGACCGTGTCGCCCAGCGTCCCCGGCTCCGAACCGTCGTCGTTCAGCGCGAGTCGGCCAGAATTGTCGAACTCCTTGTCCTGCACGATGAGCGGCAGATCGTCCACGCCGTACTCACTCGGCAGATCTGCGGCGAGGCTCGCATCGTCGTCGAGGATGAACATCCCGGCCAGACCGAGATACACGTGCTTCTCCGTCTCCCCATGCGGATGCGGGTGATACCAGAGCGTCGACGCGGGCTGATCGATCGTCCACGTCGACCGCCACGTCTCACCCTGCTCGATCATCTGGTGCGGACCACCGTCCATCGCAGCCGGCAGATGCATCCCGTGCCAGTGCACACTGGTGGCCTCCGGCAGCTGGTTGTCGATCTCGAAAGCGACCCGCTCACCGCGCTCGGCGCGGAGTGTCGGGCCGAGGAAGGCGCCGTTGAAGCCCCAGGTCTCCGCATCCCCGATGCCGAGGAAGCTGGTTGTGCCCTGCCCCGCCGTCAGCTGGAACGTGCGCACGCCGTCCTCGACGGTGGAATCGGCGAGCGGCGGGATGGCGAGCTCGTTCACGAAGTCGTGCTCGGCGACAGCGGTGGTGGAGAACGAGTCGCATGCGGTGAGGAGTACGGCGGATGCTGCGACTGCGGCGAGCGCGGCGGCGATGCGCCTGCCGCGCGGTCGTGGTGCTCCATAACTCCGGAGGATTTTCCCGGATGCCCGGATTCCCGGGGCCCTAACCACGCTATTCATCGGATTCTCCGGAGTTGTGCGGGCTCGTGCCGGTCTGCTCATGCTCGGGGCTTCCGCATCTGCTGGATGGCGAGAGCGAGGAGTCCGGCGATCGCACCCCAGAAGGTGTCGATGACGAGGGCCACGAACACGGTCCAGACCGGTCCGTCGACGCCGCCGAAGATCGCCGCGACGACCATCGAGATCGCACCGTGGGCGAGCCCCGTGAGCGTGAGGACCAGCACCGGGCGCGGCACTCGGCCGAAGCCGACGACGGCGATCCAGGTCACAGCGACGACCGCGATGATCGTCAGCGCGCGCGGGGCACCCTGGCCGATGCCGATCAGGTTCGTGAGCGGCCACAGCAGCGAGAGCGAGGCGAGGCCGACGATGAGCAGCCAGGGCAGTGCGGGTCGGGCGGTGGTGGAAGGAGTTGTCTCAGTCATGCCTCCAGCCTCGCCAGCCGCGGCGGAAGGCACATCTGGCCCGGGGCGTCTCCTCGCACCGGCAGCAGGCGACGTCCGGGCGGTCGGGTGTCGCCTGGGAGCGACATGCTCGTCGCCTTGAGGGGATCGCGCACTGCACCGTGCACTTCTACGCTGGAGGCATGCGCAGCGAGGTGAACCCACGGCTCACCGACGCGGGACTCGCGATCGCGGTGACGCTGGTTCTCGCGGTCGTCATCGCCGCTGATCCGGTCGGTCGCACGTCCTTCGGCGGATATGCGTTCGCGCTCGGATTCGGGCTGATCCTGCTCGTCCGGCGCCTGCTGCCGCGGACCACGCTGGTCGTGACGCTGCTCGCGATCTTCGCGTACTACACCCTGGATCTGCCGCCCGTCGGCATCGTGCTCCCCGCCATCGGCGCCCTCTTCTCTGCCGCTGAGCAGCATCGCACGTACTGGGCGGTCGGGTCGGCCGCAGTGCTGCTCGCGGTCGCAACCTACTTCCGCCTCGACGGGTCAGAGCCGGAGGCAACGCTCAACGGCTACACCTTCGTCACCGAGTTGGCGCTTGCCGCCGCGGCCATCGCGCTCGGCGTTGCAGTGCGCCTCGCGCGGGAGGCACGTGAGCGAACCGCGCAGATCTCCGCGCTCACCGCCACAGAAGAAGCCCACGCCGCGGATGCGAGGATGCAGGCCGAGCGGATGCAGATCGCCCGTGACCTGCACGACACCATCGGGCACACGCTCTCGGTCGCGTCCCTGCACGCCGGGGTCGCCGCCGAGGCTCCGGATGCCGCGGCAGCGCGACCCGCGCTCGACCAGGTGCGCGCGGCGACATCGGACGCCCTGCGTGAGCTGCGGCGCACCGTGAAGGTGCTGCGGGCGGACGACGCCTCTGGCCCCGAACCGGTGCTGGGTCTCGGGTCGCTCGACCCGCTATTCGCCGCCGCGCGGAACGCCGGACTGCGCGTCGAGACCGAAGTGTCAGCCGCATCGGATGCGCTGTCGCGATCGGTGGATGCTGCGGCCTACCGGATCGTGCAGGAGTCACTGACGAACGTGCTCCGGCATTCGGGAGCCTCGACGGTTCGCGTGACCGCGCGCGCGGTGGAGGGGACGCTGACCCTGCGCATCGTGGATGACGGCACCAGTGCGCGTGAGAGCCACCGTGCGGGATCCGGCATCCGGGGCATGCAGGAGCGCGCAGAACTGCTCGGCGGCACGCTCACCGCGCACCCTGCACCGGGCGGATTCATCGTGGACGCCGAGATTCCGGCGCAGTCAGAAGGAGAAGCGTGAGCGAACCGATTCGTGTGGTGATCGTCGACGATCAGGAACTCGTACGCGCGGGGCTGCGTTCGCTCGCCGAACGCGACGGCGACATCGCCGTCGTGGATGAGGCGCCGGACGGGCGCAGCGGGCTCTCGCGCGTGCGTGAGCTTCGTCCCGACGTGGTGCTGATGGACATCCGGATGCCGGTGATGGACGGGCTGGAGGCGACGAGGGCGATTGTCGCGGATGCTGCGCTCGACGGCATCCGCGTCCTGATCCTGACGACGTTCGACGAGGACGAGAACGTCTACGCCGCGATCCGCTCCGGGGCGTCGGGGTATCTGCTGAAGGACGTGTCGCCGGAGGACCTGCGCGCCGCGATCCCGCACGGTCGCCGCCGGCGATTCGCTGCTGTCTCCGTCGGTGACGGCGACAGTGATGCGGGCCGCCGCATCGCAGACGGTCATAGACCGCACGCTGCTCGCCGGACTCACCGAACGCGAGCTCGAGGTGTTGACGCTGGTGGGCCGAGGCAGGACCAACGACGAGATCGGCGCCGAGCTCTTCCTCAGCCCCGCCACCGCCCGCACCTATGTCAGTCGCCTGCTCGGCACGCTCTCCGCCCGCGACCGCGCAGCGCTCGTCGTGTTGGCATACGAGACGGGGCTGGTCGCGCCCGGACGCTGACCGGGCGCGACCGCATGCTCAGCGGGTTCGCCGGTGGATGCTGTCGAGCTGAGCCCTCAGCTCGGGCGGGCCATGCACAGCCGAAGTACGCCGAGCAGATGCGCGTCGCGCAGGAGACATTCGACGCGGAGATGACCGGACGGGCGGAGGGACGCAGCAGCGCTCCCACCCGCTGAGATCGCTGCGCAGGTCCCATCGAATGGGGAGGGGTGCAGGGCAACAGCGCGCAGTAGGCTGAACGCATCATGCAAGAGTTCTGGCAGTGGGCGGGCAGCTTCTGGTGGCTCATCTTCCCCATCATGGGAATGGCCGGCGGGGCTGCGAAGGCGTGGGAGCAGGGCGCGAAGCGCCGGCACGAGCGACGCCTCGAGACGCTGCGACTGAAGGGCGAGCTCAAGGCCGCCGAACTCGCCGCCCGCGGCCAGGTCGCACCTTCCAGGAAGCCGCGAGAGATCGTATCGGACGCGCAGGTGTCGTCGAACCAGTTGTTGGAGCGACTGTTCCAGGAGCACGACGAGATCACGGCCCGGTGGCTGGACTACGAACTCGACGTCGCGAAGCTCATCGCCTTCCCCGCCATGAGCGACGGCCGCCAGCCTCTGACTGCCGCGTTCCTGCGAGCGAAGAAGACGGCGGATGCTCTGCGTCCGGCATCGGCAGACGCCAAGATCAGCGAGCAGCGCGTCTCCGAGTATCTGGATGCTGTCGGCAATTACGCCGTCGCGTTCGAGATCGCCGAGAAGGACGCCAGGCGGCTGCGCGATTCCACGTTCAGCGAGGCCGAGCGCAAGCGCCTCGACCGCGCCCAGAAGCTGTTGAAGGTCGCCATCGACGAATCGGCCACGCAGGCCGAACGCAACGTCGCCTACAAGCGCGTGCGCGAAGAACTCGAAGGACTGATCCTCCTCTCCGACGACGCCGTGACGGTGCTCGAGAAGCAGGTGGCGCGCGAGATCACGGCGGGACCGACTCCGACTCCGGCCCCCGAACGGGAACCGAATGCCGAGCCTGCGCCCGAACCCGTCCGTGCGCCGGAGCCTGAGCGTGTCCGGTTGAACCGGGAAGACGACCGGGCGTAGGCGCCCTACCCCTCCGCATTCGCCCGGCACGTCCCGGGAGGAGGCGCACCACTCACGGCAGCTCCGCCGCCCCTACGATCACTCGCCGCCGATCCCGCATCCAGATCACACCATCGCGGTGCCGCTCCTCGCGGGTCGCGAAGCGGTAGCGGTATGACACCGCACGCACCCACCGCGGCGGACGGCCGGCGAACGGATCGGCGCGCAGCAGCGCCAGCGTCGGGGCATCCGCCTGCAGCAGTCGGGCGAGGAACACCGTGAACCAGTCATCCAGCGACCGCCCGAGCGGCAGGAACCACATCAGCCAGTCCAGGCGCAGATGGTACGGCGCGAACTGCCGCGGCACGCGGCGCACGTCGCCGGGCTTGCCCTTGAACTCGTACTCGCGCCAGGTCGCGGCATCGGGGTCCTCATCCAGCGTCCCCTCGATGACGATCTCGATCCGTGCCTTCGTGACCGTCCCGAAGGCACCGTAGGCATTCGCCAGCTGCCAGCGGTTGAAGCTCGCGTTCATCAGCTGACGGTGGGCGAAGAGGTTGCGAAGGGCGGGCCAGCTGACGACGAGATACAGGATGCCGACAGCCGAGGTGATGATGATCCAGTAGAGCGGGAGGGTCTGCTCGGCACTGGCGCGCATCGGCACCCCGATCGCTGAGAACGCCAGCACGATCGTCGCCCAGTTCAGCCATGCGAAGTTTCCGGTGATGACGAGCCAGACCTGCGTCACGATGATGATCACGCCCGCGACGGCGCCGATGATCTGGGGCACGGGCCCCGGCATCCAGAGCGAGAGGATCGGAGCGAACAGGAAGAACGGAACGATGAGCTGCGCGAAGTGATTGCCCAGCACCTCACCCTTGTGGAGCCACCGAGGCAGCAGATGCGCCTGACGGCTGAGCGGACCCGGCATCGGCTGCGTCTCGTGGTGATAGGTGAGAGCGGTGAGGTCGCGCCATTCCCGTCCGCCGCGGATCTTGATCATGCCCGCACCGAACTCCAGGCGGAACACCAGCCACCACATCAGCACGATCACGACGGTCGGCGGCGGCTGATCCCTCGAGCCGAGGAATGCGGCGAGGAACCCGGCCTCCAGCAGCAGCATCTCCCAGCCGAAGCCGTAGAACGTCTGCCCGATGCTCGAGATCGACATGTACCCGATCCAGAGTGCCAGGAAGCACGTCATCGGTACCCACGGCGGTGCCAGTTGCGGGATGCCTGCGACGAGCAGCACCGAGATGACGATGCCCGCCCAGCAGAGAATCGCGAGGCGTCGATCCGTGTAGCGGATGCGGCGGAACAGCGTCGGTTGCAGCATCCGTCCGCGCGCCTTCGACGAGGCAGCCCATCCCAGCAGCGCGGGCGCAGGCAGCAGCCCGTGCTCGCCCAGCAGCGGGCGGAACTGGTTCAACGACGAGACGAAGGCGACGAGATACAGCGCCGCAATGCCCCGCTGGAGCACCTCGCGAGAGAAACCGAAGTCGACAGCCGCGAAACCGTCCATGCCCTCAGGCTACGCGCGTCACCCCGACGCGGCAGGGGGTTGCGTGCACCGTGCATCGGTGAGCCGCGGCATGATTCCGCCCCGGCCGTGGTTGCATCCACCATGCGCATCGATCTCAGAGGCAAGACCGCACTCGTCACCGGTTCCACCCAGGGGATCGGACGGGCCATCGCCGCCACCCTCGCCGATGCCGGCGCGCGCGTCGCCATCAACGGCCGCAGCGCCGACGGCGTGGCATCCGTCATCGCGGAACTGCAGGCAGAGTCCGCCGACCGCCACCTCATTGCCGCTCCGGGTGACGTCACGAACCAAGAGGGAGCGGATGCCGTGCTCGCCGCGACCGGCGACATCGACGTTCTCGTCAACAACCTCGGCATCTTCGGGACGGAGCCCGCGCTCGAGATCACCGACGAGGAGTGGCGCCGCTACTTCGACGTGAATGTGCTCGCCGCTGTACGGCTCATCCGTGCCACGCTGCCGGGGATGAAGTCACGCGGATGGGGCCGCGTCCTCAATATCGCCAGCGACTCGGCGGTCGTCATCCCCGCCGAGATGATCCACTACGGCATGTCCAAGACCGCCCTTCTCGCCGTCTCGCGCGGCTTCGCAAAGGATGCCGCCGGCACCGGCGTCACGGTCAACTCGGTACTCGCCGGTCCGACGCACACCGGCGGCGTGGAGACGTTCGTCTACGAGCTGGTCGATGCTGCCCTTCCTTGGGATGAGGCGCAGCGCGAGTTCATGCGCCTGCACCGGCCGCAGTCGCTGTTGCAGCGGCTCATCGAGCCCGAGGAGATCGCGAACATGGTCGCGTACCTCGCCTCACCCCTGGCCTCCGCGACGACGGGCGCTGCGGTGCGGGTCGACGGCGGGTACATCGACTCGATCGTTCCGTGATCCCGCCGCACGCTTGCACGTCGAAACGCACGGATGGCTGACGAAATCGGCCATCCCGACGGCCAACCGTGGCTTCCGCCAGCCATTCGTACCGGCACGCAAGCACGCACGACCGCACGCACGCAGGAGGGCGCCGCGACCGGAGTCGCGACGCCCTCTGTCGCTCGGTGAGCGTGAAGTGATTACTCCTTGACGACCCAGTCGAACTGGTCGCCGTTTTCCTCGAGCCACTTGTCGACGGCGTCGGCCTCCTGGCCTTCACCGAACTCGTTGACGACGAGGTCCTCGAGCGAACCGTACTGGTCGTCGTCGAGCTTGATCTGCTTGACGAGCTCAGCGGCCTCGGGGAACTCCTCGGCGAAGCCCTTGTGCGCCATGAAGTTCAGCGTCTCCGCCTCACCCATCGCGCCCAGCGGGTCTTCGAGTTCCTTGACGTCGTACTTGCTGTTCGCCCAGAACGGCTTCCACAGCGTGACGACGAGGTCTTCCTTATTGTCGATGGCCTCACCGAGAACGGTGAGCATCGCCGAGGTCGACGAAGTCTCGAGGGTGTACTCACCATCGAGGCCGTACTCGGGCATCATCGAGTCCTGCGTCACGCCGGTGAGGCCCGCGCCTGGCTCGATACCAGTGATCTTGCCGTCGAAACGGGCGGCCTGGCCCTTGAGGTCTTCGATCGAGTCGATGTCCATGTAGCTGGGCACGGCGATCGTGAGCTTGGCGTTGTCGTAGTACGCGCCGAGATCCTCGAGGTCGTCGCCATAGGTCTCCATGTACTGCGCGTGCGTGACCTCGGGCCATGCCGACGGGAACAGGTCGACATCGCCCTGCGCGAGGCCGGTGTACAGCGGGCCGGCCTCAGTCAGCGTCTCGAGCTCGACCGTGTAGCCGAGCTTCTCGAGCTGGTCCTGGACCAGGTACGCCATGCTCAGACCATCGGTCCACGAGGGGATGAAGCCGAGGGTGATGGTGCCCTTGTCTCCGCCTTCGCTGTCACCGCCGCCGTTTCCGCCTGCGGTGTCATTGCCGGTCGCGCAACCGGCGAGGGTGAGGGATGCCACGGCCCCCAGGGCCACGGCGGCTGTGATGTGCCGGAACTTCTTCATGGTGCTTCCTTCCGTATGTTCTGCTGCGTTTCGTATGGGTGAGGGATGGTCAAGGGGCCGCGCGGCGCATGCCCTTAGCCGTGGCTCGGTTGGTCTCCAACGCCGCGGCATCCGCCTTCTCGGCCTGCTGCGAAGCGCGACGGCGCGACATCATGCCCAGCAGCGACGACGGGAACTCGCCCGGCGTACCGAGCGCAGCCGTGACGCGGTCGAGGAACACGGCGAGCAGGACGACGGCGAGTCCCGCCTCGACGCCCTTGCCGATGTTCACGGTCGCGATCGCCTCGACGACCAGCTTTCCGAGTCCGTCGGCGCCGGCCATACCGGCGATGACGGCCATCGACAGCGAGAGCATGATGACCTGGTTGACACCGGCCATGATGGTCGGCATCGCGAGCGGAAGCTGGATGCCTCGCAGGATCTGACCCGGCGTCGCGCCGAAGGCGTGTCCGGCCTCGACGGTCTCGGAGTCCACACCGCGGATGCCGAGTTCGGTCATGCGTACGCCAGGAGGCAGGGCGAAGATGACGGTGGCCACGAGCCCTGGCACGACGCCGATGCTGAAGAACACGATCGCGGGGATCAGATAGACCATCGCCGGCATCGTCTGCATGAAGTCGAGAATCGGCTTGAGGATGGCGCGGACGGTGTTGTTGCGCGCCGACCAGATGCCCAGTGGGATCGCGATGACGACCGCGACGAGCGCGGCGACGATCACCAGCGAGAGCGTCTGCATCGCCGCGACCCACAGCCCCATGCTGAGGATCAGCGCGAATGACACGGCGGTGCCGAGCGCCATCCAGATGGAGCGGACAGCCCAGGCGATCAACGCGGCGATGATGATCACGGCGACTATCGGCGTGCCGAGGAGCACGTCGGTCAGGCCGTTGACGAGGAACTTGACGATGAACGAGATGAAGTCGAGCAGACCCTCGAGGTTGTCCTTGACCCACCCGACGGCAGCGGCCGCCCACTCACCGATCGGAATGCGGAATCCGTCCATCAGCGCACCTCCCCTTCAGCCGTGGCTTCCGGGGCGACGGCATCTGCCGCCTCTCCGCGAACCGTGGTGGCCGTCGGGGCGACGGCATCCGCAGCCTCTCCGAGCACGGCGGCGATCTCGGCGTGGGAGACCGGCGGAAGCGGCAACGTGATCTCCTCGGTCGAGTTCGGACCGGGGCCGAGCGCTGCGAGCAGCGTGACGCGCGGGATGACACCTGTCAGGCGGCCGGCCCCATCGACGACCGCGAGCGGCAACTGCGACTCGACGGCGGGGACGAAGAGGTTCATCAGCACCTCGTCCTCGGGGACGCTCTGCGGCACGGGCTTCAGGATCGATGCGAGTGCGGTCTCCCCCTTGCGCACGAGCTTGACGGCGTCGCGGTCGGTGACCATGCCGAGCAGCTTGCGGTCGCGGCCCGTGACGTATGCGGCCGACATGTAGGCGTCGCGCATCTGACGCAGCGCTGTGCGGGGTCCCGCGTTCTCTGCGACCACGGGGCGCGGGCGCTCCATGACGTTCGACGCAGTGAGCACACGGGCGCGGTCGACGTCCTGCACGAACTGCTCGACGTAGTCGTTGGCGGGGTCGGTGAGGATGTCTTCCGGTGTGCCGATCTGCACGATGCGGCCGTCGCGCATGACCGCGATCCGATCGCCGAGGAACATGGCTTCGTTCAGGTCGTGCGTGATGAAGACGATGGTCTTCTGCAGCTTCTCCTGCAGTTCGAGCAGCTGCTCCTGCATCTCGCGACGAATGAGCGGGTCCAGGGCGCTGAAGGCCTCGTCCATGAGCAGGATGTCGGTGTCAGCGGCGAGCGCGCGGGCGATGCCTACGCGCTGCTGCATGCCTCCGGACAGTTCCGACGGGAGCTTATCGCCCCATCCGTCGAGGCCGACCATGGTGAGCACTTCTTCGGCCTTGGCCGAGCGTTCGGCCTTGCCGACGCCCTTGAGCTCGAGCGGGTAGGCGACGTTCGCGGCGACCGTGCGGTGCGGCAGCAGCGCGAAGTGCTGGAAGACCATCGACACGTTCTCGCGGCGGATCTCGCGCAGTCGGGATGCCGGCACCCCGGCGATCTCGTCGCCGCCGACCACGACGGAGCCGTCGGTGATGTCGTGCAGGCCGTTGAGCATGCGGATGATGGTGGACTTGCCCGAACCGGACAGTCCCATGATGACGAAGATCTCACCGCGGTTGACGGTGAAGCTGGCGTCGATGACGGCCGCGGTTCCGGCATCCTGCACGGCGGTGCGGGATTCGCCGGACTTCAGACGCTGGACGGCCTGCTTCGGATTTCGTCCGAAGACCTTGAAAAGATTGCGCGCTTCGAGAGCGGTTTCGGTCACGTTTCCCCCGGTGGCTTCCGATTTTTCGGGTCTCGGTAGCCGACTTCGGTTACGCCCGGGTGATGATCGCAGGGCCGCTTCGACAGTGTCGTGCTGGCGGCTCGGGCAACGGATTTCGGATCCGCGCAAAGAACATCGACCGTACGTCCACGCCTCTTCGCAGCACAGCTCATCGAATGAAGGACGTGACCGCGGACTGGTCTATAAGCCGAAAGGCCTACATTTCAACGTAACAAAAGGGCCGGTCAGGGGCAAATCTCGCCCAGTCTGGGCTTCTGGATTTTTGTAGCCTGAACGGGGGTTCTGTCGAATGTCGACAATCTGCGTGTGGGCGTGTCAGCGACGGATGCTGCGGGTCACGGTGAACTTCGGCGTACGGTGCAACTGCTCGGTCGGGCCGATCAAACGCGTCAGTTCCGGCCGGTACGAGAGGCTCGAATTGAACACGGTGAGCAGTGCGCCGCCAGGCTTGAGCAGGCGGGCGGATGCCTCGAACAGACGCGTCGCGGCACCGGTGTGGACACTGGCGCCGAGATGGAACGGCGGGTTGAGCAGGATGAGGTCGGCGCTGCCGTCCGACAGGGCCGAGCCCGCATCGTCGTGGGTCACTTTCACGCGGTCGGCGACGCCGTTCGCGATGATCGTCGCCCGAGCGGATGCCACGGCCGCCGCAGATCGATCGGTCGCCGTGACGCCGGCTTCGGGGTGAGTCAGCGCGTAGTAGGCGGCGAGCGCTCCGGTACCGCAGCCGAGGTCGATGACGTCGGTTGACCCTTCGCGCTGCTCACCCAGCACCTCGAGCAGCACCCGCGTGCCGATGTCGATCCGGCTCGCGGCGAAGGCGCCGCCGTGCGCTGCGAGCCTGAGCCCGAACTCCGGATGCTCCGACCACTGCGGGTACGGAGGTTCGGCCGACACGGTCAGGGGGCCCGCAGCCACGATCAGCCGCGACTTCCGCTCGGCGCGCTGCGCCTGAACCTGGGCGAAGCTGCGCCCGAGCACCTCGTTCTGCGCGAGGGTCATGTGCTTCACGCGTCCTCCGGCGACGATCACCACGTCGGGCGCCGCCCAGCGGGCCACGGCATCCGCGATCTCCTCGAGTTCGGCGAGCGCCTTCGGCAGCTGCAGCAGCACGAGGCGCGCGCCCTTGAGCAATGACGATTCGAGTTCGTGCGAGACGAACCCGCCCAGCTCGAGCGCGGCGGCGTTGCGAGCGAGCGCCTGCCTCCCGGTGGCGAGGTCCTGGTGCACGCGGACGCCGTCGTTACCCGGCGTCCGTCAGCGCCAGTGTGATCGCGCCGTATTCGTCGCCGATCACGCTGATCTCCGAGCCGGTCAGCGCGCGTTCCGCGATCAGGGCGAGTGCCTGATCGACCAGCATCCGATCTGTCGCGTCATACGCGAAGAGATTGTCGGCCTCGACGTCGGGGAATCGACGCAAGCCGTCGTATGGGAAATCGGGCACCCCCTCAATTTACGCGTGCCGGCGTGCCTTCATGAAGGCCTGGCTCGAACACGGCATCGACCTCCGCGAACACTTCTACCACTGGTCCTCGTTCAGGCCTAGTGTGCTGTTCAGCGGTGGCGTCACACCGGAGAAGGGCCAACGTCCATGAGCGCAGCGATCGAGATCACCCGGCTGCATAAGAAGTACCAGCAGCACACCGCCCTGCACGAGCTCGATCTGCACGTGCGCGCCGGCGCCGTGTTCGGGCTGATCGGACCCAACGGCGCCGGCAAGACGACAACGCTGCGCACCCTCGTCGACGTCATCCGCCCGTCGTCTGGCACCGTGCGTGTACTCGGTGAGGATCCGCGCCACGGTGGAGCCGCGCTGCGCCGGCGGATCGGATACGTGCCCGGCGAACTGCACCTCGAGGGCCGGGCGAGCGGGCATCGACTGCTCGCCTTCTATGCCGAGGTGTCCGGATCCAACGGCTCGACGACATCCGTGCTGCGCACAGCCCGCGACCTCGCCGATCGTCTCGGCGTCGACCTCGACCGGCCGGTGCGTACGCTGTCGAAGGGCAACAAGCAGAAGGTCGGGCTGATCCAGGCCTTCATGCACCGCCCAGAACTGCTGATCCTCGACGAACCGACCAGCGGACTCGATCCGCTGGTGCAGCGCGAGTTCCTCTCGATGGTGCGCGAGGCGCGCGATGCCGGGCAGACCGTCCTTCTGAGCTCGCACGTGCTCAGCGAGATCCAGCAGACCGCCGACGAGGTGGCGGTGCTCAGCGCTGGTCGCATCGTCGCCGAGGGAGACGTCGCCTCGCTCCGTCTCGGGTCCGTACGCCGCGTGCGCGTGCGCATCGGCGGAACGGATGCCGTGGTCGCACGCGCGGCGTTCGAGAGGCTCGCCGGGGTCGAAGCGCTGGATGTCGTCGATCATGGCGAGGGCGTGCAGCTCTCGACCACGATCGAGGGCGGAATCGACCCCTTCCTGAAGACCCTTGCACGATACGAGGTGCAGGATCTCACGGTCGAGGAGCCCGATCTCGAGGAGTCGGTGCTGCGACTGTACGGCGACCGCTCCCACGCCGACACCGCTCCGACCACCAGACGCTCGAGCCGCGGGCGGAGGCACTGATATGCGCAGCATCCTGCCGGTGTTCCGGCGCAGCATGCGGGAATCGTGGCGGAGCCTGCTCGGCTGGACGGCCGGCATCGCCGCCGTACTGTTCCTGTACCTGCCGCTGTACCCGAGCATCGGGGCGAGCGATCAGATGACGCAGCTCATCGATTCGATGCCCAAACAGTTGGTCGACACGCTCGGCTACGACCAGATCGCCAGTGGCGCCGGCTACACCGAGGCCACGTTCTACGGGCTGATGGGGTTCCTCCTGACGACCATCGCCGCGGTGCTGTGGGGTTCGTCGCTCGCGGCTGCGGAGGAGAGCGGCCGCGCCGAACTCGACCTCGCGCACGGCATCGGTCGCGGTCAGTACGCACTCGAGACAGCACTCTCGGTGCTCGTGCGCCTGATCTGGCTCGGCGCCTTCGCCGGGCTCGTGATCTGGGGGCTCAATGGCCCGGCAGAGCTCGAGTTGGAGCCGGTGCGCATCATCGGTGCGAGCGCGGCGCTCGTGGGTCTGGCCTTCCTCACCGCCGGCGCCGCGCTGCTCGCGGGCGCCGCGACCGGACGCCGCATCTGGGCGACGGGAGTGGGTGCGGGTATCGCCGTGCTCGGGTACATCCTGCAGGCGCTCGCGAAGCAGTCCGACGATCTCGAGTGGCTGAACGCGCTGTCGCCGTACGCCTGGGTGTTCCGGCAGTCGCCGCTCGCCGAGGGCATCGACCTCGGCGGCCTCACGCTCACCTGGGCGATCGGGCTGGTTCTCGCCGCAGCATCCGCCTTCACCTTGCGCGCCCGCGACCTGCGCGGCTGACCCGCATCCCTTTTCACCCCTTCCTCCTCGCCGAAGGGCTTGACCTGCCCGCGGTTCTATGGTTAATTAGTCGAGTAAGTAACCAACTGACCACCTGGAGGCACCAGTGATCGAAGAAGGCAAGGCACTCTTCCTGCAGATCGCCGAGCAGATCGAGGACTCGATCGTCGACGGATCGCTGGACGAGGAAACCAAGGCTCCATCGACCAATGAGCTCGCCGCCTTCTACCGGATCAACCCCGCCACCGCAGCGAAGGGAGTCGCCATGCTCACCGACAAGGGCGTGCTGTACAAACGTCGCGGCATCGGCATGTTCGTCACCGCCGGCGCCCGCGACCAGCTCCTCACCGAGCGCCGAGCCGAATTCGCCGACCGCTACATCGACCCTCTCCTCGCCGAGGCCCGCACACTTGGACTCGGCCCGGAGGATCTGGCCGCATTGCTGCGCGAACGCGCGGCAGCATCCACCGCCACAGACACCATCACAGAAGGGAAGAACCCCGCATGACCGCCGTCATCGAGGTGCAGAACCTCTCCAAGCGCTACAAGGACACGCGCGCACTCGACAACGTTTCGCTGTCGGTCGAAGGCGGCGCCATCTACGGCCTCCTCGGCCGCAACGGCGCCGGCAAGACGACGCTGATGTCCATCCTCACGGCCCAGAACTTCGAGTCGTCCGGCACCGTCAAGATCTTCGGCCAGCACCCGTACGAGAACGCCCACGTGCTCAGCCGGATCTGCTTCGTCCGTGAGAGCCAGAAGTACCCGGACGACGCGTACCCCCGGCACGCATTCAAGGCATCCAGCCTGTTCTTCCCGAATTGGGACCAAGCGCTCGCCGACGACCTGATCGCCGAGTTCCAGTTGCCGATGAAGACCACGATCAAGAAGCTCTCCCGTGGGCAGCTCTCCGCGGTCGGCGTGATCATCGGCCTGGCATCCCGGGCAGAGATCACCTTCTTCGACGAGCCATACCTCGGCCTGGACGCCGTCGCCCGGCAGATCTTCTACGACCGCCTCGTCGAGGACTACGCGGAGCACCCGCGCACGATCATCCTCTCCTCGCACCTCATTGACGAGGTCTCCAACCTCATCGAGAAGGTCATCGTCATCGACAACGGCCAGATCCTGCTCAACGAGGACACGGATGCGGTGCGCGACCGCGCCATCACCGTCATCGGCGATGCGGACAAGGTCGACACGTGGTCGGCCGGACGCGACGTCCTGCACCGCGAGGCGCTCGGACGAGTGGCCTCGGTGACCGTTCTCGGCGCTCTGACCGACGACGATCGCTCCAGTATCGCGGCATCGGGGTTGGATCTGGCACCGGTCTCCTTGCAACAACTCGTCGTCCGACTCACCCAGAAAGCCGCCGCTGCATCCGCCACGGAGGAGGTCCACTGATGCGACGCACACTCAACGTCATCCGCCTGCAGTTGATCAACAAGGGCACCTTCATCTGGTACCCGCTGGTGATCCTCGCCGGCGCAGTGCTCATCTCGGTGCTCATCTACGCGATGATTCCCATCGATCAGCCGAAGTACGGCGGTGGCGGACAGGCCCCGCTGTGGTACTTCTTCGCGATCGGTATGTCGGCGATGACTCTGACCTTCCCGTTCTCCCAGGCCATGAGCATCACGCGCCGGGAATTCTTCCTCGGCACGATGCTCACCGCGATCCTCGGCAGTGCCCTCATGGGCGCGTTGTTCCTGATCGGCGGTGGGATCGAGATGCTGACCAACGGGTACGGCGTGAACGGGTACGTCTTCCATCTGCCGTGGCTGTGGGAAGCCGGTCCGCTCGGAGCGTTCGTGGTCTACTTCACCCTCGCCCTGTTCTTCTTCGTGGTCGGATTCACCGGCGCGACGATCTTCAAGAGCTGGGGCCAGATGGTGCTCCTCATCGCGAGCTTCGCGGTCGTGCTCCTGATCCTCGGTCTGGTGTTCCTCGTCACCCGTCTCGAGGCGTGGGGGCAGGTCTGGGAGGGCATCCTGGCACTCGGCGCGGTCGGCCTGGCACTGTGGGGCCTGGTCGTCGTCGCGTTGCTCTCGGTGATCTCGTTTCTCGCGTTCCGCAGGACGATCCCGTAGTCCTCGAGCTGCAGCCGCGTCACGGGGCGCCCGTCATCCTTGGGATGCGGGCGCCTCGGTGCGGGTACACGTGGGTGCGCGGGTACAGATGGCCGTCCGGAATCACGGATGGCTGCCCAGATCGCCGATCCGGACGGCCAAGTGTGCAGATCCACGGCCAAGCGTGCAGGGTCTGTGCCGCGCGACGCAGGGGCCGGGCTCAGATCGTGTCATCGGCGGCGATGATGTCGAGGCTCCAGATGCGAGTGTCGGGATCGTCGGGGTCATGGGCATCGCCGACCTCCTTGATGACCTCGTGGATCCGCCGCTCGATCTCACTGAACTCCGCCTCGGTCAGTCGTAGGTTGGCCTGCGAGAAGGTCCCGTGCACGACGGGGTCGCGACCGGACACGTACTCCGGTGCCCACGCCATGAACCGCCGCATCATGTCGAGATGATCATCGACGAGTGCATTCATCAGCACTCCGCCGAGCACTTCGTCGGCGATCGGATGCTCCGGCGAACCGACGTTCCAAGACCCCTCAGTCGCCTTCCACACCCGATCGCGCTTGTCGCGGGCGAACTCGGGTGCCTCTTCGATCAGCCCGGCCTCGGCGAGGACACGCAGATGAAAGCTGACGCTGTTGGCGGGAACGCCGAGGTCGGCCGCGACGTCTGCGGCGCGCGCGTGGCCACGACCGGCGACCGCCTTGGCGATCCGCCGACGCAGCGGGTGCGCATACGCCTTCAGCATGGCCGTGGTCGCCGGCTTCGCGTCGGGGTGCGTGCCCTTCGAGCCCGAGTGCGCGGGCATCGCGTTCGGCCGCGGATTCTTCGGCGATCTCTCGTCTGCCATCTCGACATCCTATCCACAACAAATATTGCGCAATAAAAGTTGCGCAACTTCTGTTGCGGATCTACTCTGGATCACATGACAACAGCCACCGCGCATCGCCTGGTGCACAACATCCGCTACATCACCTGGCTGATCAGCGACACGGCCAAGGGGCTGGCTTCTGCGCTGTTCGGCTTCGCCATCCCGCTGATCGCGCTGTTCGTCACGAACGACCCGGCGCAGGCCGGCATCATCAGCGCCGTCGGCATGACGATCCGCACGCTCACGACGGTGTTCGGCGGCGTGCTCGCCGATCGGCACGACCGCATCGTCATGATGATCGTCGGCTCTGCCGCCGGCGTCGTGCTCGCCGGGGCGTTCACCGTCCTGGCCCTCGCGGACGCGCTCACGTTCGCGACTCTGCTGGTGATCGATGTGGCCCTCGCCGCGCGCGCGGGCCTCTTCGACGTCGCCGGCGAGAGCGCGTTGAAGGAGATCGTGCCCGATGACGCGATGGGCAGAGCACAGGCGGCGAATCAGGGGCGCGATGCCGTGCTGCAGCTCGCGGGAGGGCCGCTCGGCGGCGTGCTGCTCGCGTCCGGAGCGTGGCTGATCGGTGCTGCGATGGCGGCGTGCCACGTGGTCGCAACGGCGACGGCATGGATGCTGCGGCGCTCGGCCCCTGCAGCAACAGGTCCTGCAGCACCAGATCCGGCGGCATCGGAGGTCGGGCTCGCGGCCGCCGCAGTGGCGATCGCCCGCCCGAACGCACTGCGGGAGATCGCGGAGGGCTTCCGTTGGCTGATCTCCCGACCCGACCTGCGCGGCGTGCTGTTCGTGGCGACCATCGTCAACCTCGGATTCAGCACCGCCATGACGACCGTCATCTACGCATTGCAGCAGGCGGGCCACTCAACGGTCACGATCGGCCTGCTCGCGACCGGCGCTGGGGTCGCGATGCTGATCGGCGCGCTGATCGCGCCCCTCCTGGTGTCACGGATCCGCGCGAGCATCGTCATCATCGGCGGCCTCGCCGTCGCCACTGCCGGGGTGTTCAGCATGATCCCCGCACGCGAGCCGCTCGCACTGATCGCTGTCCTCGGCGTCACGGTGTTCTTCATCCCCGCCGTGAACGCCGCTCTGATGGGCTACTTCATGGTCGCGACGCCGACCGAACTGCTCGGTCGAGCCAACAGCGCATCTGCAGTCCTCGGGATGGGCGCGATGCCCTTCGCTCCGCTGATCGCCGGGTTCGGTCTCGCTGCGATCGGGCGCGAGAACACCCTGATCACGGCATCCGTCCTGTGCGCGATCTCGGTACTGCTCGCCGTCGCGAATCGCGGTCTGCGTGCGCTTCCCGCCGAAGCCGGCTGGACCTCGCACGCGCGCCAGTTCGAGTGAGTCGCACAGCACGAGCGGCCGGCGCCTGCCGGTCCGGTCAGAGAGCGCCGGTGAGTGCGGCTATGCCCGCGATCACGGACACGAGCGCGATCACCAGTGCGAGCGCGATCAGCACCGCGTGCACTTTGAGGAACGTCGTGGCCCTGCCCTCGGCGTCCCGCGCCCTCGGGTCGTTCGCGACCCGCTTGTAGAACCGCGGCCACACGATGACGTTGAAGGCGGCGTTGACGAACAGGAGCACGGCGAGAGCGATCACCTCTCTACGCTATTGCCTTGACCACTGCCTGCCGCGCCGTGAGCGTCAGGCCAGCATCCCGCGCCACACGACGTCCATCGCCGCGCTCACCCTGGCACGAGTGCTCTCGTCCTCGAGCCGGTCGCCCCGAACGACGAGCTGGTAGTACACGACCCCGGCTATCGCGTCGAAGCACGCCTCGACGTCGAGGTCGTCACGCAGGATGCCACGTGCGATGCCTGCGCTCAGCGCGGACTCCACCGGAACGCGGCGACGTGCGACGTGCGATCTCCAGTACGCCTTCTGCAACGCCCGATCGGCCATCACGAGGCGGATGCGGTGCCGGAAGCGCGCCTCGGAGTAGGCGGATGTCGTCGCCATCCCCGCCGCGCCGAACATCGATGCGAAGATCGCTGTTCGAAGATCGCCCTCCGCGTCGACCGCAGGCGGGATCGAACGTCCCACATCCAGGGCCGCCGCGATCAGTGTCGTCAACGACGGCCAGCGCCGGTACAGCGCAGCGCGGCTCACACCGCTGCGCTGCACGATCCTGGTGACCGTCACCGGTTCCTCTGCATCGATCAGCCCCAGCGTCGCCGCGATGATCTGACCGTCGATCTCCTCGTCCCGCGGACGGCCGGGCCTACGGCGCACCGCGGTCCCGGCATCCGCCACGACAACCGTCATTACGAGCGCGCCCGCTCACTGAGTCGGGCGATCGTGTCATCGCTGAGGCCGGCAGCGCGCAGTGGTGCGAGGGCATCACCGTGCCGCTCACGCAAGGTGCCCAGCAGTGAACGCATGGAGACCTCCATCGATCCTTCGAGGAGCTTCGTCGAAGCCTGACGCGCGTCGGGCTCGAAGCCGAGCGCTCGCCACATCGCACCCATGACAGGGGCGGTGCGCTGCATGATGGCGACCATGTTCTCGCCGGTGCGCGTGTAGTCGGCGACGATGTCATCGTCGTGCGCCCCCAGGACCAGCAGCAGCATTGCGGCGAGCACGCCGGTGCGATCGCGGCCCGCGGCGCAGTGGAAGGCGGTCGCCCCCGGGGTGTACGCGATGACGTTCAGGGCCGTGACGAGCTGAGGGGCTGCGGTCTCGACCATCCGTACGTACATCCTCCCCATGCCCTCGTGGCTGAGATCAGGAGCGCCCTCGGCCATCGAGTCCGCGACGTTCGCGATGAGAGGGAGGTGGTGATAGCCCAGGGCGCGTTCCCCGAAAGGGCCGCGCCCTGTCGCGGCGACCTCGGCCGGAGAGCGCAGGTCGATGATCGCGGTGAGGCCCGCATCGATCAGCTCGTCGACCACATCCGAGGTGACGTACGCGAGGTCGTCGGTGCGAATCGCCAGGCCTTCGCGCAGCACCCCTCCGTCGATCGGGATTCCGCCGAGATCGCGCAGGTTGACCGGTGCGCTCAGGGTGATGTCGATCGCGGCGGTGTCCATGGATGCCGTGGTCATGTGATTCTCCTTCTGATGAGGGCGCTGCCCTGATCGATTGCCGTGACGAGCACGATGATGCAGATGATGATGGCGCTGAGGTGTCCGTAGTCGTACATCCGCATCGCTGTGGTGAGTTCGAGACCGATGCCGCCGGCGCCGACGAGGCCGAGGATCGTGGCGCCGCGCACGTTGCCCTCGAACAACAGCAGCGTGTACGACACGAGCAGAGGGGCCGCCTGCGGAAGCACCCCGTACTGGATGACCTGACGCTTGGATGCACCGACCGCCTGCATCGCGGTGATCGGGCCGCGATCGACCGACTCCATCGCCTCGGCGAAGATCTTGCCGATCGAACCCAGCGAGCCCAGCGTCATCGCCAGGATTCCGGCGAACGGGCCGAGCCCGACCGCCGACACGAACATCAGCGCGAAGACGAGGTCGGGCACCGAGCGGATGATGTTCATCACCCAGCGCGAGGGGTAGTACAGCCACTTCGGCGCGATGTTGGATGCCGCGCCGAAGGCCACGATCAGCGAGAGCACCGCACCGAGCACGGTGGCGATGATCGCCATCTGCAGCGTCTCCAGCAGCAGGGCGAGGATCGTGCCGAGCTTGGAGAAGTCCGGTGGGAACAGCCGCGAGAGGAACTCGCCCATGTTGATGGCGCCCTCGCCGAGCTTGAAGAAGTCGAAGCCGACTCCGCCTGCCGACCAGAACAGCACGATGATCGCGACCGGGATGCCGATCAGGAAACGGGTCCGCGGAATCGAGAACGCCCGCTCCAGTCGCGCCCTGTCCGCTGTCGACAGCGTCGGCTGCTCGCGCTTCGCGCGCGGCTGCGGCGAGTGCGACTCGGGCGTGCGCGATTCAGGCGTGGTGGTCGACATCGTCATCCTCCTCGTCGTAGAGCACCGACAGTTTCGCGGCGTCGAGGTCGGTCGTGCGCGCCGAGACGAGCATCTCGCCGTGGCGGAGCCCGACGATCCGGTCGCTGTGCGCGAGCGCCAGCGGCAGCACGTGCAGACTGACGAGCACCGGGATGCCGTCCTCCGTCGCGATCCGACGCAGCAGCCCGAGCACCGAGTCGGCGAGCTTCGGATCCAGCGACGCCACCGGCTCATCGGCGAGGATCACCCGCGGCTGCTGCATCAGCGCCCGTGCGATCGCGACTCGCTGCTGCTGGCCGCCGCTGAGGGAGCGGGCGGGGTCCTTGGCCTTGTGGGCGATGCCCACGCGGTCCAGCAGCGACAGCGCGCGCTGACGGTGCGCCGACGAGAACCCGCCGACGAGGTTGATCGGTCCTGCGCCGTGCAGCGCCCCCGTGAGCACATTCGTGAGCACGCTCAACCGTGGGATCAGCTGGAACTGCTGGAACACCTGCCCGACGTCCGAGCGGAGAGTGCGCAGCTCACCCCGTGCGAGGTTGGTGACGTCGTGACCGGCGATGCGCACCGAACCACCGGAGACCGGTGCGAACCCGGTGAGACTCTTCATCAGCGTGGACTTTCCCGAGCCGGAGGCACCGAGCAGCGCCACCATCTCGCCGGGGAACAGTTCGAGATCGACGCCGTCGAGCACCGGCTTGGTCTCCGGCTTGTCGTCGTACGCGACGCGGAGATCCCGCACCGTCACGAGTGGGAGCGCCTGCCGCAGCTCGGCCGTGGTCGTGCGATCGGTCGCGGTGACGGATGCCTGCCCAGCACCGGCACGCACGGGCGCCGCCTGGGCAGTGGCGGATGCCGCGGCATCCGTCACCCGTGTCACCTGGTTGCTCATTTCAGATCCTTGAGCTCGACCCCGGCGACGCCTGCGATCTCAGCGAAGGACGCGAAGATGCTCGGGTCCGGCGCGATCTCGACCTCAAGACCGATGAACGAGCTGTAGGCGGCGAGCGCGTCCGCGTTCTCCTCGGAGAACACCTTCGGCAGCGCCTCTTCCAGGAGCGTGCGGGTCTCGTCGTCGAGCGACTGCCGCGCGAGCACCGTTCCCATGACGTCCATCGAGGGGCTCTCGCCCACTGCCCGCCACTCACCATCGGCGAAGGGGAACATCGGAGCCCCCATCTCGGTGAGCACGAAGGCCGTGCATGCGGCATCCACCTGGTCCTGCTGCAACGCGGCGAAGCTGCCTTCGTGGCCGCCGGCGAAGATGCCCTCGTAGTCCTCGCCCTGTTCCAGCCCGGCCTCGTGCAGCATGTACACCGGCATGAAGTATCCGGAGCTGGATGCCTGATCGGCGAAGGCGACCGTCTTGCCTTTGAGGTCGGCGACGGTCTTGATCGGAGAGTCGTCCTTCACGACGCAGGTGGAGACCGGCTCATCCGACCCCTTCCACGCCAGGAGCGCATCGACCTCGCCGGTGTTGACGGCGAGTGCCGAGGGGAAACCGCTCATGATCCCGATGTCGACGTGGTCGCTGCGAATGGCCTCGACGACGCTGAGGTAGTCGGGCACGTCGGTGATCTCGACGGTGCGTCCGGTTTCCTTCTCGATGAGCTCGGCGAGTGCATCGACCGGGTTGACCTGGGTGGGATCGTCGGACGCGGGGAGAGTGGCGATCGTGATCGGGGCATCAGGCGCAGCTGCCGCGGCGTTCGCGTCGGTGTCTGCGGCAGGGGTCTGGCAGCCGGTGAGAGCGAGAGCAGCGATGCCGAGCAAGCCCACCGCGGGGAGGGTGTAGCGACGCATGGATGTGGCCTTTCCAAGGATGACGGGATTTCGAGAACACCTGTATTCGAACTCTCGAAGGTGTCCAGGAATTACGAGACCGTCGTACTTGGAATGGAACGTCAGGTGAACACAGCGTGATCGGTCGACCGCAAGGGCACATCGGGTACAGATGCAGGGAGATCGCACGGATGCAGGACGACACGCCGCCGGATGCCCCTGCATCCGTGCAACGGCCCTGCAGATGTACCCGGGTCAGCAGGCGAGCCGGGTCAGCAGGTGCACCGCGTCAGCGGGCGAGGAGGACGCTGTGCCCCACGGACTCCAGAGCGGTGCGATTGGCCTCGGTGATGCCCGCGTCGGTGATCACCGTCGGGAACAGCTCCGGTCCTCCGACGAATGCGAAGGCGGAGACGCCGATCTTGCTCGAATCGGCGACGATCACCGCTCGCCTCGCGCGCTGCGCCATCATCCGATTCACGGCCGCCTCACGCTCATCGTGCGTGGTGGCACCGGCCCCGGCATCCATTCCGTTCACGCCGATGAACGCGATATCGAGTTGGATGCCGCTGAGCAGTTGCTCCACGAAAGGACCGACGAGCTCGTAGCTGCGCGAATGGATCACTCCACCGGTGACCACGACCTTGATATCGGGCCGCGTCGCCAGCTGAGCGGCGATGTTCACCGCGTTGGTGACGATCGTCAGGCCGTGCTGAGCGGTGTCTTCCCTGGCGGCGAGGGCGGCCGCGATCGCTGTCGTCGTGGTGCCTCCGGACAGCCCGACCACGGCACCGGGGGCGACCAGGTGTCTTGCGACCTGCGCTATGCGCGCTTTCTCATCGGTGCGGTGATGGCTCTTGTACCTGATGGGCAGCTCGTAGGCGACCGACTGCGCAACCGCTCCACCATGCGTGCGGGTGAGCAACCGCTGCTCCGCGAGGCTGTCGAGGTCGCGCCTGGCCGTCGCCGGAGACGCATCGAGCTGCTCCACCAGCTCATCGACCGTGACCTCCCCCTGCGTCGCCAGCAGATCGAGGATCGCACTCAGTCGAGCCGCCCGCTTCATCACGCGCCCTGCAGGGCGAACAGCCGCAGCATCCGGGCGGCCTCGTCGACGACCGCCGCACGGCCGGGGGCGATGTACTTGCGCGAGTCGACCAGGCGCTCATCGGCGTCGAGCGTCTGACGCACGGCCCGTGTGAAGAAACCGTTCAGATGTGTGGAGACGTTGATCTTGGTCATACCGGCGTGCACGGCATCCATGATGACAGCATCCGCGACGCCGGACGACCCGTGCAGCACCAACGGCACATCGAGGGCTCCTCTCAGCCGCGCGATGAGGTCGACGTCGAGGGATGCGCTGCGATCGGTCATTGCGTGGGACGACCCCACAGCGACGGCGAGCGCGTCAACTCCGGTCTCGGCGACGAACGCGCTGGCCTCGTCAGGATCGGTGCGCACGCCCGGCGCGTGGGCGCCGTCCTTCCCGCCGACCTCGCCCAGCTCGCCTTCGACGTAGACGCCGGCCGCGTGCGCGCGGGCCGCGACCTCACGGGTCAGGGCGACGTTCTCGTCGTAGGGCAGGGCGCCGCCGTCGAACATCGCCGATCCGAATCCGAGCGCGATGGCCTCGTCCACGAGTTCTGGCAGCTCGGCGTGATCGAGGTGCACGGCGACCGGTGTCTCGGCCCTGCGAGCGACGGCGAGCGTCGCCAGGGCGATCGGCTCGAGCGCGCCGTGATACTTCGCGCAGTTCTGCGAGATCTGCAGGATGACCGGGAGCCGAGCCTGAGCGGATGCCGCGACCAGTGCCTCGGCGGTCTCGAGGTGGATCACGTTGAAGGCGCCGATGCCACGGTTGCGGGCGGCAGCCTCGCGGACGAGGTCGGCGGCGGAGACGAGGGTCATGCGGGCTCTTCCAGATGGTGCGTCGGGGCGGGAAAGGTGTCCACGATCAGCGCTCGTTCAATGTCACGCCAGGTCGGATGGATCTCGCCGGCCAGAGGCATGAGCACGGCTGCTGCCGACCAGGCGGTCGCACGACGCAGGATCGATTCGGGATCGCTGGTGCCGTCGGTCAGCAGCGTCGCCGCGGCCGCGACAGCGGCATCTCCCGCCCCCGTCGGGTTCCCGGCGAGCGGCTCAGGCAGGCATGCGCGCAGCAGCCGATCGGTCGTGACCGCGTACATGCCGTCGGCGCCGAGCGAGAGCAGCACGAGACCCGCACCGCGGCGCAGAAGCTCGCGAGCCCCGGCGATCGGATCGGCGAGCCCGGTGGCTTCCGCGAGTTCGGCTTTGTTGGGCTTGAGCACCGCGACCCCGGCATCCGCCGCCGCGAGCAGCGCGGGGCCCGACGTGTCGACGATCACGGGCCGCCCGGCGCCTGCGGTGATGAGTTCCGGCAGAAGCGTCGGCGGTGCACCGGGCGGGAAGCTCCCGGAGATCACCAGCACCGATGCAGCGGCGGCCTCTGCGCGCACGACGTCACTGAATGCCGCCCATTCGTCGGCGCTCGGATTCGCACCGCGCTCATTGACGATCGTGGTGTCTCCGAGCGCACGGTCGACCCACGCGACGCTGCGCCGGGTCGGCGCGGCGACCGGAACGAGCAGGTGCGGCACCCCGCTCGCCTCGAGCTCGGCGCGCAGCTCTGCACCGGTCGCGCCGCCGCAGGTCGTCACCGCACGAACCGGATATCCCTGGGCGTGAGCGACCCTTGCGACGTTGAGACCCTTGCCGCCGGCGCGAACGGCACCGGTGTCTGCGCGGTGCGCGGCACCGATCTCGATGCGGTCGATCTCCCACGTCAGGTCGAGTGCGGGGTTCGCCGTGACGGTGACGATCATGTCGACTCCCTCGCGCGCAGGGCTGCGCCGATGAGCCCGGCGTCGCCTTGAAGCTCGGCCGGCAGCAGTTCCGGCAGCCGATGGAAACTGAGCCTGGCCGCCAGCCGCCTGCGCAGCTCGTCGAACAGTGCGCCCCCGGCGCGGGAGAGGCCGCCGCCGATCACGATCGCCTCCGGCGCGAACATCGCGGTCAGCTGTGCGAGCGACATCGTGAGCGCGTCGAGCGCGTCGTCCCAGATGCGCGCGGCGACAGTGTCGCCGGCGGCAGCACGTGCGATCACATCCCTGGCGCCGTCCGGAGTGGTGCCGGTCTCTGCGGCATAGCGGCGGGCGATGGCCCCCGCAGAAGCGACGGCCTCGAGGCAGCCGCGCGCACCGCACGCGCACACGGGGCCGTCAGCGATCGGGGAATGCCCGATCTCGCCGGCGTAGCCGCCCGCGGTGTATGGCTCGCCGCCCACGAGGATCGCTCCGGCGATACCGGTGCCGATGATCAGCACGACGACGTCGTCATGTGCGCGGGCGCCGCCGAGCTGGTGCTCTGCCCAGCTCGCGGAGCGCACGTCGTGATCGAAGGCGATCGGCAGCTGCAGCCGTTCAGCGGCAAGCGCACGCAGCGGCGCATCGCGCCACCCCAGGTTGCTCGCGAAGACGCCGATCCCGGCATCCGCATCGACGATGCCCGGCACGACGAAGCCGAGGGCCGCAGGTGCGACTTCCGGATGCTGCGCCCGCAGCTCGTCCGAGAGACGGGCGAGCTCTTCGATCAGCGCCGCAGCCGGGTCGTCACCCAGAGCCGGGGTCGGCGTGCGACGCAGCCCGAGTGCGATGCCGTTCGCGTCGAAGATCGCCGACTTGATGTCGGTGCCTCCGACGTCGAAGGCGAGTACGGGCGCACCCTCGCCGATGCTGGGCGGGTCGATCGCTGCTGCGGACATCACGCGTCCAGAATGACCGATCGGCTGAGGTTTCGGGGGAGATCCGGGTTGAGTCCCTTGGCCACGGCGCGATCGAGTGCGACGCGGTGCAGTCGTACGAGGTCGGCGAGCGGATCGACGTCGTGCTGCACGAAGCGGCCGCCGGTGGCCTCGATCTGGCCTGCGAGCCCTTCGGGAGCGACGCCGAACTGCCAGGTGATGCGGCCGGGCGCGGCGATCGCGATCGGGCCATGGCGGTAGTCCATCGAAGGATACGACTCCGTCCAGGACTGCGAGGACTCGCGCATCTTCAGCGCAGCCTCATGCGCGAGACCGATGGTCCAGTTACGCCCGAGGAATGTGTACTGCTCTGCTTCGGTAAGCGTGCTATCGTCTGCGGTCGCGAGCACCGCTTCGGCATCCGCGATCGAACGGGCGACGTCGTCGTGGAGGCCGAGCGAGGCGCGGAACAGTGTGAGCGCGGTGGTGGCGAAGCGCGTCTGCACGACCGATTGCTCGTCGGCGAAGGGCAGCAGCACGACCTCGTCGACGAGGTCGACCAGTGGCGAAGTCGGGTCGCCGATCACGCCGATGACCGGGACCTTCCCCTTGACCTGCTCAGTGAGCTCCAGCACCTCGCTGGTGGTCCCAGAGCGCGTGAGCGCCACGACGGCGTCGTAGTCACGATCGAGGAACGCCTCGGATGCCGCGTAAGCGTCCGTCACGCCGAGACCGGCCGTCTCGCGCAGCGCGGCGTACGACTGCGCGATGAACCAGGACGTGCCGCAACCCACGACGGCGACACGTGCACCCGCGGCCGGGAGCACCTTCTGCTCGTCGCGCATCTCGGCGGCGCGCGCCCAGGTCTGCGGCTGGGAGAGGAGTTCCTCGCGCATGTATGCGCCGGGGACCGAATTGGCCATGTGTGGATGCCTTCCGCTCAATGCTTGTTTTTGATTGCTTGCCCCAAATTACGATCATAGAGTAGCTTTCGAGGATGATGTGGCATCGCGCGGGATCACCGGAAGCGCGAGAGCGTCTCGCTGAGCCTGGCGAATGTCTCGGACGACACGCGCGCGCCGCCGGCACGCACCGCGAGCAGCCCGGCGCCGACCGCACCGTCGATGACCGGAATCAGCTCGAGGCCCGCCGCAGCAGCGCCGAGACGGTGGAGGAACGCGTCTCTGACGGGGGTCGGGCGAAAGAGCACGCTGCCTCCGACGACGAGCGGCCCCGGGCCGGCCAGAACTGCGGCGAGCGAATCGGCGAGGTGCTCGCCCGCTCGCCGCAGAATGCTCTCGGCCACCGGATCACCGGCCACGAAGGCGAGCGGTGCGAGAGCAGCGAGCTCGATCGGCCGCATGGCGTACAACGTCTCGACCAACTGTTCGAGCGTGCGAGAGCGCCCCTCTCTGCGTGTCGCATCCTCGACGATGCCGAGATGCTCCAGCACGCCGCGCGTCAGCACCGTCGCCGGTCCCGCATGATCCAGATCCCGCACGACCGCCCGCGCCACCCGGTGCCCGATCCAGAAGCCGCTGCCACGATCTCCCAGCAACCAGCCCAGCCCATCCGCCGTCGCGTCGATACGGCCACCGGCGACGCGGACTGCGGACGCCCCGGTGCCGGCAACGATCGCGTAGCCGAAGGGCTCCACCGAACCGCTGGCGTATGTCGCCATCAGATCCGACTCGAAGGTGAGCCGGCCGCTGAATCCCTCGGCAGCGAGCCGGTCGGCCAGCCATCCGCCTTCGCCGTCTTCGGCGCGCTGCCCTGCCATGGCCGCGGTGACGACTTCCACCTCGGCCAGGGTGCGGGCGGACGGCGCGAGCGCCAGCGCGATGGCATCGAGCACACCGTCCGCCGCGCGGTCGGGACCCACAGCGATGGGGTTCCCGCGCCCGCCGACGCCGTAGCCGATGCACTCGCCCTCACCGGTCGTCAGCACCGCCCTGGTCGATGTTCCGCCCGCATCCACTCCGAGCATCAGAATGTCGTGACCCATTTGTTACGCGTCCTAACTTGACGCACCCTGACGGTGAGAATAGTTTTCATCCAAACGGGAACTTCCTGCGAGAGTGAGTTCTGGAGGCAATGGTGCCACGCAGTATGAACACCGGCAACGGCGCGATCGTCAGCCGTATCGCCGAGCGCCGTCATGCCATGCCGGTCGCTCTGGCCCGGATCGCCGATCTAGTGATCTCGCACCCGACCACTCCCGCGGAGCTGACGATCACGGAACTCGCTGAGCGGTCGGGAAGCTCCCCTGCGAGCGTCACGCGTTTCTGCCGCTCGCTCGGCTTCGACGGATACACCCAGTTCCGTGTCGCGATCGCGACCGAACTGGGGCACGCTGCCGCCGAGCATGCCTGGCTCACCGACATCGGTGCCGAGTTCGAGCCGACGGATTCGCCGGAGAAGATCCTGCGCACGCTGCTCAACGTGCATGTGAGCGGCCTCGAGACCACCCGAGAAGGCATCGACCTGGATGCTGTCGGTCGGGCCGCGCGCGCGATCACCGCCAGCACGCACGTCGACATCTACGGCCTCGGCGGCAGCGCAGGAATCGCTCAGGAGTTCCAGCGCAGGATGCACCGCATCGGAATCAGTGCGCATGCCTGGTCGGATGTGCACGACGGTCTGGCCAGCGCCGTCCTGCAGAGTGAGAGCTCCGTCGCGATCGGAGTGTCCAGCACTGGGCAGACCAACGAGACAGTGCAGATGCTCGCCCAGGCGGGTGCCGTCGGCGCGCTCACTGTTGCGATCACTCACGACGACGAGAGCTGGATCGCGGATATCGCCGATGTGTCGATAACCACGGCGGCACCTGTCGGCTACCTGCGCCCTGACGACATGTCGGTGAAGCACTCGCAGCTCTTCGTGATCGATCTGCTCTATCTCCTCATCGCGCAGCAGATGTTCGATCCGGCCACGAGGCGGCTCGCCGCCACCGCGACGGCCGTGTCGGGGCACCGTCGACCTCGGAAGCTGAACTCCCGTTCGCCGGAAGCCCGATCGGAACTCCAGGAGGAAGCAAGTTGACCGCGACACCGTCCGATCTCTTCCGTGAGGCGAACGAACGCCTCACTCGCCTGACTGCCGATGCCGAGGCGGGCTCCCTCGACCCGGCGATCGAGCTGATGGTCGGCGCCTTGGACGCCGGCGGAGTGATCCATGCCTTCGGCACAGGGCACTCCGAAGCCTTCGCTATGGAGATCTCCGGGCGCGCAGGCGGGTTGATCCCGACCAATCACTTCGCTCTCCGCGACCTCGTGCTGCACGGCGATCGCGAGATCGGCGTGCTGACGCCCGCGCTGGAGCGAGAGCCCTGGTTGGTCGAAGAACTGATGGCGACGGTCCCGGTCGGCGAGAACGACGTCTTCATGATCGCCTCGAACTCCGGGGTGAACGGTTCGATCGTCGGCGCAGCGCTGTGGGCGAAGGAGCGCGGTCACAGCGTGATCGCGGTGACGAGCATGGAGCACACCATGCGCGTCGAGCCGAAGCATCCGTCCGGCAGACGCCTCGCCGACGTCGCCGACGTCGTGATCGACAATCTCGCCCCCTATGGCGATACGACTCTCGAAGTCTCCGGAGGCATCGGCGCCGGTGCGATCTCGTCGATCACCGCGGCGTACATCGCGCAGCTGCTCACGCTCGGCGTGGCACGCACCATCGCCGACCGCGGCGACACGCCCCCGATGTACATCTCCGCGAACATTCCCGGCGGCGATGAGCACAACTCCGTCCTCGAAGACCGCTACCGCGGTCGAATCCGCCGGGGCACCTGATCGGATCCCCGGAACACCAGAACCCGAACACCAAAACGAAAGGTACGAAGATGGAACTCACACAAACCTCCATCAGCCGCCGCAACCTGTTGCGCGGCGCGGCAGCGACGGCGCTGCTGCTGCCATTTGGCATGTCGCTCGCCTCCTGCGCAGCACCAGGCGGCGGAGGAGGCGGTGGCGGCGCCAAGGGTGAAGTCACCGCAGACAACCCGTTCGGCGTCGCTGCCAACACCGAGGTCGACGCAGTCATCTTCGACGGCGGCTACGGCGTCGACTACGTCGAGAACGCGGCCAAGATCATGGCGGGCAACAAGGGCCTGGACGGCGTCACCGCCAAGGTCTCCGCCTCCACCAAGATCGCGCAGGAGCTGCAGCCGCGGTTCGTCGGTGGGAACCCGCCGGACCTCGTCGACAACTCCGGCGCGAACTCGATCGGCTGGAACACCATCCTCGACCAGCTCGAAGACCTCAGCGATGTGCTCGAGTCGGAGAACCTCGAGGGCAAGAAGATCGCTGACACGCTGTTCGACGGCGTGAAGGCGCCGGGCACCTTCGGCGACAAGTTCGCAGCGCTCAACTACGTGTTCACCACTTATGGCCTGTGGTACTCGGGGAGCCTGTTCGAAGAGAACGGCTGGGAACCGCCGACCACCTGGCAGGATCTGAAGGCCCTCGGCGAGGCCGCGAAGGCACAGGGCAAGTACCTGTTCCTCTGGGGCAAGGAGGCGGCGACCTACTACCAGACCTTCGTCGTCGACTCCGCTGTCATCCAGTCCGGTGACGACGTGCGCCTGCCGCTGGAGAACCTGGAAGAGGGCTGCTGGTCGCATCCCACACTGCAGTCGATCCTCACGATCCTGCACGAACTCATCGCAGCCGGCTACGTCAAGCCTGGCGGCGGTGGCACGCAGTTCACGCAGGCCCAGTCGCAGTGGAGCCTCGACCAGGAGGCGCTGCTCTACCCCTCGGGCTCGTGGATCGAGAACGAGATGAAGAAGACGACTGCGGAGAACTTCCAGATGAAGGGCGTGCGCGAGATGCCCCTGGACGACAACGCCACCACGCCCGCCGGCTTCATGCGAGCCGAAGCCGGCGAGCCGTTCATCGTTCCCTCCAAGGCGAAGAACCCCGCCGGTGGCAAGGAACTGCTGCGCACGATGCTCTCGAAGGAGGCGGCATCGGCATTCTCGAAGGAGAAGCTCGCCCCGACCGTCGTCAAGGACATCGTGCCCGAGGACGGATTCGGATCGACGGCGCTCGTGTCGCAGGTCGAGATGATCGCGGCCGCCGGAACGGGCATGTTCACGATCAAGTCGTTCAACCTGTACGGCATGAACTCCGACCAGCTGCCGATCTGGAACTCGTTCCTCGACGGCAAGATGTCGGTCGCGGACATCACGAAGCAGCTGCAGGACCTCACCGACAAGATCCGCAACGACAGTTCCATCGAGAAGATCGAGATCAAATGAGCCTCAGCGCTCCCGGTCTCGACGTGGCGCTGGACACCAGCGCCGTCGTCACCGCCCGCACGGGACGCCGCAAGGCGCCCCGTGCGGGCCTTCGGCGCAAGATGACGTTCGACTACGCGTCGTTCCTGCTGATCTTCCTCGGGCTACCGGTCGCGATCTTCCTGATCTTCGTCATCTCGCCGTTCATTCAGGCCGTGTACTACGCGATGACGAACTGGACCGGCTTCTCGCCGAACATGGACTTCGTCGGCGTCGACAACTTCGTGAGGCTGTTCCAGGACCCGACGTTCCTGCAGGCGATGGGCAACAACATCCTGTTGGCGATCGTCGTCCCGCTGATCACGATCGTGATCGCCCTGATCTTCGCGAGCATGATCACCGTCGGAGGCCCGAGTCACGGTCAGGTGCGCGGGTTGAAGGGCTCGAGCTTCTATCGAGTCGTGTCGTTCTTCCCGTACGTCATCCCCGCGATCGTGATCGCGATCCTGTGGAACATGATCTACACGCCCAGCGGGCTGCTCAACGGTCTTCTCGGGGTGGTGGGCGTCGACACGAACGACTTCGCGTGGCTCGGCGACGCGCGCACCGCGATGGGCGCGACGATCTTCGTGATCGTCTGGAGCATGGTCGGCTTCTACATGGTGCTGTTCATCGCCGCGATCAAGGGGATCCCAGGGGAGACCCTTGAGGCCGCGCGCATCGACGGGGCGGGCCGGTTCCGCACCGTCATCTCGATCGTTCTCCCCCAGATCCGCGACAACGTCCAGACGGCCTACATCTATCTCGGCATCCTCGCATTGGACGCCTTCGTCTACATGGCAGGCCTCAACTCCACGGGCGGACCGGGCAACAGCACACTGGTGATGAGCCAGTACCTGTTCCGCACCGCCTTCGAGAAGGGGCAGTTCGGCATGGCGAGCGCGATGGGCGTCATCCTCGCCGTGATCACCCTGTTGTTCGCCGCGATCGTGATCGGCGTGTTCCGCCTCGCCGGCGGCAAGGATGAAGGAGGACGCTCATGAGCCTGACCACCCGTGCCGCAGTCACGATCGATCCGAAGTCGGCGACTCGGCCGACTGCCTCGAAGACGAAATCCACCAAGAGCGACAAGGCGGTCGGCGGCGCATCCCACGTCGTCCTGGTCATCTGGTCGCTCGTCGTGATCATGCCGATGCTGTGGACCCTCATCGGCTCCTTCAAGACCACGAAAGAGATCTTCGCCTCACCGTTCGGACTGCCTGCGGACTGGAACTTCGACAACTACATCAACGCCTGGGTGGGGAACAACTTCGGCGGCATGTTCATCAACACGGTCGTCGTCGTGGGCGTCTCGCTCGTGCTGGTGATGGTGCTGGGCGCGATGTGCGCATACGTGCTGGCGCGCTTCTCTGTTCCCGGCAGCCGGGTGATCTACTACCTGATGCTCGCAGGACTCACGTTCCCAGTGTTCCTCGCGATCGTCCCGTTGTTCTTCATCCTGCAGGGCATGGGGCTGCTGAACACGTTGCCCGGCCTGATCATCACGTACGTCGCGTTCGCACTGCCGTTCACGGTGTTCTTCCTGTTCTCGTTCTTCAAGTCGCTCCCGTATGAGATCCAGGAGGCCGCTTACGTCGACGGTGCGAGCGAGTGGCGCACGTTCTTCCAGGTGATGCTGCCCATGGCGAAGCCTGGAATGGCGGCGGTGGCGATCATGAACTTCCTCGGCCTGTGGAACCAGTTCCTGCTGCCGATCTCGTTGAACACCGACAAGAGCAAGTACGTGCTCTCGCAGGGCATGGCGTCCTATGCGTCGTCGGCGGGCTACGCACTCGACTTCGGGGAGATGTTCGCGGCCGTGGTCATCACGATCGTCCCGGTGCTGATCGTCTACATCTTCTTCCAGCGTCAGCTGCAGGGGTCGGTGTCGCAGGGCACTTCGAAGTAGAGGGGCAGCGCCCTGTGGTGTCGGCGCAGTTCCCACGAGAGCGGCGCCGACAACAGGGAGTCTCGATAGGCTCGAGCGCATGCGCATCCTGATCATCGGAGCAACGGGACACATCGGCAGCGTCGTCAGCGCGACGCTCGAATCGGGCGGTCACGAAGTGCTCCGCGCGTCGCGCGGCAGCGAATGGACCGTCGACGTCACCGATCCGCCATCGGTGCGCGCCCTGTTCGAGAAGGTCGGCGAAGTGGATGCTGTGGTCGTCGCATCCGGATCCGTCCCGTTCGCGCACCTCACCGAGCTGACCCGCGACGACTACCTCACCGCGTTCACGTCGAAGGCCCTGTCGCAGATCGACGTCGTGCGCACGGCTCTCGACCACGTACGCGACGGCGGATCCATCACCCTCACGTCGGGAGTGCTCGCCCGTGAGCCGATCGCGACCGGTGCTGCGGCTGCCGCCGCCAACGGCGCCGTGGAGTCGTTCGTCGTCACCGCCGCCGCTGAGGCGCCGCGCGGCATCCGCATCAACGCCATCTCGCCGAACGTGCTGGAGAACTCGCCCGGATACCACTCCCTGTTCGCCGGCCAGCGCCCGGTGACCGATGCCGAGATCGGCCGGGCCTACAGGCTGGCCGTGGAGGGGCTTGTGACCGGCCGCGTGATCACCGTCTGACTGAACGGGCGCGCGCCGGGTCGATTCATGGGGTCATCGCCCCTCTTTGGCCTCTGTGTGGTGGCGGATGACTTCGGCGACCACGAAGTTGAACCACTTCTCGGCGAACTCGGGGTCGAGGTGGGCCTCTTCGGCGAGCGCGCGCAGTCGGGCGACCTGCTGCTCCTCCCGCTTCGGATCAGAGGCAGGCATCTCGTGCTCAGCCTTGAGCACGCCGACCTGCTGAGTGGCACGGAAACGCTCGGCGAGCATGTAGATGAGCGCGGCATCGATGTTGTCGATGCTGCCGCGCAGTCGCAGCAGTTCGGCGCGGGCGTCTTCGGCGTCAGTCATGAATCTCCTCCTGGTCGCAGGTACGACGATATCGCGACGGGCTCAGGGAGCGGCTCACGTCAGGCTGGGACCCACGCCTTAGAGTGGGCGCATGAGCACCGACACGCCTGCGGCCTCCGATGACCCCACCGATGCCGACATCTCAGACGCCTCGCGAGCGAAGGTCTCCACGAAAGCGAAGTCCAAGAAGAAGTCGAAGCCGGAGCCCGCCACGGAACCCGAGATCACGACGAAGCCCGTCATCGAGCCGGTACTGTCGAACCGCTCGTTCTGGACGCGCATCGAGCGCCCTTTCGGGTTCGGATTTCTCGTCACTCTCGGGGGCCTGGCCGCGATCCTGCTCGGGCTCGCACTGTCGAACCTGTCGACGGTCATCATCTACATCGCACTCGCCCTGTTCGCCGCCTTGGGCCTCGACCCCGCGGTCCGCTTCCTCGAACGGCGCGGACTGAGTCGAGGGTGGGGCGTCATGATCGTGCTCCTCGGCCTCATCATCGCGCTCGGCCTCATCATCTGGGCGATCGTCCCGGTCGTCGTTGCGCAGATCACGTCCTTCGTGAAGGACGTCCCTGGGATGATCGCGGACTTCCAGGGCAGCGACCTCTACGCGACTCTGGAAGATCAGTTCGGCGAACAGTTCGAGTCGCTCGTGGGGGACGTGCAAGGGTTCCTCACCGATCCAGGAAACATCGCCGCGATCGGCGGCGGCGCCCTCCAGGTGGGCGCATCCATCGCCAACGGCATCTCCGGCGCGGTCATCGTGCTCGTGCTCATCATCTACTTCGTCGCCACGCTGCCAGGGATCAAGACCGCGATGCTCCGTCTCGTGCCGGCACGCGACCGCGCGAACGCCGACATCATCAGCACCCAGATCACCGACTCGGTCGGCGGCTACGTCATGGGCATGGTGACTCTGGCGTTCATCAACGCTATGGTCGTGCTGCTCCTGTACACGGTGCTCGGATTGCCGTTCCCCCTGCTGCTGGCCGTCGTCGCATTCCTCATCACGCTGATCCCGCTCGTGGGCTCACTGCTCTTCTGGGTGATCGGCACCGGCATCGCACTGTTCGGCGACAACATCGTCTTCGCTCTGATCTTCGCGGTGATCTACCTCATCTACATGCAGGTGGAGTCGTACTTCCTCACCCCGCGCGTGATGAACAGGGCCATCTCGATCCCGGGGTCGCTGGTCGTGATCGGCGCCCTCGTCGGAGGAACCCTGCTCGGGCTGCTCGGAGCGCTCGTGGCCGTCCCGGTCACGGCATCCATCCTGATCATCATCAAGAAGATCTGGATCCCGCGTCAGGACTCGAGGGTCTAAACCCCTTCGATCGACTGATCCACGAAGCCGACGAACCGACTGCCGACGCCGTCGAACTCACCGCGGTGGTGTCCGGGGGCCGGCTTCGGAAGTTCCGCCGGCGAGTGATGCCTGCAACTCAGGTAGGTGAACTCCGGCCACCACTTCTTGGGTCTGGCCGTCTCGGTGTATCCGCACACGTCGCAGGTCAGGGTGGCCCACACCGGGCGCGCGCCCTTCTTGCGGTTGGCCCTGGACTGGATGAGCCAGGCGGGCGGGTCCTGCTCAAGCGCTGCGAACTCAGCCTCGCTGATGCCGTCTCCGAGTCCGTGACGGGCGACCATCTCCAAGGAGATGTCGAGCCGCTGGGCGAGATCGCGCTTCGAGATCATGCGGGTGAGTCCGTTGCCATGGGCTCCATTGTCTCAGGCCCGGCTGAACACGCAGGAGGGGCCTTCCGCAGATCGCCGGAAGGCCCCTCCATTTGACTGATCAGAGCAGATCGTTGTCCGTCAGCCACTGCTTCGCGATGTCCTCGGGAGATTTCTCGTCGACCGTGCTCTGCACCCCGAGCGCGACGAGGTCATCGGCACCGAGCGCGGCGCTGACCCCGTTGATGACGTCGGCGATCTCATCGGCCACATCGCTCGAGGCGATCGGCACGACGTTCGACGCCAGGATGAGGTTCTTCGGGTCTTCAAGCGCGACGATCTCCTCGGTCTCGAATGCCGGGTCCGCAGAATAGATGTCTGCGACCTGGATCTCGCCGGCCAGCAGGGCTTCCAGCGTCGTGTCGCCAGTGGCCGAGAAAGCGAGGTCGACGTTGTAGAGCTCCTTGGCGCCGGCCGGCCCGTACGGGCGCTGCTCGAACTCGGGCGCACCTCCGATCGTGGCCTTCTCGCTGAGGTTCGCGAGATCGGCGATCGTGGTGAGGTTGTTCGCCTCGGCGAACTCCTTCGTGACCGTGTACGTGTCCTGGTCACTGGCCTCGGCGTAATCGAGAGCCGTCAGTCCTTCTGGAAGCGCGTCCTGCAGAGCCGCATACACGTCTTCCGGGCTGGTCACGTCGGCCGCGTCGTCGTAGAACTCCAGCAGGTTGCCGGTGTACTCCGGGAACAGGTCGATCGCACCGGACTCCAGATCGGGCATGTAGGCGTCCCGCTGACCGATGTTGAACTCCTTCTTGACATCGAAGCCGGCGTTCTCCAGTGCCTGCGCGTAGATCTCCGCGATGATCTCGTTGGAGTAGTAGGCCTGCGAGCCGATCACGATGGTGTCGGAACCGGCGCTCTCGCCGCCGTCTTCGGTGGGGGTGTCCAGCGGGTTGCTGCTGGCGCAGCCGGCGAGCACCAGCGAGGCTGCGAGCCCGATGCCGCCGATGAGGGCGAGGCGTGACTTTCGTGCGGTGAACATGATGTTCCTTCCTGGTGGGGAGTGCTGGTCAAGTGGTGGAGGCTGTAGCGGATGTTGTGGTCGATGTTCCGGCGGATGCCGCGCGGCGGACTGAACGCGGCGTCTGGGAGCGCGGCGTGGCGGCGCGGATACCGGCGGGAACGGCCGCTCGCTGGGCGAGGGCGAGCAGCAGGTCGGCGATCAGTGCGAGCACGGCGACGAGGATCGCGCCACCGAGCACCTGGTCGAACCGTCGCAACGGAATGCCCTGGATGATCGGCCAGCCGAGGCCGCCGAGGTTGACGTACGCGGCGATGGTGACCGTGGCGATCACCTGCAATGTCGCGGCGCGCAGACCGCCGACGAGCAACGGCAGCCCCAACGGCACTTCGACCTTCCAGAAGATCTGCCACTCGGTCATCCCGGTGGCGCGCGCAGCATCGATCACGCGACGATCGATGGCCTCGAGACCGGTGTACGCCCCCGCGAGCAGCGAGGGGATCGCCAGCAGCACGAAAGTGATGGTCGCCGCCTCCGGGACGCGCAGCACGCCCAGCAGCAGCACGAGCAGCACCATGAGTCCGAACGACGGCACAGCACGTGCCGCACCGGAGATCGCGACTGCCACCTCGCGTCCGCGCCCGCTGTGACCGATGAGCCAGCCGGACGGGACGGCGATCACCGCCGCGATCAGAACGGAGATGACCGTGTAGTAGAGGTGCTGACCGAGGAGGATGGGCAGCGCATACTGACCTTCCAGCCGTTCCGGGGAGAACAGCCAGGCGAAGGCTTCGGCGAAGAGATTCATGCGGCGGCCCTGACGATACGGGCGGGGGCGCGAGTCGCAGTCGGTGTCTTCACTGCGCGCGTCCACGGCATCAGCGCGCGCCCGGCGAGCAGAAGAAGAAGATCGATGATGAGGGCGATCACCACGACGGCGATCACCCCGGCGAACACCTCGGCGATGATCCGCCGTTGCAGGCCGTTGGTGAACAGGTAGCCGAGGTTCTCCACACCGACCAGGATCCCGACGGTGGCCAGCGAGATCGTACTCACGGCTGTCACTCGGAGACCGGCGAGGATCACCGGCGCCGCGAGAGGGAAGTCCACCGTCCAGAACCTGCGAAGTCCGCCGTAGCCCATCGCGGTCGCGGATTGCCGGATCGCCGGATCGACCGAATCGAGCCCGTCGGCGACCGCCCGCACCAGGATCGCGACGGCGTAGATCGTGAGTCCGATGATCAGGTTCGCCGGGCTCCGAGTCGACAGGCCGATGACCGCGGGGAGCAGGATGAGCAGGGCGAGAGACGGGATCGTGTACAGCAGACCGGTGAGGATGATGACCGGTCCCCTCGCGAGCCGGTAACGCCAGGCGACCCACCCCAGCGGCAGCGACAGGAAGAATCCGAGCACGATCGGGATCGCGCTCTGCCAGAGATGCGCGAGTGTGAGCTCGAGGATGAGGCCGATGTTGTCGGCGATCCAGTTCACTGGGTGCCGGGCCCTTCAACGGACTCAGAGGGCGACGGGTTCGGAGCTGCCTCGTCCAGAAGCGCGCCCTGCGTGCGCCCCTCGGAGTCGACGACCACCCGACCGCGCGACGTCTGCTTGATGCGCAACGCCCTCTTGCCGCGCTCGGTGCCGATGAAGGCGGAGACGAAGTCGTCGGCGGGATTCTCGATGATCTCGCTCGGGCTGCCGACCTGCACGATGCGGGCGCCCTTGTCGAGGATCACCACCTGGTCGCCGAGTAGGAACGCCTCATCGATGTCATGCGTGACGAATACGACGGTCTTGTCGAGCTCGACCTGCAACCGGATGAGCTCTTGCTGCAGATCAGCGCGCACGATCGGGTCGACCGCGCCGAACGGCTCGTCCATGAGCAGGATGTTCGGGTCGGCCGCGAGGCCGCGTGCCACTCCCACGCGCTGCTGCTGCCCACCGGAGAGCTGGCTCGGGTAGCGATCTGCGAGCGCACGGTCGAGACCGACGGTGTCGAGAAGTGAGCGGGCGCGCTCGTGCGCGTCCTTCTTCGAAGTGCCGGTCAGGCGCAGCACCGTTGCGACGTTGTCGATCACGGTGAAGTGCGGCATGAGGCCCGAGTTCTGCATCACGTAGCCGATACTGCGCCGCAACGCCACCGGGTTCTTGTCGAGCACGCTCTCGCCGTCGATCTCGACGTTGCCGCTGCTCGGCTCGACCATCCGATTGATCATGCGCAGCAGGGTCGTCTTGCCGCATCCGGACGATCCGACGAACACCGTCGTCTTGCGTGACGGCAGCACAAGGCTGAAGTCCTCGACGGCGAGCGTGCCATCGGGGAATCGCTTCGAGACCGAACGGAACTCGATCATGCGCGGCTCGCTTCCGTCGCCCGGACTATGGTCCGACCTCTACCTGGCGCGGATCGAACGCGATGTGGCCGGAGATGTCCTTGCCGAGACGTTCGAAAGCGGTCGGGTATGGGTTCGGGTAGCCCCAGGCGGCGTCGGCGTGCGTCTCTCCGCCGACGATGGCCGAGTGGTACTGGGCCTCGCCTTTCCATGGACACGTATACGGCGTGGGACTGTCGACGAGCACCCCGTCCTTCACGGAGGACAGCGGGAAGTACCAGTTGCCCTCGATCGAGATGAGTTCGCTCTCGTCTGCTTCGGCGATCACGGTTCCTGCGAGTACAGCCTTCATGGTCATGTCTCCTCAGATTCGGTTTCGAGCGTATGGGAAGGCTCGGACATATGGGGCATATTCCTCGGCTGTTCGGAGCCGACGGCCAGATGGATGGGATGCTGACGGGGAGCGCCTCAGGCCGATTCCCGCCCGTACTGCTCGAGCAGCCGGAGCCAGACCTCGCTGACTGTCGGATATGCGGGCACCGCATGCCACAGCCGTGAGATCGGCACTTCGCCGACGATCGCGAAGGTCGCAGCCTGCAGCAGGTCGGCGACGTCCGGCCCCACGAAGGTGACGCCGAGGATGACGTCGCGCGCGGCGTCGACGACCATCCGAGCCTGCCCGCTGTAGCCGTCCTCGCGGAGGCTGGAGCCGGCTATGGCTCCGAGGTCCTGATCTATCACTCGTGTTTCGTATCCGGCATCCTTCGCGGCCTGAGCTGTCAACCCGACCGATGCGACCTCCGGCTCCCCGAACACGACCTGCGGTACCGCGGCGTGGTCGGCGGTGGCGACATGTCGACCCCACGCGGCGTCGTCGACGTCGTCGCCGTTCGCGCGCGCGGCGATCACGTCGCCCGCCGCCCTGGCCTGGTACTTGCCCTGGTGGGTCAGCAGAACCCGTCCGTTGACGTCGCCGACGGCGTACAGCCAGTCGCTGCCCGGAACGCGGAGGGTGTCATCCGTCTCGACGTACTTCCCCGGTTCGAGGTCGACAGTCTCGAGCCCGATGTCACGGCTGCGCGGGGTGCGTCCCGTCGCTGCGAGCACCTCCTCCGCGACGATGTCCGTGCCGTCGTCGAGTGTCACCGTCACGCCGGCCTCGTCGCGCGAGACACGAGTCGTACCGGTGTTCGTTCGAATGTCGACGCCCAGCGCGCGCAGCCCCTTCTCGACCAGCTCGCCCGCGAAAGGTTCCATCTTCTCGAGCAGACCGCTGCGGGCGATCAGGGTCACTTTCGCACCCAGGCCCGCGTAGGCGGTTGCCATCTCCACGGCGACGACGCCCCCGCCGATGATCGCGAGGGATGCCGGAATCTCCTGCGCACTCGTCGCCTCGCGGCTCGTCCAGGGCGCAGCGTTCACCAGCCCGTCTATCGGGGGGATCGCGGCATCCGTTCCTGTACTGATCGCGACCGCGTGGCGGGCCTTCAACACTGTCGTCGTGCCGTCTTCTGCGGTCACGGTGACTTCGCGTGGGCCGGAGATACGGCCGTGGCCGCGCGCCAGGTCGATACCTGCCGACTGCAGCCAGCCGACCTGTCCATCATCCGACCAGTCGCTGGTGAACGAGTTGCGGCGTGCGAGCACGGCGCGCACGTCGAGTGTGCCGGTGACCGCCTCGGCTGCCCCGGCCACGTGCTGGGCCGCGCGCAGCGCCTGTGCCGAACGCAGCAGTGCCTTGGACGGCATGCACGCCCAGTACGAGCATTCGCCTCCGACGAGTTCGCTCTCGACGATGATCGCGGTGAGTCCGCCCTGCACCGCCCGGTCAGCGACGTTCTCACCGACAGGGCCTCCGCCCAGGACGATCAGATCGTATTCATCCGTTGGCATAGCGTCGCCTTCCGTCGGAACCGGTACCGCACCAGTCTCGTCGAGATGCAACGCGATGTCACCGGGGTTGTTCCCGGGCGGGGTACACCTGTAGGGAGTTTGAACGGATGCAGGGTCGGATACCGGCGTTTCGCCCTGCAAGTGTGCCTTGGCCCTGCATGTGTGCGGATCCGCGACTGCATCACGGGATCAGCACGACCTTCCCTCGCTGACGACGCTGCTCGATCGCCGCATGCGCATCGGCTGCACGCTCGAGGGGGAACTCATCGACCGGCGGAATCACCCGGCCATCCGCCACGGCGGCGAGCGCACGCGTCTCGAGTTCACGCAGCTGCGGAACGGGGCGCCCGAGCGGGACCGTCACGGTGAGCGATCGGCCGACGATGTCGTCGGTGTCGATCCGCACCGCCTCACCGCTCGACCATCCGATGATCACGACACGCCCACCGCGGCCCAGCGTCTCGAAAGCCGCGCGGCCCGTCGATCCACCGACACCATCGATCAGCAGCGACGGTTCGCGCTCCCCGAGCAGTGCGGTCATCTGCGAGGGCCAGGACTCGTCCGTGGCATCCAGAGCGAAGAATCCCGCGGCATCCGGTGCCAGCCCTTCCACGACGGTTCGCTTCGCCTCGCCTCCGTACAGCGCCACGACAGTGGCCCCGATCGAGAGCGCAAGTTGCGCGAGCTGACTGCCGAGACCTCCTGAGGCCCCTGGAATGATGACGACGTCGCCAGGCTGCACGCGCGCGTCTTCCAGCACGTACTGCGCCGTGCGTCCAGTGCCGATCGAGGCGACGGCGTGAGGGAACGTCACGCCGTCGGGCACGGAGTGCAACGCGGCCACCGGTGCCAGCGCATACTCGGCATAGCCGCCGTTCAGGAACCCGACATGCGCGACCACTCGCGTACCGATGAGCGACCGATCGCCCCCGGGTCCTACCGCGTCCACGATGCCCGCCACCTCGCGACCGGGTGTCATGGGAAGCGACGGTCGCGGCATCGATGGCGGGCCGTCTCCCTGCCGGATGTTCGTGTCCACCGCATGGACACCGGCAGCAGCGACCCGCACGCGGACCTGCCCCTCGGCGGGATCAGGAAGATCGGTTTCCTCGACGACGAGCACCTGCGGCCCCCCGAACTCGCGCTGGACGACCGCCCTCATGCCCCCGCCTCCTCACGGGTGCGGACGACGGCCACCCTTGGCGCCAGGATGACCGCAACAGCGGCGATCACCCCGGTCAGGGCGAACACGGCGGTGAACGGATCCGCGGTCGTCGCCAGGGCGGCGAACAGGGTCCCGGTGATGGCCAGCACCATCGCACTGCCGAAGGAGTCGGCGACCGTCATGGCCGCGCTGTTGAATCCCTGATTCACGGGTGTCGAGAGCGACAGCGTCAGCACACTGCTTCTCGGGCTCATGAGGCCCATGCCCGAACCTGCGACGACCCACGCCACAGCGATCACCAGAGCATCCCATCGGAAAGCGGCGATGGCCAGCACGAGCGCGATGCCGATGAGCACGAGCGCCGTTCCGATCCGCAGCGCGAGCGCATTCGACAGTCGGGTACCCATCCGGCCCTGCACCGTCGATGCGGCGGACCACGCCAGGGCGCCGCCCGTCAATGCGAGCCCGGCGAGAGTCGGGCTGAGCGCGTACCGATCCGTCAGCAGGTACGGCACGTACACCTGCGTGCCGAAGAACGCACCCGCCACGAGCCCTCGGACGAGGATGACCGACGGCAGGCCCCGGCGTGCGCGCAGCGTGCCCGTCGGCACCAGTGGTCGCACGGCGACCAGCGCGACGACGACGGCGACCGCCGCGAGCACCGGGCCGACACCCGGGATATCGCCGACGAGGTTCAGCGCGAGCACTGCGACCGCCGCGAGCACCGACCAGCCGAGCCGGCCCAGAGCCCAGGGCGCCGTCGCATCGCCGCCGCCCGACAGACCGCGGAGCGCCGGAACCACCATGAGGAGCGCGGCGAGCGCGAGCACGACGACGCCGAGGAACACCCAATGCCAGCTCCACAGGTCCGTCACCACGGCGGCGATGGTGGGTCCGATCAGCGACGGCACGACCCAGGCCGCCGCGAATGCGGCGAAGATCGCCGGATGCTTGTCCTGCGGATACACCCGGGCGACGACGACGTAGAGCGCGACCATCATCGCGCCGCTGCCCAGTCCCTGCACGAAACGCCCTGCCACGAGGGCTTCCATGCTCGGCGCGAGTCCGGCGATGAGCAGGCCGGCGACGAAGGCGATGACCGACGTGTACAGCGGCGCCGTCGGTCCGCGGCGGTCGGCCCAGTTCCCCGCAGCGACCATGCCGATGACTCCCGTGGCCAGCGGGCCGGCGAAGGCGAGAGCGTACAGTCGCTCGCCACCGAGGTCGTCGCTCACCACCGGCATCACCGTCGTGACCGCCAACGACTCGAACGCTCCGAGGAAGACGAGTGCGCACGCGCCGATCGTGATCCAGAGGAACGTGCCGCTCATGATGCCCGGTGCGGTGGACGGGGCAGTCCGCACCTCTCCTGTTTCCGTTGTCATTTCCCCGACGTTAGGACCTCAACTATGGTTGAGGTCAAGTAAGTGGATGCAACGGGGGAGAAGAGCATGCCGCAGTTGGACGGAGACAAGCACCGACAGCTCACGATCGGCGAGCTTTCCAGCCGCAGCGGAGTGGCTTCGTCTGCCCTGCATTTCTACGAACGAAACGGCCTGATCCGCTCGGCGCGCACGGAGGGGAATCAGCGCCGCTATTGTCGCGACACCCTGCGCCGCGTGGCGTTCATCCGGGTCTCGCAGCGCGTCGGCATCCCGCTCAAAGACATCCGCTCCGCGCTCGAATCACTGCCGGAAGGACGCACGCCGACCAAGAAGGACTGGGCACGCCTCTCGCAGCGGTGGCGCGACGAACTCGACGCCCGCATCCGCCAGCTCGAGCACCTGCGCGGCCATCTCGACGGATGCATCGGATGCGGATGCCTGAGCCTGAACTCCTGCGCGCTGCAGAACCCGGCCGACGTGCTCGGGAACAAGGGTGCTGGACCGATCCGCTGGCTCAAGACCGGGGCCGCGGCCGCGGAGTGAGCAGGCCGCCATCCGCGGCCGCAGCCCACACCGCAGCCGATGCCGCAGCTCACGGTACGAATGGCTGGCCGAAGCACGGATGGCCGTCGATTTCGGCCTGTTCCGACATACAGGTGTGCATTCTGACGGCCATCTGTGCGAGATGAGCGGGTGCGGCACGAGATGAGCGGGTGCGGCACGAGATGAGCGGGTGCGGCACGAGATGAGCGGGGGCGGCACGAGATGAGCGGGGGCGGCACGAGATGAGCGGGTGCGGCACGAGGTGAGCGCGGGCGGCGCGGGTGAGCGGGTGCGCCCTCAGCGGGCGAGCAGCAGGTGCGTCGGTGCCGGCGCCGCAGTACGGTGACGGATGCCGCGGGGGGCGCCCGTGCGGTCATCGAGGTCGAGCACACTGATCTCGTTCGAGCGCTGGCCGGCGACGAGCAGCGAGCCATCGTGGATGAGGTGGTGACGCGGCCAGTCCACTCCGGATTCAGCGAGCGCGAACGGCTCGACGCTCTCGCCGCCGCCGCGCACGCGAAGCGCCGCGATCGTGTTGCTGCCCCGCAGCGCCGTGTACAGCGTCGCGCCGTCCCTGGAGCGGGCCAGCTCAGCGGGGAAGTCGGTGCCGAGCTCTGCGGCGGGCGTCACCGAGGTCGCGGCGGCGAGGGCCCAGCGCCCGTCGGGTTGAACGGCGAGCGTGAAGATCTCGCAGGAGTACTCGGTCACCACATGGAGGTGTCCGCTCGGGTGCACGACCATGTGCCGCGGCCCGGTGCCGAGCGGCAGCACGATCTCGTGGTCCAGCGCCAGGCCTCCCGACGTCGGACGCCAGATGCGCACGAGATCGAACCCCAGGTCTGTGGTCGCGATGCGCCCGTCAGGCAGGAACGCCGCAGCGTGCGCATGCGAGGCGCGGGCGGGCTGATCCTCCGCCTTGACAGCGGGTTCCGGCTCTGGCGCGGTGACGGGGTTGAGCCCGAGCGCCTCGTCGAAGAGCAGCAGTCCCGACCGCGGCGGATCCGCGACTTCGGTGGGAGGCTGCTCGAACGTCATCGACCCGTTGCGCAGCATCGCTGCGGCGATCTCCTGCGCCGAAGCCTCCATCGCTTCCTCTGAGGGATTCTGTGCGGCATCCGGATCGTAGGGATCGCGCGCGGCGACCGAGACCGTCGGCTTCAGGAGCGAGCCGTCTGCGGAGAGCCCGATGCGCACGACCCGGCCGTCGCCGTAGCAACTGGCGATCAGGTACGAGCCGCTCGCAGCGACGGCGATATGGCACGCCGAGTCGCCCGCCGCGACCGGCCGGGCGAGCGGCGCGAGCGTCGACTGACCGGTGCGGGCGAACGCCTGCACCGTGCCGTCGTCCTCGAGCGCTGCGTAGACGACGTCGAGCGACGGATGCCGTGCGAGCCAGGACGGCGAAGAGGTCTGCGTCACAGCACCGCGGTAGGCGAGCGTATCGGGCTCACGCCCCTCGTCTCCCTCGAGCAGGCCGATGCCTGCGGCATCCCCGCCCATCCCGGCGCCGTAGCCGCCGACCCAGAACTGCGTCATTCTCAGTCGAGAAGGTCGTGGCGCACGATCACCTGATCGCGCGCCGGCCCCACGCCGATCACCGAGATGCGTGTCTTGCTCATCTTCTTGAGCGCGAGTACATACTCCTGGGCGGTCTTCGGCAGGTCGTCGAAGCTGCGCGCGGTGGAGATGTCTTCGCTCCAGCCGGGGAAGTACTCGTAGATCGGCTTCGCGTGGTGGAAGTCGGTCTGGTTCACCGGCACATCGTCGAACCGCTCGCCGTCGACGTCATAGGCCACGCAGACCGGGATCTGCTCGAGACCGGTGAGGATGTCGAGCTTTGTCAGCACGAGGTCGGTGATGCCGTTGATGCGCGTCGCGTATCGCGTGATCGGCGCGTCGTACCAACCGACTCGGCGCGGTCGCCCGGTGGTGGTGCCGAACTCGAAGCCGGCCGAGCGCAACCAGTCGCCCTTCTCGTCGAACAGCTCGGTCGGGAACGGGCCCGATCCGACGCGTGTCGTGTAGGCCTTGACGATGCCGACGATGCGGTCGAGGCGCCCGGGTCCGACACCGGATCCGGATGCTGCGCCGGCCGCCGTCGCGGTCGACGAGGTGACGAAGGGGTACGTGCCGTGGTCGATGTCGAGCATCGTCGCCTGGCCGCCCTCGAACACGACGACCTCGCCGTTCTCGAGCGCCTGGTCGATGAGGTGTCCGGTGTCTGCGACCATCGGGCGCAGCCGTTCGGCGTAGGAGAGCAGGTCTTCGACGATCTCGTCGACCGTCACCGCGCGGCGGTTGAAGACCTTGACGAGGAGGTGGTTCTTCTGATCGAGCGCACCCTCGACCTTCTGGCGGAGGATGTTCTCATCGAACAGGTCTTGCACGCGGATGCCGACGCGATTGATCTTGTCCGCGTAAGCCGGACCGATGCCGCGGCCTGTGGTGCCGATGTTGCGCTTGCCGAGGAAGCGCTCGGTGACCTTGTCGAGCGTGCGGTGGAACTGCGTGATGAGGTGCGCGTTCGCACTCACTTTGAGCTTGGAGACGTCGATGCCGCGCGCGGACAGCGCCGTGAGCTCATCGAAGAGCACTTCGGGATCGATGACGACGCCGTTGCCGATCACGGGCGTGACGCCGGGCGAGAGGATGCCGGAGGGCAGAAGGTGCAGGGCGTACTTCTCATCGCCGACCACGACGGTGTGCCCGGCGTTGTTGCCGCCGTTGAACTTCACCACCCAGTCGGTGCGGTCGCCGAGCAGGTCGGTCGCCTTGCCCTTGCCTTCGTCGCCCCACTGGACGCCGACGATCACGATTCCTGGCATGGGTAACCCCCTGGGTAGTGCTTCTCGCCGGGGTTGCACCGGCAGATGAGCTGGCCCGATCGGGCCGTTCCATCTTAGCGAAGGGGTCTGATGGAGCCTGCTCGGACGAGACGACGACTCCGATACTGGCGGAAAAAGCACGGCAGTTGGCTCTCCGACCGGTCGACGGTGTCTGTAGCCACTGCGAGGATCGGATCATGCCAGAAGTGCCGATCCGTCCCACACCGCCCGTGGCGAAAGTCGCCGTGCCTGGCGTCGATGAGCCGAGATCGCGGGGGTCGCTCACCCTCATCGCTGCTCTCGTCACCGTCGTGCTGTGGGCGTCGGCCTTCATAGGCATCCGCGGCGCCGGCCCGCACTTCGACCCCGGCGCACTGGCACTGCTGCGGATGGCCGTCGGCACCGTCGCCTTGGCGATCATCGCGCTCCGGCACGGCATCCGCCTGCCCGAGCGCCGGCATTGGCTGCTGGTGGTCGTGTGGGGCGTCGGCTGGTTCTGCATCTACAACCTGGCGCTGAACAGCGCCGAGCGCACGCTCGACGCCGGCACCGCGGCGATGGTCGTGAACCTCGCTCCGCTCATGGTGGTCGTCTTCAGCGGCCTGTTCCTTCGCGAAGGCTTCCCCAAGCCGCTGCTGATCGGGGCTCCGATCGCCTTCCTCGGCGTGGTGCTGATCGGAATGAACTCGACGACGAGCGCCGGACTCGACATCACCGGTCTGCTGCTCGCCTTGCTCGCAGCCGTGATGTACGCGGGCTGCACGCTGGTGCAGAAGCATCTGCTCACCTCAGGAGTCGACGCGACGACGCTGACCTGGCTCGGAGCGATCGCGGGCACTGTCGCTCTGCTGCCGTGGGCGGGCCGTCTCGTCGCCGATCTGCAGACCGCGCCGCTGGATGCGACCCTCTGGGTCGTGTACCTGGGCATCTTCCCGACCGCGATCGCCTTCACCACCTGGGCGTACGTGCTGCAGCGCAGCACCGCCGGTCAGACCTCGGCGACGACGTACGTCGTTCCGGCGATCGCCATCCTGATGTCGTGGATGATCCTCGGCGAAGTGCCGACGCTGATGATGTTCGTCGGCGGGGCACTCTGCCTGCTCGGCGTACTCGTCACTCGGATGCGGCGGCGCCCGGTGGGCTGAGCGTCACGATCATCCACCTCGAAGAGAGCTCAACCGATATCTGCGCCGAAAGGTTGCCGCCGCGAGGTTCTGTCCACCAGACTTGGCGCATGCCTCAGCGTCCGTTCAAAGACACGACTGTGTCCCCTCGCCGTGCTTTCACGCGTTCGATGTCGGCCATCATCGCCGTCGCGGCGCTGAGCCTGACCGTCGTACCCGCGGCGTCGGCCGCCACCACGACGGCGTGGGCCGCATGGGCACCCCTCTCCGGCACGGCAGGGAACTACACCTCGGCGGTGACTCTCGCCGGACAACCCGCTCTGTCCGCGAGCATCACGAGCGACTCCCGCGCCGGCAGCGTGGGCGTCATCTCCGGTGCATCGAACTGGTTGTCCGAGGGGACGCCGATCGGCGCGAAGTACGGGTCGAGCCGCGATCAGCCCTATCTGAACCTTCGCCCGGCGGCTGACAATGCGACGTCGCCTTCGACGACCACGTACACCTTCGACACTCCTGCCCCCGCATCCGGATGGGCCTTCGCACTCGGCGACATCGACGCCGACTCGGTGCGGATCTCCGGTGTCTCGGCATCCGGCGCAGCTCTCACTGCCGCCGACCTCGGCTTCCAGGACGGATTCAACTACTGCGCGCCCGGCGTCGCCGGCAAGCCGTCGTGCACGGGTGATCCGGCAGATGTCCCGACGTGGGACCCCGCGGCACTGACGTTGGTCGGAAATCTGGGCGCAGTCGACACCTCCGGCTCTGCCGCCTGGTTCGAACCCACCACTTCGATCGCGAGCCTCACCTTCGAATTCACGCAGCGCTCCGGATTCCCCGTCTACCAGACCTGGTTCGCGTCGATGGCGAGAGACATCACCGGCGCGGTCAGTGACGTGGATGACGGCCCGCTCGACGGTGTCGCCGTGTCGCTCACCGATGCGAACGGAAACGTCGTCGCCACCACGACCACTGCCGGTGGCGGCCTCTATTCCTTCCCCGGATACTTCGCCACCGACGGATACCAGGTCACTGCGACCCCTCCTCCGGGCAAGATCGGAGTGGTCGGCACGGGGACCGCTGACCTCCGCACCGCAGACGCCGTCGTCGACCTCACAGTTCGCGATATCGCATCCCTGGCAGGAACCGTGACCGCAGCAGGTTCCGGCATCGCCGGCGTGACCGTCACCGCGACGGGGCCCGGCGGCACACTCACGACCACGACGGCGAGTGACGGAACCTATTCGTTCCCGTTGATCGGCGACGGAACGTATGACGTGACCGTGACCGTTCCCGCCGGCACCGTTGCGGTGACACCGGCCACCCGGAATGAGACCGTGGCAGGCTCCGACCTCACCGGGGTGGACTTCGACCTTGCCCGGCTGGGTTCGGTCTCCGGCACGATCAGCGACGGCGAGGGCGATCCGGTCGCCGACGTGACGATCAACATCGACGGCCCGGCGGGCACGACCACTGCGACGAGCGGCGCCGACGGCACGTACCTGGTCGGCGACCTCCCGCCCGGGTCCTACGACATCTCGGTCGTCGCCCCGGACGGCTACACCGTGGACGGTCCGGCACGCCTTACTGCCACGATCACCGCCTCCGGTGACGTCATCGTCGACCAGGACTTCGCGCTGATCGCCGACCGGGTCGACCCGGTCGACCCGGTCGATCCGCCCACGACGCCCGGCGGCCAGGCTCCAGGTACCGATGGTGGCAGCTCAGGTCCGCTCGCCACGACCGGTGCCGACAGCACGCCGTTCATCGCCGGAGGACTGATCGCCCTGCTCAGCGGTGCACTCCTGTTCGCAGCAGGTCGTCGGCGCATCCGCGGACGCGTCTGACGGGGAGAGCCGCGTCGCCTCCTCGAGCGGTCATCACCGGTCGAGGAGGCGCCTCCGGTCGACGCCAAGGCCCGCGAGCGTGTCGGCCGCGAGGGCCCGCTTGAGCTCCAGTGACTCCCCGATCTCGGCGGCGAGTTTCGGCCGCGAGCGGATCAGGTCGTCAACGGTCGCGAGCGGGATGACGACGACGGTGAGGATCTCCCCCGCGATCGTCACCGCCTGGGTGCGCTCGCGGGTAAGTGCGGTCTGACCGATGAGGTCGCCCTTCTCCGCTGTGGCGAATTCGATCCGCCCGCCGTCGATATCGAGGGCGAGGATGGCCCGACCCGACACGACGATCTTCACCTGATCGGGGATGATTCCTGCGGGAAGCACGGTCTCGCCGATTCCAAAACGCTCCAAGTGGGCTGAAGAGAGAAGTGACTCCGTGTCCTCTTCCCGCAGATGCAGTGTCGGCGCGATCACCGTCATGGCCTCGACGAGGCGCTGGGGTTCGGCGAGCGGATCGGTGGAGTCGCCATCCAGGGCGAACCCGCGCCGGCGTGCGGCGTACCAGAGCCAGGACAGGTACGTGGAGAGCGCCTGTCCGGCATCGGCAGGACCCGTGACCGGTATCGACACTCCATACGCGCCACTCCCGGAGTAGTTGACCGACGCTCGCCGCTCCGGCAACCGCATCGGCAGTGCGTCCGCGATCTCGAGCAACAGCGCCATCACCTCGTGCGGCGGGTCATCGGTCGAGAAGCTCACGGGAGTGGTTGCGAGATACGGCCCTTCCGGCTCGCTCATGTTCGTGAAGGATGCTCCGGACAGGGTCGAGTTCGGCACGATCTGGATGCCGGCGCCGGTCTGGATGTGCACAGCACGCCAGTTCACCTCGACCACGCGCCCCTTCACACCTGCAGCATCGAGCCAGTCGCCGATCTTGAACGGCTGCTCGAACAGCAGCAGCAGACCCGAGATCACACCGCCGACAGCGTTCTGCAGTGCGAGACCGATCACGATCGAGGTGACACCGAGCGCGGTGATCAACCCTCCGACGTCGGCACCCCACACCCAGGAGAACAGCAGCGCGAGCCCGACCACCACGAGGGCGAGGCGGGCGATCTCCACGAAGATCGTCGGGATGCGGTCTCGCCATGACCCCGGCTCCGCGTTCGCAAACAGGGCCACGTTGAATGCGGAGAGCACGAGCAGGATGACGAGGAAGCCGAAGACGGTCGCGACGACCCGCACCCACACCTGATCGGCCGGAGACTGGATCGCGAAGGCCAGCAGGGCGAGCAGCGCGCCGGCAGGAACCACCCAGTTGCGCAGCAACCGCAGCGGTCCGGCGACCGGGTTGTTGCGGCGCACAAGGGTGCCGATCACCTCGGTGAGTACCACGAGCAGCACAGGCACTCCGACGGCGAGCGCGATCACCCACCACGCCCAGCCGTCCTGGAATGCATCGGTCATCTCACGCCACCTTCCACACGGTCTCGGTCCTGCCCTGCGACTCGACGGTTCCCGCCTCGACGTAGTCGACGAGCTCCAACGTACGGTCGCGTACCGTCTGACTGACGTAGATGCCCGGCTCCCCGGTCACAGACCGAACGCGGTAGGCGAGGTTCACGGCATCCCCCCACAGGTCGTACGCGAGGGTGGTGCGCGCCACGAGTCCGCTTGTGACGGTGCCGGTGTCGACACCGGCACGAAGCGCGATCGAGGTGCCGTTCTGCACGTTGAATCGCTCGACGACCTCGACGAGATGTCGGGCGAAATCAACGCTGCGGCGCACGTTGTCCACGCGCGGGATCGCCATGCCGGACGACGCCAGATAGCCGCCGTGGAGCGTGCGGACCTTCTCCACCCCTGTCTTCTCCGCAGCCTCGTCGAAGCCGCGCATGAGGGTGTTCAGCTGTCCGATCTCCTGCTCGCCCGTCAGCCCTCTGGCGTAGTCGTCGAAGCCGACGAGCTCGGCGAAAACGACGGAGACGTTCTCATGAGCCTCGGATATCGCCTCGTCGCCTTGCTTGTACCTGTTCGCGACGCTTTCGGGCATGAGTGTGTGCAGCAGCTTCTCGTTCTCCTTCTGCTGCTCCTCGATGAGGTCCTGCTTGATTCGCAGACTCGATGCCATGTCGTTGAAGGCGCTTCCGAGGTCGCCGAACTCGTCGCGTGATCCTTGAGGCACTTGAACGTCGAGGTCGCCCTCTGCAATCTTGTGAACGGCACCCACCAGCCGGTGGATGGGCCGCGTGAAGATCTGAGCGAGCAGCAGCGAGAGCAATGCCACTCCGAGCATGATGCCGAGGAGCGACAGCAGCACGTTGCGGGTGAACTCGGTCACCGGTGCGAGCGCCTCTGCGGTGTCGATTCTCGCGATCACCACCCAATCGAGCCCCTCGACCTCCAACGGCGCATAAGCGGTGACGCTGTCGCCGCCCATGAAATCTCTGCCGACGACCGTGCCGCTGCGTCCTGCCTGCGCCTCAGCGACGGCGAACGTGTTCACGGGCTGCAACAGAACCGTCCCCTTGATCTCGGCAACTCGTTCGGCGATGCTCGGTGCGACGCCTCCGTTGATGATCATCTGCGCATAGGTGTCCGGGTTCTCGATGAGCCTCCTGGCGTTACTGCGCATGAGATCGTCCCGCCCGACGAGGTAGACCTCGCCCGTGTCGCCGAGCCCTTGCGCCTTCCACTGCTCGTTGCCGGTCATCACGTCGTTGATCTGATCGATCGAAAGCTGAAACGCGATCGCGCCCGTTATCCGGTCGTCGTTGCCGACCGGCGACACCACCCACATGGCGGGGATGTTCAGCGAGGGGATCCAGCGTTCGAAGTCGGTCATCCCGATCGCGTCCACCGAGTTCGTGGCGATCGTCTCACGATATGTCTCAGCGAATGCAGTATCGCGATACGGCCCGGTGTTGAGATTGGCACCGAGATCGATGCCCTTGTACGCGGAGAACACGACGTCGCCCTCGAGATTGAGGAGCAACGCGTCTTCGTAACCGACGTGCTCGATCAGGCGGGAGAAATAGTCACCGTAACGGCCTGCCGCTGCCGAGTACGAGGTGCCGTCCCCCACATCGTTGCGGGTGAGGAGCTCGTCGTAGTCGGCGTCGAAGTCTCGGTTCCCCGTGGTGTACTGCAGCTGCAGATAGCGGCCGGCGTTGGACTCGGGGATGAATGCGGTTGCCCCGTAGTCCTCTCCTGCCCGACCTTCCAGCTCGGGGATGTAGGTGTCGGCATAGTAGGCATCGAGTTCGGCCTGCTGCTCGGAGGTGAGTTCTTGCGCTTGGAGTTCGTCGAATGCCGTGTTCAGGGCCAGAGACATATTCTGCGCGCTGAGATTGCGGGAGTTCAGCGCCGCAGTCTCCTTGGCGTCGTCGATCGCCTCGATCGCCTCGGCCGCGCGCATCGAGCGGATCGTGATGAGCTGGTCCACCGCGGCGTCGTGCAGAGATTGCCGCCCGTTGATGAAGCCGATCGCGCCGACCACGATGGAGGAGACCAGGCTGACGCCCAACAGCATGATGAGGAGCTTGGATTGGATGCTGATTCCACCGCGCTGGAAGCGCCGACGTCCCCTCGGCTTCGCTGTCTCTTCTGACGTGTTCGCTTCCGACACCGGCACTCCTGTCTCGCACTCTCAGAACATTTCGTCCCCAGATCAGCGCCCCCACGCAGACAAACCGGCACGCGGCTGTCACGCGCCACAATATCGGTCAGGGCATTCGTCCGTCGAGAGATCACGGTGAATGACCGTGTTAATTCAGCAGGCGCCGCTCGTTCGCGACAGCCACCGCCCCCGAGCGGGTGTCGACGCCCAGCTTGGTATAGATGCGGCTGAGGTGCGTCTTCACGGTGGCCTCGCTGATGAACAGCGTGCGAGCTATGTCGCGATTGCCTATTCCTTCGACGAGGAGTGCCAGGATGTCAGTCTCTCGTTGAGTGAGACGGGCCGAGGCAGTTCCGCGCATCTGGTTCATGACTCGATTCGCGACCGGTGGGGAAAGGGTCGTGCGCCCTTCTGCCGCGGCATGGATCGCGGCGAACAGCTCTTCAGGTCGCTCCGCCTTCAGGAGGTAGCCGGTGGCGCCGGCGTCGATGGCCCGCGTGATGTCGGCGTCAGTGTCGTAGGTGGTGAGCACGAGGACGTGGATGCCGGTCGGGGCGATCCGCCGGATCGCTTCGACACCGTCGATCCCATCGCCGAGTTGCAGATCCATCAGCACGACGTCGGGCCTCAGCTTCGCGGCCATCGCGACCGCGTCTTCGCCACTCCCGGATTCTCCGACGACCTCGATGTCCGGCTCGCTGCCCAACAAGGCGAGCAGCCCGGCCCGGACGACCGCGTGATCGTCGCAGACGAGAAGGCGTACTGGGCTCATCGCAAGGTCCTCATGGGGTTGCGGCACCGAGAGGAATCGCCGCTGAGACCACGGTAGCCTCACCCGGTGTCGATTCGAATGTGACGGTGCCGCCATGCTGCGACGCGCGTGCGCGCATGGCGGACAGTCCGTAGCCGCGCACGCCCTCCGGCTGCTTCGCTGGATCGAACCCCCGCCCATCATCCGCGATGTCCAACACCACCTGGTCATCGAGGTAGGTGATCGTCACGACAGCCATGGTTGCGTCAGCATGCTCGCGCACGTTCGCCAGCGCCCCCTGGGCGATGCGAAGGAGAGTCGATTGGATTCGTGCGGGTAATGGCTCTGGTGGTACGCCGTCCTGGTGGAATCGAACTCGAAGCGATTCGCTGGTCTCACGTTCGGCAAGGGAGCGAAGCGCGTCATCCAAGCCGCTGCCGTCTGCCAGGTCCGCGGGCGCAAGATCGTGCACGAAACGCCGCGCCTCGATGAGATTGCGTTCCGCAATCGTTCTGGCCGCATCGACATGACGATGCGCAGTGTCGGAATCGGTGACCCAGAGCCGATCCGCGGCCTGCAGCAGCATCTGCTGGCTGGACAGGCCCTGCGCGAGGCTGTCATGGATCTCCATCGACAGTCGCTGGCGTTCGGCCAGGGTCCCTTCGCGGCGTTCCGTCGCTGCAAGCTCGCTGCGAGTCTGCACGAGGTCCGCGATCGCCGTTCGCAGACGGCTCGACTGCCGCTGGGAATAGATGAACATCGCGGTGGCCACGGCGGCGACGGCGGGCGGGGCGAAGATCAGGGTCGGATCGAACCCGAACTTCAGCCGCAGTTGGACCTGAGCTGCGACGACGAGAGCTGTGACCAACACGACGAGGGCGATCGCTGCGCGGGTGCGCAACGTTCTCAGCGCTGTGTAGAACAGCGGCACCGCGCACCAGCCGAAGCTGGGGGCGAGGATCACCAAGGCCGCCCATGACGCGATGACCGCAGCAAGCCAGACTCTCGACCACACGGTGGACGGAGACGGGTGCGCAACGTCGTCGGCTGGCCCCGTCACCGGTCCGAAGATATACAACAGCGCCAGAACTCCAGCGAGGACGATCACCCACAGCGAGATCGGGTCCGTGTAGTGGACGATCAGAAAACGGGCCAGTGATGAGATCAGCAGCACGAAGAACGCCACGTGCATCACTGTTGCCAGCCAGCGGGAGTCGGGGTCAGCGACCTGGGCGCCGGGAGCGGAGTCTTCCTTCATGCGCGCCACCTCCGGATATGTCAGCCGTGCCATCAGGTTATCGGGGCAAGGCGATCTCCCCATCAGCCGAATGGATGACACCGCTGTCGTCCACCCAGCGATCCGATGCCAGCCGTTAGGCCCACGACGTCAGGGCAGTCGCGGACTGACGATTGATACCAGGTCGGAATCACGAACACCCCCGACCTCCAGATCACCACCTCGAAGGAGTCCTCATGAACAAGATGTCCACCCGAACCCGCGCCCTCACCGGTGCCGCCGTCGCCGTCGCCCTGGCGGCCGGAACCTTCGGCGTCGTCTCCGCCGCCAGTGCGGACAGCCAGGCCGCCCCGGCAGCAATCACCAGCGCAGCCACGGACAACGTGACGCAGTCGAGCCACTTGACGGTCGAAGCCGCGACCCGGGCAGCTCAGGCCGCCATGGACGCCGCCGCCGCCGAAGGCCAGCGCGTCTCCGTTGCGGTCGTCGACCGCAACGGCAACACGATCGTCACCCTGCGCGGCGACGGTGCGGGCCCGCAGTCGCCCGAGTCGGCTGTGAAGAAGGCATACACGGCTGTCGCCTGGAACGCTCCCACCTCAGAGCTCGTCGAGCGCCTTGAAGACGCTCCGAACCTGAAGGACATCCCGGGCACCCTCTTCCTCGGAGGCGGAGCCCCCGTCGCCTCCGAGGAAGCTCCGATCGCAGGTATCGGAGTGGCGGGCGCACCCAGCGGCGATCTCGACCAGAAGTTCGCTCAGGCCGGCGCCGCTGCGCTCGGCCAGTAGCCCCCCCCCCCCCCCCCCCCCCCCCCCCCGGAAACACTGGCGGCACTCGACATCGAGTGCCGCCAGTGCCATCCATATGGAGGCTTGCCATGCGTGATCCATTCCGCCGGCGAACGCTGGCAGTGCTGTCCCTCGCAGCATCCCTTTCTTTGCTCGCGGCGTGCGCACCCGCCCCGCACACTGCACCGAGCACACAACCCTCCACGCCGTCTACGCAGAAGGCTCTCGACGAGCAGTTGCGAGACGCGGCGTGGGCTGACGACATCGGACAGGCCGCCGAACTGATCAGGTCGGGGGCAGATGTCAACGCCAAGGACAGCACACAGCAGTCGGCCTATCTCATCGCCACGAGTGAGGGATACCTCGACCTCCTTCACCTGACGATCAAGTCGGGCGCTGCGATCGATGACAAGGACAATTGGAACGGCACGGGGCTGATCCGCGCCGCCGAACGTGGGCACGGTCTCGTCACCGGCGCTCTGATCCAGGAGGGCATCGACCTCGATCATGTGAACCGGATCGGCTATCAAGCGATTCACGAGGCGGTGTGGTTCGGTCAGGATGACCCTGAGTATGCGACGACTGTACGCACTCTGATCGCCGCCGGCGCGGAGCTTGATCGCGTATCCGAATCGGAACGGCTCACCGCATTGCAGATGGCCGATCAACGCGGATTCGTCGGCCTCCACTCGATCCTCGAGACGGCATCGAAGGCGGAGCCGATGGCTGATCCCGATGCGGAGCTGCTTGCTGCCGCGCAGTCAGGAGATGCGGATGCTGCTGCTATCGCCCTGCGTGCCGGCGCGGACCTCGAGACGCGCGATCCGGACCTGCAGCAGACACCACTGATGCGGGCGGTGTTGGCGGATCGCGTCTCTGTAGCGCAACTGCTCATCGCGATGGGAGCCGACCCTGACGCGTTCGACTATCGGCAGGACACTCCTTGGGTGATGACGGGCGTCACGGGAAGTGTGCCGATGCTGGAGGCGCTGTTGCCGGGCGGTCCGGACCTCAGCATCCCCAATCGGCGAGGCGGGACGCCCGCCCATCCCGCTGCCGAACGCGGGCACGCTGAGTACATCGCTCGAGTCACACAGTTGGACATCGACGTCAACCGCGTGAATCTCAACGGCTGGACGGCACTGCTGGAAGCTGTGGTCTTCGGCGACGGCGGGCCGGCGCACCAGGAAATCGTGCGTACCCTTCTCGAGAATGGCGCGGATGCCGACATCCGCGATGCGAACGGAATCTCGGCGCTCGAACATGCCCGTGACCGCGGCTACACCGAGATCGTGGCGCTGCTCGGCGGCTGATCCGACCGTCGGCGGTCGTGTCCCGCTATGGTAATCGCGGAGGAAACATGAATACTTGGTGGCCATACGCACGTCTTGCCGCCGCGGTGCTCGGGCTCGCGGCGATCATTCGCCAGTTCTCGCTGTCCATGGCGAACGCGGCCGCCGCCGACACCCCGTGGGCGAGTCACATTCCGACCGTGACGGTGAACTTCTTCAGCTACTTCACGATCCTCTCCAACCTCATCGCGGCCATCGTGCTGATCATCGCCGGCGTGTGGATGCTGCGCACGAAAGGGAGCACGAAGCCCGAGCCCGCATGGCTGGCGACGCTTCTCGTCTGTGTGAGCACGTACATGATCGTGACGGGCATCGTCTACAACCTGCTGCTGCGGCACATCGCGATCGCCGGGATCTCCGACGTCTGGACGAACGAGACCCTGCACGTGATCATCCCGCTGTTCCTGCTCGCAGACGTCCTCTTCGCGCCGCGGCGACGAGCGCTGCCGTGGGGCACGATGCTCACCGCCGCCGTCTTCCCGATCGTCTGGGTTGCCTACACCTTGATCAGGGCGAACTTCATCATCGGTCCCGCCCACGGCAACCACTACTGGTATCCGTATCCGTTCCTCGATCCGAACATCCAGGGAGGCTACGGCGGTGTCGTCGGCTACATCATCGGGATCGCGGTCGCGATCATCGGCGTGGCCGCACTTGTCGTGTGGGTGGGCCGCCGACGCGGCATCCGCTCCCCCGGACTTTCTGACCCGATCTTCGAGTCGGGAACGGCTCAGCGGGCATCCTCCCTGGAGTGAGAACGGTTCGCTTGATCGATATGGTGTTGGTGTGGATGGATCTGAGCCGACACCCGCGGTGAGCGCCCGGCGTCGCGACTTTCGTGTCCACGCTGTCGAGGCCTCGCTGCCGGCCGCGCAGCCGGTGCAGAGCGCACGCGCATCGACGTCGACGTCCGGTCGGAGACGGCGAATCGCACCGTGGCTGCTCGTGAGCATCGCGGCGCTGGTGATCGTAGGCGTGATCACCGCGGGTGCGCTCTCGCTGAATGTGCGCGACGACACCGCGCCCACCGCATCCGGTGCCGGAGCGGTCTCCGGGCGCGATGCGCTGAGCGCTCAGTGCGTGCCGCGAGCGCTCGACGAGAACGGAGAGCGCAGCGACCGGTGCAGTACGACGGCTGACCGTGATGATGATGTTCATCAGCAGGCGCCGGATGCTCCTGCTGTCGAAACCGTCCACGATCGGGATTCCGAATCCCCGGAAGATCTGCGGGAGAGGCCGCCTGCACCGGACGCAGCGGCGCCTGCGGCGCCCGGCCCCTCGGATCCCTCCAGGGGGACACCGGATGCCGATTCTCCCGGCACCCCCGCGGCGCCCGCGCCCGCGCCAGCACCTGCTCCAGCCCCGGCACCCGTCGCCCCAGCTCCACCCGCACCCGCACCCGCACCCGCACCCGCACCCGCACCCGTCATACGGCCTCTCGCCTTCACCGGCATCAGCGAGAACCACGTGATCGGGCTGCTCGGCATCAAGCTCCTCTCCAGCTACACGTTGTCACTGTCGGGCCAGCCGGGCGCGACGGCATCCGTCTCTTATGGGTCCCGTGACGCCGGCACGGTGACCTTCGATACCGGTGGGCGGGCGAGCATCACCCTGGGCGGCACACTTCTCAGTACAGGCCTCAGCAACCCGACCATCCGCGTCGCTTACTCCGACGGCACCAGTGGTTCCGCGATCCAGGCCCCGCGCGACTCGATCTGAGATCAGACCGGTACGACGTCGCTGTCGACGAAGTCCACGATCGTCCTCGTGAACAGCTCCGGGTCCTGGATGCTCCACACGTGACGCATCCCCGGCGCCGTCCAGGTGCGCGTCTGCGGCATCGTCGCGACGATCACCGGGAACGCCGCGGCGACGCTCCTTGATTCCCGCGCGCCGGCGATCGCCAGCATCGGACCGCTATATCCGAAGCGCCCATCGGGCATCGCCCCGTCGAAGATCTCGCGGTACATCCGGGTCGCGGCATCCTTGTCGACGCCCATCCCGTCCGAGACGAACAGCTCTCGCGTGTCGATCGGAATGCGGAACATCGCCGCCTGCATGCTCCAGAACCAACGCTTGTCCCACGACCGCAGTTGCAGTTCCGCGAGCCGACGTTCGAATCCACCCATCCCGGTCATCGCCGCGCCGGTCACCATGCACGATCGGACGACATCGGGATGCCGCTTCGCGAGGTGCACGCCGATCACTCCGCCCATCGACAGGCCGACGACGTGCGCCCTGCCGTCGAGCGCACGCTCGCGGATGATGTCGGCGATGTCGTCGGCCGCGCCGCCGAGCCCCGGCCATCGCTCTGCGGAGCGGGAGCCGAAGGCCACGACATCCGGGGTTATCACGTGCCGACCGGCGAGACCATCGACCTGCGGTTCCCACATCCAGTTGCCGACGTTTCCCCCGTGCAACAGGATGATCGACTCACCCGTACGCGGACCGTGCTCGATCGGGTATCTCTCGGTCATGGCAGCTCCTTCATCACGGATTCCCGCACATCGGCGAGCCAGGAGAGCTCGGCGTCTGCCACCCGCAGCCCCGCGTCGAGGGTCGCTGTGCGCAGCACGGCGCCGAGTCCCTGTGCCGACCTCGGAATCTGCGCGAGCTGGTCGCGCTCTGCTCGGACGGCTTCCGTCCGCTCATCGATCAGCGCGAGCACGCCCTCTACTCCGAGCGGCTCAGCGAAGAAGAGTCGGGCGAGGAAGGGCTCTTTGGGCAGGACTGCCTCGATCGGCGAGCGCAGCCAGCCATGCAGCTCCGCACGTCCGGCGTCGGTCAGCGCATGCACCCGGCGATCGGGACGTCCGGTCTGAACGATCAGCTCGGTCTCCACGGCGCCGTCGGCCTCGAGCCGGTCGATGGTGCGGTAGATCTGCGATTGGTCGGCGTGCCAGAAATGTGCGACTGACCCGGCGAATGCACGGCCGAGGTCGTAACCGCTCTGGGGTGCGATGTCGAGCAGGCCGAGGATGGCGTGGCGCAGATGCATGACCATAGTAGATCACACATATATAGGACAGTACAAGTAGCTCCGGTAGTCATGGGGATTTCTGCCCGTCCCCTCGGGATGTCCGAGTCGGATGCTGCGATTACGCTGTTCGTGGGGGAGATCGGAGCACCGTTCCCCCGCGCAAGCGAGGAGACAGTGATGAACGAGTCGAACGCCGCCGCTGCCGGGGCAGCCTCCCCACCGCCGCCACCCCGGCCGCCGGCACCTTCCGCCGCGTCCGCAGCTCAGGCGACCGCGCCGGCTCAGACGCCCGCAGCAGCTCAGACGCCCGCAGCGCCTCCAGCAACAGCGTCGGCTCCGCAGCCGGCAGCGACCGGTTCAGCGTCGGCTCCGGCCGCGAACCCTTCGACGGGCTCCGACTCCACGCCGAGCGACGCGGAGATGACGCGCGCCGCGAACGTGCTGAAGGTCGTCTCCGATGCGTATTCCGCGAAGATGGTCGGCCAGGAGCGACTGCGCACCAGCCTGCTGGTCTCGCTCATCGCCGGCGGCCACATCCTGCTCGAGTCCGTCCCCGGCCTCGCCAAGACGACCGCGGCATCCACCCTTGCCGACACCGTCAAGGCCAGCTTCAAGCGCATCCAGTGCACGCCCGACCTGCTGCCCAGCGACATCACGGGCAACCAGATCTACGACGCCCAGGCCGGGTCGTTCCGCACCGTGCTGGGCCCGGTGCACGCGAACTTCGTGCTGCTCGACGAGATCAACCGCCTCCAGCGCGAAGACCCAGTCGGCCATGCTCGAGGCGATGCAGGAGCACCAGACGACCATCGGCGGCGAGGTGCATCACCTGCCGAAGCCGTTCCTCGTGATCGCGACGCAGAACCCGATCGAGCAGGAGGGCACCTACGAGCTGCCAGAAGCGCAGATGGACCGCTTCCTGCTCAAGGAGATCGTCGAGTATCCCAGCCCTTCGGACGAGTTCGAGATCCTCCGGCGCATCGACTCCGGGGTGCTCGACCCCGACCGCCACGTCGCCAGCGCCGTCACCCTTGACGATGTGAAGTTGCTGCAGGATGTCGCGAGCCGCATCTACGTCGACGCCGCGATCCGCAACTACATCGTCTCGATCGCCTACGTGACCCGTAACCCCGGGCCGTACATCGGCGAGGACCGCGCCCGCTACATCAAGTACGGCGCAAGTCCGCGCGCCAGCATCGCGTTCCTGCAGGCGTCCCGCGCACTCGCCCTGCTCAACGGTCGCTCGCACGTGCTTCCGGAAGACATCCGCACTCTCCGCCACGTCATCCTCCGTCACCGCGTGCTGCTCACGTTCGAGGCGGATGCTGAGGGCATCCGCAGCGAGGAGATCATCGACCAGATCTTCGCCGCCGTGCCGACGCCGTAATCCCTTCATGGCCAGCCTGATCACGCAGGTGAAGAGCAAGCTCTTCATCCACTCGTCGCAGAAGTCGATGCACGCGCTCGATGGCGCCTACGCATCGCTGCTGCACGGGCGCAGCCTCGACTTCGAGGATCTGCGCAAGTACGAGTACGGCGATCAGGTGCGCGACATCGACTGGCGGGCCACCGCACGCCTCGGCACCCCGCTGGTGAAGCGACATCGCGCGAATCGCATGCACACGGTGCTGTTCGTCGTCGACACCGGCAGGTCAATGACGGCGCTCGCGCACGACGAGAAGCCGAAGAAGGACCTCGCGATCCTCGCCACCGGCGCTCTCGGCATCCTCGCCCTGCGCCACGGCGATGATTTCAGCGTCGTCCACGGCGACGCCGAGCGGGTGCGCCGACGCGCGCCAGGACGCAGCGAGGGCGCCCTCGAGCACGCCCTCCGCACGATCGATCAGGCGATCACCGAGGGCCACGCACCCAGCGACCGTGATGCACTCCTCTCGTATGTCGCGCGCACGATCGCACGTCGATGCATCGTCGTGATCATCACCGACGATGCGCCGGTCACCGATGACACCGAGCGGATGCTGCGCCGCCTGCGCGTGCAGCACGATGTGCTGTGGATCACGCTCCACGACGCGGACCCGGTGCTCGATCACACCTCGCACTCGGTGCGCGCCGACGTCAACACGCGCTGGGCGGTTCCCGACTTCGTGCACGGCGACCGCGAGGTGCTCGGCGAGCTCATCGCCCAGACGCAGGCGGATGCCGCGCGGCTGAACGAGCTGCTCGATCGCCTCGAGATCAGCCACACCACCCTCGACACTCAGGATGACGCAGTGCCGCAGCTGCTGCGCATGCTGAACCGGAGGGCCAATGTCCGGAACTGACGAGCTCTATCCTCCCGCGCAGTACGGGTGGGGATGGATGCTGCTGGCACTCGGCATCATCGCCGTGCTCATCCTCGCGGGCTGGCTGCTGATCGTCCTCACGAAGCCTCGACGCGGAATCGTGCTGCAGGGCGATGCGCAGACATCCGTACCGCTGACCGCAGATGTGCTCACGCTGCTGCGGCAGGAATACCACGAGCGCATCGGACAGATCGAAGCCGACTATCGGTCGGGAACGCTCACGGCGCGGCACGCCAACCTCGAACTCAGCCGCGTCGTACGCACGTTCGTCAACGAGTACAGCGGGCTCGAGGCCCCGGTGCTCGCCCTCGACGACCTCGTGCGACTCGGCGTGCCGCCCACGCTGATCGATGCGCTGCAGCGGCATTACTATCCCAGCATCTTCCGCAAGGGACCGGCGGTCGACCCGATCGCCGGTGCCGAGGCCGCCCATAAGGTGGTGGGCTCATGGCACTAGCGAACTGGTGGATCATCCTCATCGCGGTCGCCGTCGTCGTGATCGCGATCGGTGTCGGGCTCTTCATCGGCCTCCGCCGGGGCGCCCGTCATCGCGAACAGCAGAGCGCCCCGATCGCACGGGCGGAGCGACTGCGCGCACTGCCGTCGTTCCAGCACGCCGTCCGGCGCCGCACCGTGGCCCTCGCGGGTGTGCTCGCTCTCGGTGTGCTCGCCAGCGTGATCGGCGGGGTCGTGGCCGCGCGGCCGATGGCATCCGAAACGATCCAGCCGGTCAACACCAGCCGCGACATCATGCTCTGCCTCGATGTCTCAGGATCGATGAGCGAGGTGGACATCGAGGTTCTCAGCGTGTTCGAGGAGCTGCTCGACGGCTTCGAGGGCGAGCGCATCGGCCTGACGATCTTCAACAGCTCCCCGGTGCAGGTGTTCCCCCTCACCGACGACTACGAGTTCATCCGCACGCATCTGCAGAGCATCCGCGAGAGCTTCGACTACGTCGAGGAGATTCCGGAGCACTGGGTCGGCACGCTCAACGGGCCAGGCGCCTCGCTGATCGGCGATGGGCTCGCATCCTGCGCCATGCGGTTCGATCACCTCGATGACGAACGCTCGCGTTCGATCATCCTCGCCACCGACAACGAGGTGAACGGCGACTCGATCGTCACGCTCGAGGAAGCGTCGAACTACGCCGCATCCGCCGGCGTGCGCGTCTTCGCACTCAACCCCGTGCAGGGCGTGGACACCGACATCAGCCAGGAACTCGTCACGGCCGCCGAGACGACCGGCGGGAAGGCCTACGGCCTGCGCGACACCACGACCGTGTCCGACATCATCGAAGACGTCCAGGAGCAGGAGGCCACCGAGCTGCGCGGTCAGGCACAGGTGGTGTGGACCGACAACCCGAACCTCTGGATCGCGGTGCTGCTGGTCGCGGCCCTCGGCTTCCTGGTGCTGCTGTGGAGGGTCAGACTGTGATCTTCCAACCCGTGCTCAACGTATTCCTCCTCGTGCTGCTGTTCGCACCTGTCGCCTTCGTCGTCGTCTGGATGCTGGTGAAGGCGGTTCGCCCTCAGGCCGGCGCAGCGGATGTCGGCACCGGCGCTTCACCCGTCATCTGGGGGCTGCGCCTGTTGATGCTGCTGGCCTGCTTCATGATGCTGCTGCGCCCCGGCATCCCCGGCGGGGCGACCGAGACCCTCGCGACCGACACCGACATCCTGATCGTCGTCGACACCACCGCGAGCATCGTGGCCGAGGACTGGGACGGCGACGGGCAGCGGCTCGACGGCGTCCGCGCCGACGTGCAGTCGATCGTCGACGAGTACCCCGGCGCGCGCTTCGCGCTGATCAGCTTCGACGCCGCCGCCGAGCTGCGACTGCCGCTGACGACAGACGCCACTGCACTCGTCTCGTCGCTCGAGGTCCTGCGTCCCGAGGTCACCGCGCAGTCGCAGGGGAGCTCGATCGGCATCGCGAGCACCATGGTCGAGGAGACCCTGAAAGCCGCCGCGGAGTCGGCCCCCGATCGCTCGCGGATGGTCTTCTACCTGGGCGACGGCGAGCAGACGGTCAGCACCGACCCCGAGTCGTTCTCCGCCAGCGCCGAGTACACCGACGGTGGCGCCGTGCTCGGCTACGGCACCAGCGAGGGCGGCCCGATGAAGGTCACCTCCGGGAGCGTGTCGTCCGACGAGGGCGGCGAGTACATCGAGTACCAGGGTGAGCAGGCGATGTCGGTGATCGATGAGGCCAATCTGCAGACCATCGCCGAGGACCTCGGCGTGGAATACCAGCTGCGCTCCGCCGACACCCCCATCGAGTTGCCGGAGGCCCCGACCACGACGACGAACTACACCGAATCCGGCTCGGTCGGAAACGTCATCGAGCTGTACTGGATCTTCGCCCTCGTGATGGTGCTCCTACTCGGCGTCGAGATCGCACGCGCCACGATCCTCATCGCGCAGATGCGCGGACTCGCCACCAGGGGAGGTGACGCATGACGGATGCTGTGACCGCCGCCGCTTCAGCCGACCAGTCCACGGAAGGGAACGCGAACGGCGCTCCGGATGCCGCGGCGGCGCTGCTCGCGGCCAACCGTCGACGTCGCCTGATCCGTCGCTGGGTCGCGATCGGAACCCTCCCGCTGACGCTGGCGGCGCTGCTGTTCGTCGGCAAGCTGCTGAGCATGTACGCGTACGCGCACCAGGCGATCACGACCTACGTCGTCGCCGACTACTCCGGATCGACGGCCGCCGCCGAAGGCCAGGAGTTCCTGAACTGGTTCGAGCCCTACAAGGCGCCGTACAACGTCGGCACGGCGCTGGCCGGGTCTGAAGATCTCGACGGTGCGCGCGCCAAGCTCGAAGAAGCCCTGCCGCTGGCCCATGGCCTCGAGGTGTGTGCGGTGCGCGTGAACCTCGCCATCGTGATCGAGCGTCAGGGCGACGCCGCTGTCGACGACGGCGACGGGCCCGGCGGTGCTGAGCTGTACGGCGAGGCACTGCTCATCACGGCCGAGACGCCGGAGGAGTGCAACAGCGAAGAAGCGGACTCGCAGTCACCCGACCCCGACCGCAGCATGGGCGACACGATGGACGAGCTCGAGGACCGGCTGCAGGAGAAGCAGCAGCAGGCCCAGGAGCAGCAGCCGCCGCCCTCTGAGGGCGAGGGCGAGGAGCAGGAGCAGCCCCAGCAGCCAGACCAGGACAAGCTCGACGAACTGCAGGACAAGCTCGATCAAGGCGCCGAGGAGCGCGAGCAGAACCAGGGCGACGAAGACGGTCCAGGCGGCGGAACGGACAAGCCATGGTAGAGCCCGAGAAGCAGCGCGCCCGCTACATCGCCGGTACTGAAGGCGCACCACCCGTCCCACCGCCCGGCGGGTATCACGGCGCCCGGCGCGTGCAGGGCCCGACCGTCCTGCCTCAGCTTGATCTCGCGCAGGGCGCTCCGGTGCCGCCGGTGATCAGCTCGGCCGAGGCGACGCAGGAGAAGCAACCGGCAGGCGTCATCGGTTGGGTCGCGCTGGTGGCGGCGATCCTCTTCGCGGTCGTGCTGCTGGGCACCCTGCTCGCCGGCGGCACCGATGCGCTCTACGGCGTGACGATGCTCACTCTTCAGCTGGTGGTGCTGGCCGTCGTGATCGCGGCGCTGTTCTCCCGCCGAGGACGAGTGCTCGGAGCATCCGCCCTCATCGTCACCCTGATGCTCAATGTCGCCACCGTCGGCGCGATGAGCGCTCTGCAGACCTCGGCATCGGGCAACTATCAGGGCGAGAAGACCGAGGAGCAGAAGCACGAAGAGGCCTACCCCGGCATCAAGGACACGTCATCGAGCACGATCCTCGCGCAGCCCTCGCTGGAAGAGGTGCGTGCGCAGAGCGAGGATGTGCTCGCCGAGATCCGCCGTCGACTCTCCGAGCAGTACGGCTACACGTGGACCGAGGCCGACAAGGAGAACCTCCGCCCCGAGCGCAACGGGTTCGGCGGCGAGTCGATGCTGGTGCAGTACACCTCGGTGTCGTGGATGACGAACGAGCCGATCCAGGACTACGACCGCAAGGTGGCCGTGATGGATGTGATCGAGCAGGTGATGGTCGACTACGACATGTACAGCCTGTACTCGTTCAACGATCCGTCGTCCGGGATGGACGATTCGATCCTCGAGAAGTTCTACGGCAGCAGCGACCCTCGTACGCAGAACACGTGGGAGTACTACTCGGACAACTATCCGGATCCGCTGCGCTTCTACGCCGTGATCTACGACACCTCCAACGACAGCACCGGAGAGTTCACCGGCGAGCGCGAAGCGCAGAGCGCCCGGACCGGCGAGCCCCTCGAGGGACTGCAGATCTACTTCCTCGCACCTGAGCTGCTCAGCGAGGAGGATCGAGAAGAGTTCGAGACGCGCATGCAGGAGTACCCGGATTACTGATCCCGCTGACGGGCTCAACCCCCGAGCGAGAGCCCAGCAGCGAGCGCGAAGCCGAGCACCGTGGCCAGCCCCGTCGACTCCTTGGCCTTGGACTGCGCATCGGGCACCATCGAGTCGACGAGCATGACGAGCAGGGCACCGGCAGCGAAGCCGCTCGCTCCGGCGCGGAACTCGGGGCTCACGGCATCCGCGAGCGCGTAACCGGCGATCGTCGCGATCGCACAGACCACGGCGACGCCCGCCCACAACGACAGCACTCGCGACCGCTTCATTCCGCCTTCGAGCAGGTCGGCGGCGGACCCGATCGACTCGGGCAGGTTGGAGACGACGATCGCGATGACGAGAGCGGTGCTCACGCCTTCACCTGAGGCCAGGCCGATGCCGAGGACGAGCTGTTCGGGGATGCCGTCGAGTAAGGCACCCACCGCCAACGGGCCGCCGGCGGCTCCCTTCTTCGCCGACGCGCGACTCTCGACGATCCGATCGGCGATGTAGTAGCAGAGCGCACCCGCCGCGACACCGACGACGAGCGGGATCGGTCCGCCGAGCTGCAGGCCCTCCTCCCACAATTCGAAGGCGATGGATGCCATGAGGGCTCCGGCGCCGAACCCGAGCACGATCCCGAGCCACTTGGGCGGCCAGGTGCGCAGCAGCGCGAGAACCGCGCCGACGAACAGCGGCGCGGCCGCGACCGCGCCCCACAAGATCGCCTCGCTCATGCAGCAACCGTAGCGGCGGCGTCCCCCCATTCGGGAGGAGAACGCACGAAAGGGAGGAACAATCCTCGCGTTCTTTCCTCCCTTTCGTGAGATCTCCTCCCCTTCGGGTGGCACGTCTCGCGCCGAACGGGCGACACGCCGCGCGTCGGTAGAATGGACTCCATGTCCAAGGTCCTCCAGTCCCTGCCCGTCGGCGAGCGCGTCGGCATCGCTTTCTCCGGAGGACTCGACACCTCCGTCGCCGTCGCATGGATGCGCGACAAGGGCGCGATCCCCTGCACGTACACGGGCGACCTCGGGCAGCCCGACGAGGATGACATCGATGCGATCCCGGGCCGCGCGCTCGAGTACGGCGCAGAGATCGCGCGCATCGTCGACGCGAAGACCGCCCTCGTCGAAGAAGGCTTCGTCGCGCTGCAGTGCGGCGCGTTCCACATCCGCTCCGGCGGCAAGACGTACTTCAACACCACCCCCCTCGGCCGCGCAGTGACGGGCACCATGCTCGTGCGCGCTATGAAGGAGGACGGCGTCGACATCTGGGGCGACGGTTCCACCTACAAGGGCAACGACATCGAGCGGTTCTACCGCTACGGCCTGCTCGCCAACCCGCGCCTGCGCGTGTACAAGCCATGGCTCGACGCCGACTTCGTCACCGAGCTCGGCGGCCGCAAGGAGATGAGCGAGTGGCTGGTGGAGCACGGCTTCCCCTACCGCGACTCGGCGGAGAAGGCGTACTCCACTGATGCCAACATCTGGGGCGCCACTCACGAGGCGAAGACCCTCGAGCACCTGAACGTCTCCCTCGAGACCGTCGACCCGATCATGGGCGTGAAGTTCTGGGACCCCTCTGTCGCGATCGAGACCGAAGATGTCGCCGTGACCTTCGAGGCAGGTCGCCCCGTCGCCATCAACGGCGTCGAGTACACCGACCCGGTGGCGCTCGTGAACGAGGCGAACACGATCGGCGGACGCCACGGCCTCGGCATGAGCGATCAGATCGAGAACCGCATCATCGAGGCGAAGTCGCGCGGCATCTATGAGGCCCCCGCCATGGCGCTGCTCTTCATCGCGTACGAGCGACTCGTCAACGGCATCCTGAACGAAGACACCCTCGCGACGTATCACGAGCAGGGCCGCCGTCTCGGACGCCTCATGTACGAGGGACGCTGGCTCGAGCCGCAGTCGCTCATGCTGCGCGAGTCGATCCAGCGCTGGGTCGGACTCACGATCTCCGGCACGGTCACGATCCGCCTGCGTCGCGGCGACGACTGGACGATCCTCGACACCACCAGTGCGAACCTCTCCTATGGCCCGGAGAAGCTGTCGATGGAGCGTGTCGGCGACGCCGCATTCGGCCCGGTCGACCGCATCGGCCAATTGACGATGCGCAACCTCGACATCGCAGACTCGCGTTCGCGCCTCGAGCAGTACGCGAGCCTCGGCCTCGTCGGCGGCGCCACGGGCGAGCTCGTCGGACGTGTGACTGCGGGCGAAGCATCCGAGATCACCGGATCGGTCGAAGACACCGACGAGAAACTGGCGGATGCCGTAGACACCGCATCCGAGGGCGCGGCCTTCGACTCCGGCACCGACTGAGACACTCGGGTCAGGCACCGCCGCCCGACACTTCGGGGGCCAAAAGCACACATGTCGGTCACTTCGCCTGTTTCCGTCCGACATATGTGAAGTGGTCCCCCATAGTGTCGGCGGATCGGTCTGGCGCCCTCACGCGCATCCCCCCCGATCTGCTGGAGGTTCGGGCGCCTACGCCCGCGGATCGGGGCGATGCCCGCGGATCGGGGGGAGGTCCGCTGATCGGGTCGCTCAAGCTGAGCATCCACCCAGCGATCTTGCACATGACTGTGCAAGATCGTAAACTTGGGGGCATGACAGACACCCGTGCCCCTCGCCGCGATGCGCAGGCCAACCGCGAGAGCATCCTGGCCGCTGCCCGCACCGCATTGGCACAGGACCCCAACGCCTCGACCGATCTGATCGCACGCACGGCCGGCCTCTCCCGCCGCGCACTGTACGGACACTTCGATGATCGATCGGCTCTGATCAGCGAACTCATCCGCACCGGCGCACAGCGCTTCAATGCGATCGCCGAGCAGGCACTCGACGACGACGCGCGCATCGCTCTCGCCCAGCTCGCCTCGCGACTCTGGCACGAGGTCGCCCACATCCAGACAGTGACGGCCATCGCACTCGACGACGCGCATGTGGCTGACACCGCCGCCGCGCTGGCGCCACTGCGTCAGGTCGTGTCGAACATCGTCGACCGCGGCCGCCGTGCGCATGCACTGCGCACCGACGTCCCCGGCGACGTGCTCGCCCGCCTCATCGAAGAGACGGCCCGCATGGTCGTGCGTGTCGACACCGCGGGCTCGGATGCCGCGGCCACGGCCGTGCGCGCCGTTTTGAGCATCGCCGGTCTCTCCTGGCGCGAGGCCGACGCACTGCTCGCCGCCCACCCCGAGATCGTCGCGACCCAGATCGTCGGTCCCGAGCGCGTCGAGGAGGCCAACGCATGAAGATCGCGCTCCACGAAGTGCGCAAGGGTCGCGACGGACAGGCCCTGCCCACCACGAGCCTCGAGTTCCATACCGGCGCGGTGCGCTTCGCCCTCGCCGAGACGCAGCAGCGACCGACCGTTCTCGGCCTGATCGCGAGCGGCCGGATGAGTCCAGACGCCGGCAGGGTGACGATCGACGGCGACAAGGACAATCGCCTGCTGCGTCGCGCTATCGCCCTCGTGGATGCTCCGGACGTGAGCGATCCGCATGCCGACATCACCGTGTCGGGCGTCGTCGGCGAGGAGCTCATGTTCGCGGGCGTCGGGGCGACGCCGATCCATGCTCGCCGCTGGCTCGCGCAACTCGGTTACGCGGAACTCGCATCGACGCCGATCGGCAACGTCGACCCGGCGGCGCGCGTGCGCATCATGTGCGAGCTCGCCGTGCTGCGCAAGGGCACCGAGGGGATCGTGCTCGTGTCGCCCGACCGACACGGCGGCAGCCCGGACGGCTGGTGGCGCATCGCGTCGGAGTTCGCCGACCGCGGCTACGCCATGCTCGTCATCATCGGCGGATCGGCAGCCGTCGCCCTCGAGCGGATGCACGAGCTGGAGGCCATCAACGCCTCCGGCCCGGTGACACCCCTCGTGCTCGAGCGGCCCGAGGCCGCAGCATCCGACGCGGCTTCCGGCTCGGAAAACGGAGACGACATGCGCGACGCCCCGCGCGTCGATGAGAAACACGCCGTCGACACGCCAGATGATCCCGGTTCTCCGGACGACATCGCCCCGCAGATCGCCGACGAATCGAACGAGAACGACACGACCGAGGAAGGAGACAGGCCATGAAGGTTCCCGCCATGATCGCCGCCGAGCTGCGGCGCCTCACTGCGAGCCGGATGGGCATCATCGCCCTGATCGCGCTCATGTGCGTGCCGATCCTCTACGGCGGCCTGTACCTCTGGGCGAATCAGGACCCGTACGCCAAGTTCTCCGACGTGCCCGTGGCGCTGGTCGTGCAAGACGAGGGCGCCGCCAGCACCAACGCCGAAGGAGCAGACGAGACCGTCAACTACGGCGAAAAGGTCGCCGAGAACCTCATCGAGGGGAATGCGTTCGACTGGCAGGAGATGACGGCGGATGCCGCAACCACAGCCCTGCGCGACGGCACAGTCGATTTCACTGTGACGATCCCGAGCGATTTCTCCGCGGCGCTGACCTCGGCAGCGGGCACAGAACCCCACCAGGCCCGCATCGATCTCGAGACGAACGACGCCAACAACTACCTGGCGTCGTCGATGGGCACGCAGGCCGTGGAGAAGATCCGCAGTTCTGTCGCGAAGATGGTCGGAAGCGAGGCGGCCGAGCGCCTCCTCACGGGGCTCAGCGACGTGCGAGACTCCCTCTCCGAAGCGGCCGACGGCGCCTCTCAGCTCGCAGACGGCGCGGTCACGGCATCCACCGGCAGCGCGACGCTCGCCGACGGCACGACGCAGCTCGCCGACGGCACCGCCCAACTCGCGAGCGGAACGGCCCAACTCGCGAGCGGCGCCTCTCAGCTCGCCGACGGCGCGCAGCAGGTCAGCGACGGCAACCAGCAGATCGCCGACGTCGCCGATCAGGCAGGTGGGATCGTGCAGGATGCCGCAGACACGCTGCCGCAGATCCGCACCGACATCGCAGACACGCTCGCCTCCCAAGGACTGACGCAGGCCGAGATCGACGCCGTGCTCGCCAAGCTGGATCCGCTCGGAGAGCGCCTCCAGCAGGGCAACACCACGGTGCAGGATGCCGTGAGCAGGATCGACCAGCTCGCCGCCGGCGCGGCCACGCTGGCCTCAAGTGCACGCACGCTGTCCGACGGCGCCAACACTGTGGCGACGGGTGCCGGCACTGCGGCGACCGGTGCTGCTGCGGCGAACGACGGAGCGATCCAACTGCGCGACGGCCTCTCGACCCTGGCCGACGGCACCGCCGAACTCCGTGACGGACTCGCAGACGGGGTCACGCAGATCCCGGCATCCACGCCTGAGCTGCGTGAGGCACAGGCCGACACGATCTCCGACCCGCTGCGTGTCTCCAGCGACAAGGTCGCCTCTGCAGAGGACTACGGCGCAGGGCTCGCACCGTTCTTCGCCGCGCTTGCGGCCTGGATCGGCATCTACGCGCTGTTCCTCATCGTGAAGCCGGTGTCTCGCCGTGCCGTCACCGCACTGCACTCCCCCATCCGCATCACTCTCGCCGGGTGGCTCACCCCCGCCGCCCTCGGCGCGCTGCAGATGGTGGGTCTGATGGGCATTCTCGCGATCACCCTCGGCTTCCGATTCGACAACGCGCTCGGCACGCTCGGGGTCATGGTTCTCGCGTCCGCGACGTTCGCGGCGATCATTCTGGCGCTCAACGTCTGGCTGGGATCTGTGGGCCAGTTCCTCGGACTCGTGCTCATGGTGTTGCAGTTGGTCACCGCCGGTGGCACCTTCCCGTGGCAGACCCTCCCCGCGCCTCTCGCCGCGCTGCACCATGTGCTGCCGCTGGGCTATGTCGTGGATGCGATGAGGCAGCTCATGTACGGCGGCAACTTCGATCGTGCGTGGTGGGATCTGGCTGTGCTCGCCATGTGGTTGGTCGGTGCGCTCCTGCTCGCGATGATCGGCGTGACGCGGATGACGCATCGCCGCACGCTGCGTGATCTGCAGCCGAGCCTGATCGGGTGAGTGCGGAGGAGACGACGATCACGAGTGCGGATGCCGCGGGATCCGCACTCGTCCTGCACACGACGCCACCGCCGGGAACTGGTGCCGAATCGCGACAACCCCGCTAGGCTTCCCAGAGCGCGCCCCGAAACGCGCTCTGGGGAACGGTGACACCGGATCCCACCGTTGACCCCGAAAGAACTCCTCAATGACGATCGAAGCTCCGGAATCTTCAGCACGCCGCCCATTGGGCCCCAGAATCGGACGCGTCGCGTTCGCCGTCGTCGCAGGTCTTCTCGTCATCGCTGTCGCGGCGGCCTTCTTCGTCGTCTGGACGATCCAGCGCTCGTTCCCCCAGACCTCAGGGGAGCTCGAGCTCGATGGGCTCAAGGACCAGGTGACGGTGCAGCGCGATGATCTCGGCGTGCCGACGATCACAGCCGATTCGTCGCACGACCTGTTCTATGCGCAGGGTTTCGTCCACGCGCAGGACCGCTTCTTCGAGATGGACTTCCGCCGGCATGTGACGTCGGGCCGCGTCGCCGAGATGTTCGGTGAATCACAGGCACCGACAGACATGTTCCTGCGCACTCTCGGCTGGCGTGATGTCGCCGAGGAGGAGGTCGAGGCGATGGATGAGACCACGCTCGCCTACTACCAGGCCTACGCCGACGGTGTGAACGCCTATCTCGCCACGGGTGACGGTGCCGACTTCGCACTCGAATATGCCGTTCTCGGCATACAGAATCCTGAGTACGAGATCGAACCATGGGAGCCCGCCGATTCCGTGGCCTGGCTCAAGGCGATGGCGTGGGATCTGCGAACCAACATCGAAGACGAGACCGAACGCGCGATGCTGGTCGCCGAAGTCGGCGATGACGCAGCGCCCGGCGACAGCCTGGAACTGCTCGATCAGCTCTACCCTGCGTATCCGTTCGATGAGAACCCGGTGATCGTCCCGAAGCTCTCGACGGTGCCCGCTCTGGAAGCGGGGGCGGGCGCTGCGCCGGCCTCGTTCTCCACCGACGCCGGCGGCGACTCGGATGGCGACGACATCGGCGACTCGAACGTGCAGACCGCGGTGACCACGATCGAGTGGCAAGAGGCCGACAGTGTCGTCGCGGCTGCAAGCCTGCTGGTCGGGGACGTCGGCGAGGGCATCGGATCGAATTCCTGGGTGGTCTCCGGATCGCTCACCGAGAGCGGGTTGCCGCTGCTGGCGAACGACCCCCACCTGGGCGCCTCGCTCCCCTCGGTCTGGTACCAGGTGCAGCTGCGCTGTTCCAAGGTCACCGACGAATGCCCGTTCGACGTGGGCGGATTCTCGTTCTCCGGTCTGCCCGGCATCGTGATCGGGCACAACAGCCAGGTCGCCTGGGGCTTCACGAACCTCACGACCGACGTCGCCGACCTCTACATCGAGAAGGTCGACGGCGATGAGTACTGGCGCGACGGCGCGCTCGTGCCGCTCGAGGTGCGCGAAGAGACGGTCAAGGTCGCCGGCGGCGACGACATAGACCTCACGATCCGCTCCACCGTGCACGGGCCGATCATCTCGGGGCTCACAGACGACTTCACCGCCGTGGCAGACGGCCAGGTTGCGGCGGACGGCGACGGGCTCACGCACGGCGAGACAGACGCTTCGGCCGCCCTCTCCGGCGAGTACGCCGTGAGCCTGCGCTGGACCGCTCTGGATGCCGGCAAAACCGCCACCGCGATCTTCGCCCTTGCCACGGCTCAGGACTTCGATGACTTCCGGTACGCGGCATCCCTGTTCGACGTGCCTGCACAGAACCTGATCTACGCCGACGTCGAGGGCAACATCGGCTATCAGGCTCCGGGCCGCCTGCCGCTACGCGGGGCAGGAGACGGGTGGATCCCGCAGCCGGGATGGGACAGCAGCTACGACTGGACCGGATTCATCGAGTTCGAAGAGCTGCCGGTGTCGTACAACCCGAGCTCGGGCTACATCGTCACCGCGAACAATGCGATCGTGACCGACGACTACGAGTACTTCCTCTCTCGTGACTGGGACTACGGCTACCGCGCCGCTCGCATCGCCCACCTGATCGAGCGCCGAGCCGCCGCCGCGCCCCTCACCGCGCAGGATATGCGCGACATCCAGAACGACAACGAGATGTGGATCGGCAAGAAGCTCGCAGCGGTCATGGGCGACATCGAGGTCAAGGGTGCCGGGCCGAAAGAGGCCGTTGCTCTTCTTCGCACCTGGGACGCGCAGAACAACGCCGATTCCGCAGCAGCAGCCTATGCGAACGTGCTGTGGTCGAATCTGGTACTGAACCTGTTCGAGCAGCGCGAGGCACCGCTGCCGCATGGCGGTCAGGCGCGCCTGTTCACGGTGGTCTCCGCGCTTCTCGATGACCCGACCGACCCGCTCTGGACGAATGAGAACATCGGCGTCGACGGCATGGAGGAGATGCTCGCGCTGTCGGCCGAACAGGCCTACGACGAACTCGCCGGCCTTCAAGGCACGGCTGTGACGCGCTGGAACTGGGGCGATCTGCACGCCATCACGTTGACCAGCTCGACCCTCGGATCATCCGGGATCGCGCCGATCGAAGCGCTGTTCAACCGCGGGCCGTACCCGGTCGGCGGCGGCCCATCGGTCGTGAACGCCACCGGGTGGGAACTCGGCGAGGGGTACGCGACGACCACCGTTCCGTCGATGCGCATGGTGATCGATCTGTCCGACTTCGACGCGTCGACGTGGAATCACCTGACCGGCGCATCCGGGCACCCGTACCACCCGCACTACGTCGATCAGACCGAGAACTGGGCTGCCGGCATCCAGACGCCGTGGGCGTTCAGCGCGGACGCCGTGGACAAGGCCGCCCTCGACACTCTGGTGCTCAATCCAGGCGGCTGACTCGCCGGATGACGTGAAGGGGAAGAAGCATCACCCCGGCGGGTTGGCGACCCCGCGGCGGTGAGCCCACACCGCGACCTGCACCCGATCACGCAGTCCGAGTTTGACGAGGATTCGCCCGATGTGCGTCTTCACCGTCGCCTCCGACAGATGTATGAGCCGGCCGATCTCGACGTTACTGAGACCGTCGGCGACCAGCTGCACCACTTCGATCTCCCTCGGTGTCAACAGCCCGGCCGGGATCGCGTCCTCCGGAGCGCCGCGGAACGGACGCTCCAGCAGGTGCCCGACGACACGGGCGGTCACCGACGGCGATAGCACCGCGTCTCCTCTCGCGGCCGCACGGATCGCGGTGACGAGCTCATCGACGGGTGCGTCCTTCACCAGAAATCCGCTCGCACCGGCACGGAGCGCACCGTAAACGTGTTCATCGGCATCGAACGTGGTGAGCAACAGCACTCGTGCGCTCGATCCCCGTTCCACGATCCTCCTGGTGGCCTCGATACCGTCGATGCCGGGCATGCGGATGTCCATCAGAACGACGTCCGGCGATCCCTCCGTGACAGCGCGCACGGCCTGATCCCCGTCCCGTACCTCGGCGATGACGCGCATGTCGGGCTGCGCCTCGACGGTGGCGACGATCCCTGCGCGCACCAGATCCTGATCGTCGGCGACCACCAGGCGGATCATGCGCGGTCTCCCGAGTCGCGCGTCTCGACGTACGGCACCGATGCGGTCACGGCGAATCCGCTCGTGCGGTCGACCGTGAGTACGCCGGACACCGCAGCGAGGCGCTCCCGCATCCCTTCCAGTCCCATCCCCAGCCCGTCCGAGCCCCGGTCGACCGCCGGGACGGCGTTGCGCAGTGTGATCATGGTTCGATCCTGCTCCCAGATCTCCCGCCATTCGACGGCGCCCTCACCGTGTCGCAGCGCATTGGTGAGCCCCTCCTGAACGAATCGGTACAACGCGAGCTCGGCCGCCGATCCGAGGGGGCGGATACGGCCCTCCGTCCGGCGGTGCACGACGAGACCGAGGTCCTGCATTCTCGCGGCGAGCGCGGGAAGACCGGACAGTGACGGCGTCGGTTGCAGCGGGGCATTCCACGTGGGCGACGGTGATCCGACATCCGTCCCGACGCGCCACCGCGTGTCCGCGTCCGGATCCCGCAGCGATTGGAGCGTACCGCGCAGGTCCCGCAGCGATTCGCGTGCAGTTTCCTCGATGACCTGCAGTGCCGCCGCGGAGTCCTCCGTCCGGAATCTGGCGACCCTCACCTGCCCGACGATCACGGTGAGCGAGTGCGCCAGCACGTCGTGCAGATCGCGGGAGATCCTCGCCCGCTCGCCCGCGGCCGCACGCGCCTCACGATGCGATCGTTCTCGTTGCTCGAGATCGAGCTGAGCGGCGGTCAGTTCGACCGTGCGCAATTCCGCACGGCGCAGCAAGCCGAGGGTGACGGCGACCGCGCAGCCTGCGAGCAGGAGGAGTGCGAGCAGCCACGGCTCGGGTCCGAACTCACTGTCCACGATGCTGGGATCGATGGCGTACCGCGCGGCCGCCGCCAACGGACCGAGCACTGCGACCGTCGATGCCACGTATCGATTCCCCCGCGCAGCGGCTCCATGCAGCGCGGGGAGCACCAGCAGCGTGCTCGGGAACAGCACGAAGAGGCCGGTGATGATCCCCTGCAGGGCGACCAGCGCGGAGATGATCAGCAGCGTCATCGTGGCCCTGCGGAACAGGCCGAACAGCGTCAGATGCGCGCCGAGCGCGCAGGCGGTGACAGTGATCGCGGCCGGTAGTGAGAGCGAAGCGAATGCGATCAGGACGGTCGCGGGAAACAGCAGGACGGCCGCGCCGACCATGAGCAACGTGCGCACGCTCGCCTCCTCTCTCCTGACGTATCAGCGCCGTGCCGGCGCCGCGCTGCGGCCCGCCGGCACATCACGCGTCGTCGCCTCCTCATACAGCACCGTAGCGGCCGCGACGATCGCACCGAGTGCGAACCACGTGCTGTACACGGCGAAGACCATCACCGCCCGGCCACCGTCGCCGAGGTCCACATCCGCTGCAACGAGCCCCAGCCGCTGCGAGAGGAGCCCGAACAGCATCAGCGCGCCCATGCTCAGCAGTACGAACGAGCCGCACCAGCCGCCGAGGGATACCAGCCGCCGAGGAAGTCGCGCTCCCGCGCTAGTGCACAGCATCAGCAGCCCGAGGGCTGCAATCGAGAACGCCGCCAGTTCCATCGCCGGGAAGCCGACCTCGAACTCGCTCTGATCGCCGCTCATCCACCACACGATCTTCAGAAGTGGATACGGCACGCACAGCACCAGCCCGCTCAGCAGGAGGATCCGACGCGCACCCCGTCGCTCGCCGGACCGTGCCGGATCGAGCGTCGACCGACGCAGGGCGCGGGCGAACCTGAGCGCGGCGAACGCGGCGACCAACGACATCAGCCGAGCAGCGAAGCCGGGCAGGTCTACGACGGAGAAGGCCCCCGCGGGGATGCCCGTGACGGCGAAGAAGGCGCGCAGCGCGTCGAGTACGACGCCACCGGATGCCCCGAGCAGCATCAGTGAGGCGACCCACGCGCTCGCCTCGGCTACTCGTTCAGCAGAGTGATTGCATACGATCGCCACCACTGCCAGCACTGACCCCACGAATCCCAGCCAGGCAGGCGGAAAGATCGCCGAGTACTCGGCGCTGGAGCCGACGAGCAAGGCGACCGCTGTCACGACGGCCACGAGCACTGCAGCGACCAGGAGCGGAACGGGTGAAGGGGCGGAGGGCCGAGGTGGCGTGGGGGCTGGTTCGGGGTTCGAGATGAAGGTGTCCATGCCCTCATCATTCGCCGCGGACGGTCGTCGGAGAGTCCTCCTCAGGTCGCTGTCCATGCGACCTGAGTCTCGAACCTCAACCGGCGACGGGTCTGCCTCGCGTCGGTCCCGAAGAAAGTCGCGATCAGACCTCTTCGGCGAATTCGATCGGGCCGATCGCCGGCGGCTCTTCATCGGCGGGTGTCTCCACCGTCTCGACGTTCTCGTCCTCGCCCGTCAACCGAGCCACTGCCTCGGCGAACTGGCGCTCGAGTGCGAGGAACGCAGCCGAGACGTCACCCGCCGCGATCGCATCGAGCAGCTCACGGTACGTCTCAGATACCGACCGGCGCACGGTGTATCCGTTGGGGTCGCTGAGACTGGCGATACGGGTCTCGATCGCGAGCGTGGCCATGTAGTGGGACAGCCTGCGGCTGCCGGCGGAGTCGACCAGCACTCGATGGAACTCGATGTCAGCATCGCCGATGGCGCGAGCATCCGTCCCCTCGCTGACCGTGACGAGTTCGTCGTACGCGCGCTCGAGCGCATCTGTCACGGCCGCGGCACCGGACTTGACGATCAACCGCACGGCCTGGCTCTCGATGGCGAGGCGCGCGTCGTACACGTCGGCGACATGCTCAGGTCCGATCACGCTCACCCGCATGCCGCGGCCAGGGGATGCGGTGAGCAGCCCTTCCTGCACGAGTCGTTGCGTGGACTCCCGCAGCGGACTACGACTCACGCCCAGTTGAGACGACATCTCGACTTCGCCGATGGGGCTGCCGACCGGTAGCGCGCCGGTGAAGATCGCCTTGCGCAGCTCGGCGGTTATGAGGTCGACGGTAGACGGTCGCGCCACGCGCACCATCGAGATCGGCGAAACCGCGCGAGGGGTGTGTGAAGCCATGTGCATCCCTTCCAGCCGTCGCGCGAAACCGCGGACATCTCATTGTCGATCCTCCGCGCCGATCCGCGAAGCCGATTCTGGATTCCCCAGTCTGCCCCACGATCACATTTTTGTATACGTGTCGACAATCTGCGCGTCTGACTGTACATCTCTCGACAGATTCCATAGTCTGGGGCACGGTCAACGGCGCCCGTGCAGAGCGCCCGGATACGGAACTCATACGGAACGCGAGGACATCATGACGAAGAGAACGACACGGCTCGGCATTGCCACAGCCGCCATCGGGACCCTGACGCTCGGCCTTCTCGCCGGGTGCTCGTCGAGCGGCGACAGCGACACAGAAGGCATGAACACACTCGAGAAGGCACAGGAAGAGGGCACGATCACCCTCGCGATCGCCTCCGAGCAGCCGTACTCCTGGGTGGAGGACGGCGAGCCGACCGGCGCGACCATCGCCATGCATGAGCAGATCTTCAAGAACCTCGGCATCGATGACATCAAGATCGAGGAGGTCGACTGGAACTCGCTGATCCCCGGCCTGAACGCCGGCCGGTGGGATGCCGTGAGCGCCGGAATGTCGATCCTTCCCGAGCGCTGTGAAGAGGCCGCGTTCAGCGACCCCGAGATCATGTACACGACCACGCTCGTCGTCGAGAAGGACAACCCCAAGAAGCTCAGCGACCTCGACTCGGTCGCTGCAGCCGGCGATGTGACGCTCGCCGTGCAGTCCGGTGCGATCGAAGAGGGGTACGCCACCGACCTGGGCATCGCGAACACCGTCCAGGTCGACAGCGCCCAGGCCGGTATCGAGGTCGTGCAGTCCGGTCGCGCGGATGCCTTCGCACTGACCGCCGTCTCGCTCAACTGGATGACGGAGAACATGGACGACGTCGAAACCACCGAGGCGTTCGTGCAGGAGATCGACGGCGTCGAGCAGATCGGCGCAGGCGCGACCGTCTTCCGCCAGGACGACACCGAGCTCCTCAAGGCGTACAACGAAGAACTCGCCAAGATCACCGGCGATGAGGCGTCGTACCTCGACCTGGTCGAGCCCTTCGGATTCACGGCGGAGAACCTCCCGCCGGCCGACCTGACCACCGAGCAGCTCTGCTCGGGCGAACTGGGCTGATCTCACCACAGTGACTGAGAACTTCGAAGCGCTCTGGCGGGCGCTGCCCCAGCTCATCGATGGGGTGCTCATCACCCTCCAATTGACTGCGGGCGGCGCCCTCCTGGCGATCGTCGTGGCGATCGGCCTCGGTCTGCTGGCGCGATTCGAGAACATCGTGCTGCGCGGTATCGCGCGCACCATCATCGAGCTGTTCCGCGGGACCTCATTGCTGGTGCAGCTGTTCTTCTTCTTCTTCGTGCTGCCATTGCCGCCATTCGAGATCGAACTGCCTGCAGTGTTCACCGGCATCCTGGCCCTGGGATTGAACTACGGCGCGTACGGCGCCGAGGTCGTTCGTGGATCGATCAACGCCGTGCCGGCCGGACAGTGGGAGGCGACCACGGCGCTCAGCCTGTCGCGCACGCAGAGGATGTGGCGGGTGATATTCCCGCAGGCGTGGGCGCTCATGCTCCCCTCTCTGAACAATCTGCTCATCCAGCTCCTGAAGGGCACCGCCGTCGTCTACCTGATCACGATCGTCGACCTCACTGCAGAGCTGAACCGCCTACGCGTCCAGACGGACGTGTATTTCGCCTATGGACTGGGGCTGCTCGTCTACTTCGCCATCGCCTACCTGCTCACGTTGGGCATGAACGCGCTCGAGACCAGGGCCAAGCACCGACTCGGACAGGGCGGAAAGTGGCGTGACACCATCACCACCACCCCGATCCCCGATATGAAGGGGGCGGGCCAGGCCGCATGAACGACGACAACAGCTTCTGGGACTGGAATCACGCCATCGCGGCGTTCCCCGACATCCTCGGGAAGTTCCTCACCGTCACGCTGGTCGTGACCGTCATCGGCAGCATCATCGCCGCCGTCCTCGGACTCGTGATCGCCCTCGGGCGCCGTACGGCGCCCCGCCCCGTCGCAGCCATCATCAGCCTGTTGATGAACTTCGTGCGGATGACCCCGCTCGTGGTGCAGCTGCTGTTCGCGTACTACGTGTTCACGACGGTGCCGCCGATCGTCCTTGGCACTGTCATCATCGGCATCCACTACGCGACTTACATGGCCGAGGTCTACCGCGCAGGAATAGATGCGGTGCCACCGGGACAGTGGGAGGCGACGACGGCGCTTTCGATGTCGCCCGGTCGCACGTGGACCGCCGTCATCATCCCCCAGGCACTGCGTTCGACCTTGCCTGCGCTGAGCAACTACGTCATCTCGATGTTCAAGGACACTCCGTTCCTGATGGTCATCACGGTCGTTGAGATGGTGCGCCAGGCACAGCTGTACGGCAGCAAGAACTTCCGCTTCGTCGAGGCGATCATCATCGCCGGGCTCATCTACCTGGTCGCGAGCTACCTGAGCTCCCTGCTGGCCAGGCGATTGGAGAAAACGTCTTGAATACACCACCGCTTGACACGCACACCGGCGCGATCGCGTTGGACCACGGCGACGTGCCCGCCATCCGCTTCGACAAGGTCGAGAAGCGCTTCGGCGACCACGTCGTGCTGCACGACCTCGACTTCACGGTGCGTCGCGGGGATCGCGTGACCCTCATCGGGCCGAGTGGCTCGGGTAAGACGACGATCCTGCGGCTCGTCATGACACTGGAAGAGGCGGATGCCGGCTACATCCTCATCGACGGCAAGCCGCTCACGCACTTCGAACGCGACGGCAAGCGTGTCGAGCTGAAGGAGAAGCACAAGAACGAGATGCGCAAGCGCATCGGGATGGTCTTCCAGCAGTTCAACCTGTTCCCGAACATGACCGTGATCGAGAACATCATCGAGGCTCCGGTTCACGTGCTGGGTCTTCCCAAGAAGGAAGCGATCGCCCGCGGACGTGCACTGCTGGAGAAGGTGGGGCTCCCCGACAAGGAGAACGCGCACCCCACGCAGCTCTCCGGCGGACAGCAGCAGCGCGTGGCGATCGCGCGGGCACTCGCCATGGAGCCCGAGATCCTGCTGCTCGACGAGGTCACGAGCGCACTCGACCCCGAGGTGGTCGGCGAGGTGCTGAACATTCTCCGCGACATCGCCCGCGACACCGATGTGACGATGCTGATCGTCACGCATGAGATGCAGTTCGCGCGCGACGTGTCGAACCGTGTGCTCATGTTCGACAGTGGTCGTATCGTCGAAGAGGGCAAGCCGGAGGACATCTTCAGCGATCCGCAGGAGCAGCGGACCAGGGACTTCCTCTCGGCGGTGCTCTGAACTGCAGTTCAGGGAGCTTCGACGACCGTCTCCACGAACGCACGCCGCGAGACCACCCAGATGCCGAAAGCGGCGGCAAGGAAGATCGCCCCGAGCATCATCCACCCGAGCAGCCCGAACGTGATCGCCGTCGCGTTCACGACGAAGGGCGCTGCGAGCAAGCCGAGCGAGAACCCCATGCCGAACACGCCCTGATAAGCACCGGCACGCAGGGGATCGGCGAGCTCGAAGCTGAGCCCCCATGCACCCGCCTGCGAGAGGATCTCGGCGAAGGTGTGCGTGACGGCGGCGACGATCAGCACGACGATCGCGACCCAGGCCGGCAACCCCGCAGCGAGCGCATAGATCACGCATGCCGCGGCCATCAGCCATCCGGCGATCATCGTCACCCGTCCCGCGACGCGCACATCGTGCGTGCCACGCGACGCGCGCACCTGGAAGAGCACCACGAGCGAAGTGTTGACGATCAGCAGCAGTGCGACGATCCAATCGGGGGCGTTCGTGCGCTGCGTCACCCACAGCGGCATCCCGAGCTCGGCGACACCGAATTGCATGCCGAACACCGCCGAGAGGAACGACAACAGCAGGTAGCGGGGATCGCGCCATGGCGAACGCCTCCGCCAATCCTGCCGGGCAGCGAGTGCGGCCTGCGCCGTGCCGAGGGTGTCGATCGAGCCGGTCTCCGTGCGGACCTCTTCGACCTCGCGCACCGGTGCGTCGACGGATGCCGGCAGCCGAAGCAACGGTATGGCGCCGAGGACGCCGATCACGCCCGCGAAGACGATGACGACACGGTACGCCTCAGCGGTGCTCAGCGCCAGGGCGATCGCGGCGATGCCGGAGCCGAGTGCGATCGACAGATTGGTCACCGTGCGTAATACCGCACGGGCGTGCACCCGCCGCTCTGGCGCGAATCCGCGCGCGATGATGGCGGATCGAGCCGAGTAGGCGATCGTGTCGAAGAGGCCCGCCAGGGCCGCGATCACCACAGCGGCGATGAAGGTGTCGGCGAAGGCGTAGGTCGCCAGCAGCAGTCCGCCCAGCGTCTCGAAGACGTAGGCGAGTCGGCGGGCGCTCCATCGGTCGGCGAGCCATCCGCCGAGGAAGGAGGCGAGCACTCCGCAGGCACTGGTGACCGCGAGCACCACGGCGGCTTCGCCGGCGCTCAGACCGATGATCAGCGTGAAGAACAGCACGGTGACCGTGAGGAAGACCCCTCGCCCGATGCGTGACACCGCTGACGCGGTCACCAGCGCGCGCAGCACCGGGTCGGCGAACGTCTCTGTCAGGCGCTCGCGCATGCGCGGCTTCGCAGAATCGGTGGTGGACGGGGCTTGGTCGGTATTGGAGGGGTCTTGCGAAGACACATGACAGTTTCACACAGAGCGCGGACACCGCTCGTTCAGGCCGGCGGACGGCATCCCTCGATAGGGTCGATTCATGCCTTCCCGTCTTCTCGCTCCTGAGGGCGTCGCCGTATCCGTCATCGAGTTCGAGCACGGCGGTGCGACCCTCATCGCCGAAGACTTCGGCGCCGGCAGCCGACCGTACGTGCTCGTGCACGGGATCGGGATGGGCCGCAGCGTTTACCTCGACTTCATCGAGCGCCTGCCCGGTCGCATCATCGCCCTCGACCTGCCTGGTTTCGGCGAGGCACCCGAGCCCGAGCGCACTCTCACCATGGCGCGTCACGCCGACCTGATAGCGGCCTTCCTGCGCAGCATCGGCGTCATGGATGCCGTGATCATCGGCCATTCGATGGGCAGCCAGATCGGCGCCGAGCTCGCGGCACGGCATCCGGACCTGGTCGACGGGCTGGTCCTCGCCGGCCCCACGGTGAACAGCGCGACACGCAGCATCCGGGAACAGGCCACGTACCTGCTGCGCGACCTCGTCGGCGAGCGCCCGATCGTGCTCTGGCGCGGTGCGCGCGAGTATCTGCGCGGCGGCCCGCACCTCATCCGGAAGATCCGTGCCACCGTCGTGCACGAACCGGAGAAGGCCTACGCGAGGGTCAAGTGCCCGGTGCTCGTGCTGCGGGGCGAGCGCGACCCCCTCGCGCCGGTGTCGTGGTGCCGCGAGATCGTCTCGCTCGTGCCTGGGCCCGCCGAGCTGAAGGAGATCCCCGACCACGGCCACGGCACGTTAATCAGTGATGCGGCTCTCGCCGCCGCCCTGATCACGGAGTTTGCCCGTTCGCTCTGAACTGCCGGGCCGATGTCAGGCCAACGGCGGAGCCTTCGGCGGGAGGATCAGCGTGTACCGGCGGACGTAGGTGAGCACCAGCACGAGCCCGCCGACCACCACCCCGATCAGCCCGGGGACCACGATGGCCACGCCCACCCACCGGTCCAGCGCGTAGATCAACACGAAACCGAGCACCGTGCCGATCGTGCCGAGTATGGCGAAGACCCACCCGATGATCATCGAGACTCGGAACGAACGCTCGCCGTGCTGGGTCGGCCGTACGCCGATCTTCTGTCCGACGTACGGGCTCCATCGGGTTCCGGTCCACCAGCGACTGACCTGGCCGGACACCGCGAACCACCCGGCCCCTGCTCCCTCGACCTCGCCGGGAAGCGGGCGGGTCGACGCATCGAGAACGGGCGAGGTCGACGGAGCCGGAAGTTTCGTCAGCTGGCGTGTGCGCAATCCTCCGATGAGCCAGAGGGCACCGGCCACCAGGAACAGCACCGGGGTGAAGGCGAAGAAGGGCTGCCCCGAGAGGTTGTAGGTGTTGAACTGCGTGATCCCGAGCACGATGAACAGGAAACCGAGCACGAATCCGTTGCTTCCCGGTTCGATGGCGAAAGCATCCGGGCGGGGCTTGCCACCACGAAGACGGTATGGCGTCCATTGCGCACCGTCCCACCAGCGCACGTCCGACGCGCCCGACACCGGGAACCAGCCCATCGGCGCACGCAAAGCCACGTGCTGCACCGGCTGCGCCACGACCGGCGTTGAGCTCGCTCCGCGTTCGTGGGCCGTCCACTGCGCACCGTCCCACCAGCGCTGCACGCCTGGAACCTCGGCGTCGTACCATCCCGGCTGTGCGTTCACTCGTCCCCCTCCGTCGCGTTCCGGCCCACGATACTTCGGGCTCGCCGCCCGGACTACCCGGCCCCGGGCGGGGTCTGCTTCGACTCGGCCAGTTCGTCGACGACGAGCCTGCGCTCCTCCGTCGTCCCGTTGCGGTACGCCTGGCGACCCACCATGTGCGCCGACAGCGGAGCCGTCGCGAACTGCATCAGCACGATCGGCGCCACCAGCGCGAGGCCCAGCAGGATGCCGCCGACGGAACGCTGAGCGAGCGCGACGGCCAGGCAGATCAGCATCACCCCGAGCACCTGCGGCTTGGTCGCGGCGTGCAGGCGGGACGGCACGTCACGGAAGTGCAGCAGCCCCACCGCCGCAGAGAGGCACAGCACCGCACCGCACAGGATCAGCACCAGTACCGCGACGTCGATGACGGCGTCCGGAATCTCGAAGTCGAACACGTTCATGATGTCGTGTTGTCCCTTCTCGCCACATACCGGGCGACCGAGATCGACCCGAACACACCGACGGCGGCGATGATGAGCAGCACCGGAATGCTGCGGGTGTGGCCGTTGATCGCCATCTCCGCACCCAGCACGCACATCACCTCGGTGAGGAGGACATCGGATGCCACGGCGCGATCGAGGATCGACGGCCCGCGGATGATGCGGAACAGGGTCAGGACGGCAGCGATGCTGAACACCGCCACGATCACGATCATCAGTATGTTCATCGCCCACCCCCTGCGCGCTCGTCGGCCTTCAGCGCACGATACTGCGCCGGAGTGCCCAGCGCCCGCACGATCCTCTTCTCCCAGCGCAGGATGCCGTCGCGCTGCGCATCGGCGTCGGCACGTGTGCGTACGCCGATTATGTGCAGGTACAGCACGCGGCGGTCACGATCCGTCTCGACGACCAGCGAACCGGGGATCAGCGAAGACGTGACCGAGACGTGCGTCATGATCAGGTCATCGGCGTACTGCAGCGGTATCGCGATGATCGCCGCACCGGGCTGACGACGGAAATCGAATACCTGGATCGACACGGCGATCGCACCGCGCACGACGGCGAACAGGAACTGCACGAGGAACAGCGCCCCGTACCAGAGGTTGACACGGCCGGAGAGTTCGATGGTCGGCAGACGGAAGACGCGCGTGACGAAGACGGCGACGACGAGTCCGGTGACGAACGACAGCAGTGTGAACTGGTTCCACAGCAGCATCCAGAGCACGACGAGCCACGCGAGGAACGGGAGCTGCAGCCACACGTCGTGCAGGCGGTGGCGCTGAGTCTCGGGAGTCACGGGCTCACCTCCTCTTCCAGCTGCACGAGGCTGACCGGCTGAAGCAGCGCATCGCCGATGCGATCGCACAGCGCATACAGCGGCCCGGCGAAGATCGTCAGCAGAAGTGTCACACCGACCATCCCGCCGGTGGCGAGCGTCATGATCTTCGGGATGCGACGGCGCTCCTGCTGCTCGTCGGCCGCTGGCGCGTTGCCGAGGTACTCGATGCGACCATCGGTCTCCGCCGAGTCCTCCTCCTCACGCCAGAACGAGAGGTTCCACGCACGCATGAGGGCGTAGAGGGTGAGCAGGGATGTCAGGATGCCGCCGAAGATCAGCACCATCATGATCGGAGTGCCGACGGATGCCGCAGCCTCGAACAGCGCGAACTTGCCGATGAATCCGGAGAACGGCGGCAGGCCGCCCAGGTTGATGGCCGGCACGAAGTAGAGCACTGCGAGCAGCGGTGCCGCCTTCATCAGACCCTTGACCCTGAGGATCGACGTGCTGCCGGCTCTTCGCTCGATGAGTCCGACGGCGAGGAACAGGGTCGTCTGCACGACGATGTGGTGAACGATGTAGTACACCGTGGCGCCGATCGCCGCGGGCGTTGCGATGGCCAGGCCGAAGATCATGTAGCCGACGTGGCTCACGAGGGTGAACGACAGAATCCTCTTCAGCTCGGCCTGCGCCACGGCGCCGAGCACGCCGATGATCATGGTCGCAAGTGCGACGATCAGCAGCAACGTGTCGATGCTGTTCTCGGCGAACAGCTGCGTCTCGGTGCGGATCAGCGCGTAGACGCCGACCTTCGTCAGCAGGCCAGCGAACACGGCAGTCACCGGTGCGGGGGCGGTCGGATAGGAGTCCGGCAGCCAGAACGACACCGGGAAGATGGCCGCCTTGATCCCGAACGCGACCACGAGCATCAGGTGCAGCACGAGCTGCGTCTCCTGCGGCAGTTCCGTCATGCGCTCGGCGATCTGCACCATGTTCACGGTGCCGAGCGCGCCGTAGATCATCGCGATCGAGGCGAGGAAGATGATCGACGACACGAGCGAGACGACGATGTACACCGCACCGGTGCGGATGCGCGACTCCGTGCTGCCGAGTGTGATCAACACATACGACGCGACCAGCAGGATCTCGAAGCCCACATAGAGGTTGAACAGATCACCGGCGATGAAGGCGTTGAATATGCCGGCCGCGAGGATCAGGTACGACGGGTTGAAGATCGAGATCGGGGTCTCGTCCGTGCCGTCTGCGGCACCCTGGCCGATCGAGAACAGCAGCACCGCGAGCAGCACGATGCTGGAGATCAGCACGAGCAGGGCGGCGAGCCTGTCGACGTAGAGCACGATGCCGAACGGCACCGGCCACCCGCCGACGGAGACGGCCAGCGGCGAGCCGCCGTCGACGGCGATGAGCAGCACCGCGGCGATGACCGCCACTGCTGCGAGGGCCGCGACCGTGACGAACACCTGCAGGCGAGGGCTGCGGCCGAACACCAGAGTGATCGCCGCCCCCAGAAGCGGGAGCGCGACGAGCAGGGGGACGAGCGCACTCATGTGCGGTCCTCCTCGTCGTCGGATGCCGGGGGTGCCGAGTCAGTGGGCGACCACGGCCGATCCATCGGAGCGTCGTCGCGGATCGAGGCGTGATCCCGCATCTGCAGCACGGTGATCGGCGAAGTGCGCACGTCCACGAAGTCGGTCGTGGCCTCTTCGTCTTCGGCATCCCCTTCGTCGTCCATGACGTCTTCGTCTGCATCGGTGCGCTCGCGCAGTGCGATGTCGGCCTCGTCGTCCTCGACGGTGTCGGCCTGGCCGAGCTGCCAGGAGCGGTAGATGAGAGCGAGCAGGAACGCGGAGACCGCAAAGGTGATGACGATGGCGGTGAGCGTGAGCGCCTGCGGCAACGGATCGCTCAACGTGCCCTCGGTACCGAAGAACGGGGCGTTGCCCGGCACGCCCATGACGATCAGGAGAAGCAGGTTGGTGGCGTTTCCCAGCAGAAGGAAGCCGATGAGCACGCGGGTGAGGCTGCGTTCGAGCATGGCGTACACGCCGCAGGCGAAGAGAATCGCCATCACGATGATGAGGGTGAGTGAGACATCCATCAGATGCTCACCCCCCGCGCACGCATCTGCTGCGCCTGGCGATCGACCTCGGCACCGAGGCTGCGCAGTACATCGAGCACGAGTCCGATGACGACGAGGTAGACGCCGATGTCGAAGATCGTCGACGTGACGAACTCCATGTGGCCGAGGCCGGGGATCTCCCACTCCCAGAACGAGCTGGTCAGCGGTGCGAGGCCGAAGAACAACGGCAGCACCGCCGTTCCGACGGCGAGGATGAGCCCGAAGCCCAGCAGGCGCCCGGCGTCCGCTGGGGCGGCGGCGCCGAGCTCCCAGCGTCCGCCCGCGATGTAGCGCATGACGAGCGCCATCCCGGCGACGAGACCTCCGGCGAAACCACCACCGGGACCGTTGTGGCCGGCGAAGAGCAGATAGATGGAGACCACGATGATCGTGTGGAAGAGGATGCGAACGATCACTTCGAGCAGGATCGACCGGTTCTCAGGCTTCATCTGCTGCCCGCCGATGAGCCACGCGCGCGGGCTGCTGCGATTCTCGGTGGTCTGGAAGCGGATGCCGTCCGTCGTCTCGACGAGCGGAGCGATCCGCGTCCGGCGTCGCGAGTGCTCCGGCAGAGAGGGCCGCTGGGAGAGCATGTCGGCACGATGAGTGACGAACACGAGCGAGGCCACGCCGGTGGCGGCGAGCACGAGGACGGAGAGCTCCCCCATCGTGTCCCAGCCACGGAGATCGACGAGTGCGACATTGACGACGTTCTTGCCGTGGCCGATCTCATAGGCGAGTTCAGCGAACGAGACCGAGATCGGATCAGTGATGCGGGCCTGGGTCGCGACGACTGCGATGAACGCCATCGTGACGCCGACGCCGATCGCCAGCACAGCTCGCGGGATGCGCGAGACAGAGGCGTTGTGCTCGCCCATGCGCGACGGAAGGCGCCTCAGGACCAGGGCGAAGGTGACCATGGTGACGGTCTCGACGAGGATCTGGGTGAGAGCGAGGTCGGGGGCACCGCTCGTCGCGAACAAGGCGACCATGCCGAGGCCGGACACCGAGACCAGCACGACGCCGGTGTAGCGCTTGCGTGCCTGCACCGCGAAGACCGCGGCGATGGCCATGATCGGTGCGACGGCGATCTGGGTCGGGGTGTGCCAGGCGGAGAGGTTGAGCTGATCGATGTCACTCGCGAGGAGCGCGGTCGTCTCCGCGGCGACGAACACGACGAAGATCGTGCCGACATAGACCGGCAGAGAGCCTCGCTGAGTGAGGGTGGTGGTGATCACTGAGAGTCGGTCGATGCCGCGCATCACGACGAAGTACGCGTCCGCGGCGGTGAACTTCAGCATTCGCGCCCTGCGGTCCCAGCCGGTTCGTCTGCTGAGCAGGAACAGGCCGATGCCGAGCACGACGGACAGCACCGATATACCCAGCGCCGGCTCGAACCCGTGCCACAGGGCCAGATGGCCCGGGCCCTCGTTCGCGACGCCCTCCGGGTCGAGACCGCGTACCGCGGTCACGGCGTAGCCGTGCAGTGCGGTGTCGAGCGCCGGCGCACCGATTCCCAGGGCGATGGTCGCTCCGCCGAGGATGATCGGAGCGGAGAGGAAGCCCACCGGGGGGTCTGGCCAGACGGTGTCCGGCATCCGCTGGCCACGCTCGTCGCGCTTCTTCCAAAACGCTCCCCACAGGAACCTGACACCATATGCCGCAGTGAGCATGGATCCGAGAACGACACCGATCAATGCGACCAGAGCCCACGGTGAACCGCCGACAGCATCGTCGAGCAGTCCGGTGAGCGCCGATTCCTTGGCGACGAACCCGATGGTCGGTGCGACGCCTGCCATCGAGGCGACCGAGATGAACGAGATCGTCGCCATTACGGGCGCCTGTCTGCCCACACCCGACAGCTCATCGATGTCACGAGTGGAGAGCTGGCGGTCGATGACGCCGACGATGAGGAACAGGGCCGACTTGAACAGTGCATGCCCGATCACCAGCGCGAGTCCAGCGAGCGCAGTCGCCTGCGTGCCGTAGCCGACCATGACCGTGAAGAACCCGAGTTGACTGACTGTACCGAATGCCAGGATGCGCTTGAGGTCTGTCTCTCGCAGCGCTTGGATGCCGCCGAGCAGCATCGTGAAGACCCCGAAGGAGATCACGATGGGTCGCCACGGCTCGGACAGCGCGAAGATCGGCGCGAACCGGGCCACGAGGTAGATTCCCGCCTTCACCATTGCCGCGGCGTGCAGATATGCGCTGACCGGTGTAGGCGCCGCCATCGCACCCGGCAGCCAGAAGTGGAACGGGAATATCGCCGACTTGCTGAGAGCGCCGACCAGCAGCATCACGATCGCCGCATTCACGAGCGGCCCTGTCGGCGCGAGTTCGAGCATCTCGGTGATGCTCGAGGTGCCGGTGTCGACGACGAGCAGTACGACGCCGACGAACATGACGAGCCCGCCGAGGGTGGTGACCAGCAGCGCCTGCAGCGCGGCACGACGGCTTGCCGCACGGCGGCGGTAGTGGCCGATGAGCAGATAGGAAAGGATGCTCGTGACTTCCCAGAACATCACGAGGATGACGAGATCGTCGGTGAGGACGAGTCCGTACATGGCCCCGGCGAAGCCGAGCAGGACGCCGGCGAACTGTCCGAGGCCCGCGGCCTCGTCATGGAAGTACCAGCGGCAGTAGAGCAGCACGAGAGCGCCGACCCCGGTGACGATCAGCGTCAGCACCCACCCGAGCACGTCCATGCGCATCGACAGATTCAGGCCGAGCTGGGGGATCCACTCCACGCTCTCGAACGGTGGGGAATCACCGGTCAGCACCTGCGGCGTCATCACCAGCGCCTGAACGAATGCCGCAGCGGGTATGAGAGCCCCGACCGCGAACGCTCGCGCCCCGAGCCAACGTACCAACACGGGAAGAACAAGAGCCCCGAGAAGGAACACGGCAAGGAGCAACAGCATAAGCGGCTCCTCAATGGCTCGTCGCGGCCTTGCGGCACAGGCGGGCGGGGGATTTCTTAGAGTTTACCGGCTCGTGCACGCCGAGAGTCCCGTGATCGACACAGAAGCAGGCATGAAAGAGTATTGGACATGCGACAAACGTGGGTCCGCGAGCTGTGCGGCTGGCTCGCCGCCGTGCTGATCGCCGTCGTCACGGTGGCCCAAGTCGCGACGACGGCGCGCGCTGATCTGCTGTTCAGGGACAGTGACTCACTGGTCGTCGCGTTGCTCGTGCGTTCCGTGTCCGAAGGGGAATCCTTCGACTGGGTGATGTCCAGCGTGCTGTTCCTGCCGGAGATCGTGGTGTTCGGACTGCTCTGGATGCTGGGAAGAGTGTTCGCTCTCGACGTCAATGCCGTATTCGTGATCAATGCCGTCGTGAACCTGACGGCGCTGTACGGGGCTGTCCGACTGGCTGCTGGCCGACGACGCGAGGGATCCGCCCCCGTGGCATGGTCGCTTCTCGCTGTCAGCATGTTCGGCGTCCTCGCGATGACCGAGACCTCCGCTTCCCGTGACTCGCTCGAACTGGCGTCACTGCTCGCGACGACGACGTACTACTCGGCCACGGTGATCGCTGTCGTCCTGAGCATCGGGATCGTGCGACGCGTGTTCGACGGAACAGTGCGAGTTCGGTGGCGGTTGCCTGCAGTGCTCGGGGTCATCGCGGCTGTGTCCACCCTGTCCAACCCGCTCTACGCGGCGTGGGCCACGGTGCCGCTTGGCCTGCTGCTCGGCGTCTCCGCCGTGTACCAGCGCTCACGCGGTCATGCGATTCCCTTGTTCGTCTGGATCGTCGGCGGGACTGCGGCAGGTTTCGTCGCTCGCATTCCGCTTTCGGAATGGATCGCCAACGACGGCTCCGCCTACGCGCAGCCCACGCTCTGGCCGCAATCGGTCCGCTACTACGGCGAGCTTCTCGCCGAGCGTCTGTCCGCTCCGCTCGGCGCGCTCGGCGCAGTGCTGCTGACAGCTCTGCTGCTGCTCGCGATCGTGCAGTCCGTCCGCGCGCCCACTCGTGGCGCGCGGGTCGTGGCGGTGGCGGCATGGCTGCTGCCGGTGCTCGTGGCTGTCGGCGCCGTCGCGCTCGGCACCCATGCCGCCCGGTATCTCGAACCCGTGGCCTTCGCGCCCATCCTCGGACTGGTCGCCTCGCCGCGGGCTCTGCGAGTTCCGCAGCGGGCCGTCGTCGCCATGACCGCCGGCGCCGGCGTCCTGCTGGTCGTCGGTGCGGGCCTCAGCACTCCCCGCGTGGCCGCGACCGCGCAGCATCCGAATGCCGACCTCACCTGCGTGAGCGAATGGGTGAACGCGTCGGGACAGGTGGGCGCCGGACAGTTCTGGACCGTCCGGCTGCCGAAGCTGCACCTGGACGATCCGTCGCAGCTCATTCAGGTCGACCATCAGCTGAACGCATACGCGTGGCTCATCAATCGCTCAGACTTCGAAGCGGGTGAGGTCACATTCCTCATCGAGGATGCGCAGAGCACATCCTGGGCATTGGGCACGAACGCGATGCCGACAGATGTGATCGCGTGCGGCCAGTACACGATCTACGACTTCTCACCGGTCGCACTGCCTCTCGGGCCGGCCCGATCCTGAGACGGGGGGCGGCAGACGCCGCCCCCCGTCCATCAGACCGCGACCGGGGAGCCGGCGCGCGCGGAACGACGAGCAGCATCCACGATCTCGAGCGTGCGCATGCCCACTGCGCCGTCCGGCTGCGGTGCGAGAGGAGCCCGTCCGGGAACCGCGGCGCCCGAGCGACGGACAGCCTCGAGGAACTCGTCGATCAGGAGCGCGTCGATGTCGGCTCCATAGCCGATGCGGATGTCTCCGTCGACGCCGACACCGCCGATGTGCTCGGCGAACGGCTCGATCTCGACCGATCCGTTCGTGCCCGTCACCTTCAGTGTCAGTCCGCCCCATGTCGATGCCGCGTCCGGCTGGCTCCACGAGCAATCGATCGTGGCGATGAGGCCGCTCTCGTATGTGATCGTCACGAGGCCACCGGTCTCGGCCGCCACGTTCTTCTCCGAATGCAGGATGCCGTTCGCCGCCGCGTACACCGTGCGCGCTCGCATTCCGCCTGTGAGCGCATCGATGAGGTCGGCGCAGTGCACGACGTGGTCGACCATCGCGCCGCCACCGGAGAGCGCCGGGTCTGTGAACCATTGCCGGGAATCGGTAGGGATCTTGCCGTTGTTCGTCCCGACGATCGCGAACGGCTCGCCGAGCGCCCCGGCGTCGAGGTGCTGGCGGAGCGCCGTGAACTGCGAAGCGAACCGCACAGGGTAGGCGATCATCAGGATCACCCCGGCGGCCGCGCAGGCAGCGATCATGGCTTCGGCATCGGCGATCTCCGTGGCGATCGGCTTTTCGCAGAGCACGTGCACGCCCTCGGCGGCCGCACGTTCCACGATCGCACGGTGACGTGCGTTCTCCGTGGTGACGATCACGGCATCGGGGCCCCACGCGAAGAGATCGTCGTAGTCATCGACATAGGGCACGCCGATCTGGGCGGCGAGGTCGGCGCCGCGAGGCGCGTCGTCCGGGGCGGTGGCCCCGTCGGGGTCGCTGGCGAGCAGCGATACGCCCGGCATGCCGAGCAGCGTCCTCGCGTAGCCCGCGGCGTGCATGTGGGCGAACGAGGCGATCGCGATCTTGATCGGGTGTGCGGTGGTCACGCTGCTTCCTCCTGCGGGGTGCTGAACTCCGACATGACGACGACCTGACCTGTGTCGAGCGACCGTTGTGCGGCCTCCGCCAGGTAGACGGCGAACGCCCCGTCCTCGGCGCTGACGCGCGGAGCGGGTCCGCCGCGGAACGCCTCGGCGAACTCGCGAAGCTCCTCGAGGTACGGACTCTCCCGCACCGGGGTCTCGGGAATGGTCAGGCTCGCCCCGTCGATGCCCTGCAGCTCCAGAGTCAGACCGCTGTTCTCCAGCGACGAGTACTTCAGCACGCCCTTCTCACCTGCGATGCTGAACCCGGTCTTGAATATCGTGCCGGTCGCCCCCCACGTCGCATGGATGTGCGAGATCGCGCCGCCCAGGTGCGTGAGAGTGACGTGCGCGGAGACGAACGGCGGGATGAGGCCGTCCACCGTGGATGGGTTCTGCACCGCATAGACGCTGACGACTTCGCCGCAGATCCAACGGGCCTGGTCGAGGTCGTGCAGCATCAGGTCCATGATCACTCCGCCCGAGAGCTTCACGTCCTGGAACCAGGTGCCGATCGCAGGGCTCGAGCCCTCCCGATGGAAGCGCGCCACAGCGACACGTCCCAGCCGTCCCGCGGTGACAGCGTGATGCGCCGCAGCATACGGGGCGGTGTAGCGCACGACATGGGCAGGGAAGATCTGCACCCCCGCCGCGTTCGCCGCGTCGAAGACGGCACGCGAGGATCGGGCGGTGAGGGTGAGCGGCTTCTCGCACACGATGTCCTTGCCGGCGGCGATCGCGGCGAGCGCGATCCCTTCGTGTGTGGCAGTGGGCGTCACGATGTCGATGATCGTCGCACGCTCGAGCACCTCCGCCATCGACTGCACGGCTTCGAGATCGAACTCCTCAGCGAGTGCTTCCGCGCCGTCGGTGGAATGCACGAGAACGTGCGCGCCGAGCGCCTTCCACGCCGGGGCGTGCATTCGGGAGATTCCGCCGGCGCCGATGAGGCCGACGACGAGTTGAGTGGATTCGGATGCCACGGGCTCCAGGTTTCGCATGAACGACTCTCTATTTCAGGCCGGAGAAGAAGAAGGAGGCGATGCCTTCGACGACACGACGTTGCAGGATGATGAACGAGATGAGCACGGGGGCCATCGCGAGCAGCGATGCCGCCATGAGCACGCCGGTGTGGATGCTGGAGCGATAGCCCTGCAGTGTGGCGAGTCCCACGGAGAGCGGCATGTTCTCCGGCGAGCTCGCGACGACGAGGGGCCACAACAGGTCGTTCCACGATGCGAGGATCGTGATGATCGCGAGCGACACGATGCCGGGTTTCGCAAGCGGCAGCATCACGCGCCAGAAGATCTGCCAGCTGTTGCACCCGTCCAGGCGCGCGGCCTGTTCGAGTTCGGCCGGCATCGTTCTGAAGAACTGCACCATCAGGAAGGTGCCGAAGGCACTGAACAGACCCGGCAGAGCGATGCCGAAGATGGTGTCCAGCAGCCCGAGGCTCTGGATGATCTGATACTGCGGGATCAGGTAGACCTGTCCCGGCACCATCAGGATCGACAGCACGAGTCCGAGCAGCAGGCCCTTGAACCGGAACTGCATCCGAGCGAACGCGTATCCGGCCATCGAGCAGAGTACGACCTGTCCGAGTGTGCGCAGCGCGGTGATGGCGATCGACACCCAGAACTGACTGAGGAACGGCAGCCGCTTGAACACCTCGGCGTAGTTCTCCCACTCCAGGCTCGATGGCCAGAAGTTCGGCGGCACGGCCATGATCTCGGCTTCTGTCGAGATCGAGAGCTTGATCTGCCAGAGGAACGGGAAGAGCATCAGCAGCGACGCGAGGATGAGCACGGTGTGCGCACCCCAGTGACTGCCGTCTCGTTTCACCCGTCGCCGAGCGGCGGGCGACATGGCAGAGGTCAGAAGCGCCTCAGTCGACATAGTGGACCCACCTCCGCTGGAGCCTGAACTGCAGGAACGTGCACACGGCGATGATGAGCAGAACGAGCATCGCGATCGCCGAGGCGTAACCCTTCTCATTGCTGAGGAAGGCGGCGTTGTAGAACATGAACACGAGCGACTGCGTCTTCGGCATGACCGGGTTGGTCGGCCCGAGAAGCGCGTAGAGCAGGTCGAACAACTGGAAACCGGAGATGAGCGTCATCACCGACAGGAAGAAGATCGACGGCGTCAGCAACGGGACGGTGATCGAGAAGAACTGTCGGCCATGTGATGCACCATCGAGAGACGATGCCTCGTAGAGCTCGGAAGGAATGCCCTTCAGCCCCGCCGACAGGATGATCATGTTGAAGCCGACCGACATCCACAAGCCCAGGATCGAGACAGCGACGAGAGCGAACCACTCGGTGGCGATCCAGGCAGGACCCTCGATGCCCACGACTCGCAATGCCGAGTTGATGATGCCGTATTCCTGGTTGTAGATGATGCGCCACACCATCGAGATGGCGGTGGGCATGGCGACATAGGGAAGGAAGAAGCAGGTGCGGTACAGCATCGCGAAACGCAGCCCTGGCCGATTCAGCAGGCTTGCGAACACGGTGGCGATCGGGATGCCGAGCAGCAGGATCAGGGTGTAGATCACCGTGTTGAGGATCGAGCGCAGCACGGATGGATCGCTGAAAAGGCGGATGTAGTTGTCCAAGCCCGTCCACGTCGTCCCCCCGAACACTCCCCATTCGGTGAAGCTGAAGTAGGCGGACTGCAGCAGTGGCCACAGGTAGAAGAGTCCGATGCCGATGAGCAGCGGCAGGACGAACAGCAACGGCCAGTACCCGTCCGGAGACTGACGTTTCGCACGCGGACCGGGGACGGAGGACGCCCCGACCCCGGGGACGGATGCCAGAGCGACATCCGTCCCGTTCCTCACGGAGGTCATCGGCCTACTTCTCCTTGGCGAGGGCCTGATTCATCTGCTCAGCCAGGTCCTTGGCGACCTCGGCCACCGGACGCTCTCCCGAGTAGGCCTCAGGCAGCAGATCCGTCTCGAGCTTGTTCCACGCGCCGGTGTTCAGCGAGACAGGATGCGCGACCGAGTAGTCTGCCGCCGCGTCCTCGAAGATCTGCAGGTTGTACTCGGGGACGGAGTCGACGAAGGTCTGCTGCGTGCCGTTGAAAGCGGGGTTCGCGACGCCGAGTTCGGCCTGGATCACAGCGGCCTCTTCGGATCCGAGGTACGCCAGGAACGCCTGGGCTGCGGGGTCGTCTGCCGCCTTTGCGCTCATGGCGTTGCCGATGCCGTGGATACCCGTCACGCGCTCACCGGACGGCGCCAACGGTATCTCGACGGCCGTCACGTCATCCGCGACCGGGGATTCGAGGAGTCCGGAGACCTGCCAGTTGCCCGTCCAGAGCATCCCCGCCTGACCGTTCAGGAAGCGCTGCAGCCCGGTCGTGTCAGCATTCTGGGCGGGAGAGGGCATGGAGCCGTCGGCCACCATGTCGGTCCAGAACTGCAGGGCCTCGATCGCCTCTGGGCTGTCGTAGCCCGATTCGCCGTCTTCGATGATCGTGCCGCCGTTGCTGAGGATGGAGGGGTAGACCGTCTCCTGCGTGCCGAATCCGTCGCCGGAACCGAAGATGCCCTCGCCTGCGAGGGCGTCGCTGATCTGCTTCGCGGTGGCGTGGTAGTCGTCCCAGGTCCAATCGGAGGTGGGCTCGGCGACGCCGGCGCGGGCGAAGATGTCGCGGTTGTAGAAGACCGCGATCGTGTCGAAGTCCTTCGGCACCGCGTACTGCACGCCGTCGAGCGTGTAGATGTCGTTCATCGCGGCGGGGTAGTCCGCGGGGTCGATGAGACCGGCGTCTTCGAGCGGCGTCACCGGAGCGAGCAGTCCGTTCGAGGCGAAGAGCTGGAAGTTCGGGCCGTTCATCCAGAAGACGTCGGGCAGTGTGTCTGAAGACCCCTGTGTCTGCAGCTTGGTGAAGTACTGGGCGTAGGCCGTGAGCTCGACGGAGACGTCCACATCGGGATACGTCTTGTTGAAGTCGGCGATGAGCTCCTCCATCGCCGGTTGCTGATTCACGTCCCAGATCGCATAGGAGATCTCACCGCTGATGTCAGCGGGATCCAGGGAGGTGTCGACTTCGCCGGAGCCGGAGTTCGCGCCCGAGGCGCAGCCCGTCAGCAGGAGGGCCACGGCGGCGACGCCGATTCCTGTTCGCAGTAACCGCATGGGAATTCTCACAATCGTTCGGAGTACGCGCGGGTGGGCAATACGCTCACCGTTCGCGGACCTGATGGTTGTCGAAGTAGTGCTGCAATTCGGATGGGAGCGGATCGATGGCTTTTGGCACGGATCCGTCCCGCAACGACTCGGCGGCGGTGATGCCGGTCGCGACAGCTTGTCTGGCGGCTATCGGAGATGTCTCGGTCATCCCGCCGTCTCGTACGAATCGGAGGAATTCGGCCATCGTGAGCTGATCAGCGTCTCCGTGGCCTTCCTCGTCGCCGACGATCGGATACTCGAGATCACCGTGCTCCTGGTATTCGTGCCGCCTGTTCCACACCCGCACCACTCCCCCGGCGGCGTCGCCGAAGTTCTCGGCGCGTCCGCGCGTGCCGATGACGGTGTAGTTGCGCCAGTAATCCGGCGTGAAGTGGCACTGCTGATATGACGCGAGTACCCCGTTGTCGAGGCGCATCTGGATCATCGAGATGTCTTCGACGTCGATGATCGGGTTGAGATCGGTCTGACTCTCCGGTGGCCAGTTCTCGTGACTGAACCAGTCCCCCATCAAGCGGTCGGAGTTGTCGCGCCGAGAGGTGACGTCGCCGTAGACCATCAGATCGCCCATGCCGGTGACCTGCTCGGTGTAGGCGCCGGCCAGCCAGTGGATCACGTCGATGTCGTGCGCGCCCTTCTGAAGGAGGAGGCTGCCCACTCGAGCGCGCTCGGCGTGCCAGTCCTTGAAGTAGTAGTCGCCGCCGTTGCCGACGAAATGTCGACACCAGATCGCGCGCACCTCGCCGATCGCACCGCTGCCGATGATGTCGCGGAGCGTGCGCACGACGCTCATGTGACGCATGTTGTGCCCGATGTAGAGCTTGCTGCCCGACTCATGGGCTGCGGTGAGGATGCGGTCGCAATCGGCGACCGTGATGGCGAGCGGCTTCTCCAGGTACACCGCGATTCCTGCGCGCAGCAGGAATTCGGCGACGTCCGCGTGCGCGTCATCCGGCGTCGTCACGATGGCCGCGTCGAGAGACAGACCGGCGAAGTCGCGGTAATCGGTGACGAACGACACTTCGTCCCCGAACAGCTCACGAGCGCGCTCCGCGGCCGACGGTCGTACGTCTGCGGCTGCGAGGAGCAACGCATCGGTCTCCGCGCCACCCACCCAGCGTCCGATCGATGCTCTGGAACCGACCCCGACGATTCCCACCCGCAGTGTCATGCGATCTCCCTCGTCTCACGGTCGAGAACGATCGCCGGCACCGCGACGTCGGCGATGCCGAACAGCGACTCCGAACCGAATTGGAACGCCAGCGCGAGCGCGCCCGTCGCAGCTCCGATCGAACCCAGCGGCGACGCCGTCACGTCGGGCTTGTCCGCGAGCACGATCAACCGGTGGATCTCCTCGCGCAGCATGTCGACGAACAGGTCTCCAGCGCGGGACAAGCCGCCTCCGACGACGATCCGTGCCGGATCGACGACCAGGCTGACGGTGGTGAGCAGTGGTGCTATTTCTCGGATGAACGCCACCACCTCGCTCAATGCCGTCTCGTCACCGGCCGAGGCCCTGGCGAACACCTGCTCAGCGGTCTCGCCACTGCGCCAGGTGAGCTGGCCTTTGATCGATGTCTTCGTCCAGTGCATGCCGCGGAGGCTGCTGACCTCGCCCGCGCTGCGGTGCGCGCCGTGGAAGATCTGCCGATCGAAGGTCTGCGACAGCGAGATCCGATTGCCGATCTGGATGAAGAGGATGTTGTCGACGTCGTGGGCTGCGCCCATGTTGTGCTCGGCGTAGGCGGCGAGCTTGATGTCGTTCTCGAGCACGGCGACGCAGTCGTAGCTGTCGGCGATGTGCTCGGCGATCGCTACGCCGTTCCACTCCGGGACGGCGAAGCTGTTGATCAGGCGTCCGGATTCGCCCACGATGCCCGAGACCGCGATGCAGGCGGCCTGCAGGTTCGCGGCAGAGACGCCGCTGCGCTGCAGCGCGTCAGCGGTCACGGCGGTTACGATCGCCAGACGCTCATCGGATGTCGGCGCTCCGTCGATGACCTTCGTCGCGCGGGCGATGATGCGTCCCCGCAGATCGGCGATCAGGACGCGCACGTTCCGCGGCCCTGCATCGATCCCCGCGACGACAGAGCTCGTCGACTCCAGCGCATAGCGTCGGGCCGGCCGTCCTCCGCTGCTGGCGGCCTCGGCAGCAGCGGCCTCCGCGACGAGACCTCGTGCCTCGAATCCCGAGATGACCGATTCGATCGTCGGGCGTGACAGCCCCGTTCGCGCGGCGATGTCGCTGATCGACAGTGGCTCCTCCACGGAGCGGAAGGCATCGATGCATGCGAGCGCGTTCGCGTGGCGGATGTTCGCCGGCCCGAGTGTGTTCATGTGCATCCTGCCTTCAGATGTGTGCGGGAGTAACGCTACCAGGTTACATAACCAGCTTATTAAACCTGAATTACGCCTGTGTTACAAGTGCGAGGGCACAGCAGATCTGCCTGCAGCGCAGGCGGTTAAGGACGCGAGTCAGATCGCGGGAGCCGCCGTCGTCGTCCCCGCACGGAAGCGGCAGGTGAAGTGCAAGGACGCCGACGGCTCGCCGCGCAGCATCCGCGCGACCTGCTCCCCCGCCGCTCTGCCCTTCTCCACGGCGGGCTGCACCATGGTCGTGAGCATGTGGGGACCGATGCCATCGACTCTGATCCCGTCGAATCCGGCGACGCTGAGGTCGTCCGGCACGCGCAAGCCGAGGTCTTCCCCCGCGCGGATCACGCCGGCCGCGAGAAGATCGCTCTGCGCGAGGATCGCGGTGGGTCTGGTGGTGGGATCGCTGAGCAGTGCGCGACCTGCGATCAGACCGTCGTCTATCGAGCTGCTTCCGGCAGAGATCGCAGGCAGCCCAGGGAAGACGTCCCGCGCGCCGGCCAGTCTCTCCAGCGTGACGTCGATCGTGGCGCGCTCCAGACGGTCCTCGGTGATCCGACCGCGGACGCGATCGCTGTCCAGCGGCAGAGTCACGGCGGCGACGCGCTCATGACCGAGGCCCTTCACATGCCGGGCGACCTCGGCCGCCGCCTCACGGTTGTCGAGCGTGATCCGCGGGATCCCCTCCCCCGCATCGCCTTCGATCACGACGACCGGGATCCCTCTACTGCGCACGATCTCCAGTGACGCCCGAGTTCGTCCGGAGCATCCGATCAGCACGACGGCATCGACCGGCGCCGAGGTCAACGCCGGGGCCTCTCCGTCCCCCGGCTCGTCACGCAGCAACAGCACTCCGGCGCCGAGTGAGGCAAGGCCGTCGGTGAGCCCATCCATCATCGGAATCGTCACCGGATCGAGGAACGCAGCGCGCAGGTGGCCTTCGAGCACGACGGCGACGATGCCACTGCGCCCGCGTCGAAGTGACGCCGCGCGCGGGTCCGGCCCGGCGTAACCGAGATCGGCCGCCGCGGCGAGCACACGCTCGCGTGTGGCATCCGAAACCTTCGTCCTGCCGCTGAAGACGACGGATGCCGTGGACGTCGACACGCTCGCCGCACGGGCGACGTCCGCAAGCGTCGCCCGACGCGGTGCGGGGGACAGGGCAGAGGACGATGTCATGCTCTGAGGATAACCCCGACCATTTCCAGAAATCGAATCGATTCGATACGCTCATTCCATGGACCACGCTCTCACCCGTTCGCAGTACGTGCGCTGGCGCAATGCGATCTTCGCGATCTTCCTCGCCAGTGGTGTCTCGATCGCGACGTGGGCCTCTCGGGTGCCCGACATCAAGATCGCCCTCGGCATCGACAATGCGCAGATCGGGTTGCTGCTGCTGGGCATGGGCATCGCGTCGATCCTCGGCATTTCGACGAGCCCGGCGGTCATGGCGCGCACTGGCGCCCGCCGAGGGATGCTGTCGTTGATGATCATGCTCTCGATCGGTCTCGTACTGATCGGCGTCGGCACCACGGTGCTCGAGTCATTCCCCGTCGTCATCATCGGCCTGGCACTTTTCGGGTACGGCAACGGATGCCTCGACGTGATGATGAACGTCGAGGCGACTGCCATCGAGCAGGAGGCGGGAAAGACGATCCTGCCGCTGTTCCATGCGTTCTTCAGCTTCGGCACTGTGATCGGCGCCGGCCTCGGCTGGGCGGCGACCAACTGGCACATCGCCGTCGCACCACACGCGATCGCCGTCGCCGCGCTCATCCTCATCGGCGCGTTCATCTGCATCGCGAACGTGCCGAACCGCGATGCGACGCTCGACCCCGAAGAGTCCGGCGAGAAGCCGCACTGGCGCGAGCGTATGCACGTCGCGATGTCCGCGTGGCGCGAACCGCGCACCTACGCGCTCGGCGTCGTGATGCTGGGCATGGCCTTCGCAGAGGGCGGCGCCAATGACTGGCTGGCACTCGGCACGAGCGAGGACCACGGCGGCGGAGCCGCCATGGGGGCTGCAGCACTCACAGTGTTCTCGGTGGCGATGACGACGGTGCGCATCTTCGGCGGCCCGCTCGTCGACAAGTTCGGTCGCGTGCTGGTGCTGCGCATCCTCGCGGTGGCTGCGACCGGCGGCATCCTGCTGTTCATCCTCGCGCCATCGCTCCCTCTCGTCTTCGTCGGCGCCGCGCTGTGGGGAGTCGGTGCGTCACTCGGATTCCCGCTCGGCATGTCCGCGGCGGCTGACGACCCGACCAAGGCCGCAGCCCGCGTCAGCGCGGCGGCCACGATCGGCTATGTCGCGTTCCTCGGCGGTCCGCCCATCCTCGGGCTGATCAGCGAGCACATCGGCCTGCTGAACACGCTCTACATCCTGGTCGTGCTCGTCGCCGCATCCGGCCTCGCGTCGGGGGCGGCGAAGCCGCTGAAGGCGAAGGAGCCATCCGCCTGAGTCGCGAAGCTCAGCGCTCCCGCAGCTCCGACGTTCGCGAGATCGCACCCGCGTGCACGAGTGCGGCGGCATGCGACCTGCTCCTCGCGCCGAGCTTCGCGAGCACGCTCGACACGTGGGTCTTCACCGTCGGCACCGAGATGCGCAACCGCTGACCCAGCTCTGCATTCGACAGCCCCTGCAGGATGCCGGTGAGGACGTCCTGCTCCCTGTCGGTGAGCTCAGCCGACCGCTCCGCCGATGCCGTCGACCCCTCGCCGCCCGCTATCGCGGCGAGCGCACGCCTGGTGACACGCGGGTCGAGAACACCGTCGCCGGCGGCGACCGTGCGCACAGCATCGATGAGAGTGCCAGCATCCGCAGTCTTCAACAGGAAGCCGGACGCTCCTGCCCTGAGCGCCCCCAGCACCAGCTCGTCTTCGTCGAAACTCGTGAGGACGAGCACGTCGCTCAGCCCGCGCTGGACGATCTCGCGTGTCGCCGAGACACCGTCGCGGCCCGGCATCCGCAGGTCCATGAGCACGACGTCGGGGCGGAGCGCAAATGCGTTGCGCACGGCGATGTCTCCGTCCGCTGCCTCGCCGACGACCCGGATACCGTGCGATTCGAGCATGATGCGCAGCCCTTCGCGGATCGCACCGTGATCGTCGGCGAGCAGCACCGTGACCGCGGTCATGTCCGCACCGTCAACGGCAGCTCTGCGTGAACCGACCACCCACCGTCCACCGGCCCGGCATGGAATGTGCCCTCCAGCGCCCGCACGCGTTCATTGAGCATGCTCAATCCCCAGCCGTTGCCCGCCGCGTGCGCACGCGGTGACCCTCCGCGCGACTCGACGCTCACCCCCACGCTGCCGTCTGCGTGGGCGATCACGACATCGACCTTGGCGCCGGCGGCATGCCGAACGCAGTTCGCCAGCGACTCGCGCACGATCCGGACGAGAGTCTGCTCCACGACGACCGAGAAGCGCTCATCCGATCTCGTCTCCGTCACCTCCAGACCCGTTCGCCTGGCCTCAGTGATCACGCCGTCGAGATCCTCCAGCCTGGGTGCCGCCGCAAGTTCGCCACCACCGCCGCGCAGCACGGAGATCATGGTGCGCAAAGCGGTATGTGCATCCAGGCCGGCATCACGCACGGCCTGAAGTGCAGCACGATCCGCCGTTTCGTCGGGGCTCGTCGACAACGCGGCCTCGGCACGGATGGCCATCGCCAGCACGTGCCCAGCGACCGCGTCGTGGAGTTCACGCGCCATCATCTCTCGCTCACGGTTCACGGCCTCCGTACGATCGCGCTCCGACTCGTGCTCGGCGGCCTCGGCGCGCTGCCGGTGCAGGTCGGCGAGTTCATTCGCCTGCGCGACCGCCACCGCCCACCAGTAGTCGGTTCCGAAGATCGCACCGAATTGGATGGCGATGAGGAACGCGATCGCGAATGGCAGCTCGGCGACGACCAGTGCCGCCGCGAACAGCGCGATGATCGAAGCCCCGAGAAGAAGGAGCAACGTCCGTCTTACACGTGGGGAGGCGACGAACACCGCCAGCCACAGCACGTCGAGCAGGACGACCAAGGTTCCGACACCCCCGACTGTGAGGATGTCGATCGCGAAGAGGACGGCGACGGCGGTCAGTACGAGCATCGGAGCACGATGCTTCAGCAGTGCCAGACCGCACGCGGGAAGGGCGAGCACGAGCGCCCACCATGGGGACACGTCCACCGGCAGCAGTGAATACGACCCCCAGATACCCCGGAATCCGAAGGCCGCCATCACGACGCTGAGCAGCGCCATCGCGATCGGGTCGAGCACCCAGCGCCACCTGCGATACCAGGCGTCGAGTCCTCCTGAAGCCTGTTCCTGCATGACCTCATGCAACCATGTCGTGCGCGGGGTCGCATCCGACCAAAGGATGAGCGGCCACTGCAACCTTCGCCTGATCCGCTCTTGCGTGGACGCCATCATCGTGGAGTCATGGAAATCTTCGCCGGAGCGCCGCTCCTGCTGTCATTGGCCGTCCTCGCTCTCGTGGACAGCCTCAGCATCGGCACCCTCCTCATCCCCGTCTTCCTCCTCCTGAGTCCTGGGAAGGTGCGCGTGGGAAGGGTCCTGCTCTACCTCGTGACGATCGCGGCGTTCTACCTCGCGGTGGGTCTGCTGTTCCTGTGGGGGCTCGTCAACGTGGTGGATGTGGCGGCGGACTTCCTCACATCTCCCACCGGGGCGATCATCCGTCTCGTCATCGGGGCCGGCCTGCTGATCGGATCGTTCCTGCTCCCGACGTCGCAGAAGAAGGACGCGAATCAGCCCGTCTCCACCGCCTCGGCCTCCTCGCTGGAAGGATTCGCGAGCCCGGATGCCGGAACGGATGCTGGAACGGATGCTGGAACGGATGCGGGAACGGATGCGGCCACGACATCCGCACCGGCGAAGCCCGGTCGCGTCATTCGCTGGCGCGACCGCCTGCTCGCTCCCGAGACCACGCGTATCGCTCTGATGTCCGTCGCGGTCGCCGCCGGTCTGGTCGAAGTCGCCACCATGCTGCCGTACATCGTCGCGATGACGATGCTCGCCGACGCCGGCATAGACACGTCTGTGCGGATCGTGTCGCTCGTCGGATACTGCCTGGTGATGATCGTCCCGGCACTCATCCTTCTGCTGCTGCGGATCGTCGCAGCACCGCTCATCACCCGTCCACTGGAACGACTCGCCGAGTGGATGCAGCGCACCGGAGCGGAGAACACCGCCTGGATCATCGGCATCCTGGGGTTCCTCATCGCACGGGCGGCGGCGAACGATCTCGGGCTCTTCAGCCTGCTCTCGCAGATCGGGTAGTCGGCCGACGGCCGGCAGTCGGTCCAGAAGAAGTCGATCGGCGGTTAGGCTCGACGAGTGCGTCTCGTCATCGCCCGCTGCGCTGTTGATTACACCGGCCGGCTCAATGCCCACCTTCCCCTCGCCACGCGTCTGCTCGTCCACAAGGGCGACGGTAGTCTGCTCGTGCACTCCGACGGCGGCAGCTACAAGCCGCTGAACTGGATGAGCCCGCCCTGCACGCTCGTGACCGAGGAGCCAGGTGAGGAAGAGGCCAGTGCCGGTGTCACAGATGTGTGGCGCGTCACGCACAAGAAGACCGGCGACGCCCTGCGCGTGCAGATCTACGAGGTACTGCACGACTCGGCGCACGAGCTCGGAATCGACCCCGGTCTGCAGAAGGACGGTGTCGAGGCCGACCTGCAGCGCCTGCTCGCCGAGCAGGTCGACCGGATCAGCGAAGGCGCGACCCTCGTGCGTCGCGAGTACCCTACGGCGATCGGCCCCGTCGATCTCATGGTGCGGGATGCTTCGGGTGCGGCCATCGCCGTGGAGATCAAGCGTCGCGGCGACATCGACGGTGTCGAGCAGCTCACCCGGTACCTCGAGCTCCTCGGTCGCGATCCGCACCTCGCCCCGGTGCAGGGCGTGTTCGCTGCCCAGGAGATCAAGCCCCAGGCGCGCGTACTCGCCGAGGACCGCGGCATCCGCTGCCTGGTGCTCGACTACGACGACATGAAGGGCATCGAGTCCGGAGTGCCGCGCCTGTTCTGAGGCACAGGCGACCCGTCCGACCCGAATAGGCTTGAGGCATGCCCGACTCCCCCTTCTCCTGTGTGCTGTGGGATGTCGACGGCACCATCGCCGACGCGACGCCGGGCATCTTTCCGCGACTCATGGAAGTGCTCGCATCCTTCGGCCAGCCGGCACCCGACCCTGCATCGTTGTCGCGCTGGGTCGGGCCGCCGATGTACGAGTCGTTCCAGAGCCTTGCGGGGCTGAGCGCAACCCAGGCCGAGGATGCGCTCGTCCGCTACCGCACGCTCGCCGCCCGTGACGGCTACGCGGCATCAGTCGACATCTATCCGGGGGTCCCCGATGTCATCCGTGCCGTCGCCGCGGCCGGCATACCCCAGGCGACAGCGAGCACGAAGCCCGAGAACCAGGTCAGAGCGATTCTCGAGCACAACGATCTGCTCGGTCTCTTCGCTGCCGTGTCAGGCGCACGCAGCGGTACGATCGGGCGCAGCGACAGCAAATCCGACGTCGTGGGATGGGCGATGGAGCGGCTGCGTGCGGCGGGGGTCGACACCTCGAAGCCCGTGCTCGTCGGCGACCGGTATCACGACGTGGACGGCGCGGCCGAACACGGCATCCCGGTCATCTTCGCCGAATGGGGCTTCGGCGATCCGTCAGAGGGCGACGCGGCTGCCTTCCGCGTCGAAGACGCCGACGCGCTGCGCACGCTGCTGCTGCCCTGACAAGCACAACACTCCCCGCCGGAGCACGCTGTTGACGTGCGCCGGTGCGGGGAGTGCGGTGCTATCGCCTCAGATGGGGCGGATGTTCTCGGCCTGCAGGCCCTTGGGGCCCTGTGCAACCTCGAACTCGACGCGCTGGTTCTCGTCGAGTGAGCGGTAGCCGCTTGCTTCAATGGCGGAGTAGTGCGCGAAGACGTCAGCGCCGCCGTCATCGGGGGAGATGAAGCCGAAGCCCTTCTCCGAGTTGAACCACTTGACCGTGCCTTGGGTACTCATTTACTGCCGTTCTGCTGGGATGTCGTCGACGCAGGGTGCCCCGACGAAGCCCACAATATCTGTGCAGCGCGGGAGCGGAATAGCCCGGAGCAGAAGGTAACGCAAATGTTGCACGAGCGTCATGTCGAAGGTGCACAGGGGCAAAAGAGTGCGGCCCCCACCGCGGGGGGAGCGGTGAGGGCCAAAGACGACCGGAGGGTGCGTCATGAAATACCCTAACCCCAAACTGCAGATTTGTCCCCCATTTGGGGGACAAATCTTAGAAAACGTGGGATGATGAGCCGATAGTGGCCCCCTCGAATAGACCATTGGGGACTGACCTACTCGAAAGGGCCAATCGCATGCGCGGATCGTCAGGCTGTGGGAAGCCTAAATCCGTCATCTGGGGAAGACGGTGACGATCAAACCCCGTGCGCATGCACCTTCACATTAGGGGAGGATGAGTGACCTCGTCCAGGAGGATCCAAGACGAGGTCAATGAAGGTTCTGGGGAAAATGATCCCGCGCGGATCGCAGGTTTCGGGACGAGATGGGATGCACAGCACGGAGTCCACCTCCGGCATCTCATCCCTCCCGAACCGCGGGATCGCGCCCGCCATACGCGGATGCCGAACCCGCCGCGCGACCAGCACTAACCCTCGTCGCCGCGCCCGTCAACCCCGTCGCCGAATCTCGATGCCGGTGTGAGAGTCGATCACACGGATCACCTGATCCCGACGAAAGGAATGGATCGATGGGTATTGGAGACAAGGCGAAGCACGCCGCTGAAGAGGCCATCGGCAACATCAAGGAAGCTGCCGGGAAGGCCACGAACAACGACAGCCTCAAGAACGAGGGGCGCGCCGACCAGGCGAAAGCGGACGTGAAGCAGGCAGGCGACGACATCAAGGATGCCTTCGACAAGTGATGCCGCCATCCACGTGATCGCCGCAGGCACATGACGTACTTCGGCATAGAGGAGGAGTACTTCCTTCTCGATCGCAAGACCCTCGCGCCGGTGCCCCTCGGGCCACCGGCGCGAGAGGTCATAGCGGCCGGAACACTACCGGGGACAGTGTCCGCCGAGTTCCTGACCTGCCAGGTCGAGTACTCCACATCGCCGGTGACGGCGCTGGCGGATGCCGGGACGGAACTCCGTGATGCTCGTGCCGCTCTCGCCGGCTTCGCACGGGCCAACGATGCGATCGGTGCGAGCAGCGGCACTCCGTTCGGCACAGGAGCACCGGCGACGACCTCTCCATCCGCCCGCTATGCCACCATCAGCCGCTGGCTGGGCGATCTCGTCGGGGAGCATCAGGTCAACGGCACGCACATCCATGTGGAGATCCCGGATGCTGAGGATCGTATCCGGGCCATGAATGCGCTGCGCCCCTGGCTGCCCGTTCTGCTCTCGCTGTCGGCGAACTCCCCCTACTGGCACGAGAGCGACACGAACTTCCGCAGCTGGCGCAGCATACTTCTGCGTCGTTTTCCGACGTTCGGCTCCCCGCCGCACTTTCAGGACGCGAGCCATTATGAAGCGACGGTGAACCGGCTGATCGACAGCGGCGGCGTACCCGACGCCGCGTCGTTGTCATGGATGGCGCGCATCTCGGAACGCTTTCCCACCGTCGAAGTGCGAGTCTTCGACGCCCAGCTCACCGTCGATGATGCCCTCCTGCTCGCATCTCTCACCCGAGCACTGCTGCTGTCCGCACCGTCTCCGACCGCGCCCATTGATACGGACACCATCGACACCTCCCTCTGGATCGCAGCGCGAGAGGGCCTCGACGCGCGCCTCACTCACCCCCTGTCCGGCGGGGTCACCGCCGCACGCGCGCTCGTGCGGCTTCTGCTGCGGATGCTCGCTCCCGCTCTACAAGCCAACGGCGACCTCGATTTCGTCGAGGATCGACTGATGAGGACTCTGCGAGACGGCACGGGTGCGGACCGGCAGCGCGCGGCATTCGACGCGAACGGGATCGACGGTCTGCGCTCACTGCTCGTCGGGCAGGAGCGGGCTTCAGCCGCGTAGGACCCGGCTCGACGCCTTCTGCGACCAGCGGATGCGCGCTGGACGCGGCGCCGATCAGGGCGCCGCGTCCACTCAGCCCGCGGTCCGATCAGCTCACGGCGTGAACGACGCTGCCGATGAAGACCGAGAGGATGGTCGTCCATCCGATGATCGCGATGGCCTGCCAGAACAGAACGCGTGCCTTGCTGACACCGGTCGCTGCGAGCATCGTCGCGGTGAACTGCGTCGGCAGCAGGAGCGGACCGAGCAGGCTGACGCCGGGGACACCGTAGCGGTCGAGCGCATTCCGGAACTTCGCCTTACGGGCGGCACTGCGGCTGCTCTCGCCGTCGACCTCCGCCTCTACGACGGTGACACCGCCGGCCGTGCCGTCAGCGGCAGCCAGACGCGCCTTGCGCTCCTGGTTGCGGGTGACCACCGCGTTGCGCGCCCCGGAGCTGAGCAGCACGAGCACCAGCACGCAGAGGAAGTTGCCCGCGATGGCTGCCACGGCGGCGATCACAGGGTGGATACCGCCGATGATGCCGATGGTCGCCGCGCCCTCGCCCTCGATGAAGGGCACGGCACCGGCCAGGGCGACGATGAGCGGCTGCACCAGCTCCGGCACCTGAGCGACCAGGTTCTGGAAGGTCTCGATGAGGTTCATGGGATGTTCCTGTCCGTGCGACTGCTGGGGCGTCTCCCCGGCGATGATTCCAGTCCATCGGTTTCATCCGGTACGCAGAAGTGTCGCGCTGTCACCGGTTTCCGGGGTGTTCACACCCCCGATGGGTGACATGTGTCATGGCCGTAATGTGGACGACATGAGCAGTGCGTCCGCCCCCGTTCCCAGCGGTTCCCCGACGGCGGCGCAGAACAGTTCCCTGCGCCTCGCCAGGGGCGTCACGGCAACCTGGTTCTATACCGTCGCGGCACTGCTGTTGTTCGAACTCGGTATCGCGCTCGCGACGACGCTGGTCGTGTGGGGATCCGTCGCGCTCCCGCCCGTGGCGGCCATCACCGTCGCCTTCGGCGGGCTGGCCTGGGTGGGATCGACCGTCGCCCTGATGATCGACTACCGTCACCGCACGGATGCCGCGCCGTTGGTGCTGTGGCGTCGGCAGCTGCTCCCGCTGCTGATCACCCTGGCGTACGCGGTCACCGCCGGCATGGTCTCCGGGCTGTGGATCGTCGGCGTTCTGCCGCTGCTGCAGTCGCTCATGCTTCTCAACTGGCAGTCGGGCGTCCGCCTCCGGGTGGTGCTCGCCGCCACTGTGGTGCTCATCGGCCTCGCAGTGATCGATATCAGGATGTCCGACGTCGGTGTGGCGACCAGTTTCGGTCCCCTCATCTCGTTCTCGCTGATCCTGCCGGCCATGACGGTCACCTCGCTGTGGTGGTGGGATGTGCTGGTGCGGCTCGATCGGGCTCGCGCGTCGGAGAGCCGTCTTGCCGCGACGCAGGAACGCCTTCGCGTCGCGACGGACGTGCACGATCTGCAAGGACATCATCTTCAGGTCATCGCGCTCCAACTCGAGCTCGCGGAGCGGCTCATGACGAAGGATCCGGATGCTGCACTCGAGCAGCTTCGCGCGGCAAGAGGCAGCGTGGCGGAAGCACAGCAGGGCACGCGAGACCTTGCGATGCGGTTCCGCTCCGTGCCGCTGAGCGACGAGATCGCCAACGCCGTCGATCTGCTTCGTGCGGCTGGTACCTCGGCAGAGGCGACAGTCGATGCCGGCGCGGATAGCGCTCCGGCATCCGTTCTGGGCCCCGTCATCCGTGAGACGACGACGAACGTGCTGCGGCACGGCGGCGGCAAGTGGGCGCATCTCTCTCTGAAGAGGGAGGAAGATTCGTGGAGGTACGAGATCGTGAATGACGCGTCCGGCGATTCGGCGGCATCCGTTGACGGCTCCGGGCTCGACGGAGTCGGGCGGCGCGCTGCGGAAGCAGGCGGGACGCTGGAGGTGCAACGTGGCAAGCAGGAGTTCGCAGTCGTGGTCGCGGTTCCGGCCAGTGCCGCGGGGGAGGAGGCGCGATGATCCGCGTGCTGCTCGCCGATGATGAGGCGATGATCCGTTCGGCGCTGGCCGCCCTGCTGCGCCTGGAGGACGACATCGACGTCGTGGCCGAGTGCGCCGACGGAGAGGAAGCGCTCGCGGAGGCCATCCGACTGACGCCGGACATCTGCCTGCTCGATCTGGAGATGCCGGGACTCGACGGGGTCGAGGTCGCCGAGCGTCTGCGACGCCTGACATCGATACATTGCGTCGTCGTGACGCGGCATGCCAGGCCTGGGGTGCTGCGGCGAGCGCTGGCATCGGGAGTGGCGGGGTTCCTGCCCAAATCGCGCGGCGCGAACGAAGTCGCGGCGGTCATCAGGCGCGTCGCGGCCGGTGCGCGCTACGTGGATCCGGAGATCGCTGCCGACGCGCTGAGCGATGAGCGCAGTCCGCTCACCGATCGAGAACTCGACGTGCTCCGGGCGGGTCGCCGCGGAGAGACCACCGGGCAGATCGCGCGGGCGCTGGCGCTCGCGCCGGGAACCGTGCGCAACCACGTCTCGACGGTGCTGGGAAAGCTCCACGTCGCCACCCGCCAGCAGGCAGTTCTGCTGGCCGAAGAGCGAGGTTGGATCTGATGCGAAAGGCGATGCCGTGAAGACGATCGGGGTGCTCGGCGGCATGAGCTGGGAGTCGTCGCTGGAGTGGTATCGGCTCGCGAACGAGCGCGTCAGGGATCGCCTGGGCGGGCACCGTTCCGCTCGCATCCTGCTGGATTCGCTCGACTTCGCCGACATCGAGACGCTGCAGGCACGAGACGACTGGGATGCGGCCGGGCATCTGCTCGCCGGGCGTGCCCTCGCCCTCGAGAACGCGGGCGCGGAGCTGCTGGTGCTGTGCACCAACACGATGCATCTGGTCGCCGAGCAGATACAGGATGCCGTCAGCATCCCCTTCCTGCATATCGTCGACGTCACGGCCGAGGCGATCCGACCCTCCGGGGTGCGCACAGTCGGGCTTCTTGGCACCGCATTCACCATGGAGCGACCGTTCTACGCCGAACGGATGGCCGCACACGGCATCCGTACGATCGTGCCCGACGAGGAAGAACGACGAGTCGTGCACGATGTGATCTACGACGAGCTCGTGCACGGCGTCGTGCGGCCGGAATCGCGGCAGCGCTACCAGCGCATCATGGCGGCTCTCGTCGATCGCGGTGCCGAAGGCATCATTCTGGGCTGCACTGAGATCGAACTGCTCATCAGTGAGGGCGATGCCACCGTGCCGGTCTACCCCACGACCTCGCTTCACGTCGATGCCGCGCTGGCTGCCGCGCTGGGCGACTGACGGCGATGTTCGGACTCTCTGGACTCTTCGGGTCGATGTGGCGCCCGATGCGCCACCGCCGTCGCGGAGTCGTCGAGTTGAAGTGGCTCACTGCCCGGGTCGTACACGACGAAGTGGTACCCGCAGGGCATCGACTTCGGTACCTGGCAGGGCCGGCGAACGCTCGCCGTCAGTTGGTTCCGAAGGGACAAGACGGGTGCGCATCTCGCGTCACGCGTGACGTTCATCGATCTGGAGCGCTCTCGGCACCTCGATGTCGCCCTCACGATCGAGGGGGAGGATGGCGAACTCGTTCCGGCTCAGATCCACGCCGGCGGTCTCGCCTGGTTCGGCGATCGGCTCTTCGTCGCCGCCACAGGGCAGGGGATCTGGGAGTTCGACCTCAGCGAATCGCGGCGACTGCGAGGCGCGGCGGCTCGACGAGTGGTCGGAGCGCGAGGACGCGGCTTCGGTGCGGTGGCATTGGCTGCGGTCAGGACCCAGGTGCACCCGGTTCCGCTGCGATGCTCGTTCCTGGGTCGGGTGTTCGACACCGACGGCGCTTCCCTGCCCCGTGTGCTCATCGGCGAGTACCGCGGCGACAAGCTCGGACGCATCGGCGAGTTCACGATTCCGGACGAAGTCGACGGCTCCTTCGGGTCGGTCGCCGAGACGTCTCCGCAGATCGCGCGCATGCAGGGCGTCGTGCAGTGGGGCACTCGACGCTTCATCTCGCAGTCGCGCGGCCTGCAGCCGGGGGCGCTGTGGGACGGCGATGGCACCGCGCCACAGCGCAGCGACGTCCCGCTGCCGATCGGCTGCGAGGATCTCGCGCTGGATCCGGAAGAGCGGATGCTGTGGTCGCTGGGCGAGCATCCATGGCGACGTGTCGTGCGCGGCATCCCGTTCGCCCGGCTCGGCTTGTGAGCCGAACCGGCCCGGTGGTCTACGAAGCGAACTCCGCGAGGCGTCCTGCGAGTGCGCGCCCCTGCGCATAGCCCCCACGCGCTGCGGGCGGACGCGTCGACGGATCCAGCGCATTGGCATTGAACACGTCGCCGGAGCCGGCGTCGGGAAAGACCGTCTCGACCGTGCTGCCGCCCGCGCGCAGTTCGTCGACCTGGGTTGCGAGATCGATCCCCCACTCCAGCGGCTGCCGCGATCTGCCGCTGAACGGTTCGAGCACGAGCACCCGGGCGCAGCCGGCCGCGAGGTCGGCGTTCGAGCCGCGGCGATAAGCGCCGTTGAGATAGCGGTGCTCGCCGATGGGATACGGCGTCATCGGCGAGGTGCTGGCGGCGACGGCATCCACCAGCTCGATTCCGCTGTCGCGATCGAACACGACCGGTTCTGCCGTGTGAGCGTCCACCGCCGTGATGAACACGCGCTGTCGTGGCCATTCGCTGGTGGGAAGCCGGGCCTCGACGATGCTGCGCCAGCGCGCACCATCGACTCCGTCCGACGTGTCCAGTTCGAGCGCAGCCGCAGCGAACCTGCGGCGCATGTCGGATGCATCCCTCGAAGAGGCGATGATTGCGTCCGACCACTCCATATACGCCGGACCGGAGACACGTGGAGCGCGGTGCTGACCCGGTCCGGTTCTGCGAGCAGCGGGCGGAGGGTCTTCGGCAACGATCGCGGCATACAGGTCGGACGGTCGAGTTCCGCTTGTGATCTGGGCGGCCACCGTGGATCCTGCCGATGTCCCGATGACCAGGTCGACCGCGGTGAGATCGATTCCGACATCGCCGAGGCCTGCGATGAGACCGAGCTGCCAGGCGTTACCGGCAGCTCCCGCGCCTGCGAGAACCAGAGCCGTGCGGTGGGCGTGTGCGGAGACCGCGCCGGAGGGCGTGGCAGAAGAGTTGCGAGGGGAGTGATTCATGGTCGTCGCTTTCGAAGAGTGCTGAAAGCGCTCCGCGCGACCGCTGCGTCAGTCGCGAGATCGTGAACTCGAAGGAGCGCCCAAAGTGGACTGTGTGTGCATCGGGCTCACCTCCTCGAATCGTGTCACGTTCGCCGAAAACTGTATCAGTGTAAGAAAAGGCCCCAGGCCTGAATCCCAGGTCTGGGGCCTTTCACTCGCTGTGCGCGAGGGGGGACTTGAACCCCCACGCCCGTAAGGACACTGGCACCTGAAGCCAGCGCGTCTACCATTCCGCCACTCGCGCGAGCGTCTCGTTCCGAAGAACTCAACTTCCCGAGGATATCATGCACTTTCGCTGCCGCTTAACTCGCTCGACGAGCCACGCTGAGCCGACACCATTCGGCGAGAATGGTATTCCTGCACGAGAAGGTCGCAGGTAGCGACAGTCTCATGCCGCAAATCAATTCTCGTGCTCGTCGGCGGCCGCAAGACGCCCTCGGGAGGCACATATACAGTTCACCTGGCTACGATGTTGCTACCGCCGCCATGCCAGAGGAGCCCAGTGGGACTACTTGACAGCTTTGAGAAGGGTCTTGAGCGCGCCGTCAACGGCGCATTCGCCAAGACCTTCCGCAGCGGCATTCAGCCGGTGGAGATCGCCTCGGCGATCCGCCGCGAGGCCGACATCAAGGCCGCGGTCGTCAGTCGCGATCGCATCATCGCCCCGAACAGCTACGTCGTGCGTCTCAGCGCCGACGATCTCGAACGGATGCAGGGACTCGGCGGTGCGCTCACAGAAGAGCTGCACGCATTGATCAACACCCACGCCAAGGCGCAGGGCTACAGCTTCGCCGGACCGGTCTCGATCGCTCTCGAAGCGGACGAGAAGGTCGCCACCGGGACGGTGCGCGTGAACTCCGGCACCGTCGAGGGGCGCGTCAGCTGGCAGGCCGTCGTCGACGTCGACGGGCATCGCCACTCGATCACCAAGGCGCGCAGTGTCATCGGACGCGGCAGCGATGCCGACATCGCGATCGCGGATGCCGGCTCCAGCCGTAAGCACGTCGAGATCCTCTGGGACGGCGAACGCGCCATGATGCGCGATCTCGGCTCCACGAACGGCACGAAGGTCAACGGCACCAAGGTGCGCGAGGCACCGCTGCCCACCGACACCACCATGACGATCGGGCGCACCGACCTGGTTTTTCGCGTCGTCCCAGTGACGGTCGACCGCCCGTCGGGAGCCGGCCGATGAGCGAACTCGTCCTCCTGCTGCTGCGCATCGGCTTCCTCGTGCTGCTGTGGTTCTTCGTGTTCGGCGTCGTGTATTCACTGCGCGCCGATCTGTTCGGGGTGAAGGTGCGCAAGCTCCCCGCGGAGGCCGCCGGCGGTGCTCCGGCTGCGGCTGCCGCTCCGGCCGCCGCGCCGAGAGCCGCCCCGTCACCGCGCGCCGGTGGCGCTGCACGAGTGAACAGCGTCTCCAAACTCGTCATCACCTCCGGACCTAAGGCCGGGCTCGAACTTCCGCTCGGCACCGAGCCGATGACGATCGGCCGCTCGAGCGAGTCCGGCCTCGTCATCCGCGATGACTACACCTCCAGCCACCACGCGCGCCTCCTTCTGCGCGGCGATTCCTGGGCCGTCCAGGATCTCGATTCCACCAACGGCACCTTCGTCGGCGGAAAGCGCATCTCGGGAGCACCGGTCCCGATCAACATCGGCGACGCCGTCAAGGTCGGCGCCACGACCTTCGAGCTGCGAGCCTGACGTCGGCATGGTCTTCGAAGGGTCGAGCGCGGCGATCTCCCATACCGGGAAGGTGCGCTCCAACAACCAGGACTCCGGTTACTCCGGCGCGAACCTGTTCGCCGTCGCCGACGGCATGGGCGGACACGCCGGCGGCGATGTCGCGTCCAGCATCGCCGTCCAGCGGCTCGAGCGGCTCGACCAGTCCTTCCCCGACGTCGACGAGGCGCAGGCCTCTTTGCAGGCAGCAGTCACCACTGCCGCCGGCGACCTCATCCGCGCCGCCAAGGAGCGCCCGGAGCTCGCCGGACTCGGCACAACGGTCAGCGCGATCATCATGGTCGACGATCACGCCGTCATCGGCCACATCGGCGACTCGCGCATCTACCTCTACCGCGACGATGAACTGACGCAGATCACGGCCGACCACACGTTCGTGCAGCGGCTGGTCGACTCCGGCCGCATCACGCCGGAGGAGGCGCGCTACCACCCGCGCCGTTCGGTGCTGATGCGTGTGCTCAGCGACATGGACCACGACCCCGAGTTGGACATGTTCGTCATGCCCACGTTGCCGGGGGATCGCTGGTTGCTCTGCTCCGACGGACTTTCCGGTGTCGTCGACGAACTGCACATCCTCAAGGCGATGCGGCTCGGCCTTCCGCCAGGACGCACCGCCGACAACCTGCTCAAGCAGGCACTCGACGGGGGCGCCCCTGACAACGTCACCGTCGTGCTCGTCGAGGTCGGCGGCGTGCACCCGGTCTCCTCGGGGACGGCGACGATCGTCGGCGCAGCATCCAACCCGTCGGGTGTGCTGATCCCGGCCGCCCGCGCAGGACGCACGAGCTGGCTGCACCCGGTTCGCCAGGCGGCGAACGAACCGTCGCACTTCGAACCCGCGGCCGACTACCTCGAAGAGCTCATCGAGGAGGATCGCCGCCGCGCGAAGCGTCGCCGGATCGGCTGGATCTCCGCACTGATCGTCGTTCTGCTCGCCCTCACCGGCGCGGGAATGCTGGCGTACAGCTGGACGCAGACGCGCTATTTCATCGGCGCGGATGACGACAGCGTCGTGATCTTCCAGGGCGTGCAGCAGAGCATCGGACCTATCTCGCTGTCGACCGAGATCGACGACACCGGCATCCTGCTGGCCGATCTGCCGCCGTACCAGCGCGCCTCTGTGGAGCGGACGATAAACGCCCGTTCGCTGTCCGATGCCATGGCGATCGTGGACCGCCTGCGTGCCGGCTCAGAGGCTGTCACGGGTGAGACACCCTCGCCGACTCCGCCGCCCACGCCGCTTCCCACTCCGACGCCCGCTCCCACGGGAACGGGCGGAGGAGGTGCCGGATGATGAGCACTGACGTCGCCGCCGACACCGCGGTCATCAAAGCCCTCAAGCGGATGCGATTGCCGCAGACGCAGCGCAACCGTGAGTTCTGGCTGCTGCTGTTCGCCTGTGCGATCAGTGGCGCAGCCCTGTGCCTGGTGCAGCTCGGCGCACTCGGCCTGATCGACCCTTTCATTCTGTTCATCGGCGGCGGGCTCGCGGTGCTCGCCTTCGCCCTGCACTTCGTGCTGCGGATCGTGGCATCCGATGCCGACCCGTTCGTGCTGCCCATCGCGACCCTGCTGACCGGCCTCGGCATCGCGATGATCTATCGGATCGACATCGCGCTGCACAACACCGGTTGGGCGGCGTACTCGACCAAGCAGCTCGCCTGGACGGGCATCTCACTCGCCGGCGCCATCGCGATCGTCATCCTTCTGCACAACTACCGCGTGCTGTTCCGGTACACGTACCTGTTCGGGCTCGCCGGAATCGTGCTGCTGCTTCTGCCGTTCGTCCCCGGGCTCGGAGCCTCCGGGTCGAATGCCGACGTGTGGGTCACCCTGGGCGGAATCTTCGCGTTCCAGCCGGGCGAACTGGCCAAGATCTGCCTGGCGATCTTCTTCGCGGGCTACCTCGTCCGCACCCGCGAGAGCCTCACCTCGGTCGGGAAGGTCTTCCTCGGCATCACGTGGCCGCGAATGCGTGAACTGGGCCCGGTGATCGTCGTGTGGCTGATCTCTCTCGGCATCATCGTCGTGCAGCGCGACCTCGGCACCGGCATGCTCATCTTCGGCATGTTCATCGCCATGCTCTACGTCGCCACCGGCAAGACCAGCTGGGTGCTCATCGGCCTGGCGATGGTCGCAGCTGGAGTCGCCGTCGCCACGCAGATCCTCAGCTACGTGCAGGGGCGCTTCACCAACTGGCTCGATGCGTTCAACCCCGATGTCATCGCGGCGCAGGGCGGGAGCTACCAGCTCGTGCAGGGCATCTTCGGCCTCGCGCACGGTGGCCTGATCGGCACCGGTCTCGGGCAAGGGCGCCCGACTGTGACCCCGCTCGCGCACAGCGACTACATCATCCCCAGCCTCGGTGAGGAACTCGGTCTCATCGGCCTGTTCGCGATCCTCGCGCTGTACATGGTGTTCGTCAGCCGCGGCGTGCGCATCGGCATCGCCGGGCAGGATGACTTCGGCAAGCTGCTCGCGACCGGCCTGTCGTTCACCATCGCGCTTCAGGTGTTCATCATGGTCGGCGGTGTGACGCGCGTCATCCCCCTGACCGGTCTCACCACCCCGTTCCTGGCCGCCGGCGGATCGTCGCTGGTCGCCAACTGGCTCATCGTGGCGCTGCTGCTGCGCATCTCAGACGGCGTGCGCCGTCAGCCCAGGGTGGTGATCGGATGACCAAAGAGCTCCGCAGGCTCACCATCGTGATGCTGTTCATGTTCCTGTCGCTGTTCGCTGCGACCAGCTGGATCCAGGTCGTCGCGGCCGACGAGCTCGGGCAGGCCGAGCGCAACACGCGCTCTCTGCTCGACAGCTACGGGATCCAACGAGGCTCGATCATCGCCGACGGCGTGCAGATCGCGCACTCCGTAGCCAGTGAAGACGAGTTCCAGTACCAGCGCGTGTACGCCGACTCACCGATGTGGTCGAGCGTCACCGGATTCTTCAACCCTGCACTGCAGTCGTCGACCGGCATCGAGAACGCGTTGAACGCCGATCTCTCCGGCACCGGTGCCAGTGCGTTCCTCGCGGAGATCGAGCGGATCGTCTCGGGCCAGGCGCAGACCGGGTTCAGTGTCGAACTGACCTTGGATGCCGAGGCCCAGCGGGCCGCATACGAGGCGCTCGGCGACCTGCAGGGCGCCGTGGTGGCGATCGAGCCGTCGACGGGACGGATCCTCGCAATGGTGTCGACTCCCGGGTACGACGCCAACGCGATCGCCGTCCACAGCGCCTCACAGGCTGAGGCCGCGTACGACGCGCTCGACGCGCTGAAACCGAACCCGTTGCAGAACCGCGCGATCGCGGGCAACCTGAACCCCCCTGGCTCGACGTTCAAGATCGTCGTCGCTGCGGCAGCCTATGCGACAGGCGAGTGGACGCCGGAGTCGGAGCTTCCGAACCCCGCCCGCTACACGCTTCCGGGTTCCTCCTCCCAGGTCTCGAACGCCACGGGTGGCACGTGCGGCTCCGGTGCGACCGTCACGATCGCGGACGCCATACGTCTCAGCTGCAACATCCCGATGGCCGAGCTCGCGGTAGAGCTCGGCGATGCGAAGATCCTCGAGATGGCGGAGAAGTTCGGATTCAATCAGAGCTTCTCCACACCGCTGGAGTCGACGCCTTCCCGCTACCCGCGCGGACTCGACGACGCGCAGACGGCACTCACCGGATTCGGTCAGGGTCAGGTGACCGCAACGCCGCTGCAGATGGCCATGGTCTCCGCAGGGCTCGCCAACGACGGCATCGTGATGAATCCTCGGCTCGTGGATGCCGTGATCGGAAACGACCTCTCGGTGGTCCGCCAGTACGAGAACAGCGAGTTCGGTCGCGCGACCGAGGCTGATGTCGCGAACGCGGTGAGCGACGCCATGACGGCGAGCGTCGCAGACGGCGCGGCGACGGGTGCAAGAATAGACGGCATCGACGTAGCCGGTAAGACGGGGACCGCCGAGAACGATGGCGACGAGCCGTACACGTTGTGGTTCACCGGTTTCGCACCGGCGGACAATCCACAGGTAGCTGTGGCGGTCGTCGTCGAAGACGGCGGCGGAATGGGACAGTCGGGATCCGGTGACACGCTCGCCGCCCCGATCGCGAAGAAGGTCATTGAGGCGGTGCTTAACGGATGAGGCCGACGCAGGGTGTGTCGTTCGGTGGTCGATACGAGCTCCAGTCGCGTATTGCGATCGGTGGCATGGGCGAGGTCTGGGAAGCGACGGACCACGTCATCGGACGGACCGTCGCCATCAAGATCCTCAAGGACGAGTACATGGGGGATCCGGGATTCCTCGAGCGCTTCCGCGCCGAGGCCCGTCACGCCGCACTCGTCAACCATGAGGGCATCGCCAGCGTCTTCGACTACGGCGAGGAGAACGGCAGTGCCTTCCTCGTCATGGAACTCGTCCCCGGTGAAGCACTCTCCACGCTCCTCGAGCGGGATGGGGCGCTGAGCGCCGACAAGACGCTCGACATCGTCGCACAGACGGCATCGGCGCTGCAGGCCGCGCATGCCGCGGGTCTCGTGCACCGCGACATCAAGCCCGGAAACCTGCTGATCACTCCGGACGGCCGGGTCAAGATCACTGACTTCGGCATCGCACGCATCGCCGACCAGGTGCCGCTGACCGCAACGGGTCAGGTCATGGGCACCGTGCAGTACCTCTCGCCGGAACAGGCCTCGGGGCACCCGGCCTCGCCCGCGACCGACACGTACTCGCTCGGAATCGTGGCGTACGAGTCGCTGGCGGGCAAGCGCCCGTTCACGGGCGAATCGCAGGTGGCGATCGCGATGGCGCAGATCAACGAGCAGCCGCCGCCGCTGCCGCCGACCGTGCCGATCCCGGTGCAGAACCTCGTGATGGCGATGATCGCGAAGAAGCCGTCCGACCGGCCTTCTTCGTCAGCCACTGTCGCACGCGCTGCACAGGCGCTGCGCCGCGGCGACCTGAACTCCGCAGCGATCGCCGTACCGGCCATCGCCACCGGCGGTGTCGCTGGCGATGACGCCACCCGCATCCTCACCGCCAGCGGCGACGACGGCACGACACGCATCCTCCCGACCACTGCGCAGCTGCCCGCCGACGGTGCCGGCACAGACGCAGAGGGCAAGAAGAAGAAGCGCAGCCCATGGACCTGGCCGCTGATCGCGCTGATCGTGCTCATCGCTATCGTGCTCGCAGGAACGGTGTTCGCGCTGATGAACCAGGGCGATCCGGACCCCGTCGAGAGCACCACCACATCCGCGCCACCGTCTCCGACGCCCAAGCCCACCACGCCCGCGCCGACGCCCCCTCCAGAGCCCGATCGCGTGGACGTGGCGTCGCTCAACCTGGTGGGCCTCGACTGCGCCGCCGCGACGACGACGCTGAAGGACAACGGTTTCTCGGACATCAGCTGCGTCACGGGCGATGCCGCACCGTCCGATGACCAGGTCGGCAAGGTCTACAAGGTCGAGCCGCTCGGGAACGTGGCGGTCGATCAGACGATGACGCTGACCACCTACGGCGACCGTGCTGCGCTTCCTGCGCCGACGGATGCGCCCGCGATCACCGGTGATCCCGTCGCCGACGGGACCGTGACGATCTCGTGGGGCGCTGACTTCGTCTGCCCGAGCGGATCCAACCTCACCCGCTACACCGTGCAGCTCACCAACGGCACCCCCGTCTCCGGGGGGCCCAACTTCCCGCCGACGCAGCGCAGCGCCGAGGTCAAGGTGGCGAACGCGGAAGGCCAGCAGCTGATCGCGACGTACACGGCGACATGTGCCAGTGGCGACGAACGTGTCACCCCGTCGTCTCCGCCGCTGTCCGTGACGATCCAGCCGGCCTCGATCCTTCCCGGCGACGGGGGCGAACTCCCCGAAGGCTGAGAGTTATCTCAGGGGAGCTGAGGGTAACCTTAGGAAGTCCATGCCATTGTCGCACCAGGGGGAGTCACCAGTGTCCGCAGAGCCGCGCATCATCGCTGAGCGATACCGCGTGGACGAACTCATCGGCCGGGGCGGCATGGCGAAGGTCTATCGTGGCTACGACATCACGCTCGGACGTGAGGTCGCCATCAAGATCCTCGATCCTGATCTCGCGCGGGATACGGCGTTCCGCACGCGTTTCCGCCTGGAGGCGCAGGCGGCGTCCCGCATGTCGCACCCCTCGATCGTGCGCGTCTTCGACGCCGGCGATCCCACTTCCGCACCGCACGGCGTCCCCGCCGGATCCGCCGGCAGCGAGCCGTACATCGTCATGGAGCTGGTCCAAGGTCGCCAGTTGAAGGAGATCATCGCCGAGGGTCCGGTCCCCGTCGAGGACGCGGTGCGCTATGTCGACGGCATCCTCGAAGCACTCGACTACTCGCACCGCGCAGGTGTCGTTCACCGCGACATCAAACCGGGCAACGTCATGGTCACTGCCGCCGGCAAGGTCAAGGTCATGGACTTCGGCATCGCCCGCGCCGTGTCCGACTCGTCCTCGACGGTCGCCGAGACCACTCAGATCATCGGCACTGCGGCATACTTCTCGCCGGAACAGGCCAAGGGCGAACCTGTCGATGCACGCGCCGACCTCTACTCGACCGGCATCGTGCTCTATGAGCTGCTTACCGGACGACAGCCGTTCCGCGGCGAATCACCTGTGGCGGTCGCCTACCAGCACGTGAGCGAGACGCCGCTGGCTCCGACCGAGGTGAACGACCAATCCCCTGGTGCTCTCGATCCGATCGTGCTGCGCGCCCTCGCGAAGGATCCCTATCAGCGGTATCCGGATGCCGCGCACTTCCGCGCGGCACTCGATGACGCCGTCGCGGGCAAGGCGCCGAGCAAGAAGCAGCTCGGTGCGCTCACCAGCGAACTCTACGGCCCGAGCCCTCGTCAGGCGCAGGAGACCGCGCGTTCGCTGCGTCAGCTCAGCAGCGACACCACGATGACGCGCACGCAGTCCGGACCGCCGGTGGTGTGGATCTGGGCGGGCGTCGCCCTGCTGGCGGTGCTGCTCATCTCGGTGCTGGTGTGGGTGCTCACGATGCCGCGCGGCGAGCAGATTCCCACGTCGTCGCGCACCGTCCCCGACCTGATCGATGTGTCGTACGAACGCGCGCAGGAAGACCTCGAGGCTCTCGACCTCCAGTCCACGCTGGTCTACGAGGCGAGCCCGAGCGTCACCGAGAACAACGTCATCCGTACCGACCCGGAGGCGGGCCAGTCCGTCGAGGCCGGTCAGCGGGTCACGATCTACGTCTCCTCAGGTACAGAGACGGTTGAGGCCCCTCCGCTCGTCGGGCTCTCGCAGACGGCGGCGAAGGAAGCCTTGAGCAAGGCCGGCCTCGCACTCGGCAATGTGATTCAGCGCAATGATCCGGACAGCGCCGCCGACACCGTGCTCGAAGCGAGCGTGGAGGCCGGTGCTGAGGTCGCGCCCAAGACTGTCGTCAACCTTGTCGTCGCCAGCGGCCTGGTCACGCTGCCCGACGTCTCCGGTTGGACGGTGGATGCGGCGACCGCGAAGCTCGAGGAGCTCGGACTCACCGCGGTCGCGACCGAGCAGGCCGATTGCCCCGCCACAGATCCGACGACCGTCGTCTCGATGTCCGTGGCCCCCGGCGACGTTCCCGTGCACTCCGAGGTGCTGCTGCGGTACTGCAGCGCCCCCGCGAAGTGACCCGGTCCCGCTGCTAGCGTGCGAGCGGATGCAGTCGGGATGAAACTTCGACGGCATCCGGATAACCGACCTGCGCCAGCCAGTTGGCCAGCAGGCGGTAGCCGTGAGGGGTGAGCACGCTCTCCGGGTGGAACTGAACTCCGTGGATCGGCAGCTCACGATGCGTCATCGCCATCACGGTTCCGGATGCCGTTCGCGCAGTGACGCCGAGCTCCGTGGGAAGGTCGGTCTCGGCGATCGCGAGCGAGTGATACCGCCCGACATCGAAGGGCGAGGGGATGCCGTCGAACAGGGCAGAGCCATCGTGGGCGACTGCGGAAACCATGCCGTGCATGAGTTCCGGCGCTTCGGACACTTCTGCGCCGAATGCGGTGCCGATCGCCTGATGCCCGAGACAGACCCCGAGCAGCGGCATGCGGCGCTCAGCGGCGAGCGCGACGATGTCGACTGACGCCCCGGCGTCCCGTGGCCGGCCGGGGCCCGGCGAGAGCAGCACCGCGTCGAAGGCGGGCAGGAGGCGGGCGAAGCCCGCGGCGTCCGCAGCATCCGCTTCGATCAGTTCGACGCGCGACCCGAGCTCTCGCAGATACCCGACGAGCGTGTGCACGAAACTGTCGTGATTGTCGACGACCAGCACCCGTACGCTCACGCCAGATCGACCTCACCGGGAGTGATGAGCGGACTCACCCAGGGGAACACGTAGAAGAACAGCCCGTAGAGGATCGCGGCGACCACCACCAGCAGGATGAGCAGCCGCAGCCACCATGGGCCCGGCAGAATGCGCCAGATCGCTGCGTACATCAGGAAGCCCCCTCGGCGGACGGTGTCGCGGGAGCGACCGGCGACAACGAATCGGGTGCGCCCTCTGCGCGCGGTTGGAAGTTCTCGAACACCCCGTAGGCGACGATCCGCTCGTCCAGAGAGTACAGCGGCGAACACGCGGTCAATGTGATGTAGCGCTCGCCTGTCGTCAGCTGCGGCGCCTGCGGCACGTCGAGGAGTACATCGACTTGCGACGGCTTCACGTATTCGAGCGTACGGAAGCGATAGGTGTACCAGCCATCGGGCGTTTCGACCACGATCGCGTCGTTCAGCTTCAGCTTGTCGAGCTGGTTGAAAGGCTTGCCCCACGTCGTCCGGTGACCGGCCAAGGAGAAGTTGCCGACCTCGCCCGGCATCTTCGAGTTCGTGTAGACGCCGATCCCCAGGTTGTCGAGAGTGCGCGCACGGCTGGTGCCGCCGTAGATGCCGACGTTGTAGTCCGTGCCGAAGCGCGGGACGTGCATCTGGGCGAACCACTGTGCGTCGGCGGGCGCTGCGGGTATCGGAGGTTCGTAGTAGGTGGTGCCGTCGTCGGCTTCGACGAGCGGAGGAGGCTCAGGTGCCGGTTCCTGCGCGAGCTGTTCTGAGACGGCCGCGCCCTCTTCGTTGTTCTGTGCAGCGATGATGATGTCACCGATCCACATCTGCCAGGCGACGAAGAGAAGAACGAGCACTCCGGCCGTCAGCAGCAGTTCCCCGAGCACACTCGTGAAGGTCGCCCGGGATGCTCGACGAGGCCGGCGGGCGGGCACGGTCGCGGCCGCCCCAGATGCACTCATAGCGGCGATCTTATCCCGCGCGGGTGCACACCGGATTTCGGAGATGGGAGTCATCGCTCTCTTGGGTAGACTGACCCCATGGCACGAGACCGTAAGAGCGAAGAACCCGCTGTCGAGCGCGCTGAAGGCGAGGCGGCACCGAACGCCGTGTGGTTCAAGCCGGTGATGCTCGGCTTCATGCTGCTGGGACTCGTGTGGATCCTGGTGTTCTACATCTCGGGCATGCAGTTCCCTGTTCCGGGCATCGGTTCATGGAACCTGGCCATCGGCCTCGGCATCGCGCTGATCGGGTTCCTCATGACGACGCGCTGGCGCTAACCGCAACTTTTATTCAGAGGGCCTCTCGCTTCGCGAGGGGCCCTCTCTCGTTGGTGTCCGGACTTCGTAGTGCAGTTATCCACAGGCTTGTGCACAGCCTGGGGAGAATTACACCGGTGTTATTCACAGGGGTGGAGAACGCTGTTAACAACTTCTGACCGGGGGTGAATGCACCCAGTCAGGATTTCTCAGACGGCGCCGACGAGGAGGGGCGGGATGACGAAGACCGCGACGAGGAGAACGGCGGCGAGGGCGATCAGGAGAAGGATCTGCCAGACGCGCTGCTCCCGCTTGCGGGTGCGGAGCACGATCAGTCCGACCAGCGCACCGACGACGGCTCCTCCCACATGCGCCTGCCATGCGATGTTGAAGCCAGGGATGAAGCCGATCACCAGGTTGATGCCGAGCAGCACGAACAGTCCGGTCATATTGGCGCCCAGGTGCAGGCCGATCACCAGCAGCGCTCCGAAGAGCGAGAACACTGCGCCGGACGCGCCGACCGTCGCGGACCCCGGGGAGAGGATTCCGACGGCGACTGATCCGCCGATACCGCCGAGAACGTAGAGCGCGAGGAAGCGCCATCGTCCGAGCATGGGCTCGAGGCTGCGGCCGATCATCCACAGCGCGAGCATGTTCAGACCGATATGCCAGATGCCGCTGTGCACCAAGGCTGCGGTGATCAGACGCCAGGGCTGGAACGGCGCCCCGGAGAGCTCGGGGAAGAGGTAGCCGACCCAGAACTCGAAGAGCCCGGTGATGTTGAGTCCCGGAACCAGCTGAAGCAAGCCGACGAACGCGGTCACCGCGATGATCCCGTAGGTCATCAACGGCCGGCCGGACTGAACGGTGGCGATCGACCCGCGAGAGCGAGCACCCCGGCCCCACTGCCGCTGCGCGCGCTTCTGCGCGGGTGTGCGATTGCTGCGCTCGGCCTTCATGCACTCCGGGCAGATGACGCCGACGGCCGCCTGCGTCTGGCACTCGGGGCAGATGGTGCGCATGCACCGCTGGCAGAGCACGAAGCTCTGCCGATCCGGATGGCGGTAGCAGAAGTTGTCACGATTGCTCGTGAACTCGGGTGTCGTCATCCGGATCGGCCTGAGAGTCAGAACTCAGACGGCAACGATGTCGACCGACTGGAGGACGACGTCCTCCAGCGGCTTGTCGCCGGCGGCGGTGGGAACAGCGGCGATCGCGTCGACAACCTTCTTGGAGGCGTCATCCGCAACCTCACCGAAGATCGTGTGCTTGCCCTGCAGCCACGGGGTCGGGTCGGTCGTGATGAAGAACTGCGAGCCGTTCGTGCCCTCGGCCTTGCCGGTGATCGCGTTGCGGCGCAGGCCCGCGTTGGCCATGGCGAGGATGTAGGGCTCGTTGAAGTTGAGCTCCATGTTGATCTCGTCGTCGAAGTTGTAGCCGGGGCCGCCGACGCCCTGACCGAGCGGGTCGCCGCCCTGGATCATGAAGTTCGGGATGATGCGGTGGAAGATGACGTCCGTGTACAGGGCACCGTCGCCGGGCTTGCCCGTTGCGGGGTCGGTCCACTCCTGGGTGCCGTCGGACAGGCCGACGAAGTTCTTGACCGTCTTCGGAGCGTGGTCGCCGAAGAGGTTGACGACGATGTCGCCGTGGTTGGTGTGCAGGGTTGCGACATGTGAATGCTGAGCCATGCGTCCATTCTCGCAGAGCTTGCAGTGTGCTGGCCGGAAGTGCCGACACGTTAGCGCGCGCAGTTCCGGTTGACAAGGGCCAGCGCAATCACTGCCAGCATCCAGTCTCATCTGGCAGTATGGGATTTCCGTACTCCAATGGACAGGAGAACACCGTGAGCATTAGCCGCAAGCGCAAAAAGCAACTGCGTCGCCTCCAGAAGGACGCCAACGAGCTGTGGGAATCGCAGCAGGTCGTGGTCGGACACGCAGCCGATGTCGCCCGCGAGGCCGGCCGTCAGCTCAGTGGCCTCGGTCGTGAGCAGGTGGTTCCCGTCGTTCAGGACGCCTACAACCATCGGATCGCCCCGACTGTGAATCGCGGCGTGAAGTTCGGTCGCCACGTCGTGGACGACAAGGTCGTCCCGATCATCGGCGGCGTCGTCGGCTCCGCCCTCACGGCGTGGGATGTGGCGAACGCCAAGCGCCAGGGACTCGAGTTCGCCAACGGACGCATCGTGAAGAAGAAGCAGGGTCCGGGCATCGGCTCGGTCATCGCGATCATCCTCGGCGCGGCTGCGGCCGTCGGCGTTCTCTACGCCGCATGGCAGGCACTGCGCACGGACGACGAGCTCTGGGTCGCGGACGACCCGCTCTCCGCACCCGACGCGTGACCCCCTCGGCTTCTGCCGCTTCGACCCCTGAGCCTTCGATCGGCTCAGGGGTCGAAGTCGCGTCGCAGCACGCGCGCGTGCGGGATGCCGCGGCGGCCCGCGGTCTCGACATCGAGATCCGCGAGCGTCCGAAGGCGAACAGCCTGCATGAGGCGGCGGCACTGCTCGGTCTCGACCCGTCAGGCATCGTCAAGACGCTCGTCGTCAAGCGCGCCGATGACACCTACCTCTTCGCACTCGTGCCAGGCGGGCGATCGATCTCGTGGCCGAAGCTGCGCGCCGTCGTCGGCGTGAACAAGCTGCGCCTGCCCGAGGCCGAACTCGCACTGGCCGCGACCGGATACGAGCGTGGCACGATCGTTCCCATCGGCAGCACCACCGACTGGCCGATCTATGCCGATGAGTCGATCGTCGGCCAGCGCGTCGCCATGGGCGCGGGCGCACACGGTTACAGCCTCTTCGTCGATGCGGACGACCTGATCGACGCCTACGGCGCGACGGTCGCCGATATCACCGTGCCGGAGCAGCCGCGCGACTGATTGCACCCGTCCCGCGGGTCAGAGAATTTCCGCCATCCGCAGCGCGATGTCGACGAGCTTCACTCTCTGCAGCTCCGCCAGTGCGGGCAGCGAGAACCAACCCGCCATGTCGGTGGAGCCGTTCTCCTCGAAGCGCAGCTTTCCCCCGCTGATCTTGGCGCGGTACACGATTCGCAGGGTGTGCAGCGGTGCGCCCGACTTCTTCACACGTCGGCCGGCGGGTATCACTCTCGAATGGATGCCGAGAAGCCCTTGTACGTGCACGGTGTAGCCGGTCTCCTCGCGGACTTCACGACGAACAGCGTCTTCGGGATCCTCCCCGGGTTCGAGCCCACCGCCTGGCATCGTCCATGCGACGCGGCGGCCCTCGGTCCACCGGGCGAGCAGCACCCTGTCGTCGTCATCGGTGACGACCGCATATGCTGCAACGCGCAGATCCATGGCCTCACACTACCCGGAGCCATGAGACCCGCCCTGCCGTGTGTCCTAGGCTGTGGCCATGCCGAACATCAGAGTGGAACTGCTCCCCGGACGCACTGTCGATCAGCGCCGCGCCTTCGCTGCGGCAGTCACATCCGCTGCAGTCGACGCCCTCGGCGCGCAGCGCGAGCACGTGCGGATCATGTTCGAAGAGGTCGCCGCCGACTTCGTCGCCAACGGCGGCGTGCTGGCGAGTGAGGACGACGACCGCGCCACCGCCGTGGCCCGCGCGGCATCCCACTCAGCCTGACCTCGGATCAGGGCATGCGGGTGCCGCCGAGATAGGTGGCCTGCACCCGCGTTTCGGCGAGCTCCTCGGCCGTGACCGTGACCGGATCCCGGTCGACCACGATGAAGTCGGCGAACAGTCCTGGTGCCAGGCATCCGACCTCACGCTCGCTGAACAATTGCCACGCGGCGTTCGTCGTCTGTGCCGCGACGGCCTGGGCGCGCGTGACGGGTGTGCCGCCCGGCATCCGGAACCCTGAACGCGTGGTGCGCGTCTCGGCGACCGCCATGTTGCGGAACGGCTCGTTCGGCGTGACCCAGCCGTCGTTATGGAATGTGGCGCGATGCCCCGCGGCGAATGCTGCACCGGCATCCGCCCACGCGCCGCCATGCTCGGCGCCGAACAGGTCGTCGACGAGCACCTCACCCCAATAGGTGATGTGGTCGACGAACAGGCTGACGGTGACTCCGAGGGCTGCCGCGCGAGTGAACTGCGCCGGTGTCATGGCGCCGCAGTGCTCGAGCCGGAAACGGTGATCGGTCAAGGAGTGCTTCGTGATGATCTGCTCGTAGACATCGAGTGTGGCCTCCACTGCCAGATCGCCATGCACGTGACAGGCGAGCTGCCATCCACCGGCCGCATAGGGCTCGGCGATCGAGAGCAGTTCGTCCGCCGTGTAGTTCGCCTGCCCGATGTGGTGCGGCTCGAGGCCGAGTCCGCGGGTTGCTTCGGTGTCGAGGTAGGGGAACGATGTGGCGATGTTTCCGACCCAGGGGGATCCGTCCGACCAGGTCTTCACGCCGGCCTGACGGAACATCGGGTCTTCGCTGCCGCGTTCCGCGGGAAGGCCGCCAGGGCGCGACATCTCGTACGTGCGCAACCTGACCGGCAGGAGGTTCTTCTCCTGCAGCGCCGCGACGAGCGGATTCATCTCCGGGTTCCAGGTGAGATCCGACACGGTCGTGATGCCGCGCAGCGAGAGGTCGCGCAGGTGACCGGCGAAGATCTCCGGCAGGTGCGCCTTCGCTGTCGCGAGCAGCGGGGCGATGATCTGTCCGACCGCCGCCTCCTCGAAGGCCACTCCGCTGAGCTCACCGTCCGCTTCTCGTCCGAAGCGGGATCCTGCGGGGTCGGGGGTGTTCCGGTCGAGTCCGGCCGCTTTCTCGGCGGCGGTGTTGAAGTACGCGGAGTGGCCCGAGTTGTGGATCACGACGAGCGGGATGTCACCCGCGAGATCGTCGAGGAATGCACGCCGCGGTTCCGGAAGGCCGCGCTGGAGCAGCGCATCCCACCCGTTCGCGAACACCGCCTTCCCATCAGCGGTGGCGACGGCTTCCTTGAGCGCAGAGAGGACTCCCGCGGCGTCTGAGAGCGTCACAGGGCGGATGTCGACGACGAGGTGCGACAGCAGGATCGACGAATATCCGGGATGCCCGTGCGGTTCGATGAGTCCGGGCATGACCCAGCCGTCCAGAGCTACGGTGTCGGCATCCGGATGCTGCGCCGTGAGCTCTGCGGTCGATCCCAGCGCGACGACCCGACCATCGGCGACGGCGACGGCCTCGACTTCCGTATCGAACGCTGGTGCGAGCGGGCGGATGCGGCCGGTGAAGACTGTCGTCATGGCGCCAGTCTGGCAGGGCCGCGGGCCGAAAGGTTGAGACGGACGATCAGAACCGCCCAAGACTCGAGGCGCATCCCGGAGTAGCGTGGCAGGCGTGAGCAGCCTGCCTTTCCCCGCCTCCGTGTATGCCGCCCGACTCGAACGCGCCGCAGCCCTCGCTGCAGATGGCGGATTCGATGCGATCGTCGTCGGACCAGGTCCAGACCTGCAGTACCTCGTCGGCGTGGAGGGTGACACGATCGAACGCCTGACCGTGCTGCTGATCGGTCCGTCGCTCGCGCCGACGATCGTCGTGCCTCGGATGGAGCTCGCGAAGGTGCGATCGACAGCGGTGGGGGAGCTCGGTCTCACGGTTCTCGACTGGGTGGACGGTGAAGACCCCTACGCTCTGGTGAGCAGTGCGCTCGACCGGGTCACTCGCGTCGGTGTCTCGGATGCGCTGCCGGCTCTGCACGTCATCCCGATCGGCGAGCGCCTCGGCGTGCGGCTCGAGCTCGCGACGCCTGTGCTCCGCGAGGGGCGCATGATCAAGGATGAGACCGAGATCACCGAACTGCGCCGTGCCGGTGCCGCGATCGACGCTGTGCACCGCCGGGTTCCGCAGTGGCTGCGCGCCGGACGCACCGAACGCGAGGTCGCCGCCGACATCGCCGAGGCGATCGTGGCAGAGGGGCACCGGACGGTCGAGTTCGTGATCGTCGGCTCCGGCCCGAACGGCGCCGACCCGCATCACGAGGTCTCGGATCGCGTGATCGACGACGGCGACATCGTCGTAGTAGACATCGGCGGCGCGGTGCCCAGCGGTTACAACTCGGACAGCACCCGCACGTACGTCGTGGGCGATCCCGACCCTGACGTGGCCGAACGGATCGCGGTGCTCGTGAGCGCTCAGCAGGCCGCCGTGGACGCCGTACGACCGGGTGCGACGGCATCCGAGGTGGACGCCGCCGCCCGGGAGGTGCTCACTGCCGCCGGTCTGGGCGATGCGTTCCTGCATCGCACGGGGCACGGCATCGGAGTATCAGTGCACGAGGAGCCGTACATCGCCCCCGGCAACGACCTGGTTCTGCGCGAGGGCATGGCGTTCAGCATCGAGCCCGGCATCTACTTCGCGGGCGAATGGGGAGCGCGCATCGAGGACATCGTCGTGGTCACTGCCGACGGTTGCGAACGGCTCAACGTCGCTCCGCACGAACTCACGCGGGCGGACGGCTAGAGTCCAAGGCCGCAGCGAGCCGTGACACCGTTCCCTCGACATCGGCGAGCTTGTCGAGGCCGAACAGCCCGAGCCGGAAGGTCGAGAAGTCCTCCGGCTCATCGCAATGCAGCGGCACGCCGGCGGCGATCTGAAGTCCCAGCTCCTTGAACGCCGCACCCGACTTCAGAGCAGGGTCATCCGTGTGCACGACGACGACACCCGGGGCGGCGAACTCAGCGGCCGCGACCGACGAGAATCCGTGTTCGGTCAGCAGCTCCCGCACCCGCGTGCCGAGTTCGATCTGCGCTGCGCGCAGCTCATCGAAGCCGCGGCTCTGCGTCTCGAGCATGGCGGCGAGGTTGTGGGTCAACGGGTCGGTGGGCATGGTCGCGTGGTACGCGGCACGGCCGGCGCGGTACTCGTCGGCGATGACCAGCCACTTTCCGAGGTCGGCGGCGAAACTCGTCGAGGTCCGGTCGCGCACAGCATCCGCACCCGCTTCGCTGAGCATGACGAAGCCGGCGCAGGGGGAGCCGCTCCATCCCTTCTGCGGTGCGCTGAGCAGCACGTCGACGCCGAGGGCCTTCATGTCGACCCACATCGCGCCGGAGGCGATGCAGTCGAGCACGAGCAGGCCGCCGACCTCGTGCACGGCATCCGCCAACGCGCGCACGTAATCGTCGGGAAGGATCATGCCCGCTGCGGTCTCGACGTGCGGGGCGAAGACCACCTCGGGGCGGCGAGCGCGAATCGCCGCCACCACCTCCTCGAGAGGCGCCGGCGCCCATGCGGCCTGAACATCGTCGGAGTCCGGTCGGGCGGCGAGCACCGTGACGTCGTCGCTGATGCCGCCGGTCTCGAGGATCTGCGACCAGCGATACGAGAACAGACCGTTGCGCACGACGAGGACGCGTCGGCCGGTCGCCAGTTGACGCGCGACGGCTTCCATCGCGTAGGTGCCGCCGCCGGGAACTATCGCCGAGGTGTGCGCGTTGTACGCCGCGCCGAGGATCTCGAAGGTCTGCTGCATCACCGCGACGAAGCGCGCGGACATGTGATTCAAGGACCTGTCGGTGAAGACCACCGAGTATTCCAGGAGGCCGTCTGGGTCGACATCGGCGTGCGGAAGGCTCATGCGCCCAGCATCCCACAGGGCCCCGCACACGGCGATCCTGTCGCCGTGGATTTGAGGTCGCACCACGTGCATGACAGTGTGGAAGACGGACCGATGCTGTTTCACCCAGCGGAGATCACACCCAATGGACACCAATTCTTGCGAGCTGCACACCCCGATCCGGGACGGTGACACGCTCTGACTTCCCCCGGCTCTGTCGAGCCGAGCACGTCAGCACAGGCCGCGCATATCGATGCACGGTCGGGTGAGACGAGCCTGATCCGGCCGCCCCGCATCGACGAGGGAGTCGAACTCTGGCGCATCGCCCGCGATTCGCGGACGCTGGATCTGAACTCCTCGTACGCGTACGTCCTCTACGCTCGCGACTTCGCCTCGACGTGCCGCATCGCACTCGTGGGCGGTGAACCGGCCGGCTTCGTGATCGGCTATCGCCGTCCGGCAGACCCCTCGTGCCTGTTCATCTGGCAGGTCGCCGTCGACGCCCGCTTCCGTGGGCTCGGCCTCGCCGGACGGATGCTGGACGATCTGCTCCACGACCGGACCATCACCCCTGCCGTGCGCACACTGCAGACCACCATCACCGACGACAACGTCGCGTCGCAGCAGACCTTCCGCAGCCTCGCCCGCCGCTGGAACGACGCGCCCGTGACCGTCGCCCCCCTTTTCGAGAGCGCGCATCTGATGCACCCGTCGGATGCGGCGCATCACGAACCCGAACGGCTCTACGAGATCGGTCCGCCGATGTAGCCGTCGACTCCGCCCACCCGGGGCGGCGTGCGCTCCCCGCACGTGATCAATCAAGGAGGAGAACCACCACGCAATGAACATCTTCACCCAGCTGGAATCCGAAGTCCGCAGTTACTCGCGCGCATGGCCCGTCGTGTTCGATCGCGCGATCGGCAGTCTGATGTACGACGAGGACGGCAAGGAGTACCTGGACTTCTTCACCGGAGCCGGTGCGCTCAACTACGGGCACAACAATCCCGAGCTCAAGCGCGTACTCCTCGACTACCTGGCCGATGACCGCATCGTGCACTCGCTCGACATGTTCACCTCTGCCAGGCGCGACTTCCTCGAGACGCTCGACGAGGTCATCCTGAAACCTCGCGACCTCGACTACAAGGTGGTCTTCCCCGGCCCCGGCGGAGCCAACGCCGTCGAAGCCGCGCTGAAATTGGCACGCAAGGTGACCGGTCGCGAATCAGTGGTCAACTTCACCAACGCCTTCCACGGCATGACGCTCGGCGCCCTGTCCGTCACCGGCAACTCGCTCAAGCGCGGCGGCGCCGGCGTGCCGCTCGTGCACGCGACACCCATGCCGTACGACGACTACTTCGACGGCGACTACCCCGACTTCTTCTACTTCGAGCGGCTGCTCGAAGACTCCGGCAGCGGGCTCAACATCCCGGCCGCCGTGATCGTCGAGACGGTGCAGGGCGAGGGTGGCATCAACGCGGCACGCGCAGAATGGCTGCGACAGCTCGCTGCGCTCTGCACGCAGCACGACATCCTGCTCATCGTCGACGACATCCAGATGGGCTGCGGTCGTACCGGCGACTTCTTCAGCTTCGAAGAGGCAGGCATCGTGCCCGACATCGTCTGCCTGTCGAAGTCGATCTCCGGCTACGGCATCCCGATGGCGCTCACCCTGATCAAGCCCGAGCTCGACGTCTGGCAGCCGGGGGAGCACAACGGCACCTTCCGCGGCATCAGCCCGGGCTTCGCGACGGCCGCTGCGGCGCTGCGGCGCTACTGGTCCGACGACGAGCTGCGCGACTCCACGATCACGAAGGGCGCACGCGTCGAGGGATGGTTCAACACCTTCGTCGCCAGATACCCGCAGCACGAGCTCATCGCCAAGGGGCGCGGACTCGCCCGCGGTCTGCAGTTCCCCTCCGGCGAGCTGGCGGATGCCGTGTGCCAGGCCGCCTTCGAACGCGGACTGCTCATGGAGACCTCCGGACCCGAGGGCGAGGTCATGAAGATCCTCCCGGCCCTGACCATCACCGACATCGAACTCGAGCGCGGCCTGCGCATCATCGACGAGTCCGTGCGCGCCGTGCTCGGCGAGCCCGACCCGCATGCCGCGGATCACACGGTCGACCACGATGCAGACCGCGCAGACCACAACGCAGAGAACAAGGAGCACACCCCCGCATGATCGTCCGCACACTCGACGAGATCACCGACACCGACGCCGACATCAAGACCGAGAACTGGCGCAGCAAGCGCATCGTGCTCGCCAAGGAGAAGGTGGGCTTCTCGGTGCACGAGACCACGCTCTATGCCGGCACGGTGAGCCGGTTCTGGTACGCCAACCACATCGAGGCCGTGTTCGTCGTGGCGGGCGAGGGAGAGATCACCGAACTCGCCAACGGGAAGACGCACCAGCTCGCACCCGGATCGCTGTATCTACTGAACGAGCATGACAAGCACGAGGTGCGCCCGCGCACCGAGATGCGCGTCGTGTGCGTGTTCAACCCGCCCGTCACCGGCCGGGAGGTGCACGACGAGAACGGGGTCTATCCGCTCGTCACCGAACCCGCATGATCGGGATCACCCCAGCATCCGCATGAGAAAGCACCCGCAGAAGAAACAGGAGAACGAAGCATGACGACCACGACCACCGCAGAGGACCTGTTCCCGACCCGGCTGGCACAGCCTTCCGACTTCATCACCCGAACGCAGCCCGCTGTGTGGGGATCGGCCGGCGACGGTCCCTTCTCGGCGACCGAACTCGAGACCCACGAGCGGCGCGGGTTCACGATCCTCGACGACTTCATCTCGTCCGATGATGTCGCCCTGTACTCGAGTGAGCTGGACCGGCTCGCATCCGATACCGCGCTGCAAGGCGACGACCGGCTGATCGCCGAGCGCGCCACCGGCACCGTGCGTTCGGTTTTCGAGGTCGAGAAGCTGAGCTCAGCACTCGACGCCCTCGCCCGCGACCCGAAGGTGCTCGACCTTGCACGCCAGATAGTGGGTTCTGAGGTGTATCTGCACCAGACGCGGATCAATTACATGCCGAGCTTCACCGGCACCGGGTTCTACTGGCACTCCGACTTCGAGACCTGGCATGCGGAGGACGGCATGCCGGTGCCGCGGGCCGTGAGCCTGTCGATCGCGCTGACCGACAACTACCCGTTCAACGGCGGGCTCATGGTGATGCCCGGTTCGCACCGCACGTTCGTGCCTGCGGTGGGGGAGACTCCCGACAACAACCACGAGCAGTCGCTGCAGGCGCAGGAGGCGGGCGTGCCGAGCCATGCGGCCATCACGGCGCTCGCTGACCAGTACGGCATCGACCAGTTCACCGGGGCCGCCGGTTCTGCGCTGTGGTTCGACTCGAACATCATGCACGGCTCGGGCAACAACATCACCCCGTATGCCCGCTCGAACGTGTTCATGGTGTTCAACAGTGTCGAGAACGCCCTGGTCGATCCGTTCGCCGCGAAGTCTCCGCGGCCTGAGCACATCGCGAACCGAGACTTCACCCCGCTGGTCTGACAGTGTGATGCCACCGACGCCCCCTGCTGCCGCCGACGCGCTCCGTGCATCGAACGCAACAGGGGGCGCGGACGGCGGTGGGCGGCGCCGATGCCTTCGCGGATGGGGTAGTGTCTTTCGCATGACAACCCGTTGGTATGCGTATTTCGAGTCGGCTCTGGAGGGGCCGGCGCTGATCTAGCGCACACCGACACCTTCAGAGCCGACAAGCCAGAGCATTTGCTCTGGCTTTCGCCGTTTCATCGGCGGGCTCTGCATCCGGGTCCGCCTTCAGACAGGACAGGACCCATGAGCACCATCCACGCCGAGACCACTGCCGACCTGCACGTCGCGAGATTCACGACTCTCCCCGCCCCCAGCGACATCGCCGCTGAGCTCCCGATAGGTGACGAGCGGGCCGCCCTCATTGCGCGCACGCGCGACGAGGTCCGCGCGATCATGTCCGGGGACGACGACAGGTTGCTCGTGGTCGCCGGGCCATGCTCGATCCACGACCCCGCGGCGGGGCTCGAGTACGCCGGGAGGCTGGTGAGGGAGGCCGAGAAGCACCGGGATGACCTGTTGATCGTGATGCGCACATACTTCGAGAAGCCTCGTACGACCATCGGCTGGAAGGGCCTGATCAACGACCCGCACCTCGATGGCAGCCACGACATAGAGGAAGGGCTGCGTCTCGCACGCGGCTTCCTTCGCGATGTCACCGCACTCGGGATGCCGTGCGCCACCGAATTCCTCGAGCCGATCAGCCCGCAGTACACCGCTGACCTCATCACATGGGGTGCGATCGGTGCACGCACCACCGAGAGCCAGATCCATCGACAGCTGGCTTCAGGCCTGTCGATGCCGATCGGCTTCAAGAACGGCATGGACGGTGGACTGCAGGTGGCGCTGGATGCTGCGGCAGCGGCATCCAGCCCGCAGGCGTTCCTCGGTATCGGCTCCGATGGCCGTGCGAGCCTGGTGGCGACGACGGGCAACCCCGACACAGGCGTGATCCTGCGCGGCGGCGCCGACGGACCGAACTACGGCGCCGATCACGTGCGGCGCGCTGCTGAGCGCCTTTCAGCGGCCATGTTGGCGCCGCGCCTGATCATCGACGCGAGTCATGGCAACAGCGGTAAGGACCACGTTCGTCAAGCGACCGTGGCCGCAGAGCTCGGCGAGCAGATCGCGACGGACGGCTCGGCGATCGCCGGCGTGATGCTCGAGAGCAACCTCGTCGCGGGTGCGCAGAAGCTGGACGTGTCGGCGGGTCGGACCCGGCTCACGTACGGTCAGAGCGTGACGGATTCCTGCATGGGTTGGGATGCCACGGAGGGCGCGCTCGCCCGTCTCGCCGACGGTGTGCGTCGTCGTCGAGCATGAGACGGCCCGCCGGCCGACGGATGCCGGTGCTTCAGGCGGTCGCGCGAACGCTGAGGAGCTGCCAACCCTCTGGGACCTTGGCGTGCAGCGCGTCCATGTCATCAGCCTCGATCTGCTCGATGCGGTCACGGCTCTGGAAGGTGCCCTTCGCCTTGAGGATCGCGGCGCCCTTGATCATCTCGACAGGGGCGGAGATGAGGTCGAAGCCTTCAGGACGGTGGGTCGAGAGCTGAGCCTGCACGCCCGCGAGATCAGCGGCCTCGACGTCGACGGAGCGAGTTTCCACAGGACGCATCAGACCGATCAGCACCCTTCGATCCTACGTCGGAACGCGAGAGAGTCCCGGTCGACGCCGGGGTTCTCGTGCTGCATCCTGTGCTTCGTCCGACTGTGTCAGCCGGAATCCTGCAGCCGCTACTCAGTCGCCGAGCGCCGCCAGAGCCGCCCGACGACGACCAGTGTGCTCCGTCCGGTTGCCAGCCGTGTTCCGCGCACCCGTCACGGTACGACGTATCCGGCGGCGCGGAACAGGTCATACCACTCGGCGTGTGTGAGCGGAATCTCCGAGCCCTGGGCTGCAGCTGCCACGCGTTCCGGGGTCGTGGTGCCGAGCACGACCTGCATCTGCGCGGGGTGGCGCGTGATCCACGCCACCGCGATGGCCTCTGGTGGGACGCCGTACTTGTTGGCAAGACGGTCGACCGCTGCGTTCAGCTCAGGGTAGCGAGCCGAGCCCAGGAAGGGTCCGTCGAAGAAGCCGGCCTGGAACGGCGACCACGCCTGGATCGTGATGTCGTTCAGACGGCAGTAGTCGAGGATGCCGTCGTCGCGCGTGATCGACTGATCCAGCTTCTGCATGTTGGCGGCCACGCCCTGCGCGATCATCGGCGCGTGCGTGATCGACAGCTGAAGTTGGTTGGCGACGATCGGTTGCGTGACGTACTTGCGCAGCAGATCGATCTGGCGAGGCGTCTGGTTCGATACGCCGAAGGCGCGTACCTTGCCTGAGGTCGATAGCTCGTCGAATGCCCGGGCCACCTCTTCCGGTTCCACGAGCGCGTCGGGACGGTGCAGGAGCAGGATGTCGAGGTAGTCAGTACCGAGCGCCTCGAGTGAGCCGTTCACAGACTCGATGATGTGCTCGTACGAGAAGTCGAAATACGGGCCCTCGCGCACGATGCCTGCCTTCGACTGGATCACGAACTGTTCCCGCTCGGCGGACGTGAGCTGCATCGCCTCTGCGAAGCGACGCTCGCAGCCGTGCTTGCTCGAACCGTACACGTCGGCGTGGTCGAGGAAGGTGATACCGGCGTCGCGGGCGGTGTTCACGAGCGTGCGCACTTCTTCGTCGGTCTTGTCCTGGATTCGCATCAGGCCCAGGACGACGTTGGGCACCACCAGATCGGTGTGCGGAAGGGTGAAGGTTCTCATGGGTCACTTTCGGTAGGTCGACGGTGAATGAAGCCGAAGTTATGGGTCAGGCGGACAAGCGAGCAACCTGCTCGATGGTGAGCGTCAGACCCGTCGCCGCTGCAGAGTCACGGATGCTCTCGGGGCGCGAGGCGCCGGGAATAGGAATCACGATGGGAGCGAGGGCGAGCTCCCACGCGAGCGCGACCTGATAGACGCTCGTGCCCAACTCGTCCGCCACCTCCTGGAACGCGCCGTGGCGGTCTGCGAGGTCCTTCGCATCTTTTATGCCCCCGAGCGGGCTCCACGGCAGAAACGCGATGCCGAGCTCGGCGCAGTGCTCGAGTTCGCCCTGGCTGGAACGGAAAGCCGGAGAGAACTGATTCTGGACGGACACCAGACGTCCGCCGAGAACTTCGCGGGCCTCGTCGATCTGGGCGACGTCGGCGTTGGAGATGCCGCCCATCAATATCACGCCCTCGTCGAGCAGATCGCGGATCGCGCCCACCGATTCCGCGTACGGCACCTGAGGGTCAGGACGGTGGAACTGGTACAGACCGATGGCGTCGACGCCGAGGCGGCGTGCGGATTCCTTCGCGGCGCGCTTGAGATACTCCGGGTCGCCGTTGCGCGTCCAGGTCCCGTCGCCCGGACGGAGATGACCTCCCTTGGTGGCGACGAGCACATCGCCCGCGCCAGAACCATACTCGCGCAAGGCGCGGCCGATGAGCTCCTCGTTGTGGCCGACCTCGTCAGCGCCCATGTGGTACGCATCCGCTGTGTCGATGAGTGTGACGCCGGCATCGAGAGCAGCGTGGATCGTGGCGATCGAACGCTCGACTTCCGGTCGCCCCTCGATCGACATCGGCATGCCGCCGAGGCCGATCGCCGACACGGATCGGTCACCGATGGTGCGCTGCAGCATTCGTGAGCTCCTTCGTAGAGTTGCTGTGACTCCGTTCGGCGCCACACCTTCACCCTAGGATTGGCTAATCTAGAAGTCCAACAGTTGATGGTTCTGGAATTCAGAAGCAGGAGGCGTGAATGGATCTGCGCCAGATGGAGTACCTCCTCGCAGTGGCCGAGGAACGCCACTTCACCCGCGCGGCCGAGCTCGCGGGCATCTCGCAGTCCGGCCTCTCCTCAGCGATCCGCAATCTCGAGAAGGAACTGGGCACCCCGCTGTTCGATCGTACGACCCGCCGCGTGGAGCTGACCGAAGCGGGCTTGGCGCTGCTGCCGTATGCGCGGCAAATGCTGGCGGACGCCACGCAGGCGCGCGATGCAGTGATCAAGGCGAGCCAGGAGGTGACCGGCTTCCTGCGCATCGGCGCCGAACAATGCCTGGGGTTCGTCGACGTGGCCGATCTCCTTGAACGCTTCCATCGGCGCCACCCGCGCGTCGAAACTCACTTCACGCAAGCCGGCTCGCAGGACCTCATCGCGCTGACGCGCGCGGGTGAGATCGACGTGGCTTTCGTGGCGACGACCAAGCACCTCGGCGCGCTGCCGCACCGGATCCTGGGCCGGGAGCCACTGATGTTGCTCGCCGCACCGGATCACCCGCTCGCTGCACGCGCTTCCGTCCGCCCGGAAGTACCCTGGGATGCGCTCGACGGCGAGGACTTCATCGACTTCACCGGGGCATGGGGTATTCGCGAGCTGAACGACGAGACCCTCGCGATGCATGGCGTCCATCGACGGGTGCGGTGCACCGTCAACGATGTGCACACACTTCTGGATCTCGTCACCCGCGGCCTGGGGGTCGCGATCGTGCCTCGCCACGTCGCGGCCAAGCCACAGGCGGTCGGTCTGCGCATGGTCGCGCTCCCTCCCACCGCGGGTCCGTCGTGGGTCGTGTCCGCAGTCTCGGCCCCGCACGATCACGTCGCGGCACCCTCGACACACCTGCTCGAGTTGCTCGCGGACCTTGGCGCGACCACCGAGACGCACCTCCACGCCGGCTGATCCGGTGGGCGCGCGGGTGGACAGGCACGAATTGATCAGCTTGATCAAGGCGAGAAGCGCCGCCCTTGCGGGCGGCGCTTCTTGTAAATGTGGAGCCTAGGAGATTCGAACTCCTGACATCCTGCTTGCAAAGCAGGCGCTCTACCAACTGAGCTAAGGCCCCGAAAGGGTATTGAATTTGAGTTGCGGAGTGGGGCTACCAGGATTTGAACCTGGGACCTCTTCATTATCAGTGAAGCGCTCTAACCAACTGAGCTATAGCCCCGTCAACCTCCAAGACTTTACCGGAGATCGACGGAAAATCCGAATCGACGCCGGTCAGTCACCGGGCCGCAGAACCGCGCTTCCGGCAGAGACGCTGGCCACGATCGAATTCCGCGCGTTCGGCGACGTCTGCAGTCCGTTGTCGAGTGATCCGGCACTGACCTCCTGCCGTACGTCGTACTCGTCGTCGGGAAGGGTCAGCAGCAGCGAGCCTGCACTCACATCGACCTGTACCTCGGTGGGCGCCGTCCCCGTGAGCTCGGCCTCGAGTCGCCCGGCCGAGATCGAGAAGGCGGCCGTGGACACGTCATCGAGTTCGAACTCGGCACGCCCCGCACTCAGATCCGCATCGATCGTATCCGCTGATCCGGTGATGAACAGCGCGCCTGCTCCCATCTCGACGTCGATGTCACCGAAGTCGCCTACGACATCGAGACTGCCGGCGCCCAATGAGATGTCCGCATCGATCCGCTCGCTGAGCAGATCCTCCGGAAGAGTGAGCACCACGGTTCCTTCATCTTCGAACCAGTCTCCGAACCACCAGCCGAAGTTCATGTCGGGACTGTTGACGAGGAGCTCCTCGTCATCACGAAGCAACGTCCATCGTTCACTGCTGGTGCCCGACACCTCGAGCTCCGCCTGTTCGACATCACCGAATTGAACATGCACTTCCGCACCCCCGAGATCCAGGTCGATGCCTGTGATCCCCGTCGCGTCGGCCTGCTGCTGCGAAGAGACCGACGTGGTCACGTCGTTGACGGCCGCGACCGCAGCTGTGCCGCCGGTCGCGAGCAGAGCCACCCCGCCGAAGGCAGCGATCGTGATGGCGGCCGCTCGTGCACCAGAGCCTCGCGGCGCCTCCGGTCCGGACGTCCTCGTGGCCGAACCTGAGGGGGTTGCGGCACCAGGCGCGACGTTGCCCGAAGACGGCGCCGAAGACGCTTCGGCCGGCGCGGCGGGCGGCGGGCTCAGGGGGGTGTCGTGCCTGCCCTGGTTGTTCTGCGATTCGGCGTTCATCGTGCCGCTCCTGTCTGTGGCGTGTTTCCGAGCGGACCAGTGCCGCCGACGGTGTTCTCGATGTGGGCGAGCGCTGCGAGCACGCGGCGGTTGCCGGCTTCGGGTTCGAGGCCGAGCTTCTGGAAGATCGAGGTGATGTACTTCTCGACGCTGCCCTCGGAGAGGAACAGCAGCCCGGCGATCGTCTGGTTCGACTTGCCCTCGGCGATGAGCGAGAGCACGGTGCGCTCGCGCTCGGTGAGTTGCAGCATCCGATCGTCGCGATTGCGACGCGTCAGCAGCTGAGCGACCACCTCCGGGTCGAGGACCGACGCACCTTCGGCGATGCGCTCGACCGAAGCGACGAACTCGGAGACATCAGCCACACGATCCTTGAGCAGGTAGCCGAGCGGGCCACCCTGCGCGGCGATCAGGTCGCTGGCATAGCGCTCCTCGACGTACTGCGAGAGCACGAGGAGGGGGAGCGAAGGATGCGTCCTCCGCAGCCCGAGTGCCGCGCGAATGCCCTCGTCTGTGAAGGTCGGTGGGAGCCGCACATCGAGGATGCAGAGCTCAGGATCTGTCGTGCGCACGGCCTCGGTGAGTCCGTCGGTGTCGGGAAGAGCAGCGACGACCTCGTGGCCGGAGTCCTCGAGCAGTCGCACCAGACCTTCGCGCAGGAGCACGGAATCCTCGCAGATCAGGATGCGCATGGCACGCTCACCTCCAACGAAGTCGGACCGCCCTGCGGACTGTCGAGTCGGAACGTGCCGCCGGCGGCGAGCACGCGGTTCGAGATGCCGTCCAATCCACCGCCGGGCTGCACCTGTGCGCCACCCATGCCATTGTCTTCGACGCGTGCCCACAGCACTCCGCCGTCGCGCAGCCGTACGACCACCCGGCATTCGCTGGCGCGGGAGTGCTTGGCGGCGTTGGTCAGCGATTCCGCGATCGAGAAGTAGACGGCGGCCTCGGCCTCCCGGCTGCAGCGCCCGTCCATGCGCACGTCGAGCTGCACGGGGATGTGCGACCTGCTGGCGAGGGCCGACAGCGCAGCATCCAACCCTCGATCATCGAGAACCGACGCGTGGATGCCGCGGGCGAGCTGTCGCAGCTCGGTGATCGCGGCCTTCGTCGAGGTGTGCGCCTCGGCGATGAGATCCTTGGCCTGGGCGGGGTCGTCGTCGATCTTCTGGTGGGCGAGGCCCAGCGTCATCCCTACCGATACCAGGCGGGGCTGAACGCCATCGTGAAGATCACGTTCGATGCGCGTACGCTCGACGTCGGCTGCACGGACCGCGCCTTCACGCTGCGCGCTCGTCGTGCGCACCTGCTCGGTGAGCTCTGCCTCGCGGTTGGGAACCACGAGTGCGCGGCTGATCGTGCGGTGCAGCAGGGCGAGGCCGATGATGCCGGCGGCCGCGGCGAGGACGCCGAGGATGCCGACCAGCACGGCCCATTCGACGCCGACCTGTCCGACGCCGAAGGCGAGCGGGATCGAGATCGTCTCGGCGGCACCGAGCGGGGCGAAGATCGTGATGGCAGAGAAGATCAGCGCCCAGAAGAGCCGGAGCACCAGCGCACCGAAGATGCATGCGATGACGAAGCTCGCGACGGCCCGCCACATGCGTCCGTCGATGCTCTGACGACCGAGTGAGCGGAGCCAGCCGCCGAAGCCGGGCCGCTGACGGCGGCGGGGCTGGAGGTCGGAGACGTCGAGGTCGTACAGCCCTCTGACGCGAACCACTTCGAACCAGCCGAGGCCGAACAGGGCGTAGACGAAGCCGACCAGGAACAGCAACCCGATTCCGACGACGAACAGCAGTGCCAGGCCGGTGCCGAAGGTTGCGGCCAGGATGCCGATCACGACACCGCCGAGCGCTCCGAGTGCGGCGAGGTGCAGAATCGTGAAGAACAGCCGAAGCGGCGGTGCCTTCACCGGTGTCGCGGACACCGTGGCGGGGACAGTCTGAGTGGTCATGCCTCAAACGTAGGCCGAGGGCCACCGGCTACGACACCGTGTCAGCCGGAGAGCTCTGTTCTGGTTTCCCCTACTCCGACCGTGTGATCTGCTTCACTGAAGCCATGACCGCACATGAAGGAGAGCCGCACGCCGCCGGACTCGGACAGCGATTGAACTGGCTGCGCGCCGGAGTGCTCGGAGCCAACGACGGCATCGTCTCCGTCGCGTCACTCGTCGTCGGCGTCGCCGGCGCAACCACTGACAACGCCGCACTGCTGACCGCGGGCCTTGCCGGTCTGGTGGGTGGCGCGATCTCCATGGCGCTCGGCGAGTACGTCTCGGTGAGCAGCCAGCGCGACAGCGAACGCGCCTTGATACAGAAGGAGCGCGAGGAGCTGCGATCGATGCCGGATGCTGAGCTCGCCGAGCTCGCAGGTCTCTATCGCGAGCGCGGGCTGAGTGACGAGACCGCACTCAAGGTCGCTGAAGAGCTCACCGCGCACGACGCGCTGGCAGCGCATCTCGAGGTCGAGCTCGGTATCGATCAGGAAGACCTGGTCAATCCGTGGCATGCAGCACTCTCGTCGGCGATCGCATTCACGCTCGGCGCCCTGCTGCCGCTGCTGGCCATTCTGATCCCTCCACCGGAGTGGAGAGTGCCCGTCACGTTCGTCGCGGTTCTGATCGCGCTCGCAGTGACGGGCGCGGTCGCCGCCTGGATCGGTGGTTCGCCACCGCTTCGGCCGTCCATTCGCCTTGTGGTCGGTGGGGCACTCGCACTGGCGGCCACCTGGCTGATCGGCACTCTGCTCGGCACTGCAGGCGTCGTCTGACGACGATGGAGCGGATGCCGCAGCATCCGCCCCATCGCTCGGTCAGTCAGTTCGAGGTGAAGCCGACGAGCAATCCACCAGTGACCTTTACGGCCAGGTTGTAGATGCCGGCGCCGACGGCGCCCAGCACGGTGACGACGATCAGGTTGAGGATCGACACGACGGCCGCGAACGCCATCACCTGGGGCAGGCCCATGAGCGAGGCGAGCGAGACGGAACCGTCTGTGATGTTGCCGACGAACTCATCTGCCTGCGACATGATCCCGGTCGCCTGCAGCACGAGGAAGATCAGGAAGAACGAGACCATGGTCACGATCGCGAGCGCGACCGCTGCCAGGAACGAGAGCTTCACCGCCGACCAGAAATCGACGTAGACCAGGCGCAGGCGAACCTGCTTGCCGCCGGTCTTGCGCGTCGATTTCTTCGCCAGCTTGTCGGCTACTGTGCTCATACGTCGTTGCTTTCCTCAGGGGTCTCAGTGTCGGAGTCCGCCTCGTCCAGTTCTTCGACGATGCGACGTTCTCCGTTACGTGCGATGGCGAGGATCCGGTCCTTCTCGGAAGTCCGGGCGAACACCACTCCCATGGTGTCACGGCCCTTGGCGGGCACCTCGGCCACGGCAGAGCGTACCACCTTGCCGCTGGACAGAACCACCAAGACCTCGTCGTCCTCAGACACGATCAGACCGCCGGCGAGAGTGCCCCGATCGTCGTTGAGTTTGGCGACCTTGATGCCGATTCCGCCGCGTCCTTGAACGCGATACGCGTCGACCGCGGTGCGCTTCGCGTAGCCCCCGTCGGTGACGACGAACACGAAAGCGTTCTCGTCGGCGACGGATGCCGAGAGCAGGTTGTCCTCTCCGCGGAAGCTCATCCCCTTCACGCCCGCCGTGGCGCGTCCCATCGGGCGCAGCGCCTCGTCCGTGGCGTTGAAGCGCAGCGACATGCCGTGACGCGAGATGAGCAGGATGTCGTCGGTGTTGTCGACGAGCAGGGCACTGACGAGCTCGTCCTCTTCGCGCAGGCGGATCGCGATGACGCCGCCTTGGCGATTGGTGTCGTACTCGGTCAGACGGGTCTTCTTCACCAGGCCGTCGCGCGTCGCGAGCACCAGGTACTCTGCCACGTCGTAGTCGCGGATGTCGAGCACCTGCGCGATGCTCTCATCCGGCTGCAGCGCGAGCAGATTCGCGACGTGCGTGCCCTTCGCGTCGCGGCCGGCCTCAGGCACCTCGTACGTCTTGGTGCGGTAGACGCGCCCCTTGTCGGTGAAGAACAGCAGCCAGTGGTGAGTCGTCGTGACGAAGAAGTGCTCGACGATGTCGTCTGCCCGCAGCTGGGCGCCCTTGACGCCCTTGCCCCCGCGGTGCTGCGAGCGGTAGTTGTCGCTGCGCGTGCGCTTGATGTAGCCGTCACGTGTGACGGTGACCACCATCTCCTCCTCGGCGATCAGGTCTTCCATCGAGACGTCACCGTCGAAGCCCTGCAGGATGTGCGTGCGGCGGTCGTCGCCGAACCGCTCGACGATACCCGTCAGCTCTTCGCGGATGATGGTGCGCTGGCGTGCCTCGTCGGCGAGGATCGCTTTGAATTCAGTGATCTGCGCTTCGATCTCGTTCGCTTCGTCGATGATCTTCTGACGCTCGAGTGCCGCAAGGCGGCGCAGCTGCATCGCCAGGATCGCATCGGCCTGCACATCATCGATGTCGAGCAGCGACTTCAATCCGGTGCGAGCCTCGTCGACCGTCGGGGAACGGCGGATCAACGCGATGACCTCATCGAGCGCGTCGAGCGCCTTGAGGTACGCGCGCAGGATGTGCATGCGCTCTTCCGCCTTGCGCAGGCGGTAGGTGGTGCGCCGCACGATCACGTCGATCTGGTGTGCGATCCAGTTGGTGATGAAGCCGTCGAGGGCGAGCGTGCGTGGCACGCCGTCGACGATGGCCAGCATGTTGGCGCCGAAGTTGTCCTGCAGCTGGGTGTGCTTGTACAGGTTGTTCAGCACGACCTTGGCGACGGCATCCCGCTTGAGAACGACGACGAGGCGCTGACCGGTACGGTCACTGGTCTCGTCTCGGATGTCGGCGATGCCGGTGATCTTGCCGTCACGGGCGAGATCACCGATCTTCACCGCGAGGTTGTCGGGGTTCACCTGATACGGCAGCTCGGTGATCACGAGGCACGTACGGCCCTGGATCTCCTCGACGTTGACGACGGCGCGCATCGTGATCGACCCTCGGCCGGTGCGATATGCCTCGTGGATGCCCTTGGATCCGAGGATCTGCGCGCCGGTCGGGAAATCAGGACCGGGAATCCGCTGGATGAGCCCCTCGAGGAGCTCCTCACGCGGAAGGTCGGGGTTGTCCAGTGCCCAGAGCGCGGCATCCGACACCTCGCGGAGGTTGTGAGGGGGGATGTTGGTCGCCATGCCGACCGCGATGCCGACCGACCCGTTGACCAGCAGGTTCGGGAATCGCGCCGGCAGGACGTCGGGCTCCTGGGTCTGGCCGTCGTAGTTCGGCGAGAAGTCGACGGTCTCCTCTTCGATGTCGCGCACCATCTCGAGCGCAAGCGGAGCCATCTTGGTCTCGGTGTAACGGGGAGCGGCCGCACCCATGTTGCCGGGGGAGCCGAAGTTACCCTGCCCCAGAGCGAGCGGGTACCGCAGCGCCCACTGCTGCACCAGTCGCACGAGGGTGTCGTAGATCGCAGTGTCACCGTGCGGGTGGTACTGACCCATGACCTCGCCGACCACGCGCGCGCACTTCGAGAACGCCTTGTCCGGACGGTAGCCGCCGTCGTACATGCCGTAGATCACCCGGCGGTGCACGGGCTTCAGTCCGTCGCGCACATCCGGCAGCGCACGCCCGACGATGACCGCCATGGCGTAGTCGAGATAGCTGCGCTCCATCTCGAACTTCAGGTCGACCTGGTCGATCTTGCCGTGTTCGTGGAAGGGTACGGCGTCGGGGCGTTCTTCGTCAGTCATGTCTGTTCTTTCAATTCCGGTCGTTCACGCGAGGGGAGACGAACGTCTAGATGTCCAGGAAACGGACGTCCTTCGCGTTGCGCTGGATGAAGTTGCGGCGCGACTCGACGTCCTCGCCCATCAGCACGCTGAAGATCTCATCCGCGGCGGCGGCGTCCTCGATGGTCACCTGGCGGAGCGTACGCGTGTTGTGATCCATCGTGGTCTCCCACAGTTCCTTGGCGTTCATTTCGCCGAGACCCTTGTAGCGCTGCACGCCGTTGTCCTTGGGGATTCGCTTGCCGTTGTCGACCCCGTGCTTGAGCAGAGCGTCGCGCTCGGCATCCGAGTAGACGTACTCGTGCGGCTGGTTCGACCACTTCAGACGGTACAGCGGCGGCATCGCGAGATAGACGAATCCTGCCTCGATGAGCCCGCGCATGTAACGGAACAGCAGGGTCAGCAGCAGCGTCGTGATGTGCTGCCCGTCGACATCGGCATCCGCCATCAGCACGATCTTGTGATAGCGCGCCTTCTCGATGTCGAAGTCCTCGCCGATGCCGGTGCCGAAGGCCTGGATCATCGCCTGGACCTCGCGGTTGCCCAGCGCCTTGTCGAGTCGAGCGCGCTCGACGTTGAGGATCTTGCCGCGCAGCGCGAGGATCGCCTGGGTGTGCGGATCGCGGCCCTGCACGGCCGAACCTCCTGCCGAGTCACCCTCGACGAGGAAGATCTCACTGATCGACGGATCCTTGCTCGTGCAGTCCTTGAGCTTGTCGGGCATCGCGGCCGACTCGAACACGCTCTTGCGGCGAGCGGTCTCGCGGGCCTTGCGCGCGGCCATGCGCGCGGTCGCCGCATCGATCGACTTGCGGATCACGTTCTTAGCCTGGGTCGGGTTGCGTTCCAGCCAGTCACCGAGCTGGTCGCCGACGACCTTCTGCACGAACGCCTTCGCCTCGGTGTTGCCGAGCTTCGTCTTCGTCTGCCCCTCGAACTGCGGCTCGCCGAGCTTGATCGAGATGACGGCCGTCAGCCCCTCGCGCACATCATCTCCGGAGAGGTTGTCATCCTTCTCCTTGAGCAGGTTGTTCGCACGCGCGTACTTGTTGACCAGCGTCGTCAGAGCAGCACGGAAGCCCTCTTCGTGGGTGCCGCCCTCGTGGGTGTTGATCGTGTTCGCGTAGGTGAAGACGTTCTCGGTGTAACCGGTCGTCCACTGCATCGCGACCTCGAGCGAGATCTTGCGTTCGGTGTCCTCCGACTCGAAATCGATGATCTCGTCGTTGACGACCTCGGCGTGACGCACCCTGTTCAGATACTCGACATAGTCGACGAGGCCTCGTTCGTAGAGGAAGACGTCGCCACGCTGCTTCGTGACAGTGGTGCCCTCTTCTTCGACCTCGTAGGTCGAGCCTTCGCGCTCATCCTGCAGTTCGATGCGCAGCCCCTTGTTCAGGAACGCCATCTGCTGGAAACGCGTGCGCAGGGTCTCGTAGTCGAACTCGACGCCTTCCGTGAAGATCTCGGCATCCGGCCAGAACGTGATGATCGTTCCGGTCTCGTCGGTCTCCGCACCCTTGACGAGTCCCTCAGCCTGCGGCACACCGCCGTTCGAGAAGCTGTGGCTCCACACGTGGCCCTGCCGCATGATCTCGATGTCGAAGCGTGTGGAGAGCGCGTTCACGACCGAAGAACCCACGCCGTGCAGACCACCGGAGACGGCATATCCGCCGCCACCGAACTTGCCGCCAGCGTGCAGGATCGTCAGCACCACCTCGACGGTGGATTTGCTCGGGTCTGAGGAATGGGGGTCGACCGGAATGCCTCGACCGTTGTCGACGACACGAACTCCTCCGTCTGACAGCAGTGTCACGAGGATCGTGTCGGCGTGACCCGCCATCGCCTCATCGACGGAGTTGTCGACGATCTCCTGCACCAGATGGTGCAGTCCGCGTGGACCGGTCGATCCGATGTACATGCCGGGGCGCTTGCGCACAGCTTCCAGACCCTCGAGGACCTGGATCTCGTTGGCTCCGTACTCGCCCTGCTGCTTCTGCTTGGGGGTTGCGATGGGCTCGGCGTCGGGGGTGCCCCCGGTTGTCGATTCAGGCTCGTCAGCGGGGGTTTCAGGCGTCATCAGAGGTGATTCTCCACATCGATATCTCGAATGTCCAGTCTAGCGTGTCTGGAACCCGAAAATGCGGCTATACGGCCGTGTGTGGCCCTGAAATCAATCGAGGGGGCTTCGTTGATGCCCTACCCGTAGGTATCGCGTGGACCACGCCCTGGGACGGCTCTCGGCCCCCATTTCCAAGAGGGAACGTCCGGCCCGATGAAACGGAGGTTGTTCACACCCGCCTTCGGATACTGTCGTCCGATCTCGGTGAGGATGGTCGCGCGCATGAACTGGAGGTTCTTCGCCCAGGCCGTCGAATCGCATTTGACCGTCAGCATCCCGTTCTCCAGCGAGACCGGTTCCGAGTGCTTCGCGGTGTCCGAGCCCGCGAGATCCGCCCACTGCCTCACGAGATCCTCGCGGGACAAGGTGATCTCCCACCCCGACTCCCGACTGAGCTTGTCGAGCACCGCACCGAGCGCGCCCGGGTCGCGACCAGGCGTGAAGGGAGCATTCTCGTCGTCGTCACGGATGCGGCGCTTGCGCTTCCAGGATTTCGAGCTCGGCTTCAGACCTCGCAGACGCAGATAGGTCGCGATAGTCTCCGGGGTTTCGGATGCCGCGTCACTCATCATCTGCCTCCTCACTGCTGTCGTCGGCGCTTTCAACGGCTGCGATCTCTGCACTGCTCTCGTCGGCTGGGGCACGATCATCGGTGATCGTGCCCGCATCGATGCGAACGACATGGCGATGCAGCTCCTCGGGGATATCCTCCTCGACTGCAGCGGTCACCACCACCTGCTCGTAGCCGACCGTGAGACCGGCCAGCCGCTGCCTGCGATCGGCATCCAACTCCGCGAAGACGTCGTCCAGGATGAGCACCGGATCGCCGGCGGGGGATTCCGCACGCAGGAGTTCGGCCGACGCCAACCGCAGTGCGAGTGCGACCGACCAGGATTCGCCGTGCGAGGCGTACCCCTTCACCGGCAACCCGCGAACGCGCAGCAGGAGATCGTCGCGGTGCGGTCCGACCAGCGTGAGTCCGCGATCGAGCTCCTGGGTACGTTTCGCGTCCAGCGCCACGCGGAACATCTCGGCGATCTCACCGCGCGAATCCGAAGATCCTTCTTCGCCTTCTTCCGGATCTCCACCGCGCACCGACAAGGCCCATTCGATCTCGGGGGTGTGATCCGCACCGGCGATCGCCGTGTACGCGGCGGCCAGTGGTTGCTGCAGATCTGTCGCGAGGCGCACCCGCGCGTCGATGATCTCGGATCCGAGCGCGACCAACTTGTCATTCCACACATCGAGAGTCGAGAGTGCTTCGTCGCGGATGCCGCGGGCGCGAGCAGATTTCAGCAGGGCGGTTCGCTGCTTGAGCACGCGATCGTAGTCGCCGAGCACAGCAGCCATCCGCGGAGTGCGCTGGATCAGCAGCTGATCTGCGAAACGCCGCCGTGAGGACGGATCACCACGGACGATCTGCAGGTCCTCCGGCGCGAAGAGCACGACGTGCGCGTATCGGGGGAGCTCATTCGTCTTCGACGGCGACCCATTGATGCGTGCTTTGTTCGAACCCTGCCTGTTGATCTGCACCTCGGCGAGCACTCGCCGCTCGCCGACGGAGAGACGCGCACGGATCACCGCGTATTCCTGGCCGTCTCTGACCATCGGAGCATCCGATGACACCCGATGCGAACCCAGAGTCGCGAGGAAGACCACTGCTTCCGCGAGGTTGGTCTTGCCCTGGCCATTGCGGCCGACCAGCACATTGGGCCCGGGGAGCAGGGCGAGTTCGGCGGTCGCATAATTGCGGAAGTCCACCAGGCTCAGATGCTCCACAATCACGGGTTCACCCTACCTTTTGCCACAGACACGAGGCCGGGCCGGCGGAAGGAGATCAGCGGAGGAGGAGGTTGGGCTGCAGGAGGTACTTGAACGAATCGTTGCCGGCCTGCTCGACGGAGGTCTGGCTGGTGATGAGCACCGGACTGAGCTTGTTCGCGTTATCGCTCGAGGTGAACGTCACGCGCACGAACTCGCTCTTGACGGCGCTGAGCGCTTCGGTCAGGTACTGGGGATTCAGGCCGAGTGTCACATCGTCGCCACCAGAGAGGTGAGCATCGACCGACTCCGACGCTCGCGCGTGCTCGCTGCCGGATGCGTCCATCGTCACGCTGTCCGAGGTGAAGGTGAATCGCAACGGAGCCGCACGGTCGAGCACCAGCGCGACTCGGCGAACAGCCTCGATCAGGTCGGCGGTGTTCACGACTGCGTAGTGCTCGGTCTGCTCGGGGAACAGGCGCCGAACCGGCGGGAAATTGCCCTTGATCAGGAGCGAGGTCACGGTCTTGTTGCCGGCGGTGAACGCGATGATCTCACGATCGCCCTGACCGGAGAACGCGACCTGGATCGTGCCGGCATGTCCGAACGTCTTGCCGACTTCCGTCAATGTACGAGCGGGTACCAGCGCTGTCTGCTCCGGCGCCTCACCATCCCACGGCACATCGCGGAGTGACACGCGATAGCGGTCGGTGGCCACCAGACTCAGGCTGTGACCCGATACCTCGAGCTGCACACCGGTCAGAACCGGCGTCACGTCATCACGGGAGGCGGCGAAACCGACCTGTGCGATCGCAGTGCCGAAGTCATCGGCGGGGACGACACCTGACGAGCCGGATACCTCGGGAATGGAGGGATATTCCTCAACCGGCATGGCGGCAAGCGTGAATCGTGCAGATCCGCAGCTGACAGCGATGCCGCCGTCTTCCTCGACGGCGATCTCGATCGGCGCGTTCGGGAGGCGGCTCGCGATGTCTGAGAGCAACCTTCCGTGCACGAGGATCGTGCCGGGGGTGTCGATCGTGGCTTCGATCGTGGTCCGCGCTGAAGCCTCGTAGTCGAATGCCGAGAGGGTGAGCCCCTGCTCGCCCGCTTCGATCAGGACTCCGGCGAGGATCGGCTGCGGGTTGCGCTGGGGCAGCAGTTTGACGACGAAGGACACAGCTTCGCTGAAGACATCGCGGTTGACCTGGAACCTCACGGGCGCTCCCTCGTCGTAATTACATGACCTGGCGCAGGTGGACCCACGTCAGGGGTTCCCATCGTATCCCCACAGCTGCGGTGCGCCATACGACGGGTTCCCACACCTTCGAGGTGATCGGATCGCTATCTCAAAGGGTTAACTCCTTAATAGTGTTAACCGCTGTGGAAACTGTGGATAAGTCGGTGGATATCAGTAGCGAGTAGGGAACTACACGCGTGTGAGATGTGGAATCACTGAGGAATCCGCACCAATACGGGGTGTTGGCTACATCCTTGTCATTCCGAGTTATCCACAGGATGCGGCGTTTGGCGCACATTCGTCCCGAGGTCGGCGCGATTCATCCACAAGTTATCCACATGTGCAAACTGGCATTTATCGTGTGGTACCAGGACGTGTCAACCCGCCCTATGGGGACAAAGGGGTCGCCGAAGGAACGGCTCAGCGTCGGATCCGGGTCAGATGGAGCTCAGCGCCGACCGAGCTGTGTGGTGATCTCGGTGACCTGGTTGTAGATCGAGCGACGCTCCTTCATGAGCTCGCTGATTTTCTTGTACGCGTACATCACCGTCGTGTGGTCGCGATTTCCGAACAGCTGACCGATCTTCGGCAGTGACAGGTTCGTGCGCTCTCGGCAGAGGTACATCGCGATCTGACGCGAGGTGGCGATCTGCTGTGACCGGCTCGACCCGTACAGGTCGTCGACCGTGAGCTTGAAGTACTGCGCGGTCGCCGTGATGATGTCCGTCGGCGAGATGATGTTGTCTTCTGCCGTGTCGATGATGTCGCGCAGCACAGTCTGGGCGAGAGATATGTCGAGGGACGATCGATTGAGGCTCGCGAAGGCCGAGACGCGGATGAGGGCGCCTTCGAGCTCACGGATGTTGGAGGAGACGACGGTCGCGATGTACTCGAGCACCTCGTCGGGGATGTGCAGCGCCTCGCTCTGCGCCTTCTTGCGGAGAATGGCGATGCGCGTCTCGAGGTCGGGCGCCTGGACATCAGTGATCAGGCCCCACTCGAAGCGGCTGCGCATCCGATCTTCGAATCCGGTGAGGTGTTTCGGAGCGACATCACTGGTGATCACGACCTGCTTGTTGTGGTCATGCAGTGTGTTGAACGTGTGGAAGAACGCCTCCTGCGTCTCGGCTCGACCCTGAAGGAACTGGATGTCGTCGATGAGGAGGATGTCGACGTCGCGGTAGCGAGCCTGGAACGCGGAGCCTCGGTTGTTGGCGATGGAGTTGATGAAGTCGTTCGTGAACTCCTCGCTCGAGACGTAGCGAACCTTCACGCCTGTGTACAGGGACTGCGCGTAGTCGCCGATCGCGTGGAGAAGATGTGTCTTCCCGAGCCCGGAGTCCCCGTAGATGAACAGCGGGTTGTACGCCTTGGCAGGGGCCTCCGCGACTGCGACAGCCGCCGCATGCGAGAAGCGGTTGGACTGACCGATCACGAAGTTGTCGAACGTGTACTTGGGGTTGAGTCGTGATTCGTGCCGCAGCGGGGTCGGCTGTTCGATGGGGGATTCGGTGCGCGAGGACTCGGCGCGGGTGAAGTCGCCGACGACGATCGGTGCGGTCGGCTGCTCCGCGAGCTCATGATTCACGACAACGCGGAAGGCCGTGACCTCCTCACCCAGGTGCGTGAGGGCCTCCATTATCGGCATCCGCAGACGCTTGTTGATCTGAGCGGCGGTGAGATCGTTCGGTACGTCGAGATAGAGCGTCGCGCCCATGACGCCGGCAGGCACCACGAGGCTCAGAAATCCCTGGAGTTGTGGTGTGACGCGGTCGTCGTGGTCGAGGAGATCCGCCACCTGCGCCCAGATCGGAACGTCGGGCTGGGCAGGAGAGGACATGTTGCTCCGGGCAAGGGCTCGCGGAGGTCAGACCCATTCGGCTGTCCCCCCTGTGGATAACTTCGGATGCCACGGTAGTCACCCACGCTGTGAACGGCAACCTGCCTGTGGAAAACCGCGGGTGTGTTGCGCGCGCCTCGAGTGTCGAGGTTGTGGATAATTGCTGTGCGGAGTGTTGACGCTCGGACCGGTCGTGGCGCGGAGATTTGCCCTCTGCGCCGGTAAGACGTACCCTTAATCGGTTGACTTATGTCCGAAATCGGGCAGTTCCCTATGTCTCCGGTCGTACACATCCGGTGACAGCGTTCCCGGAGTGATCCCATGACCAAGCGTACGTTCCAGCCCAACAACCGCCGCCGCGCCAAGAAGCACGGTTTCCGCGCCCGCATGCGCACACGTGCCGGCCGTGGCATCCTCTCGGCTCGCCGCGCGAAGGGCCGCACCGAGCTCTCGGCGTAAGCCTCGTGCTCGCCCGTCCGTTCCGACTGACGCGAGGCACCGACTACAGATCGGTCGTCCGTCGCGGTGTTCGGTGCGGGGGCGCCCGAGTCGTCACGTCTGTTCTGACGACCGGTGAAGCACGTGAACCCAGGTTCGGGTTCATCATCAGCAAGCAGGTGGGCACGGCTGTGATCCGCAACACCGTTCGTCGCCGGCTCAAAGCCGTGTGTGCGTCGGCGATCACAGACGTTCCCGAGGGCACGGATGTCGTCATCCGTGCCCTTCCTGCGTCTGCGACCGCCACATTCGCCGACCTCGAAGCTGATGTGACCAGGTGCCTTGCACGTCTGCGTCGCGAGCGGACCACGACATGAGCACGCTTCCGTCCTATGCGATCGGATCGGCGCATCTGCATGGCAGTGACCTCGTGCGCAGCATCCCACTCCTGCCGCGGAATATCGTTCTGGGATTTCTGACCGGCTATCGCGCAGTGATCTCTCCCCTGTATGGAGACGTATGCGCTTATTACCCATCCTGCTCGGCTTACGCTGTAGGTGCGGTGCAGCAGCACGGTGCGGTGAAGGGGGCAGCGCTCTCGGCATGGCGGATCCTGCGCTGCAACCCCTGGACCAAAGGCGGCGTCGACGACGTCCGTCCTCACGACCATTTCCGATACGACTTGACCGCTCGAGGTTTCGTCGTACCTTCCCGAAAGGACTGATCAGTGGGTCTTGACCTTCTGCTCGCCTCTGCGACCCCGACGCCGGATGCCGGTGGCGGTGGTGGCTTCGACCTGCTCGGCACCATCCTGTGGCCGCTGAAGTGGGCCGTCGAGCTCATTCTCGTCGCCTGGCACTCGCTGTTCACGCTTGTAGGGCTGCCCGCAGCATCCGGTATCACCTGGATCCTGTCGATCATCGGCCTGGTCATCGTCGTTCGTGCTTCGGTATTTCCCCTGTTCGTGCGGCAAATCAAGAGCCAGCGCAAGATGATGGAAATCGCTCCTGAGATGAAGAAGGTCCAGGAGAAGTACAAGGGCAAGAAGGATCAGCTCTCGCGTGAGGCTATGAGTCGCGAGACCATGGCGCTGTACAAGAAGCACGGCACATCACCGATGTCGAGCTGTCTGCCGTTGATCGTGCAGATGCCGATCTTCTTCGCGCTGTTCAGCGTGCTCAATGACGTCACCAAGCATGCACAGAACAACCTCGGCGGGGTGGGGCTGCTCAGCCCCGAGCTCACCAAGGAGTTCTACGACGCCACGATCTTCGGCACGGTCTCGTTGCACGGAACCCTGGGGCACGCAGTTGAGACGCAGAACACGATCGCGATCGTGCTGCTGGTCATCCTGGTGGTGCTGATGATCGCATCGCAGTTCTTCACGCAGCTGCAGATCATCTCGAAGAACCTGTCGCCGGAAGCCAAGACCGGCCAGGCGTACCAGATGCAGAAGATCATGCTCTACGTGCTGCCGCTGGGCTTCATCTTCTCGGGTATCTTCTTCCCGCTCGGCGTGGTCGTGTACTGGTTCATCTCCAACCTCTGGACGATGGCCCAGCAGTTCCTCGTCATCCGCGAAATGCCGACGCCCGGTTCAGAAGCGGCCAAGGCACGTGAAGAGCGGTTGGCTCGCAAGGGCAAAGCGATCGACTCCTCAGGCAAGGTCGTGCCGATGTCCGTATACGAAGCAGAGCAGCAGCGTCTGCTGGATGAGGCCGAGAAGGCCAAGCTGAACGCGCCGAAGCGCCAGCAGCCCGTGGGCAAGAAGCGCGCCAAGAAGAAGGGCCCCAACTCATGACCGGTGAGAACATCGCGGAGCGTGCGGTTGACCGTTCCGAGCCCACTGTCGAGCAGCTGGAACACGAAGGCGATGTGGCTGCGGATTTCCTCGAGGAGCTCCTCGATATCGCAGACATCGATGGGGACCTGAACCTCGACGTGCGTCAGGGCCGGGCCTACGTCTCGGTCGATGCGGAGGGCGAGGACATCTCTGTGCTCTCGGATCCGGACACCGTGCAGGCATTGCAGGAGATCACCCGACTCGCCGTGCAGAGCAAGACCGGTTCTTTCTCTCGGTTGATTCTCGACGTCGGTGGGTCCCGTGTGATGCACGTCGTCGTCAGCTCGAGAAGCTGGTGGACGCTGCGGTCGTGAAGCTCGATGAGGGTGCATCCCAGGCTTCACTTCCCTCCATGTCGAGCTACGAGCGCAAGCTGGTGCATGACATCGTCGCCGATCGCGAGCTGGTTTCCGAGTCGTACGGCGACGGCGCGGATCGCCACACGGTGATCCGCCGTCGTTGATGTTTCACGTGAAACATCGCGGGGCAGAGTCATGACTTCTGTCGAGGCTGAGCCTGGTGCTGCGAAGTCGCTGTTCGGTGATCGAATCGACATCGCACGTGAGTTCACGAAGGCCCTTGCAGAGCAGGGAGAAGAGCGCGGACTGATCGGCCCGCTCGAGCTTCCGCGCTTGTGGACGCGTCACATTCTCAACAGTGCGATCGCGGCGCCGTTGTTCCATGGATCTGCTGCGGACATCGGATCCGGTGCAGGGCTGCCGGGACTCGTGCTCGCTATCGCGCGACCTGATGTGAAATGGACTCTGGTGGAGCCCATGGAGCGTCGTGTGAACTGGCTCAACGAGCAGGTCACCGAACTCGGACTGGACAACGTCGACGTCCTGCGTTCACGCGCTGAAGATGTACGCACGGTCGAGAAGTTCGACTTCGTCACGGCGAGAGCCGTGAGTGCGCTGCGCACACTCATTCCATTCACCGCACCGTTGCTGCGTGATGGGGGAGAACTCGCACTACTCAAAGGCATGAATGCGCCGGCGGAGATAGGTGCGGCCGCAAAGCAGATCAAGAAGTACCGACTCAGCGACGTGCGTGTCGAGGTTCTGGGCGAGGGTGTGCTGGACGAGACGACTCGCGTCGTAAGGGCTACGGTTCGGGGCTAGCTCCTGCATTTGTCTGCGCTACCGGGCTCCGGGTGCGGACTCTCCCGCCAGTGCGGGGACCACACCGCTTTCTGGGCCGTCCGGTGCTCGTGCGCTCGGCATCCTGCGCCCCGATCCACCCGGGGAGCGATCGAGTTCTAGCGTTCATCATCGGGGCTGGACGGTGGTGTTTCACGTGAAACATAGTCGGGCGAGGCTCGCTTGGTTCGATTGTGTTGAGCGATTGCCATCGCGCCTGGAACTGGCCATGCAGAGGGATGAGAGCGTCTCGGTCGATCAGTGGCGACGTTGCGATGTGTTGGGACGAGTTGTCACTCTTGGGCGAGCACTCGTAGCCGTGTTTCACGGTGAGCTCGCGATCAAGTGATCTTGCGATCTCGGGATCCTCGCGATCGCGTGGCCGAGTAGTTTGACTCAACGTTTCACGTGAAACATCGGATCCAGAATCTTTGTCTTTGCGTGTGGCAGGGCGACGCTGTGAACGTGGCTCCATCCTCAGCGCGAAGGGTGCCAGTAAGCAGCCGCTCTCATCATGGACGATGCTCTGTGGCCGCTCGTCCGATCGGTGCTCTTTGTTCGTATCCATGAGCGACAAGGCGTCCGGTCTCAACGTTTCACGTGAAACATCGTGACCGTTGGGCATCGATGGAGGTGACTCAGTGGGATGTTGGTCGCGTCGGTTGTGGAGGAGGGACCCATGCCCACGGCTGCTCGAGCGCTTCCGTCCATCAGAACCACCCGCGTGCAGGTCGCCCATGTAGCCGGTATGTCGAACCAGGGATCGCAAGTCCGAGGAGGTCATGTGACTGACTCTGGGGAGTCCAGGCGAGGAGTTCGTGAAGAGGTTCGGCTGAGTGGTCTGTCGCGCCTCGCGTCCTTCGAGTAGCCGGGCCCGCTCGGCCTCTTCTACGGCGGGGTCCGCCGGAGCCCACCTGAGCGCCAACGACCGATGCTGGCAGAACGATGTTCGGCCGTCATACACGCGCCGTGCTCATCCATCTCCTCGGTCTAGATCGGGCGCGCGCTCCCGAGATGTGTCGCCGAGTCCACGAGACAACGCCACGTTTCACGTGAAACATCAGTCAAGACGGGCGCCCTCGCGAGCCTGTGTCCCACTGGCGGTGCGAGCAGACGTCAGTGGGGGAGGAGCCCGGGTGGCCGATCGAGCGAACATCGCGATGGAGACGAAGCGGGGGCTCGGCTGAAAGAACTCGGCCCAGATCCCGACATCGGAGGCCAGATGAATGTCCGGCGGTTCGCAACGTCCGCCCCAGCGATTAGAGTGGAACACGGTCCCGAAAGGAGCGGATGTTTCACGTGAAACAGTCTGAAAAGGCAGCACCGAACAGTACTTTCGGGGTAGATACTCCACTGGCACGAGAGATCGCAGATCTGAGCGCGCGCAGGCGTGTACTTGAGGCGACTACAGTCCAGTTCGACGGGCAGACGCGCGTACTCACGGTGTCCAACCAGAAGGGCGGCGTCGGTAAGACGACGACCGCCGTCAACGTCGCTTCCGCACTGGCGAGCTTCGGGGCGAAGGTTCTGGTCATCGACCTGGATCCGCAGGGAAATGCGTCCACCGCCCTCGGTGTCCCGCACAATGCGGAGACCCCGAGCGTCTACGACGTTCTGATCGACGATGTTCCCCTCGCCGACATCATTCAGCAGAGTCCTGAATCGCCGAACCTGCTCTGCGCGCCCAGTACGATCCATCTCGCGGGGGCGGAGATCGAGCTCGTCGCTCAAGTCGCGCGGGAGCACCGGCTGCGCAATGCGCTCAGTCAGTACCTGATCGAAAACACTGTTGACTTCGTCATCATCGACTGCCCACCGTCGTTGGGGCTCCTGACGATCAACGCGTTCACCGCAGCATCCGAGGTGTTCATCCCGATCCAGTGCGAGTACTACGCACTCGAGGGTCTGAGCCAGTTGCTCGGCAGCATCCAGATGATTCAGAAGCACCTCAATCCAGAACTTCACCTCTCGACGATCCTGCTCACCATGTATGACGGACGCACCCGTCTGGCGCAGCAGGTCGCCGACGAGGTGCGCACGCATTTCCCCGATCAGGTGCTGAACACGGTCATTCCGCGGTCTGTGCGAGTGTCGGAGGCGCCGAGTTTCGGCCAGACGGTGATCGCGTACGACGGAGCATCCGCCGGAGCGATCGCATACCGTGAAGCCGCTGTCGAAATCGCGTCGCAAAAGACGCAGAGCAAGGAGAACTGATGGCAAAGCGCACCGGATTGGGCCGAGGAATCGGCGCACTCATCCCCACCGCAGACCAGGCGGAGCGTCCGGTCGACGTGTTCTTCCCCGGTGCTTCACTGCGCCCAGCAGCCGACATGACGATCACGGTGCCGGACGAGTCATCCACGGATGAGGCATCTACGGATGAGCCCGATCTCACTGCGGTGCCCGGCATCCATCTGATCCAGATCGACCCGAACCAGATCGTTCCGAACCCACGTCAGCCGCGCACGCACTTCGATGAGGATGACCTCGCGGAGCTCGTTCACAGCGTGCGCGAGTTCGGCGTACTGCAGCCGGTGATCGTCCGGAAGAACGCCGACGGCGAGTACGAACTGATCATGGGGGAGCGCCGCACGCGCGCCGCCCGTGAAGCCGGACTCGAGGCGATCCCGGTGATCGTCCGCGATACGGCCGACGAGAATCTCCTACGTGATGCGCTGCTCGAGAACCTCCACCGATCCGAGCTGAACCCACTTGAAGAGGCCTCCGCCTACCAGCAGCTGCTGGAGGACTTCGGCATCACCCAAGAGGAACTTGCGACCCGTATCGGACGCTCCCGTCCGCAGATCAGCAATACGATCAGGCTTCTCAAGCTTCCGATGCCCGTGCAGCAGCGTGTCGCGGCCGGCGTTCTCTCGGCAGGACACGCAAGGGCGCTGCTCTCCCTCGAAAGTCCTGAGGCGATGCAGAAGCTCGCCGACAAGGTCATCAACGAAGACCTCTCCGTGCGTGCGACTGAGGAGGCGGCGAAAGCAGTGCCCTCCACCGGAGCGCGGAGCCCCAAGCCGCAACCGGGAGCGCGCCGCGCCTATCTCGATGAAGTGTCGGGAAAGCTCGGTGACCGACTCAACACCCGGGTGAAGATCACTCTTGGTGCGAGAAAAGGCCAGGTCGCAATTGAATTCGCATCGATCCAGGATCTCAACCGCATCTTGTCGGAGCTGGGCGAAGAAGGATACGGCTCCTGAGGAAATGACCGCCCACTCGCGTCGGAGCGGGTTGGCCTCCTAGAGTGAGCACAGACGGGGGAGGGCACATGTCAGAGAAGAAACGCACGGCCGGTCGACTCAGCGCCAGAGTCGTGGGAATCAGCATCGCCGCCGCACTCGGTGGTTTCCTGTTCGGCTTCGACACGGCCGTGATCAACGGAGCGGTCGATGCTCTCGCCGGAGCATTCGACCTCGGACCAGCACTTCAGGGCTTCGCCGTGTCGTCGGCCCTGCTCGGCTGCGCCGTCGGTGCGTGGTTCGCCGGCAGCCTGGCGAACAGACTCGGCCGCATTCCTGTGATGGTGATCGCCGCTGTGCTGTTCCTGGCCTCATCCATCGGCTCGGGCCTTGCCTTCGGGGTCATCGACCTCATCGTCTGGCGCGTGATCGGCGGCATCGGTGTCGGAGCTGCGTCCGTCATCGCTCCTGCCTACATCGCGGAGGTATCGCCGGCGAAGGTTCGTGGCCGACTCGGATCCCTGCAGCAGCTCGCGATCGTGACCGGTATCTTCACCGCGCTGCTCTCCAACGCTCTGTTGGCGAACATCGCCGGTTCCGCTGCCAACGTCCTGTGGTTCGGGATCGACGCCTGGCGCTGGATGTTCATGGTCGAAGCGATCCCCGCCATCGTCTACGGAGTCATGGCTCTTCGGCTGCCCGAATCGCCACGCTTCCTGGTCGCTCGCGGGCAGATCGACAAGGCGTCCCAAGTGCTGTTCGACTTCACCGGCGAGACCGACGTGAACGTCAAGATCGAAGAGATCCGCTCGACGCTGAATGCCGAGAAGCGCGAGTCGTTGAGCGACCTGCGAGGTGATCGGTTCGGTCTGAAACCCATCGTCTGGGTCGGGATACTGCTGAGTGTTTTCCAGCAGTTCGTCGGCATCAATGTGATCTTCTACTACTCGACGACGCTGTGGCTGTCGGTGGGATTCGACGAATCCCAGGCTCTGATGACCTCGGTATTCACCTCGGTCACGAATATCGTCGTCACGATCGTGGCAATTCTGCTCGTGGACAAGGTGGGTCGACGGCCCATGCTGCTCACCGGTTCAATCGGCATGGCCGTGACCCTGGGCATGATGGCCGTGGCGTTCTCGTTCGGCACGCTGCAGGACGGCAGCGTCGTGCTGCCGCAGCCATGGTCGCTGATCGCCTTGATCTGCGCCAACGGATTCGTCGTGTTCTTCGGAGCGACGTGGGGTCCATTGGTATGGGTGCTGCTGGGGGAGATGTTCCCGAACAGCATCCGTGCCGGCGCACTCGCGGTGGCCGCAGCCGCGCAGTGGGTCGCGAACTTCTTCATCTCGACGACGTTCCCGGCCTTCGCGGAGATCGGGCTCACGTTCGCCTACGGCTTCTACGCGTTCTTTGCCGTCGTATCGTTCTTCTTCGTGTTCTACCAGGTGCCGGAGACGAAGGGCAGAGAACTCGAGACGATGACCGATGTCGTGAACCTCCCGCGCCGAGGCGGCAGCAAGCGCGCGTAGGCTTGAGGTATGTCAGAAGCCGTTCCGCGCCGTGCCAGCCTCGAAGTTCTGAGGGCGGAGGCGGCCGACGAACTGGCTGTTCTCATCCAGGAGCGTCTGCTGAGCGGTGAGGACCCGTGGGACTTCATGGAAGATCTTCCCAGTGTCGACGAACTCGTGGTCTATCTGCTGCGCGCTGACAACATCGCAGCCAATGACGGGGTGCGCCCCAACGCGACGCGCAACTACCGCGTCATGCGCCAGATCGCACTCGAGTACCCGGAGTTGACGCCGGCTGTCTGGCGCCTGCTCGGCGTGGAGACGCGTCACCGCAAGTGGGATACCACCGTCGCCGACGTGCAGTGAATCCGCGCGGTACCGGCTCGGACGGCGTCACGAACCAATGCATGCCGTGAGGTGCATATAGAAAAGGCCCGCCTCTCCGAGTGGAGAGACGGGCCTTCGATCACTGCGCGATCAACCGATGAACGCGGCGAGATCCTTCTCGAGCGCGGGCTTCGGCTTGGCGCCGATGATGGTCGTCTTGACCTCGCCGCCCTGGAATACCTTCATCGCCGGGATCGACGTGATCTGGTACTTCATGGCCAGTTCGGGGTTCTCGTCGACGTTGAGCTTGACGATCGTGATCTTGTCAGGGTTCTCCGACTGGATCTGGTCGAGCACCGGCGCGACCATGCGACACGGTCCACACCATTCAGCCCAGAAGTCCACCAGAACGGGGCCTTCGGCCTGCAGCACATCCTGGTCCCACGTCGCCTGGCTCGTTACCTTGGCAGTCATCAGATTTCTCCTTGGATTGAGGTTCACCCGCTACAACAGCGTGTGAGTTGAAAGTGTTCCCGTCAGGCGATGATCGCCGCAGCCTCCGCCGCGGGGAACTCCACGGAGGCGTCGTCAAAATCCGCGAGGAAGTGCTCGGCGTCGAGCGCCGCAACCGTGCCGGTGCCCGCTGCCGTGATCGCCTGACGGTAGGTCGGGTCGATGACGTCGCCCGCAGCGAAGACGCCGGGCACCGAGGTGCGCGAAGAGCGTCCGTCGACCCAGATCGTGCCTTCGGGAGTGAGCTCGAGCTTGTTGTGGACCAGGTGCGTGCGCGGGTCGTTGCCGATGGCGACGAACAGCCCGTCGAGCGCGAGTTCGCTGGTCGTGCCGTCGATGGTGTTGCGGAGCTTCACGCCGTTGACGCTGTCGGCACCCGTGATCTCGGCGACCTCGGTGTTCCAGATGAACTCGATCTTCTCGTTCGCGAAGGCGCGCTCCTGCATGATCTTCGAGGCACGCAGCGAATCCTTGCGGTGGATGATGTAGACCTTGTCGGCGAAGCGGGTGAGGAAGGTCGCCTCCTCCATCGCCGAGTCGCCGCCGCCGACGACCGCGATGTTCTTCTCGCGGAAGAAGAAGCCGTCGCAGGTCGCGCACCAGGAGACGCCGTAGCCGGAGAGACGCTCTTCGCCCTCGATGCCGAGCTTGCGGTATGCCGAGCCGGTCGCGTAGATGATCGTGGCGGCCTCGTGCGTGGTGCCGCTGCCGAGGGTGAGCTTCTTGACCGGACCGTCGAGCTCGAGGGAGGTGACGTCGTCGTAGACGACTTCGGTGCCGAACTTCTCGGCCTGCTCCTGGAACTTCGCCATCAGTTCCGGCCCCTGGATGCCCTCGGGGAATCCAGGGTAGTTCTCGACCTCGGTGGTGTTCATCAGCTCGCCACCGACCTCGACGGAACTCGCGATGAGAAGGGGCTTCAGATTGGCGCGCGCCGCATAGATGGCAGCCGTGAATCCGGCAGGACCCGAACCGATGATGATGACCTGACGCATGTGCTCCCCGTCTTAGAAATGCCGGCTTCGAATGGTCTGAAGGATGCTGGCTTCGAATGCTTCAACCAATGGTAACCGCGAGTCATTCCCGGAAGGCTGCACGCTTTCGTGGAGCGGAAAGCAGGAGTCGGCGGCGCGGGGTGCGTCGCAGCGTGACCTGTGCTCATTGCGAGCGGGTGCAACGGCCTCTCTGTCGCCCGATCAATCCGAAGAGCCTGCATCCGCAGCATCCCGGCGCCGTCGCACGACAGTGCGAACGATGCCGAGAACGAACAGCAACGCGATGACGCCGCCGAGGATGCCGAGGCCGATGGTCTCCCATTCGGCGCGCACAGTGACCGAGGCGGTCTGATCGGTGCCGATCGGCACTCCAGTGGGCGAAGCGAGTGAGAAGTGCACGCTGAGCGAACCGCTTCCCACACGAGCTTCCACCGGCACCTTGACGCGAGTGTTGCTGGCCGCGCCGGCGGCGACCTCCGTGGACGGCTGGACATCGAGCCTGGCATCGGAGGGCGTCGCCGTGAGTTGCACGTTGACCGGCCAGGGCAGGTCGTTGCGCACCCACACCGGCAGCGGGGCCGCTGATGTGAAGAGCTGGATGGGGCTCGGCTCCTGCACCCCCACCGCGTCGAGCGTCGCCGTCGTCGCGGTCCGGTGCGTGACCACCGCAGCGGTGTACGCATCGGCATCCGCGACACCCAGAAGACGCAGCAACTGGAGTCGCTCCGGTGAGAGCAGCACGAGCGGATCGTGGAGGATCGTCGCGAAGTCGGTCAGGCGCGACTCGTCGGAGATGAGCGTGTTCAGAAGGGCTGCGCGATCGGATGATTCCGCGGCATCCGATTCCGACACTCGGAGGGTCGCCGACTGCGGTGACGTGGTGCGCAACGTGCTGAAATCGGTCGGATCGCCGATCGATGACACCGACAGGATGGTCTCGCGCAGGGCCTCCGCCGTACGGCTCTCATCCCGGTCGAGCCCGACCAGCAGCGTCGGCGAGGGGCCGGTCAGCGCGAGATGAGCGATGCCTTCGGCGATCTCGCGCTCGCGGGCTCCGTCATCCACCGCCGCGGCGGCATCCGAGAGGGCGGCAGAGGCAGCCGCGTCCATCACGAGCACACGACTACCGTCTATGTCGACGACAGCGCCAGTGGGGGCGGCGATCGAGGTCGACGGCAGGATGATCGTCGTCACATCTGCAGACATCCACTCATTGAACTTCGTGAGATCTGCAGTGTCGATCCCCGCCGTCGGCCACAGCACGGCGGGTGCCGTCTGCTCGATGGCCATCAGCTCGGCGTCGGTCGGCAACTCGGGCTCAGTCGGCGTCGGAGACGGGGTGGGTGTCGCGGAAGAAGTGGGATCCGGTGTCGGCGTCGCCGTCGCGGCGAAGTTCTTCGGATCCATATAAGAGGCGAGCGGCAGAGGAGTCAGGAGTTCGGGGAGGTCCGCGCGCGACTGCGTGGTCGCATCCGCGTCTCCGGCTTGCAGCGCGAACCGATCATTGGGGAGCACCTCGAGTCGGTTCAGCCATCCGAGTGCGCTGGCCGGCGCTGCGGTGCCGAGCGCGCGGATCGCGGCAGGGATCAGCGGGTCGACAGCGAGCGCTGCTGAGGTGCCGGCGACACCGTCGAGCTGAGCGGTGAGAGCGCCGTCCGGGGCTGTGAGCGCGGTGAGCTCTTCAGCCGTGAGCAGACCACCGTCGGCCGGCGTCGCCGTCACTGGCACGAGCACTGTCACCTGCGCAGCGGTACCGCCCTCGATGATCAGCACGCTCTGGCCGGTGGGCGGCGTCATGGCCGACCCGGCATTCGCAGCGAGGCTGACACGGATCGGGTAGACACCTGCGGGCAGCGCGCCGAGCACGCCGACCGGGGTCAACACCGAGGTCGTGGAGGTTTCGGATGCCGCGACCGCTTCCGATTCCTCGATTCCGAGCGATGAGAACGTGCCCTGAGTCTGTCCGGAATCGAGCCACGCCGTGAGTGCGGCGCCGTCCGCGAGAGCGGTGCGATTCAGTTCGACGCTCACCAGACCGGGGGAGAGCTCCTCCCGGGTGCCGTTGTCGATCGTGACGGTGGTCAGCAGAGGTGAACCGGGCTGCGATACCCCGTGCACACCCGTCGTGAGTGAGACCTCGACGGTGCCGTCCTCGGGCGCTTCTTCGGCAGCGACGGCCGGTGTCACTGAGATCAGCTGGGGAGCGGCGATGAGCGCGGCGGCCAGCGCGAACACCACGGCACCGCGTGCACGGCGCTGCGCGCGCACACGACGGCTGAATCGGGGGGTGATCAACGTCTCTGGTCTTCCTCGGGCACCGCGGCGGTCATCCCGTGAGTTGTGACCCTGTGATTCTAAGCGGGTGGGGTAGGGGAACCCTGAAGGCGCGTAGAGTGACGGCCGTGTCCGACGCGCTCCCACCCACGCCCGATCCGTCTCTCGCTGCCGCACTGGCTGCGGATCTGGATGCTGCCGACTTCCGTTCCGAGCCACTGCGGCGCCTCTGGGGCGAAGAGGCCGATGATGCGCTCGGTCGGGGCGTTCGCGAACCCCTGCTGCGCGCGATCGCGCGGGATGTGGGCGCGCTGGCGACGCTCGGTCGCCTCTTCGTGCTCGGGATGCCGCAGCCGCACCAGCTGGTCGCAGCAGCGCTGCCACGGCTGGGTGTGGACGGTCTGATCGCTCTCGGACTCGCCGCCGTATCCAGCGATGATGGGGCTCTCGAAGAGGATGTCGTGCCTTCGGCGCTCATCCGGCCGCAATCGTTCGTGGACGCGGACGGCATCGGCGAATGGTGGATCGCCAGCGACCTCGACGAGCTCGCGCTCGGTACGGCGCTGCCCGCCGACCACGTGCTCGGTGTCGGCGGAGCGTCGCGAACGCTGGCAGAGCTGATCGTGCCCGTGTCCGTCGGCCGTGCCCTGGATCTAGGGACCGGATGCGGCATCCAGGCCCTACTCGTGTCTCGTCATGCGGGAGAGGTCGTCGCCACCGACATCTCGGCACGAGCACTGGCGTTCGCCGAGCTCAACGCGCGTCTGAACGGCGTGAACAATGTGACCTTCCGGCAGGGCAGCATGTTCGAGCCTGTGGCCGGAGAGGCGTTCGACCTGATCGTCTCCAATCCGCCGTTCGTCATCACCCCGCGCGTCGACGGTGTGACGGCGTATGAATACCGGGACGGTGGGCTGATCGGCGACGCGCTGGTGGAGCAGTTCGTGCGCGATGTTCCCTCGCACCTCACGCCCGGCGGGATCGCCCAGCTGCTCGGCAACTGGGAGTCGCGTCCCAAGACCACGGGTCTCGCTCGCCTCGAGTCATGGATAGATCCGTCGCTCGATGTCTGGGTGATCCAGCGCGAAGAACTCACGCCGCTCGGCTATGCCGAGTTGTGGATCCGCGACGGCGGCACAACCCCTCGCGAGGATGCCTTCGGACGGATGCTGGAGGCCTGGCTCGATGATTTCGCGGAGCGCGACGTCACTGCGATCGGCTTCGGGTATGTGCTGCTGCGTCGTCCAGCAGATCCGGTGCCTTCGCGCCTGCGCCGTTTCGAGACGGTGTCGCAGCCGCTGTCGGCCCCTGGCCGTGCGCTGGGCGAAGGGCTCGCCGCGCACGACTCTTTGGCCGACGGCATCCCGCACACCCTCATCACCGCCGGGGATGTGACCGAGGCGCGGCATTTCATGCCAGGTGATGACGACCCGAGTGTGATCGAGCTGCGCCAGGGCGGAGGGCTCGGCCGCACGGTGTCGGTGGATTCGGCGCTCGCCGGCTTCGTCGGCGCGTGTGACGGCGAACTCAGCGTCACCCAGATCGTGTCGGCCCTCGCCGACCTCTTCGAGGTGCCTCTCGTCGACCTGTGGAATGACCTCGAACCCCGCATCCGCCAGCTCGTGCGGGACGGGTTCCTGGTTGCGGGCTGACCTGGTGCCGCGTGAACCGGAGGACTTCGCGTGATCCGGAGGATGACGTCCGGGCATCCGGTCCTCCGTTTCGTGCGATCTCCTCCGATTCGTGCGAGCCGTCCCACCCCGGCAGCCTCGCCGGCTGGATGGGAATGCACGCAGCATCCATTCGGTTGCATAGAGCATGAAGGCTTTCGGATTCCTCTCGTTCGGGCACTACGCACCCGTCGCCGGTTCTGGCACTCGCACCGCCGGCGACATGCTGCACCAGACGATCGACCTCACGGTCGGGGCTGATCAGCTCGGCGTCAACGGCGCATACGTGCGCGTGCACCACTTCGCCCGCCAGGCGGCGTCTCCCATGCCGCTGCTGGCTGCGATGGCGGCGAAGACCGAGCGCATCGAGGTCGGTACTGGTGTCATCGACATGCGGTACGAGAACCCGCTGCAGTTCGCCGAAGAGGCCGCAGCCCTCGATCTCATCGCCCGCGGCCGCATAGCGCTGGGCGTGAGCCGTGGTTCACCCGAGACCGCACTCCGCGGTTACGAAGCGTTCGGGTACGTCGGTTCGGAAGACCCGCGCGGTGCCGATCTCGCACGGGACAAGTTCGACCTGTTCCTCGAGGCGATCGATGGCGCCGGTGTGGTCCAGGGCGACCCGCAACAGGTCGGCGAGGGGCGGTACCTGGCCATCGAGCCGCGATCGGAGACGCTGCGCGATCACATCTGGTGGGGATCGGGTTCGCGTGCAACAGCTGAGGACACCGGCCGCAAGGGCCTCAACATGATGAGCTCCACGCTCCTCACCGAAGCGACCGGCGCGCAGTTCCACGAGCTGCAGCGTGAGCAGATCGACCTGTATCGAGCGGCGTACAAGGCCGCAGGTCACACCGGTTCGCCACGAGTCTCGGTCAGTCGCAGCGTGTTCCCGCTGATCAATGACATGGATCGGGCGTACTTCGGCCTCCGCAGCGCCGAGAACGGTGACCAGGTCGGCATCATCGACGGCTTCCGCTCGACATTCGGCAAGACATATGCCGCGGAGCCGGATGTGCTGATCGAGCAGCTTCTTGCTGATGAGGCCGTGATGGCTGCCGATACGCTCATGCTCACCATCCCCAACCAGCTGGGTGTCGACTACAACCTGCACGTGCTGGAGTCGTTCGCGACCCATGTCGCACCGGCGCTGGGTTGGAAGCCGAACACGGAAGGTCCGGTGCAGGGCGACCCGGCCTGAGACGACGCCCGCTACGCTTCCGGCATGAGCTACTCGCTGAACGGCAGTTCGAACGATCATCGTGTCGATGAGCTGAGGCGGCAGCACCAGCAGCGTCAGACACGGTTCTTCGTCACCTTCGGCCTCGTCGAAGGGCTCGCGCTCGCGGCCGCAGCGATCCTGATCTTCGTGCTGGGGCTTATCGACCCGGAGCAGGGTATCTGGGTTCTCATCGGGATCGCCGCTGTCGGTGCGTTCATTCTGTCGACGAGCCTGATGTCGATGATCCGCCGGCATGCCAGGGAGATGCGTGACCTGACAGGGCGCTGAGCGCCCGCCCTGCACTCCTGCCGGGAACGACGATGCGCCCCCGAGGACGACGATGCGCCGCCGGGGACCGAGCCCCGACGGCGCACCATAGAGACGCGTTGGCTACTCCGCGTGCCGGCGGCGCCGCATCGCGAAGAGGCCGAGGCCCAGAGCGAGCAGCACTACGGCACCGAGGATGAGTCCGGTGCTGTCGGCGCCGGTGGTGGCCAGATCGCCATCACCGGATGATCCACCTACCGAGCCGCCCCCTGAGCCGTTGCCGGCACCGGGATCCGCGCCGCCACCGGCGACAGCGACGGTGACGCCGGCCGTCACCTCAGTGCCGTCGGGAAGGATGACCGCGAGCGTGTGCGAACCCGCTGGTGTGGCCTTCGGAATGGTCACTGCGGTGGTGAATGAGCCATCGGCACCTGCCGTCGCCGTGCCGACCGTCACCGGCGTCGAACGCAGTTCGATCTCGAGTTCTGCGCCCTCGGCGAAGCCGGTGCCGGAGACCGAGATCCTCTCTCCCGCGACGACCGAGGTCGCGCTCAACTCGATCTTCGCCGGAACCTCGGGCTCTGGATCGACCGGCGGGTTGATGCCGGCCTCGGTGACCCACTTCTCGCCCGAATCGTCCTTGGTGACGGTGAACTCGTCGTAGACCGCGCCGATGGGGAGGTCGGTCGTGGCGTTCTCGGTCTTCTCCGCGAGATACGAGCGGTAGACGAGCTGGCCCTCGCTGACGTCGATGACCTGGTACGTCGTCACACCCGCGCCGCGAAGTACCTGGGTCGCGCCGTTGTTGGTCCACACGTTCTCGGCGTCGGGTGCGAGTTCGTAGTGCTTCGCGCCCGAGTTGGAGACGACGTACACCGGGCCGGTCGTGATGCCTTCGGTCTCGGTCGCATCCGTGTTCACGTAACCGCGGGCGTAGGTGTGGTCGTGGCCCATCAGCACCATGTCGATGTCGTTGTTCTGGAACACCGGCACCCACTCCGCACGCAGGATGGGCTCGTCGCGACCCTCGGATGCCGAGAACACCGGCTGGTGGAAGGTGACGACGTTCCACTTCGACGGGCTGCTCTTCAGAACCTCGTCGAGCCAGGCCGCCTGGAACTTCGTCCACATCTCGGAGACCTTCGTCGACGGGCACTCGTCGCCGTTGCACGACGGCAGTTCCGAGGGGGTGAGGAAGGTCGTGTCGCGCGTCGCGTTCAACGTGATGAAGCGCACGTCCTGGTAGTCGGTGAAGTACACCGTCTCGGCTGCGAACTCCGCCCAGTGCTCGAAGTACGCTCGGTACTGCTTCGCGACCTCAGAGTCGCCCTGCGCCAGGTTCGCCAGATCGCCGATCGAACCGATCGCGGGGTTGTTGTGGGGGTACTCGAAGTTCGCCTTCCACGCGGTGAGCAGTTTGTCTCCGGAGTACTCGTGGTTGCCGGGGGCGGCCATCACGTTGGTGCTGACGGCGGAGTTCTGCATGCCCTTGAACCAGTTCAACCACTCCGTGTCGTTGCCACCGGTGTTGATGAGGTCACCGGCGTGCACTGATCCGATGGAGCGGGGCGCGTTCGCCTCCGCCTGCGCGACGACGCTCGGCCAGGTCGTGTCGAGACCGATCTGGGCATCGCCGTAGTAGACGAACTGGAAGTCCTTCTGGTTCGGATCCTCCGTACGGAACTCGAACCAGTCGCTCCAGCTGCCCTCGAGGCCGACACGGTAGCGGTAATCGGTCGCCGGAGTCAGGGCATCGACCGTGGCGGAGAAGTGCTGGTTCGGGTTTCCACCCGCCACGCCGGCCGAGTACGCGTCGACCGTGCGGATGTCGCCGCCCTGGGCCGGTGCGATCTGCACCTGGCCGGACGCGTGCGACGCGTCACCGGCGAGCCACGAGAACGACTGCGAGGTCGCGGGCGTCTCGGTCGGGGTGAGGACGACTCGAGTCGGCGGCGCGACGATGGGCTGGCCCGGCTCGGATGCCTCCACGAGCGTCAGCGAAGACATGTCGAAGTAGATGTCCGAGCTCGTGTCGCGGTCCTGGTACAGCGCGACCGCGACCGTGTTGGTGCCGTCCTGGAGCACACCGGCGTCGGCGGAGAACGTGCTGGTGACCGGGTCGCCGTTGCTGTCGCCGGCATACTCGATGTTCGTCGTCTCGGTGATGCGGCCATCCGCGTAGCTGGCGACCTTGGTGCCGTTGACCCAGACGACGATCGCATCGTCGTAGGTGATGGTGCTCTGCAGCGCCGCCAACTGCTCGGTGACACCGGATCCCAATTCGAACGTCGTGCGGAAGAAGAAGGTGGGGACGTTCGGCGCACTCGAACCGTCGAGGTACTGATTCAACTTCGTCGTCGGCACATGAGGTCCGACGCTGGCGAGTTCGCCGCGCTTCGCCCCGAAGCTGCCGGGGGCGCTCTGCCACGTGGCGTCATCGAAGTCGGCCTTGGTCCAATCGCGGACCCCGGCAGGGGCAGGCGATGGGTCGGTGCCGTCGTCGAGGTAGCGCCAGGTCGTGTCCGTCGTGATCACCGGGGCGTCTGGCACCTCGGCTTCGACCGATGCGGCCATGGCCGCGGGGGCGGCGAATGAACCGCCCAGCAGAGTGAGCAACGCCGCGGACGCGAGTCCACTGCGCCGCCACCGCACGGCAGGGGAGGGGGAGGTCATGTCAGTCCTTCGGGAGGGGGAGGCCGCGCAAGCGCACGGCCTCCCCAGCAGACCGGGGTCAGATGACCGGATGCTGTCGCTTCGGCGTCGCTGGGGTGAACGCGCGGTGCTGCGTCCTGCACTGCATGCCCGAACCTGAGGCGGCGACGGTCGCGGGTCGCAGACTCCTCCGGGTCCCGCGAACGAATCAGGCGATGACGATCGTCTTCCGCACGAGGATCGGGCGATCCGTTCCCTGCGCGGTTCCCTCCACCGTGTAGGTCCCCGCTGTCAGTGCTGTCGGCGGTCGGTAGGTGTTGTCGTGGTAATACGGTCCGTCCACCGCCGTCAGTGCGTCGGACGTCGCGAACTGCAACACGTCGGTCTCGCCTTGCTTCTGCAGCGTCAATGTCCAAGGGACGGTGTAGGCGCGGTCTGCGTCAGCGCCGGTGTAGCCGACGGTCACGGCGTAGTTGAGCACGTCGATATCGCTGAAGATGTCATCGTGCATCTCGGCTGTGAAGTCGAACGTGATGTCGTCGGCGGGCGCCCGTAGGCCGGCGATCGGTGCCAGGACTCGGATGCCGCGCCAAGTCGGGATCGTGCGCGCCGATGTCACGTCCAAGGTGACTCTGTAGTAACCGCGGGGTACCGCTGTCGTGTCGAAGACGTCGGACGTCGTCCAGGTCTCGCCCTTGTTGATCTCCTGAGATCCGTTCGCGATCGGGATCGACGGAGCGGATTCGTCGTAGATGTTCTTCAACGTGAGGGTCCAGATGAAGAGGCCGATCGTCGGGTCGCCGGCATCAGTCGAGTCGTAGAAGATGTTCGCCGTGTAGCTGAGGGGGCCGGTGAAATCGTTGGCCAGATCGGCCGACGGCACGGAAGGGAAGAAGAACATCGCGTTGTTCTGCACGGAAGCGGCGGCCAGAGGAAGCGCGACGGCCGTCGCGATCACCGGGACGCTCCAGGCGGTTGCCTTCACGAAAGTGCGCCGATCGATCGAGGAGGATGCCGACGCGGTTGTCATTTCGTTGGAAGAGTTCACGAGGCCATTTAATCAGAGGGATTCAGAATGGTCCTCGTCAGGTCGGTATTCTGGAACCCATGCTCAACATGGCCGAGGGACTCGCTCGTCTGGGTGCGCTCGCCGAGGGGCCCGTCGTCGCCGAGGTCGCGCGCGCGTTCGAGGCTGCGGGGTTCGAACTCGCCGTCGTCGGCGGTCCGGTGCGCGACGCGCTGCTCGGACGAGAGGTGAACGATCTCGATTTCACGACGAACGCTTCGCCCGACGAGATCCTCAAGATCGTGACGCCGATCTCATCCACGCAGTGGGACATCGGCCGCGCCTTCGGCACGATCGGCGCCAGGGTACGCGGCGAGCAGGTGGAGATCACCACTTACCGTGCTGACAGCTACGACGGAGTCACCCGCAAGCCCACGGTCGAGTTCGGCGACACGATCGACGGCGATCTCGTGCGCCGCGACTTCCGGGTCAACGCGATGGCGCTGCAGGTTCCCGCCGTCAAGCTCATCGACCCGACCGGTGGCGTGGAAGATCTGGTCACCGGCATCCTGCGCACCCCCACCGACCCGAACGTGAGTTTCGGCGACGACCCGCTCCGGATGCTGCGCGCCGCGCGCTTCAGTGCACAGCTCGGCTTCGAGATCGAGGCGGGCACCCTCGAGGCGATCGGCCGGCTGCGTGAGACCCTCAAGATCGTGAGCCCCGAGCGCATCCAGGGCGAGTTCGTGCGCCTCATGCAGACCGACGACCCCGCCCGCGGCATCCGCGTGCTGGTCGACACCGGGCTCATCGAGGAGTTCCTGCCCGAGGTCAGCGCGCTGCGCCTCGAAGTCGATGAGCACCACCATCACAAGGATGTCTACGAGCATTCACTGACCGTGCTCACCCAGGCGATCGAGCTCGAACACGCACGTCACCCTGATGCCGCGCCCGACGTGCCGCTGCGTATCGCCGCGTTGCTGCACGACATCGGCAAACCCCGCACCCGCAAGCTCGAGCCGGGAGGGGCGGTGACCTTCCATCACCATGACGTGGTCGGATCGCGCATGGCGCGCAAGCGGCTGCAGGGCCTGCGCTTCGATGGTGACACGACCGATGCCGTCGCGACCCTGATCGAGCTGCATCTGCGCTTCTTCGGCTATGCAGAGGGAGCGTGGACCGACGCCGCTGTGCGTCGCTATGTGCGTGACGCCGGTGATCTGCTGGAGCGCCTGCACATCCTCACCCGCGCGGATGTCACGACCCGCAACAAGCGCAAGGCGTCCCGTCTCGCTTCCGCCTACGACGATCTCGAGAAGCGCATCGCCGACCTGCGCGAGCAGGAGCAGCTCGACGCGATGCGTCCGGAGCTCGACGGCAACCAGATTCAGAAGGCCCTGGGTATCAGCCCCGGTCGAGAGGTCGGCGAGGCCTACAAGTTCCTGCTCGACCTCCGGCTCGACGAGGGCGTGCTCGGTGCGAACGTCGCCGAGCAGCGCCTGCGCGAATGGTGGGCGACGCGGGGCTGAGCACAGCGGTGCGCTCCTGCCGCGGCGTCGTACACTGAGATCACGCTCCGTCACTGAAGACAGGAGAGCCTTGTCATCATCATGGTCAGCATCACGTGACGTCTCCGCTGAGGCATCGCGTCTGATGATCGAGCGTGCGCACGAGGAACTCGTGGCCGGGAACCTCGAAGATCGACGGCTCGAGAACGTGCGTCCCCTGGTGCGGGACTCGTGGGAGCGATCCTGGCGACTGCGGGTCGGTGCTGAGGGCCTTCCTCCTCTCGCGCTCGATGCGGAAGAGCTCGAACGGTATCGGCTCGATCATCCTCTCGCTGATGCGATGGCCATGATCCGCAGACTGCTGCTACCGGGCGATCCCGCGGAGTCGGGGGTGGTTGTTGCCGTGGGAGATCACGCCGGACGTCTGCTCTGGGTCGAGGGCGATCTGGACAAGAGGGTGCTCAGCGGCGAGATGGGATTCGTCGCAGGAGCGGACTGGTCCGAGGGCGCGGTCGGCACATCCGCGCCGGGAACTGCGCTTCGGCTCGGGGAGTCTGTGCAGATTCATCAGGCAGAGCACTACAACCGGCTCGTGCACCCGTGGTCGTGCACGGCAGCGCCGGTGCTCGATCCTGAGACGAAGCGGATCCTCGGCGTGATCGATGTCACCGGAGGGCCGGAAGTCGCCACGCCGCAGGCGCGCCTGTTGGTGGATGCCACGGCGAGGGCCGTCGAGTCGGAACTGCTGGTGGCCAGGCTGCGAGCGCGCGGCACGAACGCCTCCGCCCCGCCTCGGAGAGCTGCGCGCCGCGCGGCCCCGATCAGGACGATGCTGCGGGTGCTCGGGAGGGATCGAGCGCTGCTGGAGGTCTTCGCCACCGATGCGGAGACCGTCGTAGAACTCAGCGCGCGGCATGCGGAGATCCTGCTCATGCTCGCCATCCACCGTCAGGGGATGTCCGCAGAACGTCTGGCCGAACTCGTCTACGGCGAAGGCGCATCGCCTGACACGCTGCGGCCCGAGATGGTGCGGTTGCGCAAGGTACTGCAGCGCTCCGCGCCCGAGCTCGCACCGGAGTCCCGGCCGTATCGTCTGGGCGTGCCCCTGGAGACCGATGCGCATAACGTGCTCTCGTTGCTCGATCGCGGCGCCCATCGCGTGGCGCTGCGCTCCTATCGAGGTCCCGCTCTTCCGGAATCGACCGCTCCCGGCGTGGAAGAGCTGCGTGACGGCATCCGTGCCGCGCTCCGCGAGGCGATGCTCACCGAGGCCAGCATCGATGTGCTGCTTGCGTACGCCGACATCCCGGAAGGTGCGGAAGACGTGGAGGTGCTGCGCATGTGCCTCGAGATGCTCCCCGCACGTTCGCCGCGTCGTGCGGGATTGGTGAGCAGGATCGAGAAGCTCGAGTCCTGATCCGGCCGGCGGCGCAACCGGATGCAACGTGCCGCACCCCCGCGCAACCTCGCCCGGCATACCTTCGACGCACAGCCCCGCAGCAGTGCAGCTGCCCGTCGAAGGAGACGCACATGACGATCGTCGAAGAGACCGTATCCACCGCGTATGCGGCCCCCGGCACCGCCGGCGCCGTGGCACAGTACCGCCCACGGTACGGCCACTACATCGGCGGGGAGTTCGTCGAACCCGTCAAGGGCCAGTACTTCGAGAACGTCAGCCCTGTCAACGGCAAGCCGTTCACCGAGGTCGCTCGCGGCACGGTGGAGGACATCGATCGTGCCGTCGACACGGCATGGAAGGCGTTCTCCTCCTGGGGAAGAACGAGCCCCGCCGAGCGCAGTATCGTGCTCAACAGGATCGCCGACCGCATGGAGCAGCACCTCGAGGAGATCGCGGTCGCCGAGACCTGGGAGAACGGTAAGCCGGTCCGCGAGACGCTCGCCGCGGACATCCCGCTCGCCGTGGATCACTTCCGCTACTTCGCAGGCGTCCTGCGCGGTCAGGAGGGTTCGCTCAGCCAGCTCGACGAGAACACCGTCGCGTACCACTTCCAGGAGCCGCTGGGTGTGGTCGGTCAGATCATCCCGTGGAACTTCCCGATCCTGATGGCGGTGTGGAAGCTCGCACCCGCGCTCGCCGCAGGCAACTGCATCGTACTGAAGCCGGCGGAGCAGACGCCGGCATCCATCCTGTTCCTGTTCGAGATCATCGGCGATCTGCTGCCGGCCGGCGTCGTGAACATCGTGAACGGCTTCGGCATCGAGGCGGGTGCGCCGCTCGCGCAGCACAAGAAGATCCGCAAGATCGCGTTCACAGGTGAGACCACCACGGGCCGCCTGATCATGCAGTACGCCTCGCAGAACCTCATCCCGGTGACTCTCGAGCTCGGAGGCAAGTCACCGAATGTGTTCTTCGAGGATGTCGCCCGTTCTACGGACGACCTGTTCTACGACAAGGCGCTCGAGGGCTTCGCGATGTTCGCGCTGAATCAGGGCGAGGTCTGCACCTGCCCGTCGCGCGCGCTCATCCAGCGTTCGATCTATGACGGATTCCTCGCCGACGGCCTCGACCGCGTCGGCAAGATCGTTCAGGGCAACCCGCTCGATCTGAACACCATGATCGGCGCTCAGGCGTCGAACGATCAACTGGAGAAGATCCTCAGCTACATCGACATCGGCAAGCAGGGCGGCGCGAAACTGCTCACCGGTGGAGAGCGCGCGGACCTCGGCGGAGATCTCAGCGAGGGCTTCTACGTCACGCCGACCGTCTTCGAGGGCACGAACGACATGCGCATCTTCCAGGAGGAGATCTTCGGCCCCGTTCTCGCGGTGACGAGCTTCGACGACTACGACGATGCGATCGACATTGCCAACGACACCCTGTACGGGTTGGGATCAGGCGTATGGACGCGCAGCGGCGACACCGCCTACCGCGCGGGCCGCGCGATTCAGGCGGGTCGCGTGTGGACGAACACCTACCACCAGTACCCGGCGCACGCCGCGTTCGGCGGATACAAGCAGTCCGGCATCGGTCGGGAGAACCACCTGAAGATGCTCGATCACTACCAGCAGACGAAGAACCTCCTCGTGTCGTACGCCGAGGGCCCCATGGGCTTCTTCTGAACCGACTGAACAGACCTCGGGCGGGCGCCGCCGCTGGCGCCCGCCCGAGAGCCAGTTGCCATCGGAGGAGGATGACATGCCGAGCATCGGCACGTATCACCGGGTCGACGTGACGGATGCCGCGGCATCCCTGCTTCGTGATCTCACCGTGCAGCACGGCCCGTTGATGTTCCATCAGTCCGGCGGATGCTGCGATGGCTCGAGCCCGATGTGCTATCCGATCGGGATGTTCATCACCGGCCCGAGCGACGTGCTGCTCGGCGAGATCGATGCGGGCATGGATGCTCCGATCGAGGTGTACATGTCCCAGTCGCAGTTCGAGTACTGGAAGTACACGCACCTCACCATCGACGTCGTGCCGGGACGCGGTGCGGGGTTCAGCGTCGAGGGCCCGACGGGGATGCGATTCCTCATCCGCTCCCGCATGCTGAACGACGCGGAACTGGAGTACTTCGGGCTCGGCTGACCGCGTGCCGCCGGGTTAGTGCGCGAGCTCGACACGCGCTTTCACTCGCAGCCAGGTGCCGTGGCGCGCTTCGGTCCCGTCGGATTGGGCGACCAGATCGTCACGGCTCCGGAGTCGGTGTGGCCCCATCCACCGGAGCATCGGTCGGAGTCGGAGTCGGCGACGGCGTCGGCGACGGCGTGAGGAGGCCGGGTGCGCGGAGGAACGGTGCCGCCGCATCCCTGACCGTCGACGTGCGGATCTTGCCGGTGTTCGGATCGACCCTGCCCTCCTTGAGTGGGTAGATGTTCCAGACCTCTGCTTCACGGGCATCACGGAAGGGGACGCGGACAGGGGCGTCGCCGTCCCACCCGAAGCCCTGCCATATGCCGTCGCCGCTCTCCTCGATCGTTCCGCCGAAGAGATTCAACGGTGTGCCGCGGTCGGTGTACAGCTGCACACGGTTGATGAGCTCGCCGTTCTCGTCGTACGCGAAGATGTTGCCGACCTGCACGCCGTCCAGCAGGAGGCCGGGCTGCTGGTAAGCACCGTTGTCGACGTACTCGACCCGTGGAATCAGGACTGAGGAGAGAGCGAAAGGCAGCGTGAGCACGGCGATCACGCTGATCACCGTCCGCATGTGTCGTAGCGCGTTCTGGGGGAGCCATCGGCCACGACCCCATTGCACGCTGACGAGCATCATGGCGAGGAGGATGAGCCATCCGAGCGGCGAGTCAGGTAAGACCGATCCGCTGCCGCCGAATGACGGCGCCCCGAACAGCGCGTGCGCGATCGCGTAGATCGCGAAGCCGCGCAGCAACCACCACACGGGTCGAAGCGCGATGAACAGATCCAGCAGCCACGCGCCGAAGGCGCTGCGACGCATGCCGGTAGCGATGTGGCTGAGGCGCCTGGACACTCGCGCGCGCAACGGCTGCCGCTTGACGGCATCCGACCGCTCAGGCAGTCCGGCTGCCGATCGCAGCTCGGCGGCGTACGCGGTCGGATCACCGAGTTCGAGTACGCCCCCGCGGTCCGCCGCCTGTTCGGTGAGGTCGGCGGTGAGTCCCACGATGATGTCGTCGACCTCGTCTGCAGGCAGGTCGTCGAGGTGCTTGCGCACGGCATCGGCGAAAGTGCGGATGCGCTCGTCGAGCGTGATCTCAAGGTTGTTCATCACTTGTCTCCGATCGTGCGGGATGCGGTGCGGGCGGGTGTGAGCAGGCCGCTCATCGCCGTGGCGAACTCGGCCCAACTGGCGGTCTGCGCATCGAGCGACTTCACGCCCTGCGGATTGATGGCGTAGTACTTGCGGTGCGGCCCGCCCTCGGACGGTACGACGTAGCTCGACAATGAGCCGGCGGCGTACAGTCTGCGCAGAGTGCCGTAGACCGAAGCGTCTCCCACGTCTCCGAGTCCGGCGTCGCGCAGGCGTCGCACGATGTCGTAACCGTAGCCGTCCTCCTGTCGGAGAACAGCGAGCACTGCCACATCCAGTACGCCCTTGAGCAATTGCGTCGTATCCACAGAACCCCTCCAATGCATCGCACACTACCACGCACTGCGCGGTAGTGTGCGAAACGTAAGTTCCAACGCCGATCGTCTCGAGGGTTTCCGTCAAGTTCTGTCGAGAACTAGGCAGAATATGCATCGAATCGTTGACGTAATGATTACCCCTTCCCACACTGAAGGAGTGCCAACGACGACATCTCCTTCTCGGCCCTCGCCCCGAGCTCATCACGAAGCCCAGGTATTGGACGTGCTGCGCGTACGCGGCAGTGCGAGTCGGGCGCAACTGGCTGCCGGTACACGCCTATCACGCGCCACGATCTCCGAGATCGCCGCGGATCTTCGTCGCTCCGGGCTGATCGTTCGGTCGCAAGGAGGGTCCTCCGGCCGCCGAGCTGGACGCATCCCGGAGCTTCTCACCTTGAACCCCGACTTCGGCGTCATCGTCGGCGTCGAGTTCAGCCACACGCGTGTGACAGTGATCGCCACCGACGCGACGCACCGGATCATCGGCTCGAAGACGCGAGATCACGATCGCGAGGAACCGTGGCCGCAACGGCTCGGCTCGGCGGTCGGGTTCATCGATGCCCTTGTGCCTTCACGCGCGCCATTGATCGCGATCGGGTTCGGCGTTCCCGGTGCGATCGCCGGTCGAGCCGGAGTCCTCGCGGGCATCGCACGGCAACTCACCGAACGCTATGGCGTGCCGGTTCGCTCGGAGAACAACGCTCGTCTGGCGGGTCTGGCGGAATTCTCCTGGGGTGCAGGGCAAGACATGAACGACCTGATCTACGTGCGTCTGTCGGAGGGCGTCGGTGGTCTTCTGATTCTCGACGACGAACCGCGTCTCGGAACCACAGGTGCGGCCGGCGAGTTCGGGCACGTCTGCCTCGACCCGAACGGCCCAGTGTGTCGCTGCACGAACCGAGGGTGCCTTGAGGCGTACGTCGGGTTGCGGACTGTGCTCTCGCGTGCGGGGGCGGAGTCGGTCAACGCACTGCGAGACGCTCTGGATCGGGATGAACCACGCGCACATGCGGTCGTCGCCGACGCGGGCGCGCGGATCGGACTGGTTCTGGCCAACGCCTGCAGTGTCCTCGACGTATCGTCTGTGGTCCTTGGCGGCCCGTTCACCCAAGTGGGGGATCACCTGCTGCGGATAGTCCGTCAGTCGATCATGCGCCACGCGCACAGCGGGAGCGCAGACGGACTGCGAATCCGTCTCGCGGAGCTGGGAAGCGTGGACGGAGCCCTGGGCGGCGTCGCACTCGTCCTGCGCGACCACACGATCCCGCTCGCCATCCCCGCCACATCCGCCTCGAAGCGCTCGGAAGAGGCTCGCACCGCATGAGATCGAACATCCTCTTCTTCTTCACCGATCAGCATCGCATCGACACGCTCGGCTGCTACGGCAACGACATCGTCTCGACTCCTGTTCTCGACGCCATCGCCGCACAGGGAACGACGTTCCGCAGGTTCTATACCCCGACTGCGATCTGCACTCCAGCCCGCGCGAGTCTGCTCACCGGAGCCGCCCCGTTCCGGCACCAGCTGCTCGCGAATTACGAACGCAACGTCGGGTATCGGGACGAACTCGCGGACGACCAGTTCACTTTCAGCGCGGCGCTGCGCGAAGCGGACTACAACGTCGGATTGATCGGCAAGTGGCATGTCGGTCTGCATCGCACTCAGCACGACTACAGTTTCGACGGCATCCCCATGCACGGATGGCACAACCCGGTGGACCACGCCGAATACCTCGCTTACCTCGAGCAGCATGATCTGCCGCCGTATGCGCTCACGGATGAGATCCGCGGCACATTCCCGAACGGCAGCCCTGGCAACCTCCTGGCCGCGCGGCTGGACCAGCCCGTCGAGGCCACATTCGAGTACTTCCTCGCAGAGCGCGCGATCGGTCTGCTCCGCGGATACGCGTCAGACCACGAGAAGACCGGGAAGCCATTCTTTCTCGCGACGCACTTCTTCGGGCCCCACCTGCCATACAACATCCCGTCGCACTACTTCGACATGTACGACCCGGAGGACATCGACCTGCCGAAATCCGTTGCGGAGACGTTCGCCAACAAGCCACCTGTCCAGGCGAACTACTCGGCGCATTGGGCTTTCGACACGCTCACGGTGGCGACGTCGAAGAAGCTCATCGCCGCCTACTGGGGCTACGTCACGCTGATAGACGAGCAGATCGGACGCATCGTGGACGTCGCGAAGGAACTCGGTGTCTATGACGACTCGGCCATCTTCTTCGGCGCTGACCACGGCGAGTTCACGGGTGCCCACCGCCTGCACGACAAGGGCCCTGCGGCCTACGAGGACATCTATCGCGTTCCCGGTGTCGTTCGGCTTCCGGGTGGGCACGATCCACAGGTCGCCGAACACTTTGCGACCCTGATCGATTTCACGGCGACGATCCTCGATGTCGCTGGTCTCGACAGCGCCCAGGCAGAGGACGGCTCCAGCCTGGTTCCGGTCGTGCGCGGCGAGGACCCGCCGTGGCGGGACGACCTGGTGCTCGAGTTCCACGGACATCACTTCCCGTATCCCCAGCGCATGCTCGTCACCGACAGCTACAAGCTCGTGATCAATCCCGAGTCGATGAACGAACTCTACAACCTCGTCGACGACCCGGACGAGATGCACAACAGATACGAGCACCCTGAACTCGAACTGATCCGAAACGCCCTGTTGCAACGGCTGTACACGCAGCTGCGAGAGCGGGGCGACAACTTCTACCACTGGATGACATCGATGTACCCGGTCGGAGAGAGGGACTACGACGTCTCTCTCAGCTCCTTCGACCAGGTGCAGACGTGACCCGAGCGAATGGGAAACAACCATGAACACCAGCAAGCACGACGCCTTCGGGGTTGTCGCCGCCCGCAGCAGGGCGATCGAGCTGAGCCGACGCGGATTCCTCGGAGCCGTAGGGGTCGGTGGCATGACGGCGCTCCTCGCGGCGTGCACTGGCGGCGGCCAGTCCGCACAGCAGGCATCCACCGATGACGGCACGCTGCAGTGGTGGGATCAGTTCCGACCGTTGACCACGATGCTCGAGGCCAGTCTCTTCGCGCCGTACATGCAGTCGAACGCAGGCATCGAGATCGAGCGCCGGCAGATGGAAGCGCCCGACCTTGCGCAGGCGATTCAGGTCGCGCGTCGCAGCAACCAGATGCCCGACGTGCACTCTCTCGCGGGGCTGGGGGCGGCGTCCGCGGCTCTGGTCAGCGAAGACTGGTTCCAATCGATCAGCGCTCACGCCGACTTCGAAGGCAGCGATATCGGCGACCAGCTGTTCGACGGCATCCATCGCTTCGACGGCGAGGTGTATTCGGTCCCACTCTTCTCCGGCCGATTCCATGAGGCCACCCCATGGGTCAACACGGAACTGCTGGGAAGGGCTGACATCGATCCGGCGCAGAGCCCGGCCACCTGGGACGACCTGCGTGCCACAGCCAGGCAGATCACAGACAAGACGGGTGTGCACGGCCTTGTGATCCCGACGAAGGAAGTGCCGTACCTCACTGCCCTGGTCACTTATCTCGCGCAGAGCGCGGGCGCGCCGGGGACCATCGACTGGAAGAGCGGTGAGTACGCGTTCAACTCGCAGGGGTTCGTCGACGCGATCGAGTTCCTCCTCTCGCTTCAGACGGACGGCGTGGTCCACCCGTCCTCGCCCTCAATGGGTGCCCGCGACGCTCGCGCGCGCTGGGCGGCCGGTGAGGCGGGCATCTACATGTGGGGACCGTGGATCATCGGCGGGCTCATGGTGGACGAGCCCCACGCCGTGGAACGAGGAGTGGATGCCTGGCGGGTGCCGACTGCGGAATCCACCCGACCTATGCTCAACCGTGGCCCAGGCGCGGGTGTGTTCTGGGTCAACAAGGATTCGCAGCAGGCGGAGGTCGCGGCGGAGCTGCTGCTGCAGATGAGCTCGCGCGATTTCCAGCTCCAGCTCGCGGCCGCGATGGATCAGCCGCCGGCCCTCGACGTCGTCGCAGAGGCAGACGTGCATCCCGCCTATGCCCGCAACATCGGATACATGGCGGATGACGTCCGCATCAGTCCGGTTCCCGAGGCAGGCAACCCGTCGACGTGGCGGGTGGCCGCGGAGATGCAGGACATCCATCCGAACCTGGGTGAGGTCGCTCAGGCGATCCTCACCGGCAGCACCACCGACATCAAGGGCGAGCTGACCAAGCTCAACGACGCGATGAGCGCGGAACGTGACCGAGCGATCGAGTCGGTCAAGAGAGACGGTGCAGAGGTCGGCGCCGAGGACTGGGTGTTCGCGAACTGGGATCCGACCGCTGACTACGACCAGGCCGCGTACGCGGCGCGATGACCTCATGACGATCACAGCATCCGCGCCACCACCCGTCAAACAGAAGGGCGCAGCGCGCCCGAAGCGATTGAATCACCTCCGCCAGAACTGGTGGATCTACGTCTTCCTGCTCCCGACGTTTCTCGGGTACGGCGCCTACACCGTCTACCCGTTGCTGGCATCGTGGTGGTACGCGTTGCTCGACTGGCCAGGGTTCGCGATGTCCGGCGAGTTCATCGGATTCGAGAACTTCGAACGGCTGTTGACGGACGATCAGTTCTGGAACGCGTTCGGGAAATCGCTGCTGTTCCTCGTGATCGCCGTGCCGGCCCGCGTAGGCCTGGCCCTGCTGCTCGCGTTGTGGCTGAACAGCAAGAAGACGCCGTTCCCTGGCTTCTTCCGCACGCTTTTCTTCCTTCCCGTGGTCACGACGGGCGCGATCATCGGCATCGTCTTCACTCTGCTGCTCGACGCGAACGGCCCCATCAGCCTCGGGCTGGTGTGGGCCGGGATCACCGAGACCCCGACCAACTTCGTGGCGAACGCGGGAACGTCGCTGTACGCGGGCATCGCGGTGTGGGTGTGGAAGTGGCTCGGCATCACGATGATCTACTGGCTGGCCGCGCTGCAGACCGTTCCACAGGATGTGCACGAGGCCGCGATGCTCGACGGAGCGAACGGACGCAAGGAATTCTGGCACGTCACGTTGCCGCTGCTGGTGCCTTTCCTCGTCATAATCACCCTCATCGACACGGTCAGCGCTCTCAACGTCTTCGACCTGATGCACACGCTCACAGGCGGAGGTCCCGCGTTCTCCTCCGAGGTGATCGAGATTTTCATCTACCGCACAGCCTTCGCAGCGACGGTTCCCCAGCTCGGCTATGCATCTGCGGCTGCTGTGCTCTTCGGCCTGCTGACTGTGATCATCGCCGTCGCCCAGGCAGTCGGTGTGCGGTGGGCGCGCAAGCAGATGGGAAGCGGCTCATGAGCGCTCTGGACACCCGAACCATGACCACGCAGGACAGCGACCGATCCGTGCTCCGCAAACTGCGGCGAGGTCGTCCGCTGCGACCGGGACGCATACTGACGTTCGTGGGGCTGCTCGTCCTGTCCCTGGTGTGGATCTACCCCTTCATCTGGCTCGTATCCGCCTCGTTGAAGGACTCGTCCGAGATCTTCGGAGACGGTCTCGCCCTCCTGCCTGAAGAGCCCATGTGGGAGAACTACGCACGAGCCTGGACGGAGGCCGGGTTCTCGTCCTATTTCCTGAACACCGTGCTGATCACCGCCGGCACGATCGTGTTGGTCGTCGTTCGCAGCGCCCTCGCCGGATACGTGCTCGGGCGGTTCGACTTCCCTGGAAAGAAACTGCTCATCGGCGTCTTCCTCGTCACGTTCTTCCTGCCGGAGGGCTACACGATCATTCCGATCACGCAGCTCACCGACCAACTGGGCCTGCTCAACACCCATGCCGGCGTGATCCTCGGTCTCGGGGCCGGCGGGCAGATCGCCGCCACGCTGCTGTACGCGGGTTACTTCCGCGGGCTTCCGAAGGAACTCGAAGAGAGCGCGAAACTCGACGGCGCAGGTCCGTTCCGCACATTCTTCCAAGTGATGATGCCGATGGCATGGCCTATCACGGCCACCGTCGTGATCCTGACCTTCCTGTTCGCGTGGAACACCTACCTGCTGCCCCTGGTCTTCACGCTGAGCGAGCCGAACCTTCGCACCCTGGCGATCGGCATGACCGTTTTCGTCGGCGAGTACGGTCAGGACTGGTCGGGGATGGCAGCAGCCGCAGTGCTCTCGATGATCCCCGTCATCATCGTGTTCGTGATCCTGCAGCGCAAGTTCGTGGACAGCATCGCCGGGGCAGTGAAGCAATGATCGAAACCCGGAGAACGGAGCCGCCCAGCATGCACACCGACAACACCACCCCCCGACGTGAAGCACGCGCGTTCATCGACACGACCCGGCCAGTGGGGAGGATCGACGACGATGTCTACGGGCACTTCCTCGAATCAGCGTTCTTCGGCAACATCGAAGGCGGGGTCTTCGATGAGGGGTCGCCCCGGTCGGTCAGCGAGCCGGGGCTGCTCAACGGCGTCCGCCGGGATGTCCTCGACCTCGTCCGCGACCTCGCTCCCGGTCCCATCCGATGGCCGGGAGGCAACTTCACCTCCGGCTACCGGTGGGAGGAGGGCGTCGGACCGCGCGATGATCGTCCGACCAGGTTGGACCTCGCGTGGGGCGACACCGAGAGCAACCGCTTCGGCACCGACGAGTTCCTCGCCTGGGCCGAAGCCGTCGGCGCCGAACCATACCTGGTCCACTCCTGCCGCGACGTGGATGAGGCCGTGCGGTGGGTCGAGTACACGAACTCTCGCCACGACACCACTCTGACGCGGAACCGCAGGACCAACGGGCGGGACGAGCCGTGGAAGGTCCGCTACTGGGGCATTGGGAACGAGGTGTACGGGCCGTGGCAGATGGGACATCGGTCGGCAGACGAGTATGCGCTCGCCGCCCGTGAGCATGCCCGCTTCATGCGCCTCGTCGACAGCGATCTGAAGCTCATCGGCGTCGGTATCCCCTGGGATCAGGAGCACTGGACCCGCGCTGCGCTCGAACAGGCGGGGAAGTACTTCGACTACCTGTCATTGCATCTGTACGGCGCGACCACCGAGCTCTGGGCAGGTGACGACTACGAGAACATCGTGGCGCAGTCCCTGTACTTCGAGCAGGGCATGAACACGTACTCGCATCTGATCACCTCCCTGTCCGACGAGATCGGCCTGCCGAAACCGCCGCAGATCACACTCGACGAGTGGACGATGCGGCACCTCGAGCCCGCAGCCTGGGATGAACCCCAGCGGGGAGACGACGGCGGCGTCGCGCCGCGCGATACGCCCGAGGTCGACGGCTGGCCGAACGCGCTCCGAGTGAACCGCTACGCACCGCGCACCGTGGGAGACGCGCTGTTCAGCGCGGGAGTCCTCCACGCGATCCACCGCACCGCCGGGCATGACACGGCGGTGACGATGGCGAACCCCGTCAATCTCGTGAATGCCAACGGCATCATCGTCGCCCGCCCGGAGGGTGCCTTCGGATCGGCGCTCTATCACGTGTGGCACTTGTACGGTCGGCAGCTCGGCCGCACCGTGCTCCACGCGGAAGTGGACGGGCCATCCCGCAGCGCATCCGTCCCTCTCGGCGACAACCGGGTGCCCTCGGGAGGCCTGCAGACCGCGAGCATGACCGTGCCGTTCATCGACGTCTCCGCGACTCGCGCAGAAGACGGAACGGTTCGGATCGCCGTCATCAACCGGCATCGCGATGAGGCCATCCGGTTCCGTCCCGTCTTCGACGGGCGAACCGATCGTACGCCGCCAGCGGCACGCATCCACCGCATCGGCGCCGACATCGCGGTGACGGATTCGAACAGCCTCTCGGCGCCAGACGTGATCGGCACCCGGGATCTCGGTCAGGTCGACGCGGTCGATGGAGTTTGGCTGATGCCGCCGCACTCGGTGACCGTGCTGACGATGGACCTTCATGGACGGTGACGCGTCGAGGCCGAACATCCTGCTGATCAGCACCGACCAGCAGCGGTTCGACATGGTCGGAGCCTATGGGAACCCGGCCGTGTCGACTCCCAACCTCGACCGCCTCGCCGAGCAGGGTGTGGTGTTCGAGAACTGCTACGTGCAGAACCCCGTCTGTGCGCCGTCTCGCGCGAGTCTGATGACCGGACAGTACGTGTCGACGCACGGACTGCATGCCAACGGCGTAGATCTGGCGCCGGAGAAGGCGCTGTTCTCGAAGCACCTCGCCGACGCCGGGTACGACTGCGGCTTGGTGGGGAAATTCCACCTCGGATCCGCGTTTGACGGCCGCACAGAGCCCCGCCTCGATGACGGATTCCGAGTGTTCCGCTGGGCGCACGACCCGTATCCCGGGTCGTCCGAGAACTCCTATCACCGGTGGCTGAAGGCGAGCCATCCGGACCTCTTCGCGGCGGTGGTGGGGCGCCGTGGGCTGTTCGACACCATCCCGACCGAGGCCCACTACAGCCACTGGATCGGTGAGGAGACCATCGACTTCCTCCGGTCGGACCGTGTCAAGGACAAGCCGTTCTTCTTCGTAGCGAACTTCTTCGATCCGCATCACGGCTTCGGCGCACCGGAGGAGTACATGCGTCGTTACGACGATGTGAGGCTTCCCCCGGTCGTCACACGTGAGGGAGAACTGGACAGCAAGCCGGCGATCCAGTCGGAGTCATCTCTCGCCTCGTACGCCGGGCACGCCCGCGGCTACGCCTCGTACAGCGAGGAAGAACTGCGCGAGACGCGTAAGGCGTACTACGCGATGGTCTCCCTCGTCGACGACGAGGTGGGGCGCATCCTCGACGTGCTCGCGGACGAGGGGCTCGCTGAGGACACCATCGTCGTGTTCACCAGCGATCACGGCGAGATGCTGGGCGATCACCAGCTCATGCTCAAGGGGCCTTTCATGTACGACTGCGCCGTACGCGTACCGCTCATCGTCCGATGGCCTGGCCTCGCGAGTCCGGGGGACCGAAGTAGCGAACTCGTGCAGTGGATCGATCTCGCACCTACCTTCCTGCAGGCAGCCGGAGTGGGCGTGCCCGCTGCGATGCAGGGGAAGAGCCTCGAAGGCCTCATCGGCGGCGACGACGTCGAGTGGCGGGACTGGGCGATGTGTCAGTACCGCGACAGCGGTCACCCCCATGACCCAGCCGTGCATGTGACGATGCTCCGACACGACCGGTGGAAGCTGGTGGTCCACCACGGTGCACCGGCCTCAGGGCGAGCGCGCGCCGGTGAGTTGTACGACCTGGAGAACGATCCCGACGAGCTCACGAATCTCTGGGATGACGACGCCCGACGACAGGTACGGGCGGATCTGCAGGAGAAGCTCATCGATGTCCTGGTGGCATCCGAAGATCGCAGCAACCCTCGACTCGCCGCCTGGTGAGCGTAAGACATCGTGGAGGCCGACGTGACTGATCCCGACTACCCGCGTCCGATGCTGGTCCGCCCTCTGTGGCAGGATCTGACCGGCCCGTGGGGGTTCGCTTCCGACGCTGACGATCGGGGGCGCGCTGCCGGATGGCATCAGGATGCCGCCCCCTTCACCCGAACGATCGCCGTGCCGTATCCACCGGAGAGCAGGCTGAGCGGGATACACGATTCTGACTGCCCGGATGTGGTGTGGTACCGCCGTGAGGTGATGCTGGATCGAACTCCCGCCCAGGGGGAGCGGCTCGTGCTCCACTTCGGAGCAGTCGACTACCGCGCCTCCGTCTGGGTGAACGGTCTGTTCGTCGGCGATCACGAGGGAGGGCATACGCCGTTTGCGTTCGACGTCACGGAAGCCCTGGTCCCGGAGGGAACGCAGACGATCGTCGTGCGGGCTGAGGATGAGCGGGACGACCCGTCCCAGCCGCGGGGAAAGCAGGATTGGCAGGCGGAGCCGCACGGGATCTGGTACCACCGCACCACCGGGATCTGGCAGCCGGTGTGGGCCGAGCTCGTGCCGGACGTGCATGTGCGGGCGGTGCATTGGACTCCGGATGTGCCGACCGCCACGGTCGGATTCGAGATCGAGCTGTCGCAGGTTCCGGCGGCGCCGGTCGACATCAGGGTGCAACTGACGCTCGGTGAAGAGGTGATCGCGCACCAGACGTTCCGCACGACGCGTCGCAACGATCACTGGTCGATATCGCTCCCGGCAGGCCGCCACGAGATGGAACTCGGACGTCTGCTGTGGAGTCCGGAACGCCCCACGCTGCTCGAGGCCTCGGTCGAAGTGCGAGACGGCGACCTGACGATCGATGCGGTCGAGTCGTACGTGGGATTGAGGAGCGTCGGCATCAAGGACGGACGATTCCTCCTCAACGGGCAGCCGCGATACCTGCGCCTCGTTCTCGCGCAGAACTACTGGCCGGAGTCGCACCTTGCGGCGCCGTCCGCTGACGCTCTGCGCCGAGAGGTCGAGCTCGCGAAGGAACTCGGCTTCGACGGGGTCCGAATTCACCAGAAGATCGAGGATCCGCGTTTTCTCGCCTGGTGCGACCGGCTCGGCCTGTTCGTGTGGGGGGGAGATGCCCAGCGCGTACGAGTACTCGAATCGGATGCTCGGGCGCCTCACCCGCGAATGGCTCGAGATGATCGAGAGGGACCGGAGCCATCCGAGCATCGTGACGTGGGTGCCCTTCAACGAGAGCTGGGGCGTCTGGCACGGTCTGGCTGTCGCGCAGCAGAGATCGGCCACGCGGGCGCTGTATCACGTCACCAAAGCCCTGGATCCGAACCGACCCGTAATCTCGAATGACGGGTGGGAACACACCGAGAGCGACATCTGGGGCCTGCACGACTATGCCCCTGCCGGCGACTCGTTCCGGGAGCGGTACGCCGACCAGGACGGCATCGCCCGGATTCTCGGTGATCGACCGCCGGCCCGCCGCACGGCCCTCCTCGACGATCCGGTCCACCGCGGGCAACCGGTCATGCTGACCGAGATCGGCGGCACCAGTCTCAGGCCGGGCGAGGGAGAAGCCTGGCACGGCTACGCGACGGTCGCCTCGGCAGATGCGCTGACGGACCGCGTGCGCGACATCGTCGATGCGGTGCTCGACAGCCCGGAAATCGCGGGGTTCTGCTGGACGCAGCTCACCGACACCGAGCAGGAGACGAACGGGCTGCTGACCGCGGATCGCGAGCCGAAGGTCCCGTTCGAGGTGATCCGGCGCATCCTTCAGAGGCCTGCTCGCTCGGTCCCCGCAGAGGCCATCGACGCGGCGCGCCGCGAGGCAAGGGAGTGACGTCATGAAGATCGTCAGCTTCGGAAGCGCACTGGTACTGCTCGCAGGCCTGCTCGCCCCAGGGACTGTCTCAGCGCAGGAGGATGATGCCGTGAGCACGTATACGAACCCGGTGTCGGCCGGATTCACCGAGAACTTCGCTGATCCGACGATCATCCGGGGGCACGATGGCTTCTGGTATGCCTACGGCACCAACGGGAAACGGTACGAAGGCGACGTCAAGCAGAACATGATGATCAGCAAGTCCGCTGATCTGATCGACTGGGAGTGGGTCGGCCCTGTCTTCACTCCGGAGACGATACCGACGTACGACGGCAAGCCACCCGGCGCGAACCGGCAGTTCTGGGCGCCGGAGATCGCCTATCTCGACGGCCGCTACGTTCTCTACTACTCGTATGTCGTGCAGGCCCCCGGCACGCCATGGCGCACGATCGCGGCCGCGACCGCGGAGCATCCGGCCGGACCCTGGACGGACACTGGTGAGGTCGTGGTGGGCAACGAGACCTGGGAGGTGCGCCCAGGCGTCACGGAGATCCGCAACAACATCGATCCCGAGTTGCTGACCGCCCCTGATGGGACGCGCTACATGTACTACGGGTCAGTGCAGGGCGGTGTTCGGGTCGTGGAACTCTCTGCTGACGGCCTGCACGCCGACGGCGAGCCGGTGCAGTTGACCGACGCGCACCGATACGAGGCGCCCTACGTCGTGAATCGTGATGGCTTCTACTACCTGTTCCTGTCGGTGATCGGTGGATGCTGCGCCGGCGCAGCATCCGGCTATCCGATCATGGTCGGTCGTTCCACCGACCCCACCGGCCCGTTCCTGGACCGGGACGGACACTCGCTGAACGGGCCTCAGGGCGGCGGCACTCCGGTGCTGGCACCCAACGGCAACGAGTTCGTCAGCACCGGGCACAACGCGATCGCCACTGATCTGTCGGGTCAGGACTGGATCGTCAGCCACGCGATAGACCGGTTCGATCCCTACGTCTCCGGCACGGAAAGCGCGAGGGGTCTCGCCCTGACACGGTTGGACTGGATCGACGGATGGCCCATCGGCAACGGTGGTGCGGGAATGCCTTCGGGTCCTACAGAGGGGCCGGACAACAATGCGTTCATCAGCGACGCATTCGAGGGTGATCTCTCGGGATGGATGAGCGCGGACGGATGGGCGAAGAGCGAGGGACCCACGGGCGGTTACGCACACGCAGATTCCGACGCGCCGCTTACCTCGATTGCTGTGGTGAACGGCGATCTGCGGGTGCGGGCGCTCGTGCGTCTGGCGGGCGGTGGCGGCGGTGAGGCCGGCATCTCGATACCGGCGCAGGGCAGGCACAGCCTGACCGCGTCGATCGATCGAGAATCGGCACAGCTCACCGTCAAGGGGCAGGGCAATCGCACCACGACTGCGCCGTTGCCAGTCGGATTCAACTATGAGACCTGGCATGAGATCGAGATCGTCGTATCCGACGGCAGCCTTCGGGTCGCCGTGTCCGAGTCGGGCCAGTACGACCCGGTTGCTGAGGTCACGCTTCGCGTGCCGAATGGCGTGCGGTCCGGCCAAGTGGCGCTGCAGGCGAAGGGTATCGGTGCCGACTTCGATGATGTGACTGTCGCGCGACTCTTCACACCGGAGACCGACCGGGTGCCGGATCCGATGATCGGTGCGATCGACTCCGCATACTCAGACGAGTTCGAGGGAGAACTCGCCGAGGACTGGAGTTGGCTGCGCGAACCCGCGGCCACGGTCGACGACGGAGGTCTTGACTTCGAAATCCAACGGTCGACGTTGATCAATCAGCGTCCGCAGGCGGACATTCTGCCGTCGCTGCTGCTGCGGGACATGCCGCCGGGAACTTGGACGGCTGAGACGAAGGTGACGATCCCGTTCGGAGATTCCATTCCCTACGGGTGGCCGCAGGCGGGCCTGATCGCCTACACGGATGACGATGAATGGGTCGAGCTGGCCTATACGACGCGCGAGTCACGTCGCTTCACGGCGTTCGCCAAGGAGACAGCCAGCGCGGGCACCGTCGCATACGGGCACGCGGCGCTCGGACCGAGCCGGGACACGATGTGGTTGAGGCTGCAGCACACGGTCGGCGAGAACGGAGAGCATCTGTATCGCGCCGCGGTCAGCATCGACGGGGAGCAGTGGACGTGGCACGGCACCCGAACCCTGCCTGCCGGCCCTCAACCAAAGGTCGGTCTGGTGGCACAGGACCTGGCGCAGCTGTCAGCGCAACCTGGCCAAGCGTCGATCTCCGCGCAGTTCGAGTGGTTCCGCACCTATCGCTGAGCGCTGACGTCAGATCGGCGCGCGTCAGACGGGCGTGAGTGTCTCCTGGGTAGGTTCGTGCTCTCGTACGGCGCCCACGCCGGTTCACGCAGGCCCGGGCAGTGCTCGGGCGTCGGATGGTGCGCGATGTCGACGATCCGGTCGAGGGCGTCGCGCGCGGCGGCGAGGTCGGCCATCGCGGCGGTGATGCGGTCACGCTCCGCCGCGAGCATCTCGAACACCTCGGGCGACCCGTGCCCGCTGTCGACGCAGGGCAGCAGTTGCAGGATGGTGCGACTCGGCAGGCCCGCGGTGAAGAACTGCTGAATGAGCTGCACGCGTTCCACGGCCGACTCCGGGTAGAGGCGCTGACCACTGGGCGTCCGCTCCGCGGCGAGCAGGCCCTGCTCCTCGTAATAGCGGAGAGCGCGGGTGCTGACCCCGGCTCGTTGCGCGACGTCGCCTATCCGCATGGTGGCCCTCCTGAGGTGGCTGAAAGAATCTCGACTTGCCCTTGACGTCAACGTCAAGTTTTAGAGTAGCCCAAGCGCGGCCCGAAGCGCCCCGCATCACCTCAAGAAGACCAACGCAGAAAGCGGAGAATCCATGGACATCGCCGATCAGATCGCCCTCGTCACCGGAGCCAACCGCGGCATCGGCCGCGAGTTCGTACTCGAGCTGCTCGAACGCGGGGTCAGCAAGGTGTACGCCACGGCTCGGCGCCTGGAGAGCGTCGACTTCGACGACAACCGGGTGGTGCCTGTACGTCTCGATCTGCTCGATCACGAGTCGATCGTTGCGGCGTCGGTGATCGCGCACGACGCGACGCTCATCGTCAACAACGCGGGCATCTCCACGGGCGCCGCGCTCGTCACTGGCGACCTCGCAGAGATTCGCCGTGAGATGGACACCCACTTCTGGGGCACGCTCGGCGTGACCCGCGAGTTCAGCCAGGTCCTCGCGGCGAACGGTGGCGGCGCGATCGTGAACGTGCTCTCAGCGCTGTCGTGGTTCGCCACCCCCAGCAGCGGGGCGTACTCCGCCGCGAAGGCTGCGGAATGGAACATGACCAATGGTGTGCGCCTCGAGCTCGCAGCTCAGGGCACTCTCGTTCAGGGCGTCCTCCTCGGCGCAGCGGACACGGACATCGCCGCGGGATACGACGGTCCGAAGATCGATCCGCGCGATGTGCCGCGCCAGTCGCTGGACGGTCTGGAGGTCGGATCCATCGAGGTGATCGTCGATGACTGGACCACGATGGTGAAGGGCTCGCTGGGCGGAGACCCTGCGCCGTTCTACGAGCGGATGACTGCGTTGCTCGGCGCGAGCTGATCCATCGATCAGGTCAGGATCCGCAGCCAGAACCAGCCGATCGCGAGGACAGCCACGATCACGATCGGCACCCAGCGTGCGCTGCGCTTCAATCGTCGGCCCTGTTGCGCGACGCCGGGTGGGGGCTTCAGCATCCCCGCCGGCGCCGCGAGCGGCAGCGACTGCGCAGCCGGACCGCCCGAAGCGGGAGCACCCTGGGCCTGCGCGTACGTCCGGCCCTGCTCTTCGAGCAGCCGATCGTCCCGCCACCTCGCCCACTGATCGAACTTCGTGATCAGGGCTCCGACGGTGCCGAACAGCCACGCCCACGTGCTCGGGTCGAGCGTCGACGCCTCGCGTTTCGTATAGAGGAAGAGCCAGTCGTCGACGATCTCGACATCGAGCTGTGCGGCGCTGTCGATGAAGCGCGCCATGATGTCCGGGGTGAACAGGTAGAGGGCATCCTGTTCGTAGCCGGCAGGGCAGTACAGCGTGAAGTACTGATCGAAGTCGCCCTCCAGAGAGAGACGCTGCTCCTTCTGGAACGAGGCGGGCAGGTTCGTGCCGAAGCCGTTGTTGCCGAGCGCGTCCAGCACGATGTTGGGCAGCGGCACATCAAGCTTCACGGCGACGTAGCCCCACTTGTGCGTCGTCGAATTCTTCCCCGAGCCCGTCGTGTACTGGTAGTTGCCGAACTCCACGAACCGGGGGGAGTGGCCGCGGACGAGCCGTTCGGATTGCCGAGAGCGACCGAGGCTGAAGATCATGCCCGGCAGTGGCGGGTTGTCGATCTGATCCTCGTAGGTCATGTTGTTCGCAGCAGCGAACCGGCTGAGCCGGTACCGGGCGATTCTGCTGCTGCGATATGAGAACCACACCAACAGCCCGCCGCCGACCACGATCACCGCGATGATCGCGACGGGCAGGAGCAAGAAGGGCGGCCCTCCTTGGCTGACTCCCGCCAGGAGCAACCCGATGGTCGGGATCAGGATCATGGCGAAGACGAGGCCGATGAACGCCGTGACGACGATCACGATGACCTTCGATGCGGAGGCCGAGGACGTGCTTCTTGCGCGCATGGCGGCGGTGAAGGTCCGCACAGCCCTCGGGTCGACCGGCTCGGTGAGAGGACGGGCGTCGAAGGTCATCGGCCGTGGGGTCGTACTCGGCGTGCTCACGCGTCAACGCTAACCCGGCCCTTCGGCGGTTGCCATAATCGAGGGGTGAACACGCACACAGCTCTCCCGTCACTGGACGGCCGCACCTTCCGGATGATCTCCTCCACCACCTCCGCCGTGAACCCCGACGCGCCCAGCGTGTTCCGCTACCACGAGCAGGACGGCGTCGTCTGGGGTGACTACACCGGCGACACCGTGACCTTCGGGCGTTTTGTCGGTACCAGGGCGGGCGACGTGATCAGCATCAACTTCGTGCACGTGCTCGTCGCCGACGGGGCGGTGGTCACCGGCTCCGGCGACAGCGACATCGAACAGGACGAGAACGGCCTTCGCCTGGTCGAGCATTACGAGATGCACGGCGAGCCGCAGCTCAGTGTCTGCGCGGAGGTCGCCGAGAACTGAGCCAGGTCAGCGCGGAGGCAGCGGTTCCCTCGCTCCCGGCGCCGGGGTCCATCGCGTCATTCCGAGCGATTCCGCCGGAGCGCGCGCAGGGATGTCGGTGGGGAGGATGTACGGACGCCGCACGACTTCGTCCAGGATCACGACGCTCACCACCGTGCGCACCTCCGGCAGCTGCGCGATCACGCCGGTGGAGAAGTCGTGCACGCCGCCCACATCGGTGGCCCGGATCATCAGCATGGCGTCGTGCTCGCCGGTCGTGACGGCGCAGTACTCGACTTCCGGCATCTCGCGCACCTTCTCCCGGAACGACGGCCAAGCCTGCGGGTGCACGGTCACGAACACGTGCGCGCCGATCGACAGTCCGGCCTTCGCCGGATCGATGGATGCCGAGAATCCTGTGATCACTCCGCTGTCGATGAGCGCTTCGACCCGGGAGTACGCATTGGCTCGGGATATGCCGATGCGCTCGGCCAGCGCAGCCATCGACAGGCGGCCGTTCTCGCGAAGCACCTCGAGGATGCGGTAGGCGATGTCGTCCAGCACCGGCGCACTTCGTCCAGCGGATGCCGAGTCACTCGGCCGTTCGTTGGACATTCTGTCTGTCATCTCCGAATTCTAGGATGAATCGTGTCGCAGCCCCCGCTCTCATTGGACAGATCGTCGCGCATCGTGCCAATCTGAACACGGTCGTCCACAGCAGTCCGACCTTTCCCGAATCGCTCCTCTCCCTTGGAGGGTCTATGTCCTCGATGTCTCGCAGGTCTCTGGTCGCAGTAGGAGCCGTGGCGCTCCTGGCCGTCACCGGCTGCTCCGGCGGTAACTCCGGTGCCAACAACAGCAGTTCGTCCGATTCGCTGGTGATCGACACGGCGTTCACGATCGAGACGGCCGACCCCGGCCACAACTACGACCCGACCGGCAACATGCTGGCGAAGGCGCTCTACGAGACGCTGGTCGACTTCGAGGGATCCGATGTCTCCACGCCGGTTCCCGGACTCGCGTCCTGGGAGCAGAACGACGAGGCCACCGAATTCACGTTCACCCTCGAGGGCGAGCGCGTCTTCTCCGACGGCACGCCGATCGAGGCGAAGGACGTCGTGTTCTCGCTGCAGCGCATCCAGGGCATGGCCGAGGCGAAGCCGAACTTCCTCCTCGCCGGCGTCACGATCGAAGAGGTCGACGAGAAGACGATCAAGTTCACCACTGAGACACCGCTGCTGCAGCTGCCGGCGATCCTCGCCAACCCCTCGCTCGGCGTCGTCAACTCGGATGTCGTCATCGAGAACGGGGGCACGACCGACGGAACAGACACGGCACAGGCCTTCCTGGACGGCGAGTCCGCAGGCTCAGGGCCGTTCGTGCTCGACACCCTCGACCTCTCATCGCAGATCGTGCTCACCAAGAGCGACGAGTACAACGGTGACGAGGAAAGCGCATACGACCGGGTGGTCCTCCGCAACGTCAGCGAGAGCGCCACGCAGCTGGCCAACCTCAAGGGCGGCGACACCATGGTCGCCATGGACCTCAACGGCGACCAGGTCGCGACCCTCGGTGACGACCTGAATGTCGACTCCGTCCCGTCCGGCCAGATGATCTTCCTGCTGCTGAACCAGTCGACCGACTACGCCGGTGACCTCGCGAACGTCAAGATCGCCGAGGCCATCCGCTACGCGCTCGATTACGACGCCCTGCTGGAGCTGGCGGGCACCGGAGCCGTGCAGGCCACCGGAGTCATCCCACCCGGATTCGAGGGTGCTCTGGATGCCGGTGTCGAGCAGGATCTCGACCGCGCCGCGGCCGCGCTTGCCGAGTCCGGCTACGCCGGTCAGACGCTGAAGCTCCAGTTCCCGAACGACTACCCGGCCGGTGGCGTGGAGTTCACCCCGCTCGCCGAGCGCGTGCAGGCCCAGCTCGGGGACGCCGGCATCGACGTCGAACTCGCACCAGCGCCGTTCGCGACCGAGCTCGACGCCTACGTCAACGGCACCGAGGGCTTCGGCCTCTGGTTCTGGGGGCCGGACTACGCCGACTCGGCGAACTTCCTGCCGTTCGGCCCCGGCCTCAAGGTCGGTCTCCGCTCCGGGTGGGCGGCTGACGCCAACCCGGAGATCGCCGCACTCGCCGCCGATGCCGCCAGCGCGACCGACCCGGACGAGCGCACGGCAGCCTTCACGGCCTTCGCCGAGGCGATGCAGGTCGACGGTCCGTTCGTCCCGTTGGTCGTCCCTGGCCGCAACATCGCGGCAGCAGGCGACGTGAGTGGCGCGGTCTACAACTCGGTGTGGGAGATCGACATCGCCGAGATCGCACCCGCCGGCTGAATCCTTCGATGAGTACGACCATCGGCGCACGCAGGCGCCCGACCCGCTCCCCGCTGGTCGGGTACCTGCTGCGCCGAATCGGCACCTCGGTGCTGCTGCTGATCGGCGTCACCATCGTGACGTTCCTGCTCACCAACCTCGTTCCCGGCGATCCGGTCTCGGCCGCGCTCGGCGAAGGCGCGTCGCAGAACCCGGCGACGCGTGAGGCGTTCATCAAGGCGCACGGGCTGGATCAGCCGCTCTTCGTGCAGTACTTCATCTACATGGCGAATCTCCTGCAGGGCGACCTCGGCACGTCGCTGGTCACGGGCCGACCGGTGACGGCCGATCTCGCCACCGCGGTACCGGCGACGATCGAGATCGCAGTGTGCGCGATCGTCGTGAGCCTCGCCGTCAGCATCGTGCTCGGAACTCTCGCCGCGTATCGCCGAGGGCTGGTCACCGACCAGGTGGTGCGCGTGATCACGCTCGTCGGACTCAGCGTCCCGACGTTCTGGCTCGCGCTGGTCAGCTACTACTTCTTCTTCCTGCAGTTGGGGATCGCGCCCGGTTCCGGACGTGTATCGCCATCGATCACGCCGCCGCCGCGGATCACCGGCTTCTACACGATCGACTACCTGCTGAACGGCGACAGCGTCGGATTCTTCGACGCTGCTGCGCACCTCGCGCTGCCGGTCATGGTGCTGTCGCTCGTCACGATCGGTCTGCTCACCCGGTTCGTTCGCACTTCAGTGCTCGAGGTTCTCGACAGCGACTACGTGCGCGCGGCGCGAGCCAAAGGCCTGTCCGGCACTCGCGTGGTGGTCGACTACGTGCTGCGAGGAGCCGCGCTGCCGATCCTCACGGTCGTCGGCGTGGCCTTCGGGGCGCTGCTGTCCGGCACCGTCCTCGTCGAGTCGGTGTTCGCCTGGCCGGGCCTCGGCACGTACGCGTACAACGCGGCTGCGAACCTCGATCTCACCGGCATCATGGGCGTCGGTCTCGTGGTCGGCGTGATCTACCTGCTCATCAACCTCGTCGTCGACCTGCTCTACGGCGTGCTGGATCCGAGAGTGAGGATCGCATGAGCGCCTTCGACGACCGCCGTGTCGCCTCCCGCTGGAAGATCCGCTTCCGCTGGCCGCGCGCCTGGCGCACACCGCTGGGCGTCATCGGCTCGGTGATCGCCCTCGCCTGGGTGATCGTCGCGTTCACGGCGCAGTGGTGGGTGCCGTACGGGGCCAACGCGCAGGTGCTGCCACGCCTGCAGGCGCCCGGCATCGAGACCCTCATGGGTACCGACGGCAACGGCCGTGACATCTTCTCGCGCCTGATGACCGGTGCCACCGTGACGATTCCGCTGGCGCTCATGCTCGTCGTCGCCGCCCTGATCATCGGCACCGTCCTCGGCGCGGTGGCCGGCTACTTCGGCGGCTGGGTCGATGAGACGCTGATGCGGATCACGGATCTGTTCATGGCATTCCCGACCGTCATCCTGGCGATGGTGGTCGCCGCATCCCTCGGTCCCTCGCTTTTCAACGCGGTGATCGCGGCGATCATCGTGTCGTGGCCGCAGTACGCACGCGTCACCCGCAGCCTGGTGCTGAGCCTGCGGCGACAGAACTACGTGATCGCTGGCCGCCTGCTCGGGCACTCGCCACTGCGCAGCCTCACAGTCGACATCCTGCCGAACATCGCCGGGCCGGTGCTGGTGCTGGCCACTCTCGACATCGGCGCCGCGATCCTGCTGCTGTCCGGGCTGTCTTTCCTCGGGCTCGGTGCGCAGCCACCGACCGCCGAATGGGGCCTCGATGATCTCCGCAGCGATGCAGAACTTCGACTCCTGGTGGCTCGGCGTCTTCCCCGGCCTCGCGATCCTCACCGTCGTGATGGCGTTCAACTTCCTCGGCGACGCGATGCGCGATGTCCTCGACCCCACGGCCGAGATCGCTCACGAGAACCAGGCCGACCTCACGGCATCCGCGAAGGGGGCGAACGCATGAGCACCGCAGCATCCACCGCCCTCAGCATCCGCGACCTCACGATCGAGATCGGCCGCCCGCTCGTACACGGCATCTCGCTCGACCTCCACCCCGGCCGGGTGCAGGGCCTCGCGGGCGAATCCGGCTCAGGCAAGACACTCACCTCGCTCGCGGTGCTCGGACTGCTGCCCAGGAAAGCGCAGACATCCGGCTCGATCCGTCTCGGCGACGAGGAACTGCTCGGGATGCCGCGCCGTGCTCTCAACCGCGTCCGCGGCAAGCGCATCGCGATGGTCTTCCAGGATCCTTCGGCGTCGCTGCATCCGCAGCTCACCGTCGGCAAGCAGCTGACGGATCACATGCGCGTGCATCTGGGGATGAAAGGCAAGGCGGCCGAGCAGCGCGCGGTCGAACTGCTCGAGACCGTGCAGGTGCCGCGTGCTGCGGATTCGCTGGGTCGCTACCCGCACCAGTTCTCCGGCGGACAGCGTCAGCGCATCGCGATCGCATGCGCACTGGCCTGCGACCCCGAGGTGCTGCTGGCGGATGAGCCGACCACCGCCCTCGACGTCACGGTGCAGGCCGGAATCCTCCAGCTGCTCCGCGACCTCGCCGTCGAGCGCGATCTCGCCGTGCTGCTGGTCACGCACGACCTGGGTGTGATGAGCGCGATCGCCGACGACGTCGCCGTCATGAAGGACGGCCGGATCGTCGAACGTGCCGACCGTGCGACACTGTTCGCCGATCCGCAGCACGAGTACACGCGGACGCTGCTCGCCGCGCTCCCCGGCTCGAGGACCGATGGGAGTGTCGATGAGTACTGATCTGGTGCTCGACGCGCAGGGCGTCGTCGTTCGCTACCCGGGAAACCCGCCAGTGGTCGCCGTCGACGATGTCTCGGTACAGGTCGCAGTAGGGGAGACCGTTGCGCTCGTCGGCGAGTCCGGCAGCGGAAAGTCGTCGCTCGCTCGCGCCGCCGCCGGAATCGAGAAGACTGCCGCCGGCACAGTGCTCTTCAACGCGCTGCCGGTGTCGACCATGGGCCTGCGGCGCCGCCCGATCGAGCTCACCGGCATCCAGATGGTCTTCCAGGATCCCTCGACGTCACTGAACCCCCGTCGTCGTATCGGGGATCAGATCAAGGACGGCATCCAAACCGCTCTGGCACGCGGCGATGAAGACTCACGCGTCGAGGAGTGGCTCGAGCGAGTGGGCCTTGATCCCGCGTGGACCAGCCGGTTCCCGCATCAGTTCTCGGGTGGGCAGAAGCAGCGCATCGCGATCGCGCGTGCGCTCGCCGCACGGCCGAAGCTGCTGATCGCCGACGAGCCGATCTCCGCACTCGACGCCTCCACGCAGACCAGTGTCGCCGCGCTCATGCGCGATCTCGTCGCCGAGGTCGGCGCCGGGATGCTGTTCATCTCGCACGACCTCGCGGTCGTGCGTCGCATCGCCGATCGGACGCTCGTGATGTACGCGGGGCAGGTGCTCGAGTCGGGCCCGACGGCAGCCCTGTGGGCCGATCCGCAGCATCCCTACACGCGCTCGCTGCTCGCCGCGATCCCCGAACCGGATGGCAAGGGCCGCATCCCCGCCGCGCCGACGGCGGAGGACCGTGCGGCCTGGTCGACGGTCCCACCGATCGCACGCTGACCGTCCATCACACCCGCGGGCGCGGCACCGGGTGAGAAGGCATCTGCTGCATGAGACTGCGCCACGCGCAGCACTTCTCATGCGGCAAGGACCTTCTCACACAGCAAAGCCCACCTCACCGGATCTGGCGGAGGCAGGCAGGCGCATACACCGCCCGTTCACCCCGGCGCCATGAGGCGGCAAGGTGCGGATGCGACCATTCCGGACGCCATCGACCCACCGGGAGCCCTGTGCGCACACCCCTCGTCACCGTCATCCTTCCCGCGAAGGATGCTGCGCCGTATATCGGAACGACCCTCGACACGCTGCTGCGGCAGTTCGACGATCCGACGGCGCTGAAGCTCGTCGCGGTGGATGACGGTTCGAGTGATGACACCGGCGCCCAGATGCGCCACTACGCCGAACGATTCGCGAACGCCGAGGTGCTCGTCAATCCACGTCCGGTAGGACTGGCGAGCGCACGCAATCAGGGGTTGGCTCACGTCGAGGGCGATGCATTCTGCTTCATCGACGGTGACGATTGGATGCAGCCGCGGCGGCTGCAGGTGCTCGCCTCTCGGCTGCGCGAACTGGACTGCGACTTCCTGCGCACCGACCACGCGCGTGTCACTGGCTCCGTGCGCAAGCTCGTGCGTGCCCCGTTCGCCTGGCGTGGAGTCGTGGCATCCCCGCGTGAGGCGATCCTCCCCTCCGACGACACGACGATGGTCGACTACCCGTACGCCTGGGCGGGGATCTTCCACCGGCGCATCCTCGAACAGGGCCTCGCCGCGTTCCCCGAGGGGCTCTTCACCGCGGAGGACCGTCCGTGGATCTGGCGCCTGCACCTGCAGGCCGCATCGTTCGCGGTCGTCGACGCTCCGGCGCTGCTGTACCGCCGTGGGGTGGCGACCTCACTGACCCAGGTGCGAGATCGACGACAGCTCGACTTCGCGCGCGCACTGGCGCAGGTGGTGCAGATCGTCCAGCAGGATGCCGAGGCAGACCGCTTCATGCCGAAGGTGGTGCGCACTGCCCTTGCACTGAGCTCGCACCACATCGTGCGCTCCAGGCGCATGACGCCACCGCTGCGGCAGGAGATGCGCAGTGGCATCCGCGACCTGCTCGCCACGCTTCCGCCGGCCGATGTCGCGCATGCACTCGACAGGCTCGAAGGGTCCAAGCGACGCGTGCTCGCGCGGACGCTGCGCCAGGCAGGACACGCGAGATGACCCAGCTCTTCGTCCTGCACAGCGCATACGGGCTCACGACGGCTGCGGCCGCGCTCGATGAGCGCCTCATCGAGGCAGGTGACGAGCGGATCCTCGTCCCGGTCAATTCCGCGCGGATACCCGAGACGAGCCTCGCGATCCACGAGCAGCCGAACCTCCGCGCACTGTGCGCGCGCTTCGATCGCATCGAACCGCTCGACGAGATCCTCTCGCCACGGCATCCGAGCTCGTGGCATCCCGCCGCGGCCGACCTTCCGATCCTGAACCGTCTCCTCACGCGGGCGTGGAGTCTCGACGGCGACCTGGAACTGTTCGTGCAGAGCCCCCAGGTGGCACCGGCTCGCACGCTGCTCACGCTGTTCCCGAATGCGCGCATCACGATCATCGGCGACGGCCTGATGACCTATTCGCCGATTCGGGTGAAGCTGCCGCGCACCGTCGTCGAACGGGTCGGCCGCGTCGTGTATGCCGACGTCGTCCCCGGTGTCGAGCCGCTCGTCTTCGGTGCGGCGAGACCGACTCTGCTGCACGAGACCGAGCCAGGCAGGCCAAGCCTCGTGCCGCAGGCTCGGTCTCGCGGCGCGGACGGCGCACAGCGGATGCCGGTGCCGCCGGCCGCGTTCCGAAAAGCGCTCCTGGAGACCACCGCTGCGGACCCGCAGCTCGACGCCCTCGCCGACGGAACACCGACCGTGCTGGTGCTCGGCCAGTATCTGTCCGCGCTCGGCCTGGTCTCGGTGGCCGAGGAGATCGCGATGCAGTGCGACATGATCGATCGGGCGGCGGCCTGGGATCCGCAACGCATCGTGTTCAAACCGCATCCGTCCGCCCCGCCGCTGGTCACCGACGCGGTGCGGGAACGCGCAGAGCACCACGGGGCGGAGTTCATCGAGTACCGAGGCGTCGAATCGGCCGAGCTCGTCGCAGAGCGCCTGGACGTCACGGGTGTCGTCGCAGGGTTCTCGACCGCCCTTCCCACGGTGCGGGCCCTGTTCGGCCGCCCGATCGCATCGTCCGGCACTCCGACCGTGCTGCGCAGGCTCACTCCGTACGAGAACAGCAATCGGGTTCCCGCGACGATCGTCGACGCACTGACGCGGCCTGATGGCCCGTATCGCGATCCGACTCGGCTGCAACTGCTCATCGACGGCGTGGGCTATGCCATGCAGCCGAAGATCGCCGTGCACCTGCGCCCTCGAGCCGAAGAGCTGCTCGGGCAGCTCGATCAGATGGAACGCGATCGCTACTTCGCGCGGGATCGGCTCGTCGAACTCCGCCTGCCCGGCGCTCCCGCCGAGCCGATTGCGCGCCGCGCGTTGCGCTCGGCAGGCGGAGTGGGTCGGGCCGAGGAGATCAGGCTGACCATCAAAGGCGCTCGCCGACGCGCTGCCAGAGCCTGGAAGGCGATACGCGGACTATGACGAACGAGGCCGAGATGACCCAGGACCAGACCGACCATGCCGCGAGCGGGATCATCGTGGCGATCATCCCTGCCCGCGGCGGCTCCAAGCAGGTGCCGGGAAAGAACGTCACGCGCATCGGCGGGATCCCCCTCATCCAGCGCGCCGTGCGGGCGGCCGCCGCCGCCGAACGAGTCGATCTCGTCGTCGTCTCCACCGATGACGACAAGATCGCAGAGCTCAGCGTCGCGGCCGGCGCGCGCGTCATCCGGCGACCCGCCGAGATCTCCGGCGACACCGCCTCGTCCGAGAGTGCTGTGCTGCACGCTCTCGACGAAGTCGAATCCGGCGGCGTGACGGTGGACGTCGTCGTCTTCATCCAGGCGACGTCGCCGTTCATCCCCAGCGATCGGATCGACGTCGCAGTCGACGAGGTGCGCTCGCGTCAGTACGACAGCATGTTCTCCGCCCACGAGACATATGGCTTCCTCTGGCGCCGCGACGACGCAGGGGCCGCAGTCGCGATCAACCATGATGCCGCCGGTCGGCCGCGCCGCCAGGATCGCGAGCCGCACTATCTGGAGACCGGCGCGTTCTATGTGCTTGAGGCGGAGGGCTTCCGCCATGCCGGGCATCGATTCTTCGGGCGGGTCGGGATCGTCGAGGTGCCGGAGTGGAGTGCGGTCGAGATCGACGACGCGCAGCATGTCGCCGTGGCATCCGCTCTTGCCGGCCTCGTGGACCAGCCGGTGAGCATCGATGTGAAGGCGGTCGTCACTGACTTCGACGGCGTGCACACCGATGACACCGTGCTCGTCGACACCGCTGGGGAGGAACAGGTGCGGGTCAGTCGGGAAGACGGGATGGGGGTCGCGCGGCTCAGGCGTGCCGGCATCCCGATGCTCATTCTCTCCACCGAGGTGAATCCCGTCGTGAGAGCACGTGCGAACAAGCTCCGCGTGCCGGTGCTGCACGGCATCGACGACAAAGAGCAGGCGCTCGCCGCGTGGGCGGCGGAGAACGGTATCGCGCTGGCGGACATCGCCTACCTCGGCAACGACGTGAACGACCTTCCGGCCATGCGCATCGTGGGGTGGCCGGTGGCCGTCGCGAACGCGCACCCCGAGGTTCGCTCTGCGGCCAGAGTCGTGCTCGGGAAGTCAGGCGGACAGGGCGCGGTGCGTGAGCTGATCGAGCGCGTTCTGACAGCCGACCGACCCCGGTAACCCGTAATTCGCGTGGTGTTCACAGTCGCGGCGTACTCAGGAATGAGGGGTACGACGACTGGAGGACCACCATGACTGTCAGCATCGGATCGCGCGTGATCGGCGGCGGTCGACCCGCCTATGTCATCGCCGAAATCGGCCTGAACCATAACGGCGATGTCGACATCGCCAAGCGACTCATCGACGTCGCCGCGGATGCCGGTGCGGATGCCGTGAAGTTCCAGAAGCGCACTCCGGAGATCTCCACCCCCGAGCACATGCGCGATGTGCCGCGAGAGACGCCCTGGGGCACGATGACCTACCTCGACTACCGGCGCCGGGTCGAGTTCGGCCGGGACGAGTACGTCGAGGTCGGCGACCACGCCACGCTGCGCGGACTCGACTGGTTCGCATCCCCCTGGGATGTGCCCAGCGTCGCGTTCCTCGAGGAGCTGAACGTCGTCGCCCACAAGGTCGCATCCGCCAGCGTCACCGACCTGGAGTTGCTGACCGCTCTGCGCGAGACGGGTAAGCCCATCATCCTCTCGAGCGGCATGTCGACCATCGAGCAGATCGATCGGGCACTCGAGACCCTCGGCACCGACCGCGTCGTTCTCATGCACGCGACGTCGACGTATCCGATGGAGCCGGAAGAGGCCAACCTCCGCGTCATCACGACGCTCCGTGATCGCTACCCCGGTGTGCCGATCGGCTACTCCGGACACGAGCGCGGCCTGCAGATCTCGCTCGCAGCCGTTGCGCTCGGTGCCGTCGCCGTCGAGCGGCACATCACGCTCGATCGCACCATGTGGGGCTCCGACCACGCCGCATCGCTGGAGCCCACGGGGCTCTCGCACCTCGTGCGCGACATCCGCGTGATCGAGACCGCGCTCGGAGACGGCGTCAAGCGCGTCTTCCCCGGCGAGCAGGCTCCGATGGCGAAGCTGCGTCGCGTACCGGCATGAACAACGCCGAACTGCGAGTCGTCGCGATCGCGGATGCCGACTCGTTCGTGAAGTGGTCGGCGTCGCTGCTGTCCGGCATCGCCGGCATCCGCCGCCACATGCTGCTGGTACGCACGCCGCTCACGGTGAGCGCGGCGCAGGAGCGCACGGCTCTCACCGGCACGAGCTTCACGGATGCCGACATCACCCGTCTCGGCTTCGACGAGGTGCACGGATGGCTGACGGGCCACATGCCCGACGTCGTCGTGCTCTCCGGACGTGGTCCGTTCGTGCGACTGATGGCACGGCAGATCGACCGGCTGACGCAAAGACCGGTCGTGGTGAGCGGACTGCCTGGCATGTCGATTCCGGCTCAGCGCGGAGCACTCGAGTATCGGAGAGAAAGCGACCTCCTCGTCGTGCACTCGCACCGGGAGGAGCGTGCCTTCGCCGAGCTGGGGCGCCGCATCGGCATCCAGGTGCCGACCGCGCTCGCGGTGCTTCCCTTCGCGCGCATGGCGCCGGATGCAGTGACAGCGATGCCCGCTCGCGTGTCGGAGCGCGAACTGGTCGGTGCTGTCGCAGGTGGCGCTTCACGGTCCGCTCGTCCGGCCCCCGCTCCCAGGACCCGAGTCGGTGGAACCGATCTGGTGTTCGCCGCCCAGGCCCTAGTGCCCGCGGCACGGCACGAGCGCGAGCAGATCGTCGAGATGCTGCGCCTCGCGGCAGTCGCGGATCCGACCAAGCGCGTCGTCGTCAAGCTGCGGTCGCGTCCCGGCGAGGCAGAGGCCCATCTGGAACGAGACGCGTACGCCGATCTGCTGGCGGATCGACCTCGCAACCTCGTCATCTCGCACGCACCTATGTCGACGGCGCTCGCGCGCGCCGAAGGGCTCGTGACGGTCAGCTCGACCGCGGCGATCGAAGCGCTCGCTCAGAAGGTCCCTGTCATCGCGCTCGACACGTTCGGCGTGCACAAGACGCTGCTGAACACGGTGTTCACCGGCAGCGGTCTGCTGGGAGGGGCCGAGGAGGTCGTCGGACGCCGGTTCCGGCATCCGCTCGCCGGCTGGCAGCGCGACAACTACTTCCAGCCGGAGTCCGACACGAACTGGTGGCGCTGCGTCGAAGAGCTCGTCGCGCTGCGCCGCGAGGGTCGCCTGCGGGCGAAGGTCGTTCCGACCGGTCGTGGCGGCGCGCTTCATGCGGCCTGGCATCGCAAGAGCGTGCTGGCGGGCGAGGATCGTTCGGTGCTCGGCAGTGTCGCGCTGGGCGTGGGCGCTCCGCTGGTGAACGGCATCCTGTCGATGCGGCGGGCGCGTGGCAAGGCGGGGGAGGACACGTGGTCCGACCCGACGACCGACTACACGCTCGAGCCGACGCCGCACCACGACCCCATCCGGCGCTGAGCGGGTACCCACCGTTGCGCGCCGGGCGTAGCCTGGCCGCGTGACAGTGATCATCGCCTTTCTCGCCAATCTGCTCGTCGCGGTCGCCAAGACCTTCGCAGCGATCATCACTGCCTCGGCATCGATGGTCGCGGAGGCCGCACACTCGTGGGCTGACGCTGGCAACGAGATCTTCCTACTGATCGCCGACAGGCAGGGCGCGCGCAGCAAGGATGCCCGCCATCCGCTCGGATACGGTCGCAGCGCCTTCGTCTGGTCGTTGATCGCGGCGTTCGGGATATTCACCGCCGGTGCGATCGTGTCGATCATGCACGGGATACAGGAGCTCGGATCCGACGAGCCTGTCGAGAGCCCGGTCGTCGCCTATGCCGTGCTGGCCGTGGCGTTCGTGCTCGAGGGGGCGTCGTTCACGCAGGCGCTCATCCGCTCGCGTCGCCTCGCGCGTGAGCGTGGGAGCTCGACCTGGGACTTCGTGATCGAGACGAGCGACACCACGCTGCGCGCGGTCTTCTTCGAGGATGCTGCGGCGCTCATCGGGCTCGTCCTCGCCGGCGGGTCCATCGCGCTGCATCAGATCACCGGGATCGCCGCATGGGATGCGGTCGGGTCGATCCTCGTCGGGCTCCTTCTGGCGGTCGTGGCAGTGGTGCTGATCGGACGCAATCTTGCGTTCATCGTGGGCACGAGCGCGTCACGGGCACTCCGATCACGGGTGGGCACCGCACTGCTCGCCGCCCCCGCGATCGAACGCGTCACCTATCTGCACATCGAGTACGTCGGCCCGAACCGTCTGTTCATCGTGGCCGAGATCGACCTCGCCGGAGATGATCGGGAGCACGACGTCGCGCGGCGCTTGCGCGATGTGGAACGGCAGATCGAGGCGCATCCAGTCGTCGAGACGGTCGTCCTCTCGCTGTCCGTGGACGATGAGCCTTCGCTCGTCTTCGATGACGTCACGTACCCGATCGGACGGGCGGACGCGACCTCGCCGACAATCCGCTAGACTGTTCAGGTTGTCTGCCCATCAGACCGCAATCGGCGGCGAGAAGGGCGGGCACGTGCACACACCCTCCTGCTTTCGGGAAATGCCCGAAAGCCGTTCTAGTCCGAAGGAGGTGGGTAAGTGACGCACCAGTACGAACTCATGGTCATTCTGACCCCCGAGATCGACGAGCGCCAGGTAGCCCCTACGCTCGACAAGTTCCTGAAGGTCATCACCAACGATGGTGGCTCGATTGACAAGGTCGACATCTGGGGCAAGCGCCGTCTTGCATACGAGATCCAGAAGAAGAACGAGGGCATCTACGCCGTCGTCAACTTCACCGCGACAAGCGCTGCCACGCAGGAGCTCGACCGTCAGCTGGGCCTCAACGAGCAGATCATGCGCACCAAGGTGCTGCGTTCTGAGGAAGCTCAGGCAATGGTCGCTTTCGAAGCCAAGCGCTCCGAGGAGAAGGCAGCTCGTAAGGCTGCCAAGGCAGCGAAGGCCTAAGGCTCATGGCCGGCGAAACCGTCATCACCGTGGTGGGCAACCTCACGGCCGACCCCGAGCTGCGTTATACGCAGAACGGGCTGCCGGTGGCGAACTTCACCATCGCATCGACGCCGCGAACCTTCGACCGCCAGGCGAACGAGTGGAAGGACGGCGACGCGCTGTTCCTCCGTGCGTCCGTGTGGCGCGAGTTCGCCGAGCACGTGGCGGGTTCACTGACGAAGGGCATGCGTGTTGTTGCGCAGGGTCGCCTCCGTCAGCGCTCCTACCAGGACCGTGAGGGCAACAACCGCACGGCCATCGAGCTCGAGGTCGACGAGATCGGCCCTTCGCTGCGATACGCGACGGCACAGGTCACCCGTGCAGCTTCCGGCGGTGCCGGTGGCGGCGGTGGTGGACAGTCTCGTCCCGCACAGCAGCAGCAGGTGTCGGAGGAGCCGTGGTCAACGCCCGGTTCCTCGACCAGCGCAGATGCCTGGAGCACTCCAGGCAGCTTCGGCGACGACACCCCATTCTGAACAACTTCTGGATCCGATTCTCGTAAGGGGCTCGGCATCCGCTCATCAAAGGAAAAACCATGGCTGGAAAGTCGAGCGGCGACCGCCGCAAGCCGCGGAAGGGTGGCAAGCCCACCGCTCCCGCGAAGTCGATCCGGGTTGGCGTCATTGACTACAAGGACGTTGCAACCCTTCGCAAGTTCGTCTCGGAGCGTGGCAAGATCCGCGCCCGTCGTATCACCGGTGTTTCGGTGCAGGAGCAGCGTCTGATCGCCACGGCGATCAAGAACGCACGCGAGATGGCACTCCTGCCTTACGCCGGCGCTGGCCGCTAAGGGGTATCGACATGGCAAAACTGATTCTCACGAATGAGGTCGCCGGGCTCGGAAGCGCCGGTGACGTGGTCGAGGTCAAGAACGGGTACGCCCGCAACTACCTCATCCCCCAGGGCTTCGCTACGGCGTGGACCCGTGGTGGCGCAAAGCAGGTCGAGTCGATCCAGGCCGCACGCAAGTCGCGCGCGATCCACGATCGCGACGAGGCTGTGGCTCTCAAGGACAAGATCGAAGACACGAAGGTCCGCCTGGCGGTCAAGGCCGGCGGCGCCGGACGTCTGTTCGGTTCGGTCAAGACCGAGCACGTCGCAACTGCCGTCGAGGCTGCCGGTCTCGGCACGATCGACAAGCGCAAGGTCACCATCACCTCGCCCATCAAGGCGACCGGTGAGCACGAGGCGACCGTGCGTCTGCACGAAGACGTCGTGGCTGTCATCACCCTTCAGGTCGTCGCGGCCAAGTAGTCCGCAACGCCTTTCAGAACGCCCTCCGTCCTTCGGGATGGGGGGCGTTCTGCATACCCGACGTGATGAATTTGCTTTTGACCGGCCCGTTATCGGGCGGCGGATCGTAGACGCGCCCGAGAAATCAGTGCTTGACTTCTCCCCAGGTTGTACACATGGGTGGTCCGCGTCCCTCAACCTTCAATGGGGCGTTTAAACAGATTCTCATCCACAGGATGTGAGAACCGAAAATGCCAGGTCAAAGCAAATAAATTGTCTCCAAATCTGTGGGTCACACAGGGTTATCCACATCGGTTCTGCACAGACACTCCGAAGTTCTCCGCACATTCTCCACAGAGTTATCCACAGGCTGTGTTGCGGGTGGAGTAAGGCGCTTCTAGCGTGGACGAGCGACGAGATGTCGGTGGCGTGTGATTCGCTCATTGCTACCGCGGAACACTCCGCCGTTGCACGGCACCGGGGACTCAGGTCTCACGCGCCACACCAGCCACAAGCGCACCGAAGGGAGCAATGTGTCGATTGCCGACATCTCGGAGGAGCGACTCGGGGGCCAGCGCAAGCCAGAGCGCGTGCCACCGCACGACCTCCTCGCCGAACAGAGTGCGCTGGGCGGCATGCTGCTGTCGAAGGATGCTGTCGCCGATGTGATCGAGACCCTCAAGGGTGCCGACTTCTACATCCCCAAGCACGAGCTCATCTTCGAGGCCATCCTCACGCTGTACTCCCACGGAGAGCCCACCGACGTCGTCGCCGTCACGGATGAACTGATCAAGACCGGCGAACTGGGCCGCGCGGGCGGTGCGGACTACCTTCACACCCTGACCTCGATCGTTCCGACTGCGGCGAACGCCGGGTATTACGCCGGCATCGTCGCCGAGCGTTCGATCCTGCGCCGCCTCGTCGACGCAGGCACGCGCATCGTGCAGCTCGGGTACGACGGCCAGGGCGACGCGACCGACCTGGTCAACAACGCGCAGGCTGAGATATACGCCGTCACCGGCACCGAGACGGCCGAGGACTACGTCCCCTTGACTGTCGCGGTGGATGCTGCGCTCGAGGAGATCGAGGCGGCCAGCGGGCGCGACGGTTCGATGACGGGCGTGCCGACCGGATTCAAGGAGCTCGACGAACTCACCAACGGCCTGCACGGCGGGCAGATGATCGTCGTCGCTGCACGACCCGCGATGGGTAAGTCGACGCTGGCGCTCGACTTCGCCCGCGCCGCAGCGATCGGCCACGGCCAGCCTGCGATCTTCTTCTCGCTCGAGATGGGCAAGAGCGAGATCGCGATGCGTCTGCTCAGCGCCGAGGGCGCGATCCCGCTGCAGCACATGCGCAAGGGAACGCTCGACCCGCGTGACTGGACCACGGTCGCGGCAACCCGTGGTCGCATCAATGACGCCCCGCTCTTCATCGATGACAGCCCGAACATGACGCTGGTCGAGATCCGGGCGAAGTGCCGCCGCCTGAAGCAGCGCGAAGGTCTGCGCATGGTCGTGATCGACTATCTGCAGCTGATGACGAGCGGCAAGCGCGTCGAGTCGCGTCAGCAGGAGGTCTCGGAGTTCTCGCGAGCGTTGAAGCTGCTCGCGAAGGAGCTGCAGGTTCCGGTCATCGCGCTGTCGCAGCTGAACCGTGGTTCAGAGGCCCGTCAGGACAAGAAGCCGCAGATCAGCGACCTGCGTGAGTCGGGCTCGATCGAGCAGGACGCCGACATGGTGATCCTGCTGCACCGCGACTCCGTTTACGACAAGGACGTGCGCCCCGGCGAGGCCGACCTCATCGTGGCCAAGCACCGAAACGGTCCGACCGCGACGATCAACGTCGCATTCCAGGGACACTACTCACGGTTCGCCGACATGGCGCCTGGTGGCGACTTCAACTGAGTGTAGGTTCCGTCTGAACTTGGCAAAATCCACCGCTAAATGGCAGTCACTTGGCAGTAGTGCCAAGTAACTTCAGCGGCATCCGCATCTGAATTGAACGGCGTGCTGGGCCGAGGTCAGCGACCACAGGATGCCACCGCCGACCAGTTGCGTGTCCTCGCGCCGCGAGGGCACCGCGATCGTCATCACTCTTCAATCAATCTCGTCGGCTGCCCCACTCCCGATTCCAATAGGTGGCGTCTTGACTGCTGGTCTTGAGGATCGCATCTTCGCTGGCTGGTGCCGGCCAGAACTGGATCAGATATGAATCGACGGCGATCTCCGCGAACTCGTTCGCGCTGCCCTCGTCTCGGCCGATCGCACTGACCCGAGTTCTGTACGACCCAGGGGGGATGGCCAGCGGGCCGCTGGTCTCCGCGGCCCATGCCTCCCACGCCACCGGCGTATCGGGCTGGAACGTCACGGACCCTTCGACAATGTCCTGTGACCGTTCGAGTTGGGGCTCATCCGTCGACAGTTCGATGCGTACGCGTGAGCCGCCGGAACGGCGGCCGAGCACGACGTGCAGGGTGCCGGGCACGTCGGCGCCGACCCAACCGTTGGCTTGACCCGCGAAGAATCGGGCGGCGTCGCCATCAAAGCTTCCCGCATTCGACACGATCGTGAACTGCCCATAGTCCGTGTAGATGACGTCATCCAGTAGTACCGAGATCATTGGGCCAAAGATAGCGCGGCCGCACGCGGCCGCACCAGGAATCGACCGAACGTACCTCGGCTGCCACGCAAGCGCAGGTCAGAAGACAGATTTCATCCGGATCTTCACCGGCGACATTCGAATCGGTGAGGACGTTGCCGCGGCGCCGCGCGAGGAGGCTGCATGAGAATCGACCGCATCGTCCCTATGTTCGTGACATCGTTCCCGTCCGAACTGGAGACGGGCATGTTGTACCTCTCGGCGACGTTGGGCGTGGAACTTGAGCGCAATCGAGGCGCTACGCAACTGCGGTCCCGACGACCGTGCGCTGGACGCCGGGAGGCCGTCGACGAAGCGATCCTGGTGGCGCCAATTCGCGGGCTTCGCGAGGCGGCGCACGTCGGCGATCAAGCACTGAATCGCTCCCGACCAAGAATCAGAACAAGGGCGCAGCGCGGACCCTGAAGTCACGTTCGGAGGTAGGAATCGGCCACTTGTCGCGGACGAGCACGTTGAGAATCGCTGCCAACTACCCCGGGTTCGGCCCGATCCGCCGCCATATCGGGCCCGAACCTACACTGAGTTGTAGGTGCCGCGTGAATCGATGTCAGCACGACCGGGTGGGCACTGAGTAGTTCGACCGGTCTGAGGAGTTGCTCAAGATGCCGCAGTCGACTGAACCAGCACCTGTGCGCTGAAGCTCGTTCGTCGCGGGGGCGGCAGTGATTGATCGAAGAGCGCCTAGGGCGCTGTGGAGAGGACTTTGGCCAGCACACGCTGCTGAGTTCTCCCGGGATCTGGACTGGACTGGTCCGACATGGTTACAAGTGCTTTCCAGAGGGCCCATCCTCGCGCGCGTTGCCATGTCGCATCATCGAGGGCGACCGACTCGCGAAACGCCGCACGCGCCTCGCCATCAAAGTAGGTCCATGCGATGACGAGATCACATGCGGGGTCGCCGATCCCGCATGTGCCGAGATCGATGACTGCCGAGAGTCTTCCTTGCTCTGTAAGGAGGTTGCCGGTGGCAACGTCTCCGTGAAACCAGACGGGCTCGGCATCCCACGCAGATGTCGTCGCGGCGAGCCAGATCTCTCGGCACCGCTCCGCATCGACGTCGTCTCCCAGACGTTCGAGGGCGATCTGCACTTGATCGCTGTACACGCTCGGGTGACAGCCGCGGTAGAAGGAATGTCGTCCCGCTGAGGCGCCCGCATCTGTCGGGAGCGATCTCAGTGCGCGCAACACGGATCCCAGATCGACGGCCAAGGAGACCCGGTCGATCAGCGAATTCTCGTCGATCGTGTTACCGGGCAACCATCGACGTACGGACCAAGGAAGCGGGTAGTTCCCGGCTTGGCGCTCCGACTGCCATGACACTGGGGACAAGAACCGGAAGCTTCCCGTCGAGGAACTCGAGCGCGCGCTTCTCTTTCTCGACAGCCGCGGCATAGGCCTCGCCACTGGGCAACCGCACGGACAGGTCATCTCCCAGGCGAAACGTCCGGTTGTCCCACCCCTGTTGCGGAACCGCGCGAACGCGCAGTGTGCTCCAGTGTGGAAACTGCTCCGATATGAGTTCGGCCACCAGGGGCTCGTCGATATCGATCATCTTTCCTCACCACTGCTTCATCGCGACCGAAACGAATATTCCTCGGAGTCAAGGGCTCGCGACCCAGCGTATCTCGCCATGCCGTTCGTTGAACTCGTCCTCGATTGGGCACGCCACCCGAATCTCCACCACTCCACGGACGTCACCGATCAGCGTGCACGCGAAGTGCCGCTCGTCCGCATGGCTCAGCAAGGCGCATCACACCCGACACCGCCCCATTGACATCTCATCTGCCCAGTGCCAAAGTTCCTGTAATCGTTTACACCACCCGATTCCCTGAACAGGAGCACCACAACGATGTGGAAAAAGCCCTTTGCCGCGCTGCTATGCGGAGCCTTCGTCGCCGCATCGCTCGTCGCCTCCGCGACACCGGCTCATGCAGCAAGCCAACTCCTCGGAGGAGCAGCAACGAGCGCATCGCTCGGCGGGAGCATCGAATACTCGGTGTATCTGCCAGAGGGCTACGACAGTGAATCCTCCACCCGCTACCCATCGCTCTACCTGTTGCACGGACGCGGCGACACGCAAGCCGCGTGGCAGCAGGTGGCCGGCGATCTCGACGAGCTCATCGCCTCCGGTGCCATCCCGCCGATGATCGTCATCATGCCGGATGCGCCCTGGAGTGGTCGCGGCAGTTACTACGTCGACTCCCAATACACCGGAATCGCGGCAGGCTCGACACCAGGCGTCGCGGTCGAGACCGCGTTCACGACCGATCTCGTCGATCACATCGATGCCGAGTTCCGCACCATCGACGACCGCGCCTCGCGGGGCGTCGGTGGATACTCCATGGGCGGCGCAGGGGCCGTGCGCTTTGTATCGGCCCACCAGGATCTCTTCTCGGCTGCGTTAGCGCTCAGCCCGGCTGTCTACTTTCCGACGACTCCGCTCGACTCCTCCACGCGGGAGTTCGGCGCCTACGGCGTCGGGGACGCGCTCTACGACGAAGGACGATACCAAGAGCTGAGCTACCCGGCGAGCTTCGGGGCGCTCGATCCGGCCATGCCGGTGCACGTCTTCGTCGCTGTCGGTGACGACGAATGGGCGAACCCCGACCCGGCCAACGCGATTCATGACCTCGACTACGAGGCGGCCACTCTCTACAACCACGTCAAGCGAGTCCCCGGGGTGAGCGCCGAGCTTCGGGTCTACAACGGAGGTCACGACTGGGGCGTGTGGAAGACCGGGTTCCGCGAGGGCATCGTAGATCTCGCCAGCTACTTGCAGACAACGCCCCCGTCGCCGTTCGAGGGCCAGCAGTTCGGTAGCTCCGGAGACGATCGCGCCGGCGGCGTCGTGGGCTTCCCCGGAGACGGGACGGTGCAGGCGCTCAATTCGGCCGGCGCGATGCTCGACATCGAGAACGCCGGCGGATTCGACATCGTGGTGACGAAGCAGTCCACTGACGGCGAGGCCTTGTGGGCCACCCCCATCTCAACGCCGCTCAACGAACGAGCGTACGGAGTGGTTCCGGCATCCGACAATGCCGTTATCGTTGGCGGATTCCAGAGAATGGAGCACGAGGCGGGCACGAACGACGATGCCTTTGCCGTGAAGATCGATGCGGTGGGCCAGGAGAGTTGGCGCACACATCTCGGCAGCCAGGCCGCTGCGGATCGGATCTACGGCATCGCGCCGGACGGCACGGGTGGCGCCTACCTCAGCGGCTATACCTCCGGCTCGCTCGACGGATTCGACAGCGCCGGCGACAAGGACGTGATCCTGGCCCGTGTTTCGTCCGACGGAGAGGTGCTGTGGTCGACTCAGTTCGGTAGCAACGGCGAAGACAAGGGCTTCGCCGTTGCCCTCGCCGACGACGGCGGGGTGTTCGTCGGTGGCACGAGCGGCGGGGCTCTACCCGGTTCGACGAGCGCTGGCGGCTACGACGGCTGGGTGGCGGCGTTCGATGCCGACGGCTCGCAGAGATGGATGTCGCAGTTCGGAACCGAGGAGACTGAGCAGGTGGCCGCACTCGTTGCGAGCGGCGGTGGCGTCGTCGCCGCGGGCTTCACCGGCGGCGTCCTGGGGGAATCGTCCGCGGGTGGCACCGACGCGTTCGCGCTGGCGCTTGACGCAGATGGTGCCACTCGCTGGGTGTCCCAGCAGGGCACGAGCGGCGATGATCGCGGCGCGGCGATCGCCGTGGATGCAGACGCGAGCCTCCTTCTCGTCGGCCACACCAGCGGGCTGTTCGCCCCCGGCTCAGGAGGCGTCGATGTCTTCGCGACAACCATGGCCCCCGATGGCTCCGTCGTCGAACAAAGCCAATTCGGCTCAATGCAGCGCGATGGTGCCGACGAATGGGACGAGGCCAACCTGTACATCGCGGGCGGCGGGTCCACTTGGGTGCAGGGCCTCACCTACGGAGCGATCGACGGCGCCGTGAACGCCGGTGCAGGCGACATCTTCCTGAGTGAACTGGATTTTGATGCGGTGCTTCCCGGCCTGGGCACGGTCGTTGTTCCGCCGGTCGATCCGGCCGTCGTCACCCCACGCAACGACGCATCGGCGCTCGCGATGACCGGCGCAGAGGTCGCCCGTTTGGCCGCCGTCGCCCTGCTTCTCCTGCTCGCCGGTGGCGCGCTCTTCGTGCTCAGACGCAGGCTCGTGCGCAATCCCACCTGAACTCCACCGGTGCGCCTTGTGATAGCTCGTTGTTCCGTCGACTAAGCCGGTTATTTGAGCCTCACCAGCCCCCTCACCAACCGTCTGCTCATGGTGTCGGCCGAGGGAGTCTGCTCGTGCACTCCGACGGCCATGACGGCTTGTTCGGCTGGGCGTAGACCCGCAGCGGGATGCCTGTCCAGGACACGCGCGAAGCGGCCCGCCTCGATCCGAAGACCGGGACGAGCCGCGTGGTGAGATCGCTTAGCGCTTCTCGATGTTGCGCTGCGCGAGCAGGTCTTCGAGCACGTCTGGGCGGTTGGTGATGATCCCGTCGACGCCGTAGTCGAGCATGCGCGCCATGTCGGCGACCTCGTTGACCGTGTAGGTGTTGATGACCATGCCGGCCGCGTGTACGGCGTCGACGTAGTCGGCCGTCACGGCCCCGAAGTTCGGGTTGACCTGGTCGGCCCACTGGCCGTAGGCGGCGAGGTCGGCGACGGGCACCGTGCCGAGAAGGCCCACCGGCACCTCGGGCTGCAGTTCGGCGTACGTCGCCATCGAGTCCCAGTTGAAGCTCTGCACCGCGAGACGCTCACTCGCGAGCGCCGAGTTCACGTAGCCGGGGAACGAATCGAAGACGTCGATGACTTCCTGCTCGACGCCCGGGTACAGCTCGGGTGCCTTGAGCTCCATGATGATGCCCGACCGGCTCGACCGCACCTGCGACACCATCTCCGCGAGCGTGGGGACCTGTTCGCCGGCGAACTCCTCGCCGAACCAGGATCCGGCGTCGAGCTGCTTGATCTCCTCGAGAGTGAAGTCGGCGACCTTCCACGGCGCACGGTCGGGGAAGACCTCCTCGACGTTCGTCGTGCGGGTCAGGGTCGTGTCGTGGATGAGGATGGGCACGCCGTCCTTGCTGAGCTGCACATCCGACTCGATCCAGGTGGCCTTCTGCTCGATGCCGACCTTGAATGCGACGAGCGTGTTCTCGGGTGCGTAGGCCATGGCGCCGCGATGCGCCGTCGTGATGACCGAAACCTTCTCCGGTTGGGCTGCGATGGCCGGGGTGGCGACGAGCGAGAGCCCGACGATGCCGGCCGCGGCGGCCAGCGTGAGGGTGCGAGTGCGCATTGTTGTTCTCCTTGAGAGATGGGGAGCATTGAACACCTCCACGGTTGTGCCCGCGCGTGACGTGACCGTGTCCTCGAGATGAATGATCACGGAAAGGTGACGGCCGGTTGCGTTCGCCGAGACGGCACCGAGCACAGGGTTGTGTTGCGTATTGGCCCTCGAGCGAATAAAATGAACATAGGTTCACTGGAAGGATCGTCGTGCCGCGAACAACGGAACAGAACAAGGCGTTGCGCTCAGCCACGCGCTCTGCTGTCGAGACAGCCGCCGTCCGCGTGTTCGCCCACCGCGGTTTCGCTGCCGCGAACATTCGACAGATCGCCGTCGAGGCGGGGATCAGCACCGGTTCGATCTATCGGCACTACGCCGGCAAGGAAGAGCTGTTCGACGAACTGATCGAACAGGCCTCGCGTGGACTCGGCGCTGTCGCTGCCCAGCTCTCGACCGACGGGGATCCGATAGCCATGATCCGTTCCTTCACTGAGACGTACGTGGCAGACCTCGTGGCGAACAACGGCGCCGCGGAGTTCTACATGGTGATCAACCAGGGCTTCACGACCGACACGCCTGAGGGGACCGCGTCGCGGCTGGCCGCAGCGCAACGGACGCTCTGGCGGGCCTTCGCCTCGCTCGTTGAACGTGGCCAGGCGGAGGGTCAGATCACAGCGGGAGAACCTGCCCGAATCACCGCTCACTACTTCGCCATGCTTGCCGGTATGACGACGATGCATGTTGCTCTGCGGGAGGCATCTGCAGAGCCTGATGTCGACCTGATTATCCGAATTCTCACAGGAGGAACCCGATGAAGATCGATATTGCACGCGCAGACGAACTCGGCGAGGAGTATCGGCACAGGGTCGCGGGGGTTCTCGTGCAGGGGTTCGCCGAGGATTTCGCCTTCTTCTCCAAAGACGCGCGCGTGCTCGCCGATGCCTTCGCCCCCATGCTCATCCTGGCGCGCTTCCACGTCGCGTTGGTCGATGGGGAGCCTGCCGCGGTCGCCGTCGTCACTGAGGGAGGGCAGGAGTGCTTCGAGCCGGATCGGCGAGAGCTTCAGCGCGTGCTCGGCGCTGTGCACGGTGCGATCAGCTTCCGCATCATCCGAAGTCAGTTCATGGGGGCGTACGAAGATGCTCGCGAAGGGCTCACGGAGATCGCGTTCGTCACGACGGCGCCGCAGCATCAGGGCAGGGGCGTGGCCACAGCGCTCATGCTGCGGCTGTTGGAGCTGCCCTCCGACGAGTTCGTGCTGCGTGACATCAAGGACACGAATGTCGCCGCTCTCAGGCTGTACGCCAAACTCGGGTTCACCGAGATTCAGCGGAGGCGCATCAGGTTCGCGAAGCGTGCGGGGTTCTCCGCTTACATCTCCATGGGTCTCACCCGCACGAAGGTTGACGCAGTGAAGGGCTGAGAACACCGTGAAGGCGCTTGCGGCTCAGCCCTGGCTCACCGACTCGTCCCGGTGATGGCGACGCTGCGCGAACGAGGATTCCTCGGCGGCGGACTCGATGAGTCCGCGAAGCTCTTCGATCGGAAGATCGGCTCCGAACGTGGGCATGCCGGGCTCCAAGAGCGCGCCCGCGGCGAGAGGCCCGGCGATAAGAGGGTCGAATCCCAGCGCGTCGATGAACTCGCCCACCTGCGCGAGGTCACCTTTCAGATCGCCCGCGATCGCAATCGCCTTGCGCCCGTCCGCACCTGCCGGCCGGGCTTCCTCCTCGAGGTCGTGATAGCCCATGTGGTTCAGCGCCTTCACGACGCGCGAACCCGGCAGGAACTCCTGCACGATCTCGCTCGTCGAGGTGCGCGGGTCGTTCAGGTCGTCGCGGATGCCGTCGGTCTCCCACCAGTAGTTCATGGCATCCACGACAAGCTTGCCTTCGAGCGACGCGACCGGAAGATTCCGGTACTTGCCGAGGGGCAACGCCAGAACGACGATGTCCGACTCCCGGGCAGCCTCTTCTGAACGCACAGCCTTCGCACCGGGCGCGAGCACATCGATCGTGAGGGCGATCCGCTCCGGGTCTCCGGAGCCGGCGATGAGCACGCGATAACCGGCGGCCATGGCAAGGCGGGCCAGAACCGTGCCCACCTTGCCGGCTCCGAGGATGCCCACGGTCACGTCGTCGACCTTGTCGTTCCGATCACTCATGACCGGAACCCGTTCCGGTCATGACGGACTCCGCAGGCGTCTCGGCCAGTAGTTCGCGCACCATCGGGATCACCTTCGTGCCGTACAGCTCGACGGCACGAAGACGCGCGCTCGCAGACATGGCGCCACCCGCTGAGTAGATGAGGTCGAATCGTCCGGCATCCAGCGTGCGGATGGCACCGGCCATCTTCCGGGCGACGGTCTCCGGCGAGCCGATGTACAACGATCCCTGCGCGACGTCAGCCTCGAAGTCGGACCGAGTCAGAGGCGGCCAGCCGCGCAGCGCACCGATCCTGTCTCGGACGACCTTGTACCCGGGGTAGAAGGTCTCCTTCGCCTCCGCGTCCGTCTCGGCGATGAAACCGGGGGAGTGCATTCCCACCGGGTGAGCAGTGGTGCCCAACTGCTCGGTCGCCCGACGATAGAGGTCGACATACGGTGCGAAGCGGGCGGGCGCGCCCCCGATGATGGCGAGCATGAGCCGGAACCCGTAGTGCGCGGTGCGGATCACGGACTGCGGTGAGCCACCGACACCCACCCATGTGCGCAGCCGCCCCGAATCGGTCTTCGGGAAGACGTCCGCCTCGTGCAGTGCAGCACGCGTCGTCCCTTCCCAGGTGACGGGCTTCTCGTCGAGCAGCGCGTGGAAGAGATCGATCTTCTCGTCGAACAGCAGGTCGTAGTCGGAGAGGTCGTAGCCGAACAGCGGGAACGATTCGGTGAAGGATCCTCGGCCCAAGATGACCTCGGCACGCCCGTTCGAGAGGGCGTCGAGTGTGGCGAAGCGCTGGAACACCCGCACCGGGTCGTCAGACGACAGCACAGTGACCCCGGAACCGAGTCGGATGCGCTCCGTCGCCGTCGCGATCCCCGCCAGAACGGTCTCAGGGGAGGAGATCGCGAACTCGGGGCGGTGATGCTCTCCGATGGCGACCGCGTCGATGCCGACGTCATCGGCGAGTACCGCTTCCGCCACGGTGGCGCGGATCGCCGCACCGTATGAGACGACGGCGCCCTGGTCATCGCGGGGCAGGTCCCCGAACGTGTCGATGCCGAACTCGAGGTCGGTGAAGTCGTTCATGATCTCTTTCTTCTCGTGGGTGTCAGGTCTGGGGTCTCAGGCATGGGCGGCTTTGCCGCCCTTGACGATCTCGGCAGGCGCGCGTCCGGTGAGGTGCCACTCGCCCGGATCCTCCTCGAGCAGCTCGCGCACCCGAGGCGCGACGCGCTCGCCGAAGAGGCGGATGCTGTGCTCACGCGCGTCCCGCGGCAGGTGCAGCACGTCGTACTTCAGATCGAAGCGGGACAGATGGTTGGTGCGGACGATGTGCGCGATCTTCTGCGACACCGTCTCTGGGGAGCCGACGTACAGCGCCCCTGTACTGACCTCTGTGTTGTAACGCTCGAGGGTGGGGGCGTAGAAGCCGCGCTCCTTGCTCATCGTGGTGACCACGGGCTGCCAGTGCTTCCAGTGCACGTTCTTCGCCTCCTCATCGGTGTCGGCGATGAAGCCGAGGGAGTGCTGACCGATCGGGAGCTCCGACCGTCCGAACCGGGAGAGTGCACGGAGGTAGAGCTCGGCGTGCCCGGCGAACCGGTCGGGGCGTCCGCCGATGATCGCCATCATCAGCGGCAGACCGTTCCGGGCCGCGCGTATGACCGAATCGGGACTCCCGCCGATGCCGATCCAGGCCGGGATCCCGCCCTCCGGCATCCGGGGATGCAGTCGCACGTTCTCGAGCGGCGCGCGGTACTGCCCGGTCCAGGTCACTCGGTCCTCACGCATCAGACGCAGGAAGAGCTCGAGCTTCTCGTCGAAGATCTGCTCGTACTCGGCGATGTCGTAGCCGAACAGCGCGAACGATTCGATCGCCGAGGCCCGCCCGAGTACGAGATGCGCCCGCCCGCCGGAGAGTGCGTCGACGGTGGCGAACTGCTGATAGAGCCGCACCGGGTCCTGCGTCGACAGGACGGTCACCGATGTGCCGAGACGGATGGTCGATGTGGCCTGCGCGGCGGCAGCGAGGATCACGGGAGTCGCCGAGTCGACCATCCCTTCCCGGTAGTGCTCGCCGACGCTGAACACATCGAGCCCTACGGCCTCCGCGAGCTGCGCCTCGTCGACGAGCAGCCGCAGCGACTCAGCATCCGACAGCACACGCCCGCCATCGCTGGCGACATCGCCGAAGGAGTTCAGTCCGAACTCGATCTCACCGATTCGAATGGCCATGGTCTGCACCCTCTCCGTCACCGGGCGTTCCGGATTGACGTGTCAATGCTGCAACATGGGTATTGACATGTCTATTCCAGGGAGATCAGATGGCCAGCAATCACCGGACGATGCCCACGCAAGAACAGCTGCGCGTCTGGCGCGATTACATCGAGACGGCTCAGGCGCTGCGAACGCGTCTGGGCAGTCGCCTGCTGAGTGAGTCGTCGCTGTCCACCGGGGACTATCAGGTGCTGCTCGCCCTGACGGAGGCGCCGCAGCACACGCTGCGGTCGGCGGAACTGGCGGCGCTGGTCGGATGGGAGCGCAGCCGCCTCTCGCATCACCTGGGACGGATGGAGAAGCGCCACCTGATCCGACGGGTTCCTTGCATCGACGATGTGCATGGCGTGGATGTCATCGCGACGGATTACGGTCGAGAAGCCTTCCGTGCCGGATCTGTTCCGCATCTGCGTGCGGTGCGCGAGCTCTTCGTGGAAGCTCTCACGCCGCAACAGCTCGCCCACCTCGACGACATCTCGGCCGCGCTCCAGCGTCATCTTGGTGTGGACGGCCCGGCTGCACCGGCGGCGTGATCTGACGCCCGCTGCACGCTCTCCAGGATTGGTCAGGCGAGCTCGCGCAGGCCCGCAGTCATGTCGCCCCCGGCATCCCCGGTGTTGACTGTGCCCTTCGGCTCGAACAGGATCGCGTGGACCTCGTCTGTGGCTTTCGGGCAGTGCTCGACACCGCGCGGCACCACGAACACATCGTTCGGATTCAAGACGACATCGCGGTCGCGGAGTTGAATCGTCAGTTGCCCGCTTACGACCATGAAAAGCTCGTCGGTATCAGGATGGGTATGCCAGACGAACTCGCCTTGCAACTTGACCACCTTGACGTCGTAGTCATTGACGCTCGTCAGCCGGTGTGGCTGCCAATGCTCAGCAATCGTGGAGAGGGCGTCGTACACGTTGCGAACTTCGTCTGTCATACAGCAAAGACTAGCCACGTTGAATTGGCAGGGACTCGAGAGCCGATCGCTCAGCTACTCAGGCGGCGACACATGGTGAGCAGCCTGCGCGATCATCTCTGCATACCCTTCGACGTATGTCGGGTACTCCAGGTGTCCCAGCAGCGACTGAAGCAGGGACCCATCGTGCACCTGCCCGGTCGGTCCTGCCGTCGGATCATCGCGCGGTGCGTCGACGCCGAGTGTGCGGGCGATGTACTCGACGACCTCGCCCAGCGGTGCGGGTGCCGTGTCCACCGCGTGGACGAGCGCGGGCGGCTCCGGCATCCGCAGCAGCAGATCCAGCGTCCGAACCAGGTCGTGCTCGTGGATGCGGTTCGTGAGCCGACGATGGTTCACGACGGCGTTCTCGCGCACCTGGCGCAGGAGGAATCCGCGACCGGGGCCGTAGATTCCGGCGGGGCGCACGACCACGGCTGAGAGCAGCTCGATCGCTGCGCGTTCTCCGTCGTACAGTCCTCGTGCGCGCTCGCTGGTCGGGGCGGGTTCGTCCTGCTCGGTGATCGGATGCGCGGATGTCGGGCCATCGAAGACACCGGTCGATGAGACGAACAGCGTGCGCGCGGGAACCGCCGGCAGAGCATCGGCGAGGTGCGTCAATGCAGTGCGATACCCGGAGACACCTCCGGGCGGCGGCAGGGTCACGACCAGCGCGTCGACGGCCGGCAGGCGTTCTTCGAGGGGAGCGGCCAGATCGGCACGGATGCCGACGACCCCTGCAGGCAGGTCATCGTCGCTGCGGCGGAGCACGATGACGTCGCCGCCGTCGGCGAGAAGCCGTGGCGCGAGACCGCGCCCGAGCTTGCCGAAGCCGACGAGGAGCGTGCGGCCGGGCGGCGCGGGGATGCGAGGAGCGGGCGAGTTCATCGATTCCAATCTGTCACACGAAACAAAAGGCAGAACGATCCATGATCAATTGATACCAGTACCCCCTATGGGTATAGTCTGTGATTCGCTCGGCACCCGAGCCCGCTACTCAGGAGGAATCACATGTCTCACCCGCCCATATCGTCCGCGAAGCGCTGGCTCGGCCTGGTGCTGATCGCGACGGCCCAGTTCGTGGTCATCATGGACACCTCGATCATCGGGGTCGCCCTCCCGGACATTCAGAGGGATCTCGGGTTCTCACCCGAGTCCCTGTCCTGGGTGTTCAACGCCTACGTGGTGGCCTTCGGTGGACTGCTGCTTCTCGGCGGACGGCTCTCCGACATCTTCGGCGCACGGAAGATCTTCGTCCTGGGTTGGCTCGTTCTGATCGCCGGGTCCGTGCTCGCCGGCGCCGCGACGAACATCGGGATGGAGATAACCGGCCGTGCCGTGCAAGGCGCGGGTTCCGCGATGATCGCGCCCGCGGCGCTCACTCTGCTCATGATGCTCTTCGGCGGCACATCAGACCTTCCGAAGGCCTTCGCCGTCTATGGCGCCGCGGCCCCGATCGGCGGAACGGCAGGCGTGTTCCTCGGCGGAGTCCTGACCGAGTACGTCAGCTGGCCGTGGGTGTTCTACATCACCGTCCCGATCGCCGCGCTGGTTCTCGCTTTCACCGCCACCTCGCTGCCGCGCACCCCGAGAAAGGCGGCCGGCTCGATCGACGTCTGGGGCGCGCTCACGGTGACGCTCGGGCTGGCGACCGTGGTGTACGCGGTGGTCAATGCTCCAGAGGTCGGCTGGCTCACCTGGTCGACGCTTGGTCTGCTGGCGGCAGGGATCGTGCTTCTGATCATCTTCTTCGTCATTCAGGGGAAGGGCAGGAACCCGCTTCTGAGGCTCGGCCTGTTGCGTGCACCGCTCCTCGCAGCGGCGAACAGCGCCCAGTTGCTGTTGGGCGCTGCGTGGGTGTCGATGTGGTTCTTCCTCAACCTGTACCTCCAGCAGGTGCTCGGAGCGAGTGCGTTCGCAGCCGGGGCCGCGCTCCTTCCGATGACGGGTCTCGTGGTTCTCGTGATGATCGCCTTGGCTCCGCGGCTCCAGGAGCGGTTCGGTGCGAAGTCGATGATCGTCGGCGGTCTGCTGCTGCTCGCAGGCGGACTCTTCTGGCTGTCGTTCGTCCGCGCGGACGGCGTCTACGCGGTCGACGTTCTTCCGGCCTCGTTGCTTGCGGCGCTCGGAATGTCGCTCGCCTTCGTCCCTTCGCTGGGTACGGCGATCAATGCGGCACCCGCCGCGGAGACCGGGGTCGCATCCGGTCTGGTGAGCACGAGCTACCAGATCGGTTCAGCTCTCGGACTCGCGGTCCTGACTGCGATCGTCTACGGCATTTCCGGCACCGAACCATCCGCCGCCCAACTCACCCATGGTTACTCCGCCGCGTTCATCGGCGCAGCGATCCTCGCACTCGTCGGAGCGATCGTCACCGCCATCTGGATGGCGAAGCCTCGCGTCTCAACGCTCTCGGCCGAGAACGCGACGGTGGCGTGATGCAGGTCTCGATGATCGATCAGCCAAATGAAAGGAACACAAGATGTCTCGTCTGAAGTTGCTCATCGCCTACGACGGCTCGCCCAACGCGAAGGCGGCAGTGGCAGCAGCAGCTGCTCTCTTCCCCGGTGCAGACGCCACGCTCCTGTACGCGCGACAATCCATGGAGGGTCTCGCCGCGCACCTGGAAGGGCATCCTGCGCTCGAGGAGCTCAGAGAGCTCGACGCCGCGACGTTCGATGCGTCGGAGCTGATCGCCGCACAGGGTGCCGACCTCGCCCGGAGTCTCGGTCTGCGCGCCGATCCGCGTGTCTCCTCCACGATGGCCACGGCCTCAGAGGTGATCGTGGGCGCGGCGGACGAACTCGAGATCGATCTGATCGTTCTCGGATCGCGGGGTCGCCGTGGGCTGGCAGCCACACTGCTGGGCAGCACCTCCGCCGACGTGCTGCACCACGCCACCCGTCCGACGCTCGTGATCCCCTCGGACGCCGTCGCTCTGTCCCGACGCAGAAATCGGGCACAACTCGAGGGGGAACCCGGGGGAGACGATTCGTCGTCGATCCCATCCGCGTGAGGACGACCGGACGTTGAAATGACGAAGCGCCCCACCCGGCCGCGACGTGACCAGGCGGGGCGCTTCTTTCGACGGATGCGGTTCGCGCGCGAATCTCGTCACCGGTTGTGGGAATAGTGCCCACCCGGGTACGTTGGACTACATGTACCCCGTAGGGGTATTCAAATCTTGAGGAGGACACCATGAACATGAACACCAGCGAGTACCAGGTGACGGGCATGACCTGCGGGCACTGCGAGATGTCGGTCCGTGAAGAAGTCAGTCAGGTCACGGGTGTACAGGACATTCAGGTCAGCGCACAGACCGGCAAGCTCGTCGTGAGCTCGGCCGGCGACCTCGACGATGACAAGATCCTCGCCGCTGTCGAGGAGGCCGGCTACTCGGCCGAGCGCATCTGATGAACGCCGGAACACGATTGGGACTGTACGCAGGAGGTCTGGTGGTGGCGTTCGGCGCCGCCTTCGGACTCTCCGGAGCGCTCGTCCCCCAAAGCCTGGTCGCAGGCTGGACGGAAGGAAGCCCGATGCAATCGCACGATGAAGGTCACAGCGGCTCTACGACGCAACCCACCGGGACGTCGCTCAAAGGGCTCTCACTGTCCGACGGCGGGATGGTCCTCTCGGCTGTGGACGGCCCCCGCATCGTCGGGGAAGAAGGAAGCCTCAGCTTCCGGGTGGAGGACACCGAGGGATCGATCGTCACCGAGTTCGCAGAGGCGCATGACAAGAAGCTGCACCTCATCGTCGTCCGCAGCGATGGCTCCGAGTTCCGGCATGTGCACCCCACGATGGATGCTGACGGCACCTGGACGATCCCGTGGACGTGGCAGGAGGCGGGCAGCTACCGTGTCTTCGCCGATTTCACTCCCGCGCACGAAGGCGCCACCGGCGTCACTCTCACGCAGACCATCCACGTCGACGGCGCCTTCACCTCGGTACCCACCGAGGCGAGCCGCGTCGATGAGGTCGACGGCTTCACTGTGGAACTGGACGGCGATCTGCTCACCGGCTCAGCCAGCGAGCTGACCGTCACCGTATCCCGCGATGGCGAACCGGTCACCTCTCTCGAGCCGTATCTCGGTGCCTTCGGACACCTCGTCGCACTCCGCGAGGGTGATCTGGCCTATCTCCACGTTCATGCGGAAGGCGACGAGCCTCGGGCCGGAGAGACCGCAGGACCCGAGATCGGGTTCGGCGCGGAGGCTCCTACGGCCGGCCGCTATCTCCTGTACCTGGACTTCCAGGTCGACGGCGAGGTCCACACCGCGGAGTTCGTCCTGGATGCCTCGCACGGCGGCCACGCCGAGGACTCCGACGAGTCCGACGACCAGACGCATTCGGACGGGCACTGACCTGACGGTCAGACCACTCGAACTCACGAAGGAAATCACATGAGCACATCAGCACCCGCGAGCGGGACGACAGGCATCGAACTGGAGATCGGCGGCATGACCTGCGCCTCCTGCGCGATGCGGATCGAGAAGAAGCTGAACAAGCTCGACGGCATCACGGCCACCGTGAACTACGCCACCGAGAAGGCAAAGGTCACCGTCCCCGACGGCTACGACGCGGCCGCGCTGATCGCCGAGGTCGAGAAGACCGGATACACCGCCGCCCTGCCCGCACCCAAGAACGTCAAGGGCGTGGTGGAGCAGGACGGAGAGCACAGCGACCCGGAGCTCGACTCGCTGCGTACCCGTCTCATCGTCACCGTGCTGTTGACGATTCCCGTCATCGCCATGGCCATGGTGCCCGCGTTCCAGTTCACCTACTGGCAGTGGGCTTCCCTGGCGCTCGCAGCACCCGTCATCGTCTGGGGCGCGCTCCCGTTCCACAGAGCCGCGTGGACGAACCTCAAACACGGTGCTGCCACGATGGACACTCTCATCTCGATGGGTACAAGTGCGGCGTTCCTGTGGTCGCTGTACGCGCTCTTCTTCGGCACCGCCGGCACCCCCGGCATGGTGCATCCCTTCGAGTTCACCCTCGCACCGTCCGACGGCGCCGCGAACATCTACCTCGAAGTCGGTGCCGGGGTCACGATGTTCATTCTCGCGGGCCGTTACTTCGAGAAGCGGTCCAAACGACAGGCCGGTGCCGCGCTGCGCGCACTGCTCGAACTCGGGGCGAAGGAAGTCGCCGTACTCCGGGACGGCGTCGAGACGAAGATCCCGGTCGAAGACCTGCATGTCGGCGATGAGTTCATCGTCCGTCCTGGCGAGAAGATCGCCACCGACGGCATCGTCACCTCAGGCACCTCTGCGGTAGACGCCTCCATGCTGACCGGCGAGTCCGTGCCGGTCGAAGTCGGTGAGGGCGACGCGGTCACGGGGGCCACGGTGAACGCCGGCGGCCGCCTCGTGATCAGGGCGACCCGGATAGGTTCCGACACCCAGCTCGCCCAGATGGCGCAGCTCGTCGAGGATGCGCAGACCGGGAAGGCCGAAGTCCAGCGACTCGCGGACCGGATCTCGGGCGTCTTCGTACCGATCGTGATCGTCATCGCGGTCGTCGCTCTGGGCGGATGGCTCGGCGCGGGCTTCCCCGTGGCGGCGGCGTTCACCGCTGCAGTCGCCGTGCTCGTCATCGCCTGCCCGTGCGCCCTGGGTCTCGCCACCCCGACCGCCCTGCTCGTCGGCACTGGCCGTGGCGCTCAGATGGGCGTTCTCATCAAGGGGCCGGAGGTGCTCGAATCCACTCGCAAGGTCGACACCGTCGTTCTGGACAAGACGGGTACGGTCACCAGCGGCAAGATGACGCTCGTGGACGTCGTACTCGAACCGGGAAACGACCGCGCCGAGCTGCTTCGTCTCGCGGGCGCGCTCGAAGACGCCTCCGAGCATCCGATCGCCCAGGCGATCGCGAAAGGCGCCACCCAGGAGGCCGGGATCCTCGCCGCCGTCGAGGGTTTCGCGAACATAGAGGGCAAGGGCGTGCAGGGGGTCGTCGACGGCCGGGCGGTCATCGTCGGCCGCGAATCGCTTCTCGCCGAATGGTCGCAGAAACTCAGCCGTGAGGTCGCCTCCGCGAAGGCGAGAGCCGAGAGCGAGGGCAAGACCGTCGTCGCCGTCGGCTGGGACGGCCAGGCCCGCGGCATCCTCGTGGTCGCCGATACGGTGAAGCCCACGAGTGCTGAAGCCATCGCGCAGCTGAAGGCCATCGGGCTCACCCCGGTGCTCCTCACCGGCGACAACGAGGCCGTGGCTCGTCAGATCGCGCTCGAGGTGGGCATCGAAGAGGTGATCGCCGAGGTGCTGCCGCAGGACAAGGTCGAGGTGATCACCCGACTGCAGTCCGAAGGGCGGGTCGTAGCGATGATCGGCGACGGCGTGAACGACGCACCCGCGCTCGCCCAGGCCGACCTCGGCCTAGCGATGGGTACGGGAACCGATGTCGCGATCGAAGCATCCGACATCACCCTCGTCCGTGGCGACCTGCGCAGTGCCGTCGACGCCATCCGCTTGTCGCGGAAGACCCTCAGCACTATCAAGACCAACCTGTTCTGGGCCTTCGCCTACAACGTCGCCGCGATCCCCGTGGCAGCTCTCGGACTGCTCAACCCGATGCTCGCCGGCGCAGCCATGGCGCTGTCCAGTGTCTTCGTGGTCGGCAACAGCCTCAGACTGCGCGGCTTCAAGAGCATCACCCGATAACCTCCGAACCAACAAGAGAAGGACATGCACATGAGCACTGACCACCGCAGCGACACCTCGACCTCGAGCTGTTGCAGCATTTCCGCCGTCAACCCTGCCGCGGCCGGTAACGGGCGCGAAAATCTTCTCGGCGGCGGCGGCGCCGGTGGCGGCACCGACGACATGACGACCTGCCCGGTCATGGCCGGCACTCCGGTGGTCAAGGCCGTCGCCGAGGCCGCGGGGCTGTTCCGCGACCACGACGGTGAGCGTTACCACTTCTGCTGCGCCGGCTGCGGCCCGGCCTTCGACGCAGATCCTGAGCGCTACGCCAGGGTGGCCTGACGTTCGGGGCGGGGGCTTCGGCCCCTCGCCCGTTCGACACTCTTAGTGGAAGGAACTCCAGTGACCGATCCGCACGCGCACCACATGAACCTCGAACCCGACGTCCACGCAGGCCCTCAAGGGCACCAGTCCCACGACGCCCACGGTCACAGCGACCACGGTCACGGCGACCACGGTCAGGGCGGACACGGTGGCAGCAGTGGGAATGGTCACGGCGGTCACGGTGGTCATGGCGACCACGTCGGCCAGTTCCGGCGCCTGTTCTGGATCAATCTCCTGATCGCGGTGCCGGTCGTGGCGTTCTCGCCGATGTTCGCGATGATCTTCGGGTACGAGGTGCCCGGATGGGCGCGCTACGTCGCGCCGGTGCTCGGCACCGTGATGTACGTGTGGGGCGGATGGCCGTTCCTCACCGGTGCCGTCAGCGAGATCAGGACGCGCAAGCCCGGGATGATGCTCCTCATCGGGCTTGCCATCACCGTCGCGTTCTTCGCATCGTGGGGTGCCACCCTCGGCATCCTTCATCATGAGCTCGAGTTCTGGTGGGAGCTCGCACTCCTGATCGTGATCATGCTCCTCGGGCACTGGATCGAGATGCGCTCTCTCGCGCAGACGACATCCGCGCTCGATTCGCTCGCCGCGCTCCTTCCCGATGAGGCGGAACGGATCGAGGGTGACGAGATCGTCAAAGTCTCGCCCACCGAGCTCATCGTGGGCGACCTCGTCGTGGTCCGACCCGGTGGGAGTGTTCCCGCAGACGGCCGCATCGTCGACGGAGCCGCCGCGATGGACGAGTCGATGGTGACCGGTGAGTCGCGACCCGTCACCCGGGCGTCGGGAGACACGGTGACGGCCGGAACGGTCGCGACCGACTCCGGCATCCGGATCGAGATCACCGCGACCGGTGACGACACCCGCGCTCGCCGGCATCCAGCGTCTGGTGACCGAGGCGCAGAATTCCTCGTCCCGCGCGCAGCGCATCGCGGATCGTGCCGCAGCCCTTCTGTTCTGGTTCGCTCTGTTGTCGGCCGCCGTCACCGCAGCAGTGTGGACGTTCGTCGGCAATCCGGATGCCGCCGTCGTTCGAAGCATCACGGTGCTGGTCATCGCCTGCCCTCATGCACTGGGTCTGGCGATCCCTCTGGTCGTGTCGATCGCCACGGAGCGTGCCGCCCGCGGCGGCGTGCTCATCAAAGACCGTCTCGCGCTCGAGAGCATGCGCACGGTCGACGCGGTCCTGTTCGACAAGACGGGCACTCTCACGAAGGGGGCCCCGACCATCACGTCCATCGAGACGGCGGGCGATATCGATGCCGACCGGTTGCTCGTCCTCGCCGCCTCAGCCGAAGCCGACAGCGAGCACCCGCTGGCTCACGCCATCGTGCGCGCGGCGCAGGACAAGAACCTGAAGCTCTTGCGAGCATCCGGGTTCACCTCATCGCCCGCGGTGGGTGTCACGGCCGCCGTCGACGGCAGCGAGGTGCGCGTGGGCGGGCCGAAGCTCCTCGACGAGGTCGGTGGGCAGGAGATCTCGGCTGCGGAGGAATGGCGGCGCGAGGGCGCCATCATCCTCCACGTGATCGTCGACGGACGGGTGGCGGGGGGCCTGAAGCTCGCCGATGAGGTGCGTCCCGAATCTCGCCAAGCCGTCGACGCGCTGCACAGGCTCGGCGTCGAGGTCGTCATGATCACCGGCGACGCCCAGGCGGTCGCGGAATCCGTGGCGATAGACCTCGGCATCGACCGTGTATTCGCCGGCGTGCGTCCGGAAGACAAGTCGGCCAAGGTCAAGGAACTGCAGTCGGAGGGCAAGAAGGTCGCGATGGTCGGCGACGGAGTGAACGATGCTCCCGCTCTCGCGCAGGCCGACGTGGGGATCGCCATCGGCGCAGGAACGGACGTCGCCATCGCTTCGGCCGGCGTGATCCTCGCCAGCTCCGATCCGCGGTCCGTGATCTCCGTCATCGAGCTGTCCCGCGCCGCGTACCGCAAGATGAAACAGAACCTCTGGTGGGCGGCCGGGTACAACCTCCTCTCGGTTCCCCTCGCCGCAGGGGTCCTGGCGCCGGTCGGCTTCGTCCTTCCGATGTCGATCGGAGCTGTTCTGATGTCTTTGTCGACCGTGGTCGTCGCCCTCAACGCGCAGTTGCTGCGGCGCATCGATCTCACCCCCGAAGCAAGCACGCGGGCCATCCTGGACCGTTGACCACCTACCGCTGAGACGAAGGAGCTGGACATGACCGCGCAGGCGACGTCTGAGGAGCACGCGCACGGGTACATCACCGACAAGGCGAAGTACCTGAACCGGATGCGCCGTATCGAGGGGCAGGCCCGCGGCGTGACGAAGATGGTCGATGACGAGAAGTACTGCATCGACATCCTCACCCAGATCAGCGCGCTGACCAGCGCTCTCCAGGCCGTCGCCGTCGGACTCCTCGACGACCACCTGAAGCACTGCGTCCTGGATGCCGCGCGCATGGATTCGGCGGATGCCGAAGAGAAGATCAAGGAGGCATCCGACGCGATCGCGCGTCTCGTGCGTTCCTGACCCTCTGCGCCGGGCTGCGGCCGGTTCAGTCGTTCAATAGTTCAGCAAATCATGTACTATCGGCTGCATGCTCACTACGACGGCCACCGTGGCGCACACTGCCGCCCTCGCGCGGCTCGGGCATGCCATGTCGGACCAGACCCGAGCCAGTGTGCTTCTCGCTCTGCGTGAGGCGCCGGCGTATCCGTCCGACCTCGCCGACGCGCTGGGAGTCTCACGTCAGGTGATGTCCAACCAGCTCGCGTGCCTGCGCGGTTGCGGTCTGGTCGAGGCTGTTCCGGAAGGGCGTCGCACGTCGTATCGACTCGCGGACTCGCATCTGGCGCCCGCACTCGATGAACTCCTGCGCGTCGTGCTCTACGTCGAGCCCGGATGCTGCGCCGGCGAGAACTGCAGTTGCGCGTGACCGCCTCGAACATCGCCGACGACAGGCGCAGACGCCTCCTGCAGCGGCGTATTCGCTGGATCGTCACCGCCACGATCGTCTACAACCTCATCGAGGCTGTCGTCGCGATCGCCGCCGGAACGATCGCCTCGTCTGCTGCGCTGATCGGATTCGGACTGGACTCGACCGTCGAGGTGCTCTCGGCGGCCGCTGTCGCCTGGCAGTTCACTCGCCGCGACCCCGAACGGTGGGAGCGGGGCACTCTGAGGGTCATCGCCGTCGCGTTCTTCGCCCTGGCGATCTACGTGAGCGCGAGCTCGGTTCTTGCGTTGCTGGTTCGTGTCGAGGTCGAGCATTCGCCCGTCGGAATCGCGATCACCGCGCTGAGCGTCGTCGTCATGCCGTTCCTCTCCCTCGCCGAGCGCCGCGCAGGGGAGGAGCTCGGATCCGCCACGGCGATCGCCGACTCCAAGCAGACCCTCCTCTGCACCTACCTCTCCGCAGCCGTCCTCGTCGGTCTCGTGCTGAACAGCCTTCTCGGCTGGTGGTGGGCAGACGCGGTCGCGGGGCTCGTCATCGCCGTCTTCGCGGTGCGCGAGGGCATCGAAGCCTGGCGGGGCGACGCATGCGCCACATCGGTCGGGATGCTCCTCGACGAGGAGGAAACCCGCGATCACTGAGCAGTTGAGAAGTACGCCTTCTCGCGCTGGCTTTCGAGCGCCGATCTGCGGCTGCGCTCAGTCCAGACCGAGGGTGTCATCCAACCAGTCGAGTACGCGGCGGTTGAGAGTCGACCGGTTACGCATCGAGCAATGTCCGCCGGCGCCTTCTGCGGAGGTGAACTCGACGACGGTGACATCGTGCAGTGCGGCCGCGAAGGCCGGGACGGCCGAGGCGATCGGGTCGCCCTCTGCCTGCGTCAGCAGAACAGGGCAGCGGATGGCGTCGACGTCGTCGATACGATACTCGGCGCTCTTGGCCAAGAAGCTGCGCAGATCGCTCACGCCGTTCACCCAGAACCCCCGTTGGACGATCGACCAGCGCAGCTTCCTGTTGCTTTCGATGGCGCTCATGAGGCGGTCGAGCACCGCGTCATCAAGCGACGTGAGGTTCGCCGCCTCGTCGTCGGTCGCGCCGAGCTGCCGTGCGAATCCCGCCAGCCCCGCTCCGAGGTCCCACTGCCCGGGATCAGCGATGCACGCAGCGATCCGCGAGTCGCCCGACGCCGCACGCGGTGCCAGATAACCGCCGAGGCTCCATCCGCTGATCACGATGCGATCAGGATCCACGATCGGCGATGTGAGCGCGTAGTCGATCACGGCTGATACGACCACCTCCCAGTCCGGTCGCATCGGAACCCCCTGCTCGAACAGGACTGCGCCCTGCCCTGGACCATCGAACACGAGGCAGTGATACCCCCGCTGCAGTGCCGCCACGGCGGAGGCGAAATAGGAGTCGGTCACGGTCGCGTCGTAGCCGTTCACGAGGATGAGGAGCGGGCGCACCTCATCCTCGCGACCGAAGGCGGGGATCAAGTACGCGGGGATGCGCGCCTCGTCCACCTCCACGGCGACAGGGTGAACACCGCGCAAGGCCAATCCCGCCTCGAAGGCCTCGATCTGCCGACGGAAACCCTCGAGCAGCCGCGGATCGACAGGATCACCGAACAACGGGTGATACGCGCTGGCATAGAAGGCGCTCGCTCGCAGGTAGAGGTCGGACGCGCTCCGACGCCCCATCGCCTCAGACTCCTCCGCCTCCGCGCGCAACCGGTCACCCGCACTGACCCAGGCGTCGAAGAACGCGCCGTCGTCGCCTTCCCCGACCGCCGCAGCGACGGCGGCGACCTCCCCATAGCCACCGCCGCCGTACGGCGTGTATCCCCACATCCACGTGCCGAACTCCTCGTGGAACGGATCGGCGAACAGTGCTCCAGGCGACGCGCTCATGCCTGAACGCTAGACGTCGCGGGCGTATGTGTCACAGGAGCGGGCCATATTGGCGACCTGGGTCTACACGAGCCAGGAGAGGCCATCCGGGTTGACGACTTAGGTCCATCGCGAACGGTGCCGCCCAGTCCATAGCGTCGGGCTCATGACTGAAACTTCGGACGCCGGCGCGCGATCTTTGAGACGTGTTGTGGCGGGAGCGCTCGGATTCGGCGTCGTTGCAGCGAGCATCCTGGTCGCTTCGCCGACGCTGGCCGCCGTCGGTGGCGATATCGCCACGGTGACGACCGTGAAGATCGCCGGCGACCTTCAACTGCATTCGATCCGCTACGACCTCCGCGAGGACGAGGAGCCGGCTCCCCCTGGTCCCAACGTCGAACCAGGCCCGGCCAGCACGACTTCGTCGGCGACGTGGTCACTTGGCACGACCGACGGATCTCTGCATTCGGAGATGATCGCACAGATCGTCGACTTCGATCGCACGACCGACTACTGGATCAAGGCGTTCGCCTACATTCAGGAAGACGGCCTGATCTACGGAAGCGACTGTCAGATCTTCCTCGGCGATCCGGCGACGGGTAGCCCGCCGCTGGGTGAGGACAACTCTCCGTACCGATGCTGGTCGCCCGGCCACGACAACACACCGGGAGAGCAGCCTCGACGGCTGTTCTCCGAAACGTTCACGATCACGTCGCTGAACTGGGCGGCGGCACGTGGCGCGATCATGCCGCAGGGCACAGTGAAGCTCGGGGACGGCTATCTCGAGTCGCCGAGCACGCGGTTCATCGTCGATAAACGCTGGTACCCGAGCGATCCCAGCGAGCAGACGCCCTACGTGACGATCGAGCCGGGTGCGACGCTGAACTTCGCAGCGTTCCGTCGCAACGGCGAGTCGGACGCGAACGCAGAGGGACTCTTCTCCTACCGGATCTACGACGGCGGTGTACCGACCAGGTTCTGGGTGTCGGGCATGGCTTCCAACTGGCGTGGCGTCGAATTCAATTGGGACTACAACTGTGACGTCTACGATGGTGACCCCCTCGCCGGCGCTCTCATCGTCAAAGGTTCGCCCTACGTCTGCGACATGTCGACGACGAAAATAGACGGCAACGCTGACTACCGGGTCGACTTCACGGTTCACGTCGCTCCGATCACGACCCTCGGACCACTCGAGGCGCGCGACTACATCACAGCCGGCTGCAGTCATCCGAGTGATGCGTGCTACTTCGTGCCCACGTCGGATGAGGCGATAATCGAGCCGGGTACGGTACTCGGCGCCTCCTACGCGAACACAGGGTCGGAGATGGCGCCCTACTCGTTCCGCTATGCCAGCAATCGCTCGACCACGCATTCCTTCAACGTCAGCGTCGCCGCCGAAGTGAACGTGCTGGACGTGTTCAAGGCTTCGATCAAGCTGGCGTACGGCTACCAGGTGACGAACGAGACGGCCAGGATATGGACCGCGACCATGAACGTCCCTCCGCAGCAAGTGGGCTGGTTCGAATTCGCGCCGGCGTATCGCAAGATGTCAGGGGACTTCCTGTTCGAGGTCGACGGCACTTGGTATCGCGTCACTGGCGGCACCTTCACCGTCCCCGATGACAGGTTCCATGGACAGCTGGCGTCCAAGTTCGCCGATATCGGCTCAGGCCCCGGCGATGAGGTCGGAGCTGAGCCGCCGACGACGCCCGCCCCGCTCGATCCGACACGCCCAGTGACAGGCCACTCGGCGACGAAGGCTGAAACGGCAGGAGCATTGGCCGCGACCGGAACCGACGCCGACCTGACCGGCACGATGTTGTGGGTCGCGGTCACGACAACGTTGGCGGGCGCGGCGCTGCTTACGACGAGAATCGCGCGACGTCGCTCCGGCAGATGATCGCACCGACGCCCTGAGGACTCACGAGCGGCGTCCGCCGGAACGTGGACGCTGCTCGATCCCGTGGTCTCGGAACCTCAATCCCGGTTCAAGAAGAGCATCACCGCGTGGACGCGCCGATGCGTGTCGGCGTCGGGCGGAAGCCCGAGCGCACTGTATATGCGAGACACGTGCTGCACGACAGCCTTCTCAGTGAGGAAGAGCTTCGTCGCGATGCTGGCATTGCTGCGGCCCTCGGCCACGAGAGCGAGCACCTCCTGCTGACGAGCCGTGAGGTTGCCCACGGCGCTTTCGGAATGACGTGCGCGCCCCATCATGACAGCGATGACGTCCGGATCCAGCGCGGTACCGCCACTGGCGACGCGCTCCAGATCCGCCAGAAACGTCCCGATATCGGCGATCCGCTGTTTGAGCAGATAGCCGACACGATCGCTGCCCTGCGCAAGAAGGTCCTTCGCGTAGCGGCGCTGCACATGCTGCGACAGCACCACTACGGCGGTCTCGGGATGTTCGCGCCGGATGCGCAGCGCCGCAACGAGCCCCTCGTCCGTGTGGGTCGGAGGCATCCGGATGTCGGTCACCACGAGGTCCGGTCGGTGACGGGCGACGGCATCCGCCATCTGGTCAGCGTCGCCGACGGCGGCGGCGACCTCGTGTCCGCCTGTTTCCAAGACGAGTTCGAGGCCTCGTCTGATCAAGGCCTCGTCTTCAGCGATGACTACGCGCATGGCACCTCCGTCCACACTCTTGTCCCCCGACCCGGGGGGCTCGAGATCGAGATGGTTCCACCGATGGCCTCCACGCGGTCAGCGAGGCCGCGAAGACCGGAGCCTGCTTCCATCGATGCGCCGCCGACACCGTTGTCCTCAACTTCGAGAAGAAGTCGACCGTCGTCGAGGGTGAGACGCACGCGCACGCTCGACGCCCGGGCGTGCTTGACCACGTTCGCGAGTGTCTCGGCGAGCACGAAATAGGTGGTGGTCTCCACGAGGTCGCTGAGTCCACCGTCGCTCACATCGGATTTGAACACGGTCGAGATCGGCATGCGATCGGTCAGGTCTTCCGCTGCGGCGCTGAGGCCGCGTTCGACGAGGGCTGCCGGAACGAGGTCGCGCACGAGCGTACGCACTTCGGCGGCGGCATCATCGAGGCCGACACGAAGCCGGGTGGCGCGCTCGGGCACCGTCGAAGCGGAAGCTGTGGCGATCTGCTGCGCTTCGAGTGCCAGCAGGACCAGTTGAACCTGAAGTCCATCGTGGAGATCGCGCGCGATGCTGCGACGTTCACGGTCTGCGGCTTCGACGATGCGCTCCCGTGAGCGCATGAGAGAGCGCCGGCTCGCGCGCAGGTCGGCCGTCAGCCGCTCGCGATCGACGGCGATCGCCACGATCCGCCCTGCGGTGTGCACGATCTCTCGGTCGGTGAGCAACGACGCGTCGTACTCGATCGCGCCGATCGCACGTTCGTCGAGCGCGATCTCCTGCCATCCGCGCCGTGGGTCTGTCCGAACTGCTTCGGGAGCTGCCCGGCCTTCAGCATCGACAAGCTCAGCACGATCTTCTGCCCAGAAATAGAGCCGCAGCGATGGGTCTCCCAATGTGCGGGCGAGCGCGACGACAAGAGGCTGTCGCGATGTGTGGGTGGTGCCGAGCCACGTCCCGAGCTCTTCCAACTCTCCCGTGCGCGCGAACCCGCCACGCAGCAGACCCAGCGTGAATGCGATCGGGATGCCGGCGACCGCCGTGAACTGCAGCATCCCTCGCACCGTCGGGTCGACGTGGAACACCCGGTCGAGCGCGATGGCGATGAGGGGCAGGAAGAGCACCGTGAAGATGCCATATGAGAACAGCGGAATCAGCACGCGACGGTGCACGGCATCCGCTCGACGAAGCCGACGGAGCAATACGATCGCCACCACGATCATGATCGCTGTCGCCACCACGGTCTGTACCGTTCCGGTCAGCGCGACCACCGCAGGCGCGTCGGCGATCGCGAACGGCGGATAGGAGCCCTCGGGGTTGAGGAGGTACTTCGGCATCTGCAGCACGAGCGACGTCGTGTAGAGCGCGGCCACGATCGCACGTGCGTGACGGTCGGAGAGTCGCCCGGTCGGGAAGGCGAGCAGCAGGTGCACGGTCGCGGGAAGCGCAAGCGTCGCCCCGACGGCCCCGATCGCGAGGAGAACCGGCACCTCGGTGTTCGCGACGCCGCCGACTAGGACCATGAGCCCCGCGAGGACGATGAGGAATCCCATCCCGTTGCTAGGGCGCCGCAGCCAGGCGATCAGTCCTGCGGCAACGTAGATCCCGAAGATGATCGGCAACGCCACCAGCAGCAGTCCGGCAGGCCCGTCGAGCGGCATCAGACCGATCACCGTGATCATCAGCAGCGCCGACAGCAGCGCCACGATGAGCAGCGCGCGACCGAGAGACCGCGAGAGCGCGGGTTGCACGTGGGACGCAGCAGGCATCGCGGCCTTTCCGACGGACGAGGTGTTCCCATTGTGGCGCGCCCGGCCATTGCTGTGCGTTCTGCTCGCCGATAGGCGACCTACATCCCTAGCGACAGCATCCAGAGCCTGTCATCGTCAACGGTAAGGCGGTACGTCATGCCTCGCGTGTGAACCGATCAGGAGGAACGCTCTTGAGCCAGTACGACCGTAAGAGCTCGTGGCTGCGGCGACCTGCTATCGTCGCGGCGGTCATTGCCGGCGTCGTGGGCGTCGTCGGCTGCACGGCGTCTCCCACCACGAAACCTGCCGTGTCGGAGACTCCTGGGATTCTTCGCCCCTCGGCGCCGGAGGGCGAACTGTCCACCACGCTGCAGTCGCAGTTGCAGGCAGCACTCGACGACACGATGGCGGAGTACGACGTGCCAGGGGCGGCAGTCGGCGTCTGGATCCCCGGGGAGGGCACATGGACGGCCGCGGCCGGTTTGGCCGATATCGAGAACGATGAGCCCGTCGACCTCGACATGATGTGGCCCCTGCGCAGCGTCACGAAGTCCTACACGGTGACGCTCCTGCTGCAGTTGGTCGATGAAGGCGAGGTGAGCCTGGACGACACCATCGGGCAGTACGTCGACGGAGTGACGGCGGGCGACGAGATCACTCTGCGAGAACTCGCAGAGATGTCCAGTGGCAATGCGGACTACACGAACGACGACTTCCTCGCAGCCTTCACCGCGGATCCCGAGACGATCTTCACCCTCGATCAGTTGAACGGCTTCATGCTCGGCACGCCGGCCCAGTTCGCCCCTGGCACTGAGAAGGTCTATACGAACGCCAACACCAATCTGCTCGGCGCGGTCATCGAGGAAGTGACAGGACAGGGGTTCGCCGAGGTCCTCGACGAGCGCATTCTCGCACCGCTCGGGCAGAATGACACGCGATACATCGTGGACGCCGCGGACTGGACGGAACCTCACGCTGTCGGGTACGCGCCCGAGGGGGATTCCCTCGCGTCGCAACCCCGGAACCTCTCCATCTTCGGCCCGGCCGGGTCGATGATCACCACCCTCGACGACGCCCGTGTGTGGGGACAGGCCCTCGCCACCGGCACATTCCTGCAACCGGAGACTCAGGCGGAGCGTCAGGATGGTGCGCCCCTGGACGTCGGCCCACCGTACGGCATGTATGCGCTCGGCATCGGCGAAACCGACGGATGGTGGGGGCATAACGGCGAAGGCCTCGGATTCACCGCCGCCGTCTTCCATCACCCCGATTCCGGGGCCACCGTCGTGGCGTTCATGAACGAATCGAACCTCGCGAACAAGGCACACCCGGCCGACCAGATGTTCCGCCGGGTGGCCAAGATTCTGACGACAGGAGCAGAACAATGAACGGCAACGGAGTCCGACTCGTGGCGGGAGCCCTCGCGCTCGTCGTCATCGCGGCGACGGCGGTAGCGTGCACGGCGGATACTTCCGGCCAGGCGAATGAGACCGGTCTTCCGGACGCGGCGCTCGAAGTCATGAACGAGCCGCAATACGACAACGCGCGCTGGTTGATCTCGGTTTCCGACCTCGACACGGGCGAGGTGCTCATCGACCTCGACGGTGACAAGATGGCCGAGCCCGCTTCATTCGTGAAGACCTACAGTGTCGGTGCCGCCTGGCTGAACTGGGGACCTGACCACCAGATCGTGACGCCAGTGAAACGCACTGGCGAGATCGTCGGGGCGACGTTGGAAGGCGACCTCGTACTCGTCGGCAAGGGCGACTTCACGCTGGGCGGCCGGACAAAACCGGACGGCACCGTCGACTACACGAATCTCGACCACAATGATGCCAACCCGTTGCCTGGCGCCACCCTCACGACCGAAGATCCTCTGACGGGCATCGATGACCTCGCTGCACAGGTCAAGGCGTCGGGCATCGACACTGTGACCGGCGATGTCATCGTCGACGACCGCCTCTTCCAAGGCGAATTGGCCGGAGAACCGATCACGCCGATCGTCGTCAACCAGAACCTGATCGATGTCCTGGTCACCCCCGGCACGGCGGGCGAGCCGGCGACGGTGGAGATGACGCCGGCCGTCGCTCCATGGCGGGTCGTCGGCGAAATCGAGACTGTGGCCGCTGGTGAGGAAGCGTCGGTCTCTGACCCGGAATCCTCGACGCGCGGAGAGATCTCGATCGGCGGCACGATCGCCGCCGACAGCGAGCCAGTGTTAAAGGTATTCGCGCTCGAGGATCCGGCCACCTTCGCTCGAACCGCCTTCATCGAAGCCCTGGGCAGGGCTGGTGTGACGGTGAGCAGTGACCCGGTCGCGGCGAACTCGACCGCTGCGCTCGCCGACAAGGATGCTGTGGACGCGCTGCCATCGGTGGCCGAACTCGAGTCGCTGCCGCTCGCCGAGCAGGCGAAGTACGTGATGAAGATCAGCTACAACCGTGGTGCTCAGACCTACGTCTGCCTTCTGGCCGCTGAAGCCGGAGCGGATGACTGCAGCACCGGCGTGGGTGAGGTCGGCCGAATCTGGGCCGAGGCGGGGCTCGACATCGAGGGTGCGTCCCTTGTGGACGGTTCGGGCCTGAACGGCAACTTCGTCACTCCGCAGAACGGCGTCGCCATCCAGGCGATCATGGCCGAGCGCCCCGACGCCGAGGCGTGGAAGGCGACCATGCCGATCCTCGGGGTCGACGGCTCGCTCGCGGAAGTGCAGGCCGAAAGCCCTGCTGCCGGCCATGTGTTCGCCAAGACCGGAACGCTGCTGGGCGGCGACGAACTCAACGGACGCTTCCGCTTGAACACCAAGGCGCTGGGCGGCGTCATGGAGACCAAGAGCGGGCGCAACCTGGCATTCATCATCATCATGAACCAGGGATTCACCTCCGACATCGACGGGGTGTTCAAGGCGAACGATGACGTGGGAGAGGTCGCCGCGAGTATCCAGCAGCACTACTGAGCGTCCAGTGTGCACGGCCGCCGACCAAGGAAGGGGTTGAGATGACCACCGAAACGACACAAGTGCGGACTTCGCGCGGCGCAGGGCTTATGCTCGCCAGCACTCCGCTGGTGCTTCTCGTCACGCACTATCTGGCCGTGCTCCCGCACGAGTTCACGCACTCGATACTGGCCTGGGCTCTCGGAATCAAAGAGAATCCGTGGCTGATCGATTGGGGCGGGGACAGCCTGCTCAACATTCTGCTGCTCGTGCACATCAACGAGAACGTCGACTATCACAGTGCGTTGGACGCTGGTAAGACTTTCACCGTTGCCGTCGTCGCGCTTTCCGGACCAGTGTTGGCGAATGGAGGCATGTTCCTGATCTTCCGGAAACTGTCCACGACTGCGTGGGTCAAGGCGAGGCCGTTCGCCGCGTGGATCGTGTTCTGGTTCATCGTCGTCAATCTCGGGAACCTGTGGTGCTACATCCCGATCCGGGCCTTCGCAGCCGACGGGGATTTCCGTCACTTCATCTGGGCGACGGGGGCGTCCCCATGGCTGCTCTATGTGATCGTGGGGTACCTCGTTCTGTGGGCGCTCATCGACTTCTATCGCCACGTGCTGCCGAACGCCCTCGACACGTGCGGCCTGCTTCCCACCTGGCCGCGGGCGATCGTGCTCGTGGTGTCGACCTGCGTTATCTTCGCGTACTTCGCGATTCCGGGCTTCCTCGAGACCGATGCCGTCTCACTGTTCATCGCGGGCACCTCGGTGATGGTGATTCCTCCGGTGATACTCGTCACGTGGCGACGAGTGATGGCGACTCCGCGCCATGTGACGGATCAGGCGTCGCCGGTAGGTGCGTTGGGATGATCGCGATCGAGGCCGACGCCTAAATCACCGTCTGTGGCTACTGTGGAGCCGTGACGCATCAGCTGACGCGGGAGCAGGCGCGGCGGCTGGCGGTGCGCGCGCAGGCACTGGATGCCGACCGGCCGGGTGACGTCGTCGAGGTGGCCGAACGACTCGGTGCGATCAAGATCGATCCGACAGCCGTGATCGCGTCGTGCGAGCACACTGTGCTGTGGTCGCGCATCGGGTGGGGATACGAGACATCTCAACTGCGCAAAGCGGTCGAGGACGATCGGATGCTGTTCGAGTTCGATGGCGCGTTCCGGCCGATGAGCCTGCTGCCCCTGATGCTGCCCGCCATGCGCCGGTGGCCGACGCACGACCGCAGCCGCGAGTGGCTTGCGGCGAACGAGCAGTTCCGCGGCGAGGTGCTCGCACATCTACGTGCGAGGGGCCCGCTGCTGGCCGGCGACATCCCGGACACCGCGCAGGTCAGACGCGCACCCGATGGCTGGTACGGGCCGAACCAGGCGGTTCACATGCTGGAGTTCCTGATGCGGCAGGGCGAGGTCGCGATCGCGCGACGCGAGGGCCGCCAACGCGTGTGGGATCTGGCCGAGCGGGTGTACCCGAAGGATCTTCCGGAGTACGGCGATGACGAAGCGGCCCGCCTGCTCGAAGAGCGTCATCTGCAGGCCGCGGGAATCGTGAAACCGCACCGGCACTGGAACGGAGTGGGCAAGGAGACCGGCCAACCTGCGGTGGTCGAGGGCAGCCGGTGGAAGTTCCGCGTCGATCCGGTTGCGCTCGCCGTGCTTGATGATGATCCGGGCGGGCGGGTGGCATTCCTCAACCCCTACGACGGATTCCTGTTCGACCGCGCGAGGCTCACCGAGCTGTTCGACTTCACATATGTGCTGGAGCAGTTCAAGCCCAAGCCCCAGCGCAAGTACGGGTATTTCGCGCATCCGATCCTGTTGGGCGATCGATTCGCAGGCCTCCTCGATGCCGAAGTCGATCGCGAGCGCGGGATGCTGCGCATCAATGCCGTGCACGAACTCACGCCCTTCGAACCCGAAGAGAAGGACATGGTCCGCGCCGAGCTCACCGATCTGGCGGGATGGCTCGGCGTGGGAGTGGAAGACCCCTGGTGAGCTGTGGTGGATGCGCTGTCTCCCAGCGCACCCACCACGCAGCCCACTCGTCACACGTGCGTTACTTGCGAGGCGGGTTGAGCGGCAGCCACTCGTCGAGCCGCGTCTCGAAGATCTGCGCGCCATCGAGTGGGATGAGCGTGCGTTCCTCGATTTTGGCGCCGTAGTACGGTGCATCGTCGTCGCGGACGACGGTGCGGGAGTCGCCGCGGAACGTCAGCCCTCGGCGGATGAACTCGTCCATGCCGAACGCCTCGGGTCCGGCGATCTCGACATCGCCCAGCGGCGCGCCGGCCGCGGCACGCGCCACGGCAGTGGCGACGTCTTCCGCGGCGATGGGCCGGATGAGCGCCCCGGGAAGGCGAACAGTGTCGCCCTCGGTCGAGATGTCGGCGATGCTCCCGATGAACTCGAAGAACTGCGTGGCGTGCACGAGCGAGTACTCGATGCCGGATTCGCGGATGAGCTTCTCCTGGGCGACCTTCGCCGCGAAATAGGGGATGCTCTGCGGGCGGTTCGTGCCGACGATCGTGAGGGCGACGTGGTGGTTGATGCCGGCAGCGGCCTCAGCCTTGAGCAGATTGCTGGTGGAGGTGGTGAAGAACTCCAGGACATCATCGGGTGCGAACGACGGCGAGTTGGACACGTCGACGACCACGTTCGCCCCTGTGAGGACCTCGGCGACGCCCTCTCCGGTCAGGGTGTTGACCCCCGTGTTGGGCGAAGCGGCGACGGCCTCGTGGCCGTGCTCGGTCAGCTTCGCGACGACCTTCGAGCCGATGAGGCCGGTGCCTCCGATGACGACGATCTTTGCCATTTTCATGCCTTTCTGATTGGGGGAGTGCCGTCGTGGCATCCATGAGCTAAGACAGGAGTTCCTCGTCGGATGTGACGAACCCTGCGACTATTCGGATCAGGATCGCGACGCGGCTGCGTTCCGGATGCGCCAGTCGTGGTACCGGGTCGACGCGATCGTGGCCGTGGCCTCCGGCAGCAGATCACGGTGAGCCAGATGGGCTCCGAAGTAGGTGCCGAGCGGGTCGGGGACGACCTCGCGTTCGTCCTGGCGGTACCGCAGATCGAGCACGGCCAGCTCATTGAGACTGAAGACCTCCGGCCCGCCGAACTCCACCGTGCCGTAGATCGGCTCTCCGACTGCCGTCTGCGCGACAGCTGCTGCGACATCGTCGGCGGCCATGGGCTGGACGAGAACGTCGGCGACCCGCACGACGCCGCTGCGCACTGCATGATCCGTGATGTTCCGGATGAATTCGAAGAACTGCGTCGCGTGCACGAGCGAGAACGGTCGCTGCGACGCCGAGATGAGACGTTCCTGCTGCTCCTTGGCGATGAAGTACCCGCCTTCGGCGCGGGCGAGACGATCGGTGCCGACCACCGACAGCGCGACGTGATGGCGCACGCCGGCGGCCTCACCGTAGCTGAGCAGATTCATGGTGGAGGTGTAGAAGAACTCGCGGGCGGCCGCCTCGTCGGTATACGACGAGTTGGAGACGTCGACGACGACTTCTGCGCCGGACAGAGCTTGCTCCAGGCCCTCGCCGGTGTAGGAGTTGACGCCCGTCGCCCGCGCCGCGACGACGATCTCGTGACCGGCCGATTGCAGAGTTCGAACGAGCCTGGCGCCGATCAGACCGGTTCCACCGATGACTGTGATTCTCATGTCGCTCCTTCGAATGTCATTTGGTCACGGACGTCTGTCCTCACTCCATAGACCGGACAGCCCTCTCATCTGTGACGGAACCTGGCTGATCTGTCACAGAACACCGCGCTGCACGGTCAGAGCTTCCGAGAGGAGCCATGCGGATGGATCATGAGAGAGGGAAAGACGAATGCTGATGGTGACGAACGACGCTCACATGCGAACCGAGGACCTCGACGACGCGGTGGAGATCTTCGCCGCGCATCGACGACGCCTGTTCGGAATCGCCTACCGGATGCTGGGTACGGTGGCCGATGCGGAGGACATCGTTCAGGAGACGTGGATCCGGTGGCAGAACACCGACCGGACGGGAGTTCTCGAGCCTGCGGCCTTCCTGGCGACGATCGCGACGAGGCTTTCGATCAATGTCCTGCAGTCCGCTCACACGCAGCGCGAGACGTACATCGGTCCCTGGCTCCCTGAGCCGGTGAACACGGACGACGACCCTGCCCTCGGAGCAGAGCGCGCCGAGGCGCTGCAGTTCGCGATCCTGCTGACCTTGGAGAAGCTCACTCCGACCGAGCGGGCCGCCTATATCCTCCGCGAGGCCTTCGATTACCCGTATCCGCGTATCGCCGAGGTGATCTCGTCCACTGTCGTCAGCGCCAGACAACTGGTCAGCAGAGCGCGCTCGCACCTGGAGTCCACTCGCCGCATGACGGTGGAACCATCCGACCAGCGTCGGCTGCTGGAGGCGTTCCTGATCGCAGCTCAGAAGGGCGACGCCCAGGAGCTCGAAAGCCTCTTCGCCGCCGATGTCGTGAGCTACACCGATGGGAACGGCGTGAAGCTCGCAGCCAGGATCCCCGTGATCGGGCGCGGCCGGGTGGCGAAGTTCGTCGCGGCGTTCTCCCACCATTTCTGGACCGGAAAATCGATCGGCTGGGTGCAGGTGAACGGTCAGCCAGCAGCCACGCTGATCGAGGACGGAGTGGTCACCACGATGGTGACGGTCACGACCTCGAGCGACGGCATCCTTCAGCTCCTCTGGGTGATGAGCCCGCCCAAGCTTCGGCATTTCGCCGCGGTCGGCTCATGATCCGGAGGCAGTACCCGGCGTGGATACGCCGGAGACGTCGTGGTGCACCCGATCTCGCCACGATGGAAGAACTGGCTCGCGCCATGGTCTTCGCCGACGAGGGCGCCATCCGTGCCGTGCTCCATCCGGAAGTGATCCTGACCATCGACAGTGGCGGGCTGGTACCGGCCGCGCCCACGCCGGTGGGAGGACATGCTGCCGTGGCTTCGTCGTTGGTGGTCCTGATGACGCCGGAGACGTCTGTCACGATGGCATCGATCAACAGCGTTCCAGGGTTCACTCTCATTCGTGAAGAAACGGTCGTCGGAGCGGTCACGGCAGACACGCGGTCGGGTCAGCTCTCCAGCGTGTGGGTCGTCTGCAACCCCGAAAAGCTGCGGCACTGGAACCGGCGGTGAGCGCGAATCGCAACCAGGTGAAAGGGTGGACGGATGACGGATGCGCGGCCGGTGCGGTGGAACAACAACATCCACTATCACCGTCGTATCCTCGATGCGGTGCCGGCAGGGGCGCGAACAGCGCTCGACTTCGGCACAGGGAACGGCCTGCTTGCCGCCGACCTGCATGCGCGTGTGCCCGACGTGACCGGAATCGACATCGATGCCGCAGTGCTGGAATCCGCACGGTCAGAGGATCCGGGTGTGCGCTGGATCCAGGGCGACGTGATGAGTCATCCGTTTCCGCCCGCGTCGTTCGATGTGGTCGCCTCAGTGGCCACCGTTCATCATCTGCCGGACCTCGACAAGACGCTCCTCCGCCTGGCTGAGCTCACCGCCCCGGGTGGGGTGCTGGCCGTGGTGGGGCTGGCGAGGTCGTCGGGGCCGATCGACTTCCTCTACGACCTCGCCGGGCTCGTGCAGCAGAACGGCTACAGTCGCCGCCACGGCATCTGGGAGCATTCGGCGCCGATCGTGTGGCCGCCTCCGCACACATATGCCGAGGTGCGCCGCAGCGCCCGCACCGTGCTGCCGGGCGCCACCTGGTCACGACTGGCGATGTGGCGCTATCTGGTGGTCTGGCACAAGCCGGTGGCCTGACAGCCCCCGTCAGGGCCGAACGCGAACCGTCCGTCCCTCGAACGTGACGAGATCGCCGTCGTGCAGCTGCCGCCCGCGGCGGCGCTCCTCTTCGCCGTTGACGGAGACGTAGCCGTCGATGATGACCTCCTTGGCGTTTCCGCCGGAGTCGAGCAGGCCGGAGAACTTGAGGAACTGTCCGAGGCGGATGACCTCGCCCCCGATGGGCACGTCGTCGATCTGATCAGCGTTCGTCATTCCTGAATGCTAACCGCCTGGGCGGGAGCGGATGCTGACTGCCCCACCCGCTGTCGGTGTTCCTTGCTATCGTGGCGCCGTGCGATGGCTTGCAGACGAGGCGGGTGGTTCACGATGTGTTCCGCCCTCTCCGGGGTCACCCCGGGGCACGCAGTTTGATCTGGAACGAACGCCGCAGGCGCCTCACTGCGCTTCGCGCAGACCGGTGCCCGCACTGATGGACAGGTCGTCCGCAAGCCATCGCACGCTGCACGACGTTCCATCCGCCGCTCCGTCGATGGCCGCCTTCTGATGACGGAGGCGGCGACGGTCGCATCGCGCGTGCTCGCGCGGAAGCCGCGTCCGTCGTCCTCCGCGGTCGCCGCGGCTCTGGCCGATGCGTTCCTCGCAGCAGATGTCTGGGCGACGGGTCAGCTGATCGAGTCCGGGGCATACGTCATGGGAGCGCGGCGCCGATGGCTCCTACCGCTCGTCGGCGATGTCATGAGCGCGTTCGTCCGCCCACCCCACGACGCCCCGCGTCTGCTCACCTCGCTGATCTTCAACGCCCCCGCATTCCAAGAGGCGGTCCGCAAGGCCGACGAGCGCCGCTCGCCACTTCGAGTGCACCATCACGTCCTCAGCGCTTCGGCGTCGCGCGAGATGTCCGGAGCGCTCCCCAGCATCGACAGCATCCGAGATCTCGCTGCCCTGCTCGCCCTCGACATCGGCCAGTTGCAGTGGTTCGCCGACACGAAGCACTGGAATCGGCGCGCGCGCCCCGGCCCCCTCCACCACTACCGCTACGAATGGCGCACGAGGCCGGGAAGGATCCCGCGACTGCTGGAAGTTCCGGAGCAGCGGCTTCGTCGTGTCCAGAGCACGCTGCTCTCGAGCGTGCTCGCCCTCATTCCGGCCAATGACGCAGCCCATGGCTTCATCCCCGGCCGAAGCGCTGCGACCGGGGCCGCGCGTCACATCGGGTCAGACGCGGTCATCTCCCTCGATCTCACGACGTTCTTCGCGCGAGTGACCGCAGGTCGCGTCTACGGCACGCTTCGCCAATCGGGCTATTCAGAATCCGTCGCGCACATCATCACCGGACTGTGCACCAACGCCGTCCCGCCGTGGGCACTCGCGGCGATGCCGTCGGGGGGATCGCCGGATGAGCGCTTCGCACTGCGCCGCGCTCTCGCCACGAGTCACCTCCCGCAAGGTGCACCGTCATCGCCGATGCTCGCGAACCTCGCCATCCGACGTCTCGACTCGCGCCTCGCCGGATGGGCGGAGTCCGTCGATGCGACATACACGCGATACGCCGACGACCTCGCGTTCAGCGGTGGACGTGCGCTCGCGAAGCGAGCGGATGCCTTCGTGCGCGGAGCGGAGCGGATCATCGAGGACGAGGGGCATTCGGTCAACGCGAGGAAGACGAGAGTCAGACGCCAGGGCGTCAGGCAGACCGTCACCGGAATCGTCGTCAACCAGCACGTCAACATCTCGAGATCCGAGTACGACCGGCTGAAGGCGACGATCCACAACTGCGTCATGCATGGCCCGACGAGCCAGAATCGTCGCCAGATCGACGACTTTCGCGCCCACCTGCTGGGGCGGATCTCGTGGGTCGAAAGCTTGAACAGCAGTCGAGGCGAGAGACTTCGTGAGGAATTCGCGCGCATCCGGTGGTAGCGAGAGAAGCCGGCTGGGCCGACGCCGAGCTGCAGTAGACTCCGAGCGCATGCGGCCGAGAGGAAGTGAAATGGCGACCTTCGCACTGATCCACGGAGGCGGTTCGACTGCCTGGGACTGGCACCTCGTCACTCCTCTGCTCGAGAGCGTCGGCCACGAGGTGTTCGCCGTCGACCTTCCCATCGAGGACCCGGGCGCCGGACTCGAGGACTATGCGGATGCTGTGGCCACAGCGGTCGGAACGAGGGATCGCGTCATCGTCGTCGGTCATTCGCTGGGCGGCTTCACTGCTCCACTCGCCGCCGAAGCACTGCGCGCCGACGGGCTCGTCTATTTCGCGAGCATGATCCCGGCGCCGGGCGAGAGCTTCATGGAATGGTGGTCCAACACGGGCCACGACCTCGAGTCGATCGATGACGACGAGGCCGTGTCCTTCTTCAACGGCGTGCCCGAGCCGCTCGCCGAGGAAGCGCGCCGGAGAGAACGCGACCAGCAGGGCGACTGGATGTCCCGTCCCTGGCCGGGCGCCCATCTCCCCACCATCCCCACGATGGCCGTGCTGTGCACGGAGGATCAGTTCTTCCCCGCGACCTTCATGAGGCGGCAGATCCGAGAACGACTGGGCATCGAGCCGATAGAGGTGCCCGGCGGGCACTACGCGACGCTCAGCCACCCCGATGCGGTGGCTGAAGCGCTGAACGCCTTCGCGGTCGAGACCGTCATCACTAGCGTGGGGGAATGATCAGTCCCGTTCCCGCGCCCACGAGCGACGCCGCATACTCGAAGCACGCCTCTCCAGCGAGGCCGACGCTGGAGCGCATGCTCGATGAACTCGGATCGACATTCCTCACGCCGCTCACGTCGGTGCAGGACGCGTCGAGGCGGATCGGCGGAGCCGTCGTCTTCGACCCCCTTGACGATCAGGCGATCGCTGACGGCGCGGTGATCCTCGGAGTCGGGCTCTCGGACGGGCCGACTCTCCGTGACGTGCTCGCGCGATTGGGAAGCCGGGGGGCGAGTGCCTTCGTGCTGCGCGAGCCCGTGCTGGTCGACGACGCCACGGTGCTCGTGGCGCGTGAGCATGACGTGGCGCTCCTCGGCCTCACGCGCGGGGCATCCTGGACTCAACTCAGCGCGATGGTGAGTGCGCTCTTGACAGCGCCCGATGAATCACGCGCCGACACGACGATCGCAGGACTGCCCGGCGGCGACCTGTTCACTCTCGCGAACGCAGTGGGGGCTCTGCTGAATGCACCCATCACGATCGAGGATCGCAACTCCCGCGTCCTGGCATTCTCGAGTCGTCAGGGTGAGGCCGACCTCTCGCGCATCGAGACGATTCTCGAGCGGCAGGTGCCGGAGAAGTATTCGCGACTGCTCGCAGAAGCCGGATTCTTCAAGGAGTTGTACTCCTCGGAGGAGCCGGTGTTCATCGAACTGCGGTCTGCGGAGACGCCCATCCAGCCCCGTGTCGCGGTCGCTGTGCGTGCAGGAGACGAGATCCTCGGATCGATCTGGGCCGCAGTACCGGGTCCGCTGAGCACGGAGCGCACTGCTGCGCTTCGCGAAGCGTCCAAGGTCGTGGCGCTTCATCTGCTGAGCATCCGTGCCGGCGCCGACGTCACGCGCCGCATGCGTGCCGATCTGCTGAGCACGGCCCTCGAGGGCGGCGAAGGCGCCGCGTACGCACTCGAGCGTTTGGGCATCTCCGATGAGCCTGTCGCGGTGTTCGCAGCGGGGATGCTCGCGGCCGACGACGGAAACCTCGACGAGGCGAGCGACCGTCAGGCGCGCAGACAGCATGTGGCTGACGCCATCGCCGTGCACCTCGCCGCCGTGCATCCGAGGGCGTGCGCCGCGCTGCTCGGGGGCACGATCTACGGGTTGCTGCCCGTGCAATCGTCCGAGACGGGTGAAGCGCAGGCAGCGCGCCTCGGTAACGACTTCGTCACTCGGATCGGCCGCGGTTCCGGCGTGGCCATCGGCATCGGACGGGTAGCGAGCGGTCCGCGCAGTCTCGTCTCATCCAGAGACGGCGCCGAGCGTGCTCTGCGAGTGCTGCAGGAACAGGCATCCCCGGCGAGGGTCGCGCTCTTCAGCGATGTGCACGTCGAGTCGTTGCTGCTGGAGATGCGGGATCGCTTCGGATCGGCCGGTGAGCAGGCCACCGGTCCCGTCGCTCGGCTGTTCGCTCATGACAAGGACAACGACACCGAGTTCATCGAGACGCTGCGCGTCTGGCTCGACAGCATGGGAGACGTCTCGAGCGCCGCAGAGCACCTGCACATCCACCCCAACACGTTCCGCTACCGACTTCGCAGGCTCGCGGAGGTCGGCGATATGGACCTCACTGACGCCGATGTTCGTTTCGCCGCGCAGCTTCAATTGCGCATCGTGCCCGAGCTCGTGCGCCGTGGATCACCTCTTGGTGCCGGGGAGCATTGAGCATCCGGACAATCACATCGACCGCGGTCTGGCGAAACTGACGAAGCGGCAGAACTGATCCCGCGGGAGGCTCCAGTGTGAAGGATGTCCCGAGAGACGAGGTGAGAGTGGCGTCCACGACGACAGTGCTGGCTCTGGCTCATACCCGACGCAGAAGCCCTTGGGTCTCGTACCTCCTGAGGCGGGGGCTCTATTTCCTGATCTCGCTGTTCGTGCTCGTGACCCTTGCCTTCCTGCTCGTGCAGTTGATCCCCGGCGACCCCGCCCGCGCCTCCGCGGGAGAGATGGCGTCGCCGGAGATCGTCGAGGCGCGTCGCACGGAGCTCGGTCTCGATCTGCCGATGATCGTGCAGTACTTCCGTTTCTGGGCGGGGCTGTTCACCGGTCAGCTCGGGGACTCGTTCATCTCCCGCACCCCGGTGATCGACATCATCGCGACTCGCGCACCTGCAACTCTCGAGCTGGCCCTCGCAGCGGTGGCGATCGTGCTCATCGTCGCGATTCCACTCGGGCTCGCGTTCGGCGCCCTGACCCGAGGTGATCGCCGGCCCTTCACCCAGACCGCCTTCACCGGGGTCACGGCCGTTCTCGCAGTGATACCGGAGTTCCTCGCCGGCATCATCCTCGTCTACCTGTTCGCGGTGAACATGCAACTGCTCCCCGTCGCGGGCCGATCGGACTTCGCGTCGTACATTCTGCCGGTCGTGGCACTGGCCATCGGACCGACGGCAGCGCTCACCCGCATCGTGCGGGCCGAGACCTTCACTGTGCTGGAGCAGGACTACGTGCGCACGGCCAGGGCGAAGCGCATGAGCGCTGCGCGGCTGTACGGGCGTCACGTCCTCCCGAACCTGCTCACCTCGACGTTGACGATCTCGGGACTCCTGCTCGGCGGGATGATCGCAGGCACGGTCCTCGTCGAGAACATCTTCGCGTGGCCCGGATTGGGCGGCACCATCGTCTCGTCCATCCAGGGCAAGGACTACCCCCTGGTGCAGGCGATCATCATCTTCTACGGCGCCGTCGTGCTGCTGATCAACCTGGTCGTCGACATTCTGCTCATCCTGCTAGACCCGCGAACGGCATTGGACAAGTCGTGAAGAAGACTCCTCAGAGGCTGCTCGCCGTCCTGCGCACTCCGCTGGGGGTCGTCGCTCTCGTCGCGTGCCTTCTCCTGGCGTTCCTCACGGTTTTCGGGCCGGCGATCTGGGGCGATGCGGCGGCGGTGTCGGATACGGAGCTGATCTCGAAAGGGCCGAGTCCTGACCATCTCTTCGGAACGGACGGAAGCGGCCGTGACATCCTGCTCCGCACGCTGGTGGCGACGCAGCTGTCGGTCGTGATGGCGCTCACCGCCACGATCGTGGGAGTGGTCGGAGGGGTGCTCCTCGGCCTGCTTCCCCTCATCATCGGAGGCAGGCTCGGGCGCTGGATCGTCGCCGCGATCAACATCGGCGTCGCCTTCCCGAGCCTGCTGCTGGCGATCGCGTTCTCGGTCATCCTCGGACAGAGCGGCACGGCGGCGACCTTCGCCATCGCGATCGCCATGGTGCCCAATTACGGCCGCTTCACCCACAACCTCGCTGCCTCCGTCTGGGGCAGGGACTACGTCTCGGCCGCGCGCGTGCTGGGTCTGCCCACCGCCCAGGCGGTGTTCCGACACGTGCTGCCGAACGTGCGTGACCCGCTGATGGTGAACGCTGCCATCAGCGCCGGCGGTGCCCTGGTCGCTTTCGCTGGACTGTCCTTCCTCGGACTCGGCATCCAGGTGCCCCAGTACGACTGGGGCAGGATGCTGAATGAGGGCATGACGCGCATCTTCGTCACTCCGGCGGCCGCCCTCGTCCCCGGCATCGCGATCATCCTCGCCGGTTTGACGTTCGTACTGCTCGGCGAGGTCCTCGGAAAGGCGCTCACCCCGTCGACGCATCGTCGACTCACTTCCCGGCTGCGCAGGAATGCACCGAAGGGCGAGGACGCCGGGTCGGTCTCGCCGATCGACGGCGGTGCGGTTCTCTCGGTACGAAATCTTCGCGTTGCGGCGCCCGGAGGCGAGGATGGATGGCAGCCGCTGGTGCACGGGGTCTCATTCGACGTCGGTCGGGGAGAGATCGTCGGCGTCGTAGGGGAATCTGGATCGGGTAAGAGCGTCACTCTCATGGCGGTCGCGGGACTGCTGGATTCACCGCTGCGCGTCGCGGCCGATGGCGCGCAGTTCGACGGTCAGCCCCTCACCCTCAAGACCGGTGCTCACGCCTCGTCGCTCGACCACCATCTCGGCAGACGTCTGGCCATGATCTTCCAGGACCCGATGTCGTCCCTCAATCCCGCACTGTCCGTCGGTTCGCAGGTCGCAGAACCCGGCATCCTTCACCTCGGGATGTCCCGAGCGGAGGCGAAGGCCGCGGCGATGGCACGCCTGGAAGCGGTCCGCATCCCCGATGTGGCGCGCCGCTACCGCCAGTATCCGCACGAGTACTCGGGGGGCATGCGGCAACGCGCGATGATCGCGATGGGACTGATGGGCACACCCGCGCTGATCCTGGCCGACGAGCCGACGACGGCTCTCGATGTCACGGTGCAGGCGGCGATTCTCGACCAATTGCGGCGCGTAAATGAGGAGTACTCCACGGCCATCGTGCTCGTGTCGCACGATATCGCCGTCGTCACGTCACTGTGCACGCGCGTTCTCGTGATGTACCGCGGCCGCCTGGTCGAGGACGTCACGACGGAGGACTTGAAGGCCGGGCGCGCGCGGCACCCGTACACGCAGGCGCTGCTGGCGACGGTGCCGACCATGTCGAGTCCGCGCGATCGGCCGATGGCGTCGATCCCCGAGGATGCCGACTTCACATCGGGCACGGGGTCGACGGGTATCGAGATCCTCAGAGCGGGCGAGGAACCCGACCTGATCGCCGAGTTCAGCAGCGCGGCATCACGAGAGGGGACGGCGTCGTGACCGAGCCTTTGACATTCGAGTCCGTGAGCATCACCTTCGGTCACGGCGCCTCGACGTTCACCGCTGTGAATGCCATCGACCTCACCGTGCATCCGGGGGAGATGCTCGGGCTCGTCGGCGAGTCGGGATCGGGAAAATCCACCCTTGCCCGCGCGACCGTCGGACTCGAAGAGCCCACCTCCGGACGCATCCGACTCGGTGAGACCGAGATCTCGCACGCCAGACGTGCGGCGGTGCGCGAGCGTCGCCGTGTGCAGATGATCTTTCAGGACCCGCAGTCGTGCTTCAACCCGCGACGCACGATCGGGCAGTCTCTTGATGAGGCGATCGTGCAGGCATCGCGGCGTGAAGGCACCCGCGCGGCGAACGCACGAGTGCGGCGGGACGAGATCTCGGACCTTCTCCGCGCTGTGGCGCTGCCGGCAGACACCTCAGAACGGATGCCGACACAGCTCTCCGGCGGACAACGTCAGCGCATTGCCATCGCACGTGCCGTCGCGGCGAAGCCCTCCGTGGTGCTCGCCGACGAGATCACATCCGCGCTGGACGTCTCGGTGCAGGGTGCCGTGCTCAACCTCCTTCGCGATCTTCAGCGCGATCTCGGGTTCTCGGTTCTCTTCATCAGCCACAACCTGGCCGTGGTCCGTGTCGTGTGCGACAGGGTCGCAGTGATGCGTCGTGGCGACCTCATCGAGGTCGGCGACACCCTCCAGGTGCTCGACCGACCCCGTGAGGACTACACCCGCGAACTGATCGCTGCTGTGCCCAGCCTCTGAGGCGCCGCAGCGGTCAGTCGAGGTGGCCGACGACCCAGTCGACGACGCGTCGGTTGTAGTCGGTCCTGTGCGCCAACGGGCCGTTCAGGATGAACAGGTGCGATCCGCCGGGATACACGACCATCTCGGTCTCCACATCATTGTCCCGCAGCCTGGCGTACCAGAGTTCGGCCTGTGCCAACGGGCAGCGCTGATCGTCCTGGCCATGGAGGATGAGAGTGGGCGTGGTCACCGCGTCGACGTACGTGACAGGGGAGAGGCGAACGGCGTTGCGGCTGCCGCCGATCTCGAGGTCGCGCAGGAAGCCGCCGAGGTCGCTGGACGCGTTCATCGCATGGTGATCGCATACGAGCCCGCCGGGCACCGCTGAGCGGAAGCGATCCGTGCGGCTCGTGAGCCAGCACGTCATGAAACCGCCGTAACTGTACCCGGTGACCGCGATCCGATCCGGGTCCGCGATGCCGTCGGCCACCAGCCGGTCGAGCGGCTCCAGGAAGTCCTTCTCGTCCGCCTCGCCCCACGCGTCGATCGCCGCTCGATAGAACGGTTCACCATAGCCGTCCGAGCCGCGCGGATTCAGGGTGAGCACGTTCCAACCCTGTGCCGCGAGCAACTGATGGTAGAGGTGCGCGGTGTCGGCGGTCCCGGTCCACGCGTTATGGGGACCGCCGTGGATATCGAGCAACGTGGGCGCGGGTCCGGTGGTGTCGTCTGCGCGCAGCAGCCACCCGTGCACCGTCGTGCCATCGGAGATCGTGAACCGCACGGGGCGTGTCGGAGCGAACGCGACATCCGGCACGGCATCCGCCAGATAATTGGTCAGGCGAACCGTTCCGCCCTCGACGAGGTCCACGAGGGCGAGCTCGCCAGGTGTGGTCGGATCGGACACCTTGATCGCGGCGAACCCGCCGCGTATCGAGAGAGCACTGATGACGCTCCCTTCCCCCGTGTCATGGTGGCGGATCTCGGAGGATGCGGGATCGATCGAGAGGAGGATGCTCTGCCCTCCGTCCCGCACGCAGAAGAAGAGCCTTCCCTCAGGACCGAAGGCAGGCTTTCCACCCGGATACCCTGGGCCTCCGCCCATGACGTTGCGATCCACATCTCCGGTCATGACGGTCGCCGCACCGCCGGCCAGATCCAGGCGCACAAGACGATTCACGCCGACCCGAACCTCCAGGTCGCCGATCGCGATCACCGAGGTGCCGTCTGGCGTCCAGACGAGGGGTCCACCGACTCCCGTCGCGGCGAAGGGGAACCGTGCCGAATCCTGCATCGTCTCCGTGTCGACCAGGCCGACCCGGAGGGCGAAGCGATGTCCCTCCACACCGGTGGAGATCTGGGTGAACGCCAGCATGGATCCGTCTGGCGACCAGGCGGGGTCACCGCACTGGCCGTCGGAGCGCACGCGCACGGCGTCGCCCCCGGCGATGGCGATGACGTGCACTTGAGCGCGGGCCGTGCCCACCCAGCCCAATCCATCGACCTTGTGAACGGGGTCACCACTGATCACCAGCGGCGGGGCCGGACTCCCCGCAGCGTCATCCACCAGCGCCACGAAGGCGATGCGCGAGCCGTCCGGAGAGAACTCCGGTGCACCGACGACCATCAGGTCGCGTGTCAGCCGCACAGGGTCACCACCGCTGAGGGGTACGACATGGATCGACGGCGTGCCGTCGACCTTCCGCACGAACGCCACGGACGTTCCATCGGGAGACACCGCAGGTGCCGTGTCGAGAGAGCCGGACGTCAGTCGAATCGCGTCGCCGCGGGCTTCGGTCGCGACGCTCCACAGCTCTGACCGGGCGTCGCCGTCATCGTGGCGGTTCAGCGCGTACACGACGCGCGTCGCATCCGGGGTGAGCACGGGGCTCGCCGGCTCCGCGAGGGCGGAGAGATCCTGAAGGGTTGGTGGGCGCATCATCGGGTGACCTCCACGAGCTGTGTGCGGAACCGCTCCAAGTGGTCCTCGTCGATGTCGACCCCGAACCCTGGACCGTTCGGCACGTCGACGACCCCGTCGTGCATGCGCAGCGGTTCGGTGACGATGTCCTCGCGGAAGAAGCGGTCCGATCCGGAGATGTCACCGGGGAGCGTGAAGCCGGGGAGAGCGGCGAGTGCGGCATTCGCGGCCCTTCCGATGCCGGTCTCGAGCATGCCGCCGCACCAGACGGCGATGCCGTGCGCCCGCGCGAGGTCGTGGATGCGCCTCGCCTCGAGATAGCCGCCGACGCGGCCGGGCTTGATGTTGATCACCGATGTCGCCCCCAGAGAGATCGCATCGGCGGCGGCCTCGGCCGACACGATCGATTCGTCCAGACAGATCGGCGTGGTCATCAGAGCGGCGAGCTGCGCGTGCTGACGGATGTCGGCCCTCGCCCAGCGGCTGCTCGATGAGCAGCAGTCCGTAGTCGTCGAGGCGACGCAGGTGGGCGGCGTCGACGAGCGTGTACGCGGCGTTGGCGTCGACCTGGAACAGCAGATCGTCGCCGAACTCACGACGCACGGCCGCGACGTGCGCGATGTCCGCCCCCGGCTGGATCTTGAGCTTGATTCTCGCGTACCCCTGTTCGAGGTAACCGCCGATCACGCCCAGAGTTTCGGTGACGGAGTCCTGGATGCCGACGGAGACGCCGGACGGAACAGTGCTGCTCACCGCACCGAGGTAAGAGGCGAACGAACGGTTCTCGGCGCGGAGCTGGGCGTCGAGGATCGCCATCTCCACCGATGCCTTCGCCATGGGGTTTCCGATGACCTTGCGGAGGTGGTGGAACACGGTCTCGGCGGTGAGGTGTTCCATGTCGAAAAGGAGCGGCGCGATCCATCGCTCCACGACATCCGCCGACCCGTCCAGGTACTCCGCGGAGTAGTAAGGCCGGTCCAGGGCGACGTTCTCACCCCATCCGGTGATCACATCGCCGGCGTCGGTCTCGAGCTGAGCCTCGACGAGGAAGCAGCGCTTGTGCGTCTGGGTCATGAACGACGTGGTGAACGGGGAGACGAGGGGGATCTCGAGGTGGTGAAGGCGCAGGCCGAGGAGTTTCATGACGTCCTTTCGCGGTGGAGCACGTACTGGCATGAGCGGGTGAAGTCTGTGATGATCCAGCCGTTGACGAGGAGGTCGTCGAGCGCGTCGCGCGTGCTCGCACGCCACCGGCGTGCCAGGTCGGGATCCGTGCGACGCATCTCCTCGATCTCACGGGGGATCGCGATCAGCGTCGTGTTCGTGTCGCGGGGAGGAGGGCTGTACGCAGACGGCGCTCCCGCGAGGTTCTCGATCGCGGAGTGGGAACCCCGGCCCGGATCGACCAGGGGCGCGCCCGCTTCCGGTGGGGTGGTGGTCAGATCCCAGCGGATCAGCATGCGGTCCGATCCCTGGCCTGCATTGATGGCGTCGACCATCTCACCGTAGAAGCCGGCGTAGTAATGCACTGCACGCGCGCCGAGCCGCCGGATGTTGAAGTATGCATTCCGCGCCACCAGCGGATCGTATGTCCAGGTCATCGTGTCGATGCCGTGCTCCAGGCACCAGGCGCGCTGATAGAGCTTCACCGCACGTCCGAGCCCGCGGCCGGTGGCGGAGGGGAGAAGGCCCACGATGTGGGAATGGAAGGGAGTGCCGGGCGGCCCGCAGAAACCTGCCGCTGCCCCGATCGGCTCACCGTCAGCGGTTGCGACGGTGACGAGATTGCCGGCGTGCGCGATCGCCACGAGCATCGCGGGATCGATCATCTCGGTGCCGTGCCTGCCCCAGATGGTGCTGAGCACTTCGGCCGCGCGCCGTGCGGCATCGGGTTCGTGTGCGTCGTGCATGATGAGCCCTGCAGCGGCACAGGCCTGATCTGCGAGTCTCCATGCCGCGGCCGCGGCGGGTGCAGCGAGCGTCGAACCGGCGGACGGCTTCATCCACGGCCCCTTTCAGTCGGTGGTATCAGCGTCTCGGTTCGAACGGGCCAGTGCTTCGTTCATGCGGATCATGCGGAAGGCCTCGGCTTGTCCGACGCGACAAGCCCGGCCGGTGCGAAGAGCGGCGCTGTGCGCGACGACGAAGATCGCGCGTGCACACTGTGACGATCGCCGAAGCAGACGCGCTCACGGGCGCGGAAGCTTGCAGGATGACATTGCGGCAGGTGGTCGAGGAGATCGAAGCATCGACAGGGTTGCGCGCCTACGTGCACGCGCAGGAGTTCGATGGCGGCGAGGTGGGGGTGCGCCCAGACGATTCCGTCGTCGCGGCGAGCGTGTTCAAAGTGCCCGTCCTCGTTGAAGCCTGCCGGCAGATGGCAGCCGGTGAGCTCGACGCGACGCGGATGATCGAACTGGCTCCTGAGGATTTTCCGGTGATGGGTTCGACGGGGATCGCGGCCTTCGTCGATCCCGTCTCGATCTCGCTGCGTGACCTGTGCCTGTCGATGATGTCGGTGTCGGACAATCGTGCGACCGATGTCGTGATGGATGCTGTCGGTCTCGATCGCATCAATGAGATGCTGCGCGGTCTCGGTTTGACGAGGACGGTTCTCGAGGGCGACTGTGCGGCGTTGTTCGCGACGATCAGCGATGATCTCGGCATGGGGACCGGCACCGAGTTCGACCTGCTCGCGCGGGGCGAGGAGGCGCTCCTCGGCGCGCGAGCTCTGGACGCGGAGCGGACCAATCGCACGACGCCCCGCGAGACGTCCCAGTTGCTGGGCCGCATCTGGACGGAAGACGGAATTGCGCCTGAAGCCTGCGCGGAGGCGCGCCGCATCCTGCGCCTTCAGGTCTGGCCGCACCGACTGCGCAGCGGCTTCCCTGACGATGAGATCCTGGTGAGCGGAAAGACGGGGACGCTCCCGTTCGTTCGCAACGAAGCCGCCGTCGTCGAGTACCCCGACGGTGCACGCTACGCCGTGTCCGTGTTCCTGAGGACCCCGAGCCCCGCGACGGTCTCGCCGCGCTTCGACCGCGCGATCGGCGAGATCGCAGCGGCCGCCGTCGCCGAGCTCCGCTCGGCCTGACGATCGGACTCACCATGACCGACGCGTACCTTCGTCTCCGGCTGTCGGCTGTCGGTTCGTCCAACCGAGATTGTCACGTTCGGTCGTATTCGACGATGCCGCCCGGCTCCGGGCGCGCCAGAGTGCGAGCATCCCTTCACCCGACTCCGTGCATCACAAACCCTGGAGGACCTTCATGAAGAAGAAGCTGCTTCTGAGCGCCGCCGCTTTGGCCGTGGCGACTCTCGCACTCAGCGCGTGCACCGGTGCCGGTGGCGGGCCCGGCGGAGACGCCGGAGAGCCGGTCATCGACGGCACGCTCACCGTGGCGCTGAACGAGGACCCGGGCAATCTGCTCCGGCACGTAAACTCCAGCGCGACGCTCAGTTACGTGTATCCGTGGGCCTACGAAGCGCCCGTCTACTTCGACGCGGACGGCCAGGCGCAGGGCTGGCTGGCCGAGTCCTGGGAGGAGACGCCCACGTCGCTGCAGTTCACGATCAAGGAGGGCGTGAAGTGCGAGGACGGAAGCGACCTGACGGCGGAGACCGTGGCGAACAACTACCGCTGGATCCTCGACCCCGCCAACGGGTCGAGCTTCGTCGGGCTCGTGATCCCGCCCGACGCCGTCATCGAGCACGACGAAGCGGCCAGGACGGTGACGCTCACCACCGAGACACCGAACTCGTTCCTGCTTCCCTCGATCGGAATTCATCCCATCTACTGCCAAGGGGCGCTGGATGACCCGGACAGCGTGGCATCGGCCACGAACGGCACCGGTCTTTACAAGCTCACCGAGGCCGTGCAGGGCGATCACTACACGTTCGAGCGGAAGGACGATTACGACTGGGCGCCCGAGGGCGGCGTCGACGGCTCGACACCCGGCGCCCCGAAGAGCGTCGTGCTGCGCATCATCGAGAACCCGAGCACCCGTGCGAATCTCCTGCTCTCCGGCGAACTGAATGTGAGCGCGGTTCAGGGCCCGGATGAGGATCGGGTCGCTGCGTCCGCAGATGCCATCATCGAATGGCCTCTCGTCACAGGAGGCTTCGCGTATAGCCAGGCCGAAGGTCAGGCGACCGCTGACGAGCAGGTGCGGATCGCGTTGACGAAGGCGCTCGATCTCGACGCGCTGATGCGAGTGCAGACGGCTGACAAGGGTGAACGCGCGACGCGCCTCGCAGTACTGGCGCCGCAGATCTGCCAGTACGACGCAGCCACCACGAACCTCCCGTCGTACGACCCGGAAGAAGCGGCCGCGATGCTCGATGAGCTCGGCTGGACGGTCGGCGCTGACGGCACACGCGAGAAGGACGGCGAGAAGCTCACGTTGAACTTCGCATGGAACACGCGCTGGCCCGAGACGTCAGCGACGGCGGAGATGATCGCCCAGCAATGGGGTGAGATCGGTGTCGAGGTCGCGCAGGAGGGCTCGGACTACGCGATCTTCAACGAGAAGATCCGCGCAGAGAATGCCGCGTCCGACCTCGACGTCATCTGGATCGCCTCGAACTACTCCGTGCCCAGCGTGCTCACCGCCTTCCTCTCGGGCCCGACTCCGCCCACAGGAAACAACTTCGCGGCCATATCGAACCCTGACTTCGACGCCCTTGTCGCCGAGACCACGCAGTTCACGGGAGCGGATGCCTGCGGCGCATGGGAGGACGCGGAGGCCGAGATGTATGCCTCCGCTGACTATGTGCCCTTCGCCATGCGACCGGACGTCACCTACGCCAACGGCGTCGAGGCGAAGATCCCCGACATGTACTCGTCATTCATCCTGGTGGACTGACAGCACTTCGCAGACAAAGAGATCGGAGAACCTGATGACACCTCTTTCACCGACGGCATTCGATCCGGCGCCCTGGGATCACCTTCTCGCTGAGATCGCTCGGCGTCACCACGTGCCGGGAATCGTTGCCGGCGTGCTGAGCATCGATGAGGAGACGGGACGTGAGAGCCGCCTCGTCGCTCGCACCGGCGTGACCAACAACCGGACGGGCGTCGCCACGGATCGGGACACCGTGTGTCAGGTCGGCTCCATCACGAAGGTGGCCACCGCCACCATGATCATGCAGCTCCGGGAGGAGGGAAAGCTCGACCTCGACACGCCGGTACTCGATCTGCTCCCCGGCGTCGAGCTGGACTCACCCCATGCGTCGGAACTCACCGTGAAGCATCTGATCACCCACACCTCGGGGATCGACGGCGACCTCTTCACCGACACCGGTCGCGGCGACGACTGCGTAGAGAAGTACGTCGCGACGCTGAAATCGGCCGATGCGCTGTTCGCCCCGTCCGCCGGCTGGTCGTACTGCAACTCAGGCTTCGTTCTGGCGGGTCGCATCATCGAGGTCCTGGACGGCCGCACATGGGACGCATCCCTGCGTGCGCGGATCACCGGACGCCTCGAGCTCGACACCTTCCTGACCCTCCCGGAGGAGGTCATGGCCCATCGGTACCAGCACGGTCACGTGCGGGCTCCAGGGACCTCGTCCTGGGTGCCGGCTCCTGTCTCTTCGATCACACGCTCGATGGGGCCGGCCGGACTCATCTCGAGCACGGTCGACGATCTCCTGTCGTTCGGCGGCGCCTTCGTGCGCGGCGGTCGGACGCGCGACGGCGCACGTCTGGTCAGCGACGAGACGGTCGAGATGATGACGCAGTCGCAGTGGGCGCTCGACCCGGCGGCAGCCGCGACGGCACCGGAGTGGGGCCTGGGCTGGATGCTGGACGACTGGGGCGGTCATCGCATGTTCTGGCACGGTGGAACGACGATCGGGAACAACGCCTGGCTGCAGGTGCTGCCTGACGACGGGCTGGTGTTCGTCGTGTTCTGCAACGGCGGTGTCGCTCCGTATGCTGCCGCGGAGGTGTACGAGGCCTTCGCCCGAGAGTTCTCGGATGCTGTCCCCACGTCGACGAGGCGGCCGTCAGGACCAGCCGCGGACGCCGTCCTCGACGAGTCGTGGCTGGGGACGTACGCCGATGCATCGACGTCCCTCGTCGTGGAGCGCGCCGACGACGGTGGGGTTCAGGCCACCGTGGTCGTCACCGGCGTCGCGGCGCCCCCCGAGCCGCCGAAGCCGTTCGCGCTGTTTCCTCGTTCGGAACCGGATCAGTTCGTCGGTCGCCCCGACCCACTGACGCCATGGGCGCCGGTGTCGTTCACGACCATTGAAGACCGTCCCGTCGCGTACGTCGGCATTCGTGCTCTGCCGCGGTGTGAGCAGGCGGCGTCATGACACCGTTGCTTCTGAGGGGCGGCCGTGTCATCGATCCGGGCAGCGGACTCGATCAGGCATCCGACGTCCTGGTCGAGGACGGCAGGATCGCGGCGATCGGCTCGGGCCTGGAACGAGAGGGTGCCCGTGTCGTCGACGTCACCGGCATGATCGTCGGCCCAGGGTTCGTCGACCTGCACAGTCACGTGAACAGCGTCGCCGGTCAGCGTCTTCAGGCGATGGACGGGGTGACGACCGCGCTGGAGCTGGAGGCGGGCCTGCTGCCAGTGGAGCGCGCGTACACCAGGGCTCTCGAGGAGGGACGTCCGATCAACTTCGGCTTCTCGGCATCCTGGGGCATGGCGCGGGCTGAGGTGCTGGCGGGGCGGGATGCGGATGCGGACTTCGTCGGCGGCCTGTCGATTCTGGCCGATCCCGCGTGGCAACAGGACTCGTCGCCCGCTCAACTCACCGCATGGCTCTCCCGATTGGAGAGGGAATTGAGTGACGGCGCCCTCGGCATCGGCATCCTGCAGGGATACGCACCACGGACTGATCCTGCGGAGTACCGGGCCGTCAATGAGCTCGCCGCCAGGGCCGGAGCGCCGACGTTCACGCACGTACGGGAGATCGTCGAGGCGGACCCGAGCACCCCCATCGACGGGACCGTCGAGGGCCGCGCAGATGGCCATGGAATTCGGTGGTCAGGTTCATCACTGCCACGTCAACAGCACGTCCCGCCGTCACATCGATCGGGTTCTGCAGACCATCGACGATGCACGAGCGGGCGGTGCGACCATCACAGTCGAGGCGTATCCATATGGTGCGGGCAGTACCGGGATCGGTGCTGCCTTCCTCGCGCCGGAGCGATTGCCGGTGTGGGGACTCTCTCCGAGCAACATCGTGATCGTCGCCACGGGCGAGCGCATCCGGGATGAGGCGCATCTGCGTCACGTCCGCAGCACCGACCCCGGCGCGGCGTGCATCGTCGAATTCCTCGACGAGGAGAATCCGGCCGACAGGGCGTTGCTGGAGAGATCGCTCGGTTTCCCCGACAGCATCGTCGCCTCCGACGCGATGCACGTGACATGGCCGGATGGATCTACGGAGAGCAGGGAATGGCCGCTGCCCGCCGGGGGAATGACCCACCCGCGCACCGCAGGCACGTTCGCCCGTTCGCTGCGGACGATGGTTCGTGAGCGCGGGGCATGGACGTGGGCTGAGGCCTTCCGGCGCTGCAGCTATCTCCCTGCCCGTGTGCTCGATCTCGTCGCTCCCGCCTTCAGGGACAAGGGGCACCTCGGGGTGGGCGCGGATGCCGACATCGTCGTGATCGACCCTGAGCGCGTCACCGACCTGGCGACGTACTTCGATTCGACGAGACCGTCCGTGGGCATCGAGCAACTCCTGGTCAGGGGAGAGTTCGTTGTCCGTGACGGCGACATCGTCTTGGACGCGTACCCCGGCCGCGGACTGCGGGGCCAGGTCCGGTGAGCACCGGGCCGGTCGAGTGGGCCGAAGCCGCGCTTCCGGCGATGCTGGATGACATCGAGCGGCTCGTCCGATGCGAGTCGCCGTCGGCCGATCTCGACGCCGTAGCGCGATCGGCGGAAGTCGTCGCGCTGATCGGCGCGAAACGCCTCGGCACACTGCCGGAGCGCGTCGAGGTGGACGGCTGCACGCATCTGCGATGGAGGCTCGGATCCTTGGATGCGGGTGCACCGCGCGTGCTCGTCCTCGCGCATCACGACACGGTCTGGCCAGTCGGATCGCTCGCAACCCATCCGTTCTCGGTGCAGGACGGCATCCTCCGTGGCCCCGGATGCTTCGACATGCTCACCGGGCTGGTCATGGCAGTCCATGCGCTCAGCGCACTCGGTCTTCGACCCGATGGGCAAGGGTCGGTGACCCTGCTGGTGACCGGCGACGAGGAGATGGGTTCTCCGTCGTCGAGGCTCCTCATCGAGGAGGAGGCGCGCGGCTGCCGAGCCGCTCTGGTGCTCGAGGCGTCGGGAGACGGCGGCGCGCTGAAGGTCGGTCGCAAGGGTGTCTCGCTCTACCGCGTCCAGATCGACGGCCGCGCCGCGCACGCCGGCCTGGAGCCGGAGAAGGGCATCAACGCAACGGTCGAACTCGCCCATCAGGTGCTGGCGGTCGCCGGTCTCGGCGACGAGGCCATGCGCTCGACCGTCACTCCGACCGTCGCCTCCTCCGGCAGCACGACCAATACCGTGGCCGCCCATGCGGAGTTCAGTGTCGATGCGCGTGCGTTCAGCCTCGTGGAGCAGGAGCGGGTGGACCGCGCCATTCGAGGGCTCACGTCCGAGACGGGCGCACTGATCACGGTGCACGGCGGGATCAACCGTCCTCCGCTCGACCCGTCGGCGGCAGAACCTCTTCTGACCAGGGCGCAGGCAATTGCGGCACGCCACGGCCTGCCGCAACCCGTGGGCATCGTCGTCGGCGGCGCATCCGACGGCAACTTCACGGCCGGGATGGGCGTGCCCACGTTGGACGGGCTCGGCGCGGTCGGCGGTGGTGCGCACGCCGACCACGAACACGTGATCGTCGGGGAGATCCCGCCGCGTACCGCTCTCCTGGCGGAGTTGATCCGCGACCTCATCGCGCAGGAACGCGATGCCACCTGAGGATCTGGGCTTCTCATCGTCGTGGGGTCACTGGTCCATGCCAGTATGAACGAGTGCCGACCATCCGTCGATTTCGAGAATCCGACCGTTCCGATGTCGCGGAGATCTGTCTGAAGACCGGGAACGGCGGCGCCGATGCCACCGGCATGCACGGCAGCGACGACCTGCTGGCCGACATCTTCGCGTTGCCGTACGTCGATTTCGAGCCGGAGCTGACGTTCGTCGTCGACACCGGCACCAGGGCGTCGGGCTATGTGGTCGCCGCCGCCGACACTCGTGCTTTCGTCGACCGCTATCGCCGTGAGTGGTTGCCCGCGTTCGAGCGGAAGTACGCGCGTCTCGCACCATCCGCCATCCTCGAGATGGGGCGCGATCCGGAGCGGATGATGATCGCCGAACTGGACGAGTATCCGGCGCATCTGCACATCGATCTCCTGCCAGAACTCCAAGGTCAGGGCGTCGGACGCGGGTTGATCCGCGCGCTGCTCGCTGCACTGCACGGGCGAGGAGTACCGGGTGTGCACCTCGGGGTCTCGCCGCAGAACACCGGCGCCCGGGCCTTCTATCACCGGCTCGGATTTCGTCCGTTGCCGTCGGATTCCGGCGCAGGCAGTCTGCTCGGCATTCGCACCGACGCCGTCGTATAGCTCCGGCCGTCAGTTGCGTTTCGGTCGGTACGTGCGCCCGAAACTCCGCTCCGCGCCCTCGTAGATCTCGACGAGCTCCCAGTCGTAGCGGCGCCCGCCGGGAACGTCGAAGATGCGGATGCCGTCACCGAGGAACACCGGAGCGACGAAGACCTGCAACTCGTCGATGAGATCGTGCTGCAGTGCCTGGCGCGCGATGTCCGCGCTGATGATCTGCACGTCCTCGTCGCCGGCGATCTCCTTCGCCCGGCGGATGGCCTCGACGACGTCGACGTTGAGCGGAACGATCGTCGGATCGTCTGCGATCTCCTCCGGTCGGTGCGTGAGGATGAACTCGGTTCCCGACCACGCGCCGCCGTACGCTTCGGAGGTCATCTCGTCGCGCTCATCCCGCTGCGCTTTCGCGGCGTCATAGCCGGATCTGCCGGAGATGATCACCCCCACCCTGCCGGCCATGCTCGCCGTCATGCCCTCCGGCATCGGGTCCGACGCCGACAGCCAGCTCATGTCGTGATCGGGGCCGGCGATGAAGCCGTCGATCGAACAGGTGAATCCCCACGCGACCTTGGCCATGACTCAACTGATCCGATAGGTGATGTGCGTGGCGAGCGCCGACGCCCGAGCGGACACGATGCTCACCGTTCGGGCGGGGACGTCAAGCAGGAGACGCTCTCCTTCGCCGAGGATCACTGGTGCGATATGTGTGCGCAGCTCATCGATCGATCCGGCCCTGAGGTACTGATTGACGGTGGATGCTCCGCCCGCGATCGACACCCGCCCTTCGGGCCCGGCCGCCGCTTTAGCCTGCTCGAGGGCGGCATCGATGCCCTCGTTGACGAATGTGAACGTCGTGCCCCCGTCCATCACGAGAGGTTCGCGCTTGTGGTGGCTGAGCACGAAGACCGGCCCGTGATACGGAGGGTTCGGTCCCCACCACCCAGCCCAGTTCGGGTCGAGCTCGCCACGGTCTGGGCCGAACATGTTGCGCCCCATCACAAACGCCTCGGCGGTGGCGACCGCCGCGATCTCGGCGGCATTCGACTCGGGCTCCTCGAACATCCAACGGTGCAGCTCCTGTACCGGCCCATCACCGAAGGGCTTCTGGGCTGTCTGGCCCAAGCCCGCCGCGAACCCGTCGATGGAGATCGTGATGTCACTGAATACGTACGTCATGCCAGCCCCTGACCACTTGTGTTCTGCAATTGGATTGAGAGTAACCATAACCAGTGGTAGATTGCAAGTGGTTTACGAAAGGACCCTGCAGTGGACGCGCACCGATCCGGATGCCCGATCAACCTCTCCCTCGAGGTTTTCGGCGATAGATGGTCGCTGCTCGTGCTTCGCGACATCATGTTCGGAAACCGCCGGCACTTCGGAGAACTGCTTGCGAACTCGGATGAGCACATCGCCAGCAACATCCTCGCGAACAGGCTCGCTCGGCTCGTCGACTTGGGCATGCTCTCCCGTGCCGCGGATCCCTCCCACAAGCAGAAGGTGATCTACAGCCTTACAGAGCCGTCGATTCAGCTCGTGCCGGTGTTCGCCCACCTCGGCGCCTGGGGCCGGCGTCACCTTCCGGTCTCGCCCGAGCTCGCCATCCGCGCAGAGCTGCTCGAGAACGGCGGTCCCGACCTCTGGGACGCGTTCATGGATGAGCTCAGGGAACTGCACCTGGGAATCCCGAGCGCCGCCGGCGCCGGCAGCGTGCTCGGCGCTCTCACGGCAGCGTATCTCGAGGAGCTCGAGCGCTCGGGTGCTGCCTAGTCATCACCGTCGAAGAGGCCGCCGTCGAGTATCCAGTTGTAGCGCATGCGAAGAGCCCGCTCGGTGCTCGCCACGAGCCCCGCGACGACCAGTGAGATGTTCGCCCACGCCGGAAGATGGAACGGGCTGACGAAAGTGCCGACAGCGTCGGCGACGGGAGGAATCCGTGTGATGTCTTCGACTATCTGCGGCACACCGAGCACGAGTGCGATCAAGAGCACCACCACCGACACGACGCCGATGGCGCGACTCATGGTCGGACGGGTCTGATCGAGGCGAGCGCGTCGCCCCTCGGCAGAGGCGGGGTCAGGTACGAGCATCCGAGCTTTCCCGTCGTCGGTGACGTAGTGACAGCGCTTGAGACCGTAGTTGCTCGTGGCCACTTCGATGGTGCCACCTGGGATGCGGAACGCCGCGGGAAGCTTGGAGCGGGACTGGTTGCGTCCGTCGAGGTAGAGCAGGGCCCACACCTCTCCGTTCGAGTCGCCACCATGGCGGACATCGACCGACCAGACTTCCGGTGCACCGGCGACGCCGTCGAGACGCAGATGGAACAGCGAGCGGGAGAACAGCTGCCACCAGCGGTAGCGCTGCAGCGGGTGATCGTCTCCTGGCTTGGCCCTGCGCACCATTCGTCTTCCCCGTTCGGCGTCCGTCAGATCGACGCTACAAGCGGTTCGCAAGGCGAAGAAGTGCAAAACCGTCCCCTATTGGCATGACATTGGTCACGGTCTTCGGCCGGCGGACTCGTCCGGTCGAAGACGGTCGGTGCCGCAGGTCACATGGGTTTCAGTGCGCTCAGTGGTCCCCACCGGCGATCTGGTCGAGCAGATGGTCGAGCACACCTTCGAGCACGGCGAGGCCGTCGCGCACGCCACCGCTGGAGCCAGGCAGGTTCATCACGAGCGTGGCGCCGGCGACGCCGGCGACCGCTCTGCTGAGGATCGCGGCGGGCGCGGCCTCCGCACCGCGTCGACGCACCTCCTCGGCGATTCCCGGCAGTTCCATGTCCAGCAGAGCCCTCGTCGCCTCCGGGGTGCGGTCATCGGGCGAGACGCCGGTGCCGCCCGTCGTGAGGAGCAGATCCGGATGCTGCGCGAGCAGTTCCGCGAGCGACTCTGCGATCGCGGCATCCGGAACGACGACCGGCCCCACCAGTTCGAATCCGCGAGAGCGCAGCCATTCGGCGATCACTGGCCCGGTGCGATCCTCGTATGCGCCCGCTGCCGCGCGGGTCGAAGCGACGAGAACCGCAGCCGTCCGAGTCATTCGCGAGACCAGTCGCCGCTCTTGCCGCCCGACTTCGAGAGCACGAGCACGTCGGTGATCACGGCGCGGTTGTCGACGGCCTTGATCATGTCGTAGAGGGTGAGCGCCGCGACGCTCGCCGCGGTCAGCGCCTCCATCTCGACGCCGGTGACACCGTTCGTCACGGCGGTCGCGAGGATCCGCACCCGGTCGCCCTGCGGCTCGAGGTCGACGGAGAGCTTGGTCAGTGGCAGAGGGTGGCAGAGCGGAATCAGGTTCGACGTCTGCTTCGCGCCCATGATGCCCGCCAGCCGCGCCGTTCCGAGGGCCTCGCCCTTGGGCAGCGATCCGTCGGCGATCTTCGCCACGACGTCTTCGGTCGTGATGAGTACCGCCTGCGCGCGCGCTTCGCGCCGTGTGACTGCCTTGTCGGTGACGTCGACCATGTGCGCCGAGCCGTCAGAACGCAGATGCGTCAGGTCACTCATCGATTCTCCATACCTCGACCTCAGCGCCGGCCGGGAGCGCCGCGACACTGATCGGAACATGCACCAGGACCGTCGCCCGCGCGTAGTCATGCAGCAGATGCGATCCGGGAGCCCCCACCTCGACGCTACCGTCTGCACGGAGCCTTCCGCGACGGATCTGATGCTTGTCCTGAGGCGAGCTGAGCGCTTCGGCCAGTGCGGCGCGGTGCATACGACGAGAGGGAGCCAGGCCCGCAGCAGCCCGCAGCACCGGGCGCAGGAACATCTCGAATGACAGCAGCGCCGAGACGGGATTTCCGGGGAACGCGATCACCGGCACCACGCGCTCCACCTCGCCCATGAGCACCCGTGCAGCACCGAGGCCCTGCGGGCCACCCGGCTGCATCGCGACCTTCCCGAAGCGCACGCCGGCCGGCTCCAGAGCGTCGCGCACCACCTCGAAAGCACCGGCGCTGACCCCGCCGGTGGTGACGATCACGTCGATATCCGGATGCTGCGCTATCGCGTCGAGCACGGCTGGGGCATCGTCAGGAGCGAAGGCGCAGTGCACCATGGCCCCCGCCTCCTCCATGGCGGCCGTGAGCGAGGCGGTGTTCGCATCGTAGATCTGCCCGGGCTGCAGTGCATCGCCTGGTGCGCGCAGCTCGTGTCCGGTGGAGAGCAGCAGCACGACGGGACGCGCGCACACCCGCACCTCGGTGACTCCGGCGGAGGCGAGTGACCCCAATTGGGCGGGGCCGAGCCGAGTGCCGGCGGGCAGGATCATCGACCCTTCGGCGAGGTCGGCGCCCGCTTCGCGCACGAAGGCGCCGGGTTCGACGGTGGCGTGAAAGCCCACGGTGGTATCTGCGGGACTCTCGGGTTGGTCATCGCCACCGGCGTCGTTGCCGATCCCGATGAACCGCGGAGGGTCGGCGAGTTCGATCGGCACGACGGCGTCGGCCCCTGAGGGGATCGGCGCGCCCGTCATCACCGGAGCTGCGGTGCCGGCGATGTGCGCGTGCACGGCGTCACCGGCAGCACTCGTCTCGCCGATGCGCAGACGCACCGGCGAATCGGCAGTCGCGGATGCCAGATCAGCGGCGCGAACGGCGTACCCGTCCATCTGCGAGTTGGTGAACGGTGGCACCGTGATCGGGCTGAGCACATCCACCGACAGCACGCGACCCGCCGCGGCACCGGGCGTCAGAGTGACCAGTTCGGCGCGCGCCTCATCGGCGAGTCGCTCGAGCACCGGAGCGAGCAGCGTGGAGACGGCGTCGGCGTGCTCGGCGGGGGTGGTCGGATTCGAGGTCATGGGTTCGATCATCCTCCGGCGAACGGCGGAAGGATATCGACCTGCGCGCCGACCGGGTGCGAAGGATCACGCCGCACGACGCCGTCGACGAGGAACGAGCCCGAGCGGAGGACGCGCGACATCGGCGCGCCGTATGCGTGCTCCAGAACCTCGCGAAGCCCGCCGAGTGTCGGATCGGAGCCGAGGTCGAGCTCTTCCTGCTCGCGACCCGCTGCTTCTGAGGCGGCAGCGAAGTATCGCACCTTCACGATTGCCATACTGACCATCCTAGCTCGCAAGGCGGAAATAAAACTTCGTATCGTGGAAACTGTCTGTCGTGGAGCGGAGTTCGACGCGTACTATTGCAACATGATCCCGCTCGTCGAGCCGGGCCCCGCGCTGGAGCCCGAGCGCATCACACGTTACAGCCGTCAGCTGATGCTGCCCGGGTTCGGTGAGAGTGCGCAACGCCGGCTCAACGCTGCCCGTGTTCTCGTCATCGGTGCCGGCGGTCTGGGCAGTGCCATCGTGCCAGTTCTCGCGGGCTCCGGAATCGGCACGATCGGCGTGGTCGATGACGACGTCGTCGAGCTGTCGAATCTCCATCGTCAGCTGAGCCATGGTGTCGAGGACATCGGCCGGCCCAAGGTCGACTCGCTCGCCGACACGGTGCGGGCCATCGACCCGCAGCACGAGCTGATCGTCCATCGCGAGCGGCTGACCTCCGAGAATCTGCCGGCCATGCTCGAGGACTACGACCTCATCGTCGACGGCAGTGACAACTTCCCGACGCGCTACCTCGCCAATGACGCCGCAGAACTCGCGGGCAAGCCCCTCGTCTGGGGTAGCATCCTGCGCTTCCACGGGCAGATCGGAGTGGCGTGGCGCGGGCATGGACCGACGTTCCGCGACCTGTTTCCCTCGCCGCCCCCGGCAGACGAGACGCTGTCGTGCGAGTTGGGCGGAGTCCTGCCCAGCCTCTGCACCGCGATCGGATCGCTCATGGCGACCGAGGTCGTCAAGCTCGTCGTCGGAATCGGCGAACCCCTGCTGGGACGGGTGCTCTTCTACGATGCGCTCAGCGCCCGCACGCGGGAGATCGCGTATGCCGCTGACGAGATGCGTGCGCCGGTCACAGAACTCATCGACTACGACGAGTTCTGCGGTGTTCGCACCGAAACGGCTGCCGACGATATCGCCGCCACATCCGCTGCCGAGCTGCTGCAATGGATGAGAGAGCGGACCCCGGTGCGATTGATCGACGTACGCGAGCCTCACGAAGCGCGTGCGCGTCGCATCCCCGGCGGGCAGCTGCTGCCGATCGGCCGGATCGACGCGGGGGAGAGCCCCGAAGACCCGAGCGGCGAGTCGGTCGTCATCTACTGCGAGCGCGACCCGCGCTCGCAGCGCGCTGCGCGGACGCTCACCGAGCGCGGGTTCCGCGTGACGTATCTCGCCGGCGGCATTCAGGCCTTCGCTGCCGTCGGCGGAGATGTGGTCGGAGATGCGGTACCGGATGACGCGAGTCAGACAGCCGCCCAGATGGAGCCTGTGACCTCATGACGAACACCTTCGCGCTGATCTCCGAGAACCCGATCGACGAGGAGGCCGTCCGCGCCGCCGTTGGTTCGGACGAGCACGGTGCCGTCGTCACATTCTGCGGCGTCGTGCGCGATCACGACGGCGGGCGAGCGGTGCGCGCGCTCGACTATCGCGCGCATCCGGATGCTGCGCGGTTCCTGGCGGAGATCGTCGAGCGCGTGCGTGCGGAGACCGGGCTGCTGGTGGCGGCCGCCCATCGCGTCGGCGATCTGCGCATCGGCGACATCGCGCTGTACGCCGCGGCCTCCGGCGGCCATCGGGCCGAGGCGTTCCGCGCGTGCGAGCTGGTGGTCGAGGAGATCAAAAGAGGCGTGCCGATCTGGAAGCGCCAGCACTACGACGACGGCGTCTCGGAGTGGGTGGGGCTCTGAGCCGTGCCCGTCGGTGAATGGCCGGTCGGTCAGCCGCCGATGTAGCTCATCTCGACCCGCTGGCGCGAGGCGCGCAGCTCAGGGGTGAGACTCGACCGGATCTCGGAGTACCGGTCGTCGCGAGCGCCCCAGATCGAGGCCATCGCCGCGGCGAGCTGCTCGTCGTCGGCGCCATCGCGCAGCAGCGCGCGCAGGTCATGCCCCTCTGTCGCGAAGAGGCAGGTGAAGAGCTTGCCCTCCGTGGAGATGCGCGCGCGGTTGCACGTGCCGCAGAAGGTATTGGTCACTGACGAGATCACGCCGATCTCGCCAGTGCCATCCGCGTAGCGCCAGCGCTGCGCGGTCTCGCCCTTGGTCACGGCATCCATCGGCACGAGCGGATGCTGCGCGCTGATCCGCCTGACGATCTCTGCGGATGGCACCACTTCATCGAGCGACCACCCGTTGGACGTGCCGACGTCCATGTACTCGATGAAGCGCAGCGTGTAGGGCGTGCCCTTGAAGTGGGAGGCCATCGCCTCGATCTCGCCGTCGTTCAATCCGCGCTTGACCACCATGTTCAGCTTGATCGGCCCCAGCCCCACCGCATCGGCGGCATCAAGACCGTCGAGCACCCGCGAGACGGGGAAGCGCACGTCGTTCATCCGTTGGAACAGCTCATCGTCGAGCGAGTCGATCGAGACGGTGAGACGGCCGAGGCCGGCATCCTTGAGGGCCTGCGCCTTCACGGTCAGCGCGGAGCCGTTCGTGGTGAGGGCGATCTCGAGCTTCTCGCCGTCCGGTGTGCGCAGCGCCGCCAGGCGGGCGATGAGATCCTCGATGCCGCGGCGCAGCAGCGGTTCGCCGCCGGTCAGGCGCAGTTTGCGCACGCCGTGGGCGGCTGCGACTCGTGCGATCCGCTCGATCTCCTCGAAACTGAGCAGTTCATCACGATCCAGGAATGCGTAGTCCCGGCCGAATACCGTTCGCGGCATGCAGTAGACGCAACGGAAGTTGCAGCGGTCGGTCACGGAGATCCGCAGGTCGCGCATCGGGCGTGCGAACCTGTCGACCAGGCCACCCGTCGAGGGCAGGCGCGACGCCCCTGTCGCCCGCTCAGGTGCGGGAATCGGAATGATCGCCATCGCCGTCCCTTTCGTGTGGGCAACGGTAGCACCGCTCAACGCGAACGGCGCACAGAGACGTCCTGCGCGAGGATCGAGAAGGACAGCACCGCATCGGGCCGAACGCCCGCCTCGACCGCTGTCATGGACGAACAGTCGACGGCGATGCTCGGATGCTCGGTGGTGAACAGACGCACTCCGCCGGGGATCGACTCGAGGTGCGCGACGGTGCCGGTCCAGGTGTTGGGCGGTGTGTCGATCATGGTGATGTCGCGATGCGCAGCCTGATGGATCCGGACGGCACCGGGGGAGAACACCGCCGTGCCCGCATCGCCAGGACGCAGTTCGTCGCCGCGGCCGCTCCAACGGATCGCGCCAGCCGTGCCGTGATCCGTCTGGAGCAACCCGTGCCGATCGCCCACACCCGACACGAGATCCACGCCTGCGATCGCCGCGACGAACGGCGAGTTCGGGTGACCGAGCACCTCTCCGGTCGGGCCCTGCTGCACGACCCGCCCCTCATGCAGCACCACGGTGCGCGACGCGAGCATGACAGCATCCATTGGATCGTGTGTCACCAGCACCATCGGCACACTGACCTTGTCGCGCAACTCGGACACCAGGCGCCTGGCCTGTGCCGAGGTCTGCACGTCGAGAGCGGCGAACGGCTCATCCAGCAGCAGGGCATCCGGCGCCGCGGCCAGCGCACGAGCGAGCGCGACGCGCTGGCGCTGTCCGCCGGAAAGCTGCGCGGGCCGCCGCTCGGCAAGATCGCTGAGCCCGACGTCGGCGAGGTGTCGGCGAGCGATGTCGTCGGCCTCGGCACGCGGCATCCGCTGCGCTCGCGGACCGAACGCCACATTGTCCAACGCGCTCAGATGAGGGAACAGTGTGGTGTGCTGACCGAGCAACCCGATCCGCCTGCGCTCGGGTGGCACCGAGCGATCCAGTTCGCGATCGCCCAGCGCGATCCGGCCGGTGACCTCGCTGTGACGGCCTGCGTGATCGAGGTGGCCGGCGATCGCGCCGAGCAGGGTCGATTTACCCGAGCCGTTGGGGCCGAGAACGGCGAGCACCTCGCCCTCGGCGGCGGTGATCGCCGCCTCGAGGGTGAAGCTTCCGACACGGGCGCGGATGTCGACGTTGAGCGTCATCGGACGGCATCCGCTCGCCAGCCCCGCATCAGCAGGAGAACCGCGACCGCGACCATGATGAGCAGCAGCGACAGGGCGATCGCGGTGTCCTCCTGCACGCCTGCGCCATTGAACGCCGTGTAGATGGCGAGCGGCATGGTGCGGGTGACGCCGGGGGCATTGCCGGCGAAGAGCGCGGTTGCGCCGAACTCGCCGAGAGCGCGGGCGAAGCAGAGCACGGTGCCGGCCACCAGCCCCGGCGCGACCAGGGGGAGTGTGACCCTCCGGAACACGGTGAACCGACTCGCACCCAGCGATGCGGCCACGAGTTCATGGCCGGTCCCCGCAGTGCGCAGGGCGCCCTCGGCTGAGATCACGAGAAAGGGCAGGGCGACGAACACCTGCGCGATCACGACGGCGGTGGTCGTGAACGGGATCTGCAGTCCGGCCGCGGCAAGCGCCGATCCGAACAGTCCGCCCCTTCCGAGGAGCGAGAGCAGTGCGATGCCGCCGACCAGCGGGGGCAGCACGAGCGGCAGGGTCGTCAGGGTGCGCAGGATCGCGGCGAGCCACTGCGGACTGCGCGCGATCACGAGGGCGAGCGGCACGCCGAGTATCACGCACGTGATTGTCGCGATCGAGGCCGTCGACAGGGACAGCGTGAGCGCCTGCATCGCCGCCGGAGAGGTGATCGCCGCAGGAACTCCCGCCCAGTCCAGGCGCACCAGCAGGGCGACGAATGGCAGCACCAGCACGAGCGCGCCGAGCGCGGCCGGTACCGCCAACCACGGCGGAATGCGCCTCAGCACCGAGCCGCTCGCCCTGGTCTGGAGCCCTGCCTCGGCCGTCACGCTCATGGTGCGCCGAAGCCGAAGTCGCGCAGGACCGCCTGCCCGGCATCCGAGAGCACGAAGGCGACGAACGCCTCCGCGGCTTCCGGGTTCGCGGCATCCGTCAACGCCGACAACGGATACACGTTCGTCGCCTGCTCGGCGCCCTCGATGTCGACGGCGTCCACTGCATCACCGGCGGCCGCGATGTCGGTTCTATAGACCAGGCCGGCATCGGCCTCACCGGATTTCACCTTCGCCAGAACCGCCGTCACGTTCTGCTCCTCGCTGACCGGTGTCACCGCGATCTGGGCGGCATCGAGCAGCGTGTGCGCCGCAGCACCGCACGGAACCTCCGCAGCGCACATCACGACGAGCAGGTCGTCTTCTGCGAGGGAGGCAAGAGAGTCGATGTCGTCAGGGTTGTCGGGCGCGACAGCGATCTGCATGGTGTTCGTCGCGAATGCCTCTGCGTCAGGGGTCAGCCCCGCATCGATCACCTTGGTCATGTTCCGCTCGTCGGCTGACGCGAACACATCGGCGGACGCGCCCTCGATCAGCTGGGTCGCCAGGACGGAGGAGCCGTCGTAGCTGATCGGAAGCACGTCGACATCCGGATGCTGTTCCTCGAACCGCGTGGAGAGTTCATCGAAGGCACCGGAGAGGGACGCCGCAGCGAAGATCGTGAGCTCGCCGCTCGGCCCGTCAGCGGTGCCGTTCTCCACCGCACCGTCTCCTGCCCCCGTGCACCCGGTGAGAACGAGCGCACCGACCAGCGCCGTGATCACGGCTGCACGCCGACCGGGAGTGCTCACTGTCGTGCGTCCTTCTCGGTCTCGAGGATGACCATGGTCGCCTTGACGACCGCGACGGCCTTGGACCCGACATCGAGCTTCATCTCTCGGGCGGCCTCGGACGACATCAGCGAGATCACCCGGTTCGGGCCGCACTGCAGCTCGACCTGGGCCATGAGCCCGTCGATCTCGACCTTCGTCACGAGTCCCGTGAAACGGTTGCGCGCGCTGCGGCGGACATCGCCGACGTCGGCGACCTCGGTCGCCAGTACTTTGGCGCGCGCGGCGAGTTCGGCCCCCTCGACGACCTGCCGACCCGATTCGTCAAGAGACACCGAGAGGATGCCGTCCGCGCACCATCTGCGAAGAGTGTCATCGCTCACGCCGAGGAGAGCGGCCGCTTCGCTGATCCGAAAATGCGTCATACAACGAACACTAGCCCCGCATCTGCGGAACTACAATCACGAATATCGTCTAGCGGAAAACCGATTCCAAAAAAGGTGGACGAGGGGCCGTTTCGCTGTTAGTGTCGGATAGCCCCGCGACCCGCGAAGAACGGGCAGGGAAGAAACCAGAATCCAGCGGATCGACGAGGATCGCGCGAAACACCCGGCGTGACCTCGTTGCATCAGCGTTCAACGCAAGGGACTCTCCAACATGGACACGATCGGTATCACCACGTCCACTGAATCAGCGGCCGCAGACGCCGAACCGACACCGGCTGAATACCTGGCCCGTGCAGTGGAGCTCGCGACCGAGAACGTCCGGAACGAAGGCGGGCCGTTCGGCGCCATCATCGTCTCGGCCGACGGGCGCGTCTTCGAAGGCGTCAACCGCGTCACCGCCAACCTCGACCCTTCAGCCCATGCCGAGGTCACCGCCATTCGGAATGCCTGTCAGGCGCTGGGCACCTTCGACCTGAGCGGTGCCGTGCTCTACACGAGCTGCGAGCCGTGCCCGATGTGTCTCGCCTCCTCGCTGTGGGCGCGGGTCGAGAAGGTCTATTTCGCCGCCGACCGCAACGACGCCGCCGACGCAGGCTTCGATGATGCCGTCTTCTACCGCTATTTCGAAGGGGGAGCGCAAGACCGGGCGATCATGCCGGTCGCACAGGAGCCTCTTCCGCCGGCACAGCGCGTCGCCGCTTTCACCGAATGGACGCAGACGGCCACTCGTACCGAGTACTGACCCCCGACTGCCTACCCGATCCACCGACTGGAGCCAACGATGTCTTCACCAACTTCAACGCGCGACGACTCCGGCGAAGCCTCGTCGCTTCCACCGGAGCATCCACCGCTGCCCACCGGCGCCACGACCACGGTCGATGCGAAGCCGAAGAACGCGCTCGACCGGTTCTTCGAGATCACTCAGCGCGGCTCCACCGTCGCTCGTGAGATCCGCGGGGGCGTCGTCACGTTCGTCACCATGGCGTACATCGTCATACTGAATCCGCTCATCCTCGGCGGCGTGGAGGATGTCGCAGGAAACGCGCTGCAGAGTGCGCAGATCGGTGCCGCGACCGGTCTCACCGCCGGCGTCATGACGATCCTCTTCGGCGTGATCGCCCGCCTTCCGTTCGCGCTCGCCGCGGGCCTCGGCATCAACTCCTTCCTCGCGGTGGCCGTCGTCGGTCAGGTGACCTGGCCGGAGGCCATGGGACTCGTCGTGATCAACGGCATCCTCATCGTGCTGTTCGGAGCCACCGGCATCCGGACAGCGATCTTCAACGCCGTGCCGCACGCGCTGAAGGCGGCCATCACGGTCGGCATCGGCTTGTTCATCGCGTTCATCGGCTTCGTCGACTCGGGCTTCGTGAGTCGCACTCCCGGTGGCCCGCCGGTGCAGCTCGGCGACGGCGGCTCTATCACTTCAGTGCCGACGTTCATCTTCCTCATCGGCCTGATCCTCATCGGTGTGCTGGTGGCGCGCAAGGTGCCTGGCGGCATCCTGATCGGCATCGTCGCGTCGACGGTCATCGCGATCGTCGCGCAGTCCTTCCTCAAGCTCGGCTCGAGCGCAGACGGCCCGGGCGGATGGCACATGACCATCCCAGAGCTTCCGACGTCGTTCGTCACGATCCCCGACTTCGGACTGGTCGGCCAGTTCGACCTGTTCGGTTCGTTCGGGCGCATCGGCGCCCTTGCCGCGACGATGCTGGTGTTCACCCTCGTGTTCTCGAACTTCTTCGACGCCATGGGCACGATGACCGGTCTCGCCAAGAACTCGGGTCTCGCGTACAAGGACGGCACTTTCCCTCGTCTGCGCTCCGCCTTCGTCGTCGAGGGTCTGGGTGCGGTCGCCGGTGGTGCGACGTCGACGTCGTCGAACACGGTCTTCGTCGACAGCGCTTCCGGTATCGGCGAGGGTGCCCGCACCGGTCTCTCGTCGGTCGTCGTCGGTGTGCTGTTCCTGCTGTCGATGTTCTTCACGCCGCTCACGCTCGTGGTGCCGATCGAAGTCGGATCTGCGGCGCTGGTGGTCGTGGGCGCGATGATGATGGCACAGGTGAAGGAGATCAAGTTCACCAAGTTCGCTGTGGCGCTTCCGGTCTTCCTCACGATCGTGACGATGCCGCTGACCTACTCGATCGCCAACGGCATCGGCGTCGGCTTCATCTCCTGGGCCCTGGTCAATGCGCTCTCCGGCCGCGCCAGGAAGGTGCACTGGCTGATGTGGATCGTCGCGGCGGGCTTCACGCTCTATTTCGTGCGCGGGCCTATCGAGACGCTTCTCGGCGGCTGAGTAGGTCCCGCTCTGTGCCCGGTTCCGCTCGCGTGGTGCCGGGCACAGTCGCGTACGCGGCATCCGCGTGTCCACGGCATCCGCGTGTTCCGGCATCCGAACCCAGCCGAGAAGGATTTCCCGGCTCCGAACGCACCGGGACCCCGGAAACTCTTCCCGCATCCGGCCGGAGATCGGGTCTGCTGGGGCAGTTCGTGCTGTGGCCGTTCTCGGGATGGCCACGGATGGGAGAAGGGTTTCCGGGGTGCGATCGCACCCGAACCCGGGAAACTGTTCTTGCGTGCCCCCACAGGTCGAGCCGTCAGCCGCGGCCGATGAACGGCATGCCCGTTGCGGTGACCGTCAGCTGGGGCACGCTGACCTCGAGCGGCATGCGTGCGAGCTGGACCACGAAGTCGGCGACGTGGGTGGCATCCATCGTCGGCTCCTGACGACGTGACCCGTCGGCCTGCAGAGCGCCGTCTGCGACGAGCCGATCGATCAGCTCGGTGCGGGCGTTGCCGATGTCGAGCTGGGTCGCAGTGATCCGGTGCGGGCGTCCGTCGAGCTCGATGGACTTCGTCAGCCCCGCGATCGCATGCTTGGTCGTCGTATAGGCGACCGAACGTGGGCGCGGCGTCTGCGCCGAGATCGACCCGTTGTTGATGATGCGACCACCCGCGGGGGACTGCGACCGCATCTGCCGGAAGGCCGCCCCTGCGCAGAGCATCGCCCCGGTGAGATTGACCGCGAGCGTCGATTCCCACTCGGAGGGTGCGAGGTCGCCGATGTCGGCGTTCGGGCCGAAGACGCCGGCATTGTTCACCAGCACGTCGAGGCGGCCGAAGCGCTCCACATGGCGGCCGAGGAGCCGCTCCACCTGCGCACGGTCGGTGATGTCGGTCTCGACGATGAGGCCGTCGGTGTGCGGGGCGCCGTCGACCGCGGCCGTTTCCCGCAACGGAGCGCTGCGCCGCCCTGCCAGGGTCACGCCGAAGCCGGCAGCGAGAAGGGCGCGCGCAATGGCGCGTCCGATGCCGCTGCCCGCGCCCGTGACGATCGCAGAGGCGAGCGGGGCGTCGCTCATGAAGCGGCCTCGTTCACGGCATCCGGTTCATCGCCCTGATCATCCTGGACGGCGACCGGAGCCGCCTCGTCGATGAGCTGAAGGATTCGGGCGGCGACGCTGACGGCGATGACCGCCGGCTGCTTTCCCGTCACCTCCGGCACGCCGATCGGTGTGGTGACACGAGCGAGGTCGGCGTCGCTCTGGCCGAGCTCGGTGAGTTTCTTGCGGAAGCGCGCCCATTTCGAGGATGAGCCGATCAGGCCGATCGAGCGGATGCCGTCGGTGCGGAGCGACTGGTCGACGACGGCGAGGTCTTCGACATGATCGTGGGTCATCACCAGCACGTGCGCGCCGGCCGGCAGCGCGGAGAGCGCAGCCTCGGGGACGGGCGAGTGCGTGATGCGGACCCGTGCGACAGCATCGCCGAAGACGCCGTCGCGCCCCGGCTCGCCCAGCCGCGAAGGCGCGAGCATCTCGGGTCGGGAATCGATCAGGTGCAGATCGATCTCGTGCCGCGCGAGCACGCGCGCGAGCTCCAGCCCGACGTGGCCCACGCCGAAGATCGCGACCACGGGTACCACCCGCATCGGCTCGAGCATCATCGTGACCTCTCCTCCGCAGCACTGCACGCCGTACTCCGTCGTCGCCTTGTCGCTGAGCGTGAGCGTGAGCAGCTCAGGCTCAGCCGCGCCGGAGGCGAGCATCGCACGGGCTCGATCGATCGCGGTGGCCTCGAGATTGCCGCCACCGATCGTGCCGAACACGTCATCAGGGGAGACCACCATCTTCGCGCCGCCGTTGCGGGGCGCGTGACCGCGTACGAGGGCCATGGTCACGACGACGGCAGGAACGCGCCGCGTGCGCAGATCCTGAAGAGCGTCGAGCCAGTCCATCCCGTGCCCCGTTCAGCGAATGGCGGCGAGTTCGTGGGCGCCGGCGCGATCCGGCGTGACGGCCGCGTCCGTGGCAGCCTGCTGCACGGCGCGGACGGCCCAGAACACGGCCTCCGGTGTCGCAGGCGACCCCAGCTCGACCATGTGGCCCTCGGGCCCGAACGCGCCGACGGCTTCGCGGATCGCCTCACGCGCGCTGAACGCGAGCATGAACGGCGGCTCTCCGACGGCCTTGGATCCGTAGACCGCGCCGTCCTCGCGGGCGTCCTCGAACAGCCGCACATTGAACTCCGAGGGCATCTCCGAGAAACTCGGCAGCTTGTACGTCGACGCCGACTGCGTCTGCAGGCGTCCGCGGTTCGGGCCGTCGCTGGTGTCCCAGCGCAGTTCCTCGAGCGTCAGCCAGCCGACGCCTTGCACGTACGCGCCCTCGATCTGGCCGATGTCGAGCATGGGCGAGAGCGAGTCGCCCACATCGTGCACGATGTCCACGCGCCGCACGGTGTACGCACCGGTGAACTCGTCCACCTCGACCTCGGTGGCCGCACTGCCGTACGCGAAGTACTTGAACGGCGAGCCCTGCATGATCTCGGGATTCCAGTGCAGGCCCTCTGTGCGGTAATAGCCGGCCGCGAACAGCTGCACGCGCTGCAGGTAGGCGGCATTAGCGACCTCGCCGAACGTCAGGCGCTGCTCGATGTTGCCGAGCCCCGTCACGTAGCCGCCTTCGAAGCGGACATCGCGCTCATCGACGTTCAGCAGGCGCCCTGCGACAGCCGCCATGCGCTCACGGATCTGCTCGCAGGCGTTCTTCACGGCACCGCCGTTGAGGTCGGCGCCGGATGATGCCGCAGTGGCAGAGGTGTTGGGAACCTTGTCGGTACGAGTGGGCGCGAGCCGCACCTGGTGAAGCTCGAGGCCCAGCGCGGTGGCCGCGACCTGCATCATCTTGGTGTGCAGCCCCTGGCCCATTTCGGTGCCGCCGTGATTGATCAGCACCGATCCGTCCTTGTACACGTGCACGAGGGCGCCGGCCTGGTTGAAGGCGGCGAAGTTGAATGAGATGCCGAACTTGATCGGCGTCACCGAGAGCGCGCGCTTGGAGTGGGCACTGCCTGCATTGAACTTCGCGATCTCCGCCCGGCGCTCATCGATGTCCGCTTCGTCGCGCAGCTGGTTCCAGATCGTGCCGAGGCGATCAGCATCCTTCACGAGCTGTCCGTACGGCGTGCTCTGACCCGCCCGGTAGAAATTCTTCTCCCGGAGTGCGAGCGGGTCGATTCCGAGCGCGGGGGCGACGCGGCCGAGGATGTCCTCGATGAGGAACACTCCCTGGGGGCCGCCGAAGCCGCGGAAGGCGGTGTTCGACGCCTTGTTGGTCTTCACGATCCGTCCGTGGGCATGCACGTTGGGGATCCAGTAGGCGTTGTCGAGGTGGCAGAGCGCCCGGCCGAGCACCGGCTCGGAGAGGTCGAGGCTCCAGCCGCCGTCGCAGGTGAGCACGGCATCCAGGCCCTGCAGCATGCCGTCGGCGTCGAAGCCGACCTTCCAGGAGATGTGGAACGGATGCCGCTTGCCGGTCATCGTGATGTCCTGCGTGCGGTTCAGGCGCAGCCGCACCGGCCGGCCGGTGAGCTTGGCGCCGAGCGCGGCGATCGCCGCGAAACCGTGCGACTGCATCTCCTTGCCGCCGAACGCGCCGCCCATGCGCAGCGACTGCACGGTGACCTGGTTCGCCGGCAGGTCGAGCACGTGCGCGACGATGTCCTGCGTCTCGGACGGGTGCTGCGTCGAGCACTGCACGAAGTACTGGCCCTCTGAGTCGAGCGTCGCGAACGATGCCTGCGTCTCGAGGTAGAAGTGCTCCTGGCCGCCGAACTCGCTCACGCCTTCGAAGACGTGCGCAGCGGATGCCAGGGCGGATGCCGCGTCTCCGCGTTCGACGGTGCGCGCGATGCCTTGGAACGAGTCGGCGTCGATGGCGTCCTGCACGGTGATCAACGACGGCAGGGGGTCGTACTCGACCTTGACGGCGGCGGCACCGAGCCTGGCGGCCTCCTGAGTCTCGCCGAGCACCCAGACCAGGGCGTGTCCGTAGAACATCGCCTCGTCGGGGAAGAGCGGTTCGTCGTGCTTGATGCCTGCGTCGTTGACGCCGGGAACGTCGTCGGCGGTGAGCACGCGGACGACCCCTGGCACTTCGTATGCGCCGGAGACGTCAAGGGTGACTTTGGCGTGCGCGTTCGTGGACTGCACCGGCCAGGCCGTGAGCACGCCGGCGGTGTGCGCGGCGAGATCGTCGGTGTACATGGCGGCACCGGTGACGTGCAGTGCGGCGCTCTCGTGGGCGGCGCGGATCCCGACGACGGGGTTGGCCGGACGGTCGGCGAGAGCACTCATGCCGACACCTCCTTCGACTCGATGACGGCCGTGCTGTACAGCTTCAGCAGCGCGGTGTTGAGCATGAGCGCGCGGTACTCCGAGCTCGCACGGTGGTCGGACATCGGGGTGCCTTCGCCGCCGAGGATCTCGGATGCTGCGCGGACTGTTGCGACGTTCCACTCTCGACCGATCAGCATCTCTTCCGTCGCACGTGCGCGCAGCGGAGTAGCGGCCACACCGCCGAGTCCGATCTTCGCCGCCGTGACGATGCCGTCCTCGATGTCGAGGGCGAACGCGACGGCGACGCTGGAGATGTCGTCGAAGCGGCGCTTCGCGATCTTCTGGAAGGAGGTCACCTTGGCCAGTGGCAGGGGGATGCGCACGGCGCGGATCAGCTCGTCTGCACGCCTGACCGACTGGCGGTATCCGGTGAAGTACTCGGCCAGGTCGACCTCGCGCTCACCGTCAACGGACGTCAGCACCACGCGGGCGCCGAGAGCGAGCAGGGCTGGTGGAGTGTCGCCGATCGGCGATCCGGTGCCGAGGTTGCCGCCGAAGGTTCCGCGGTTGCGGATCAACCGGGACGCGAACTGCGGGAACAGCTGCGCGAGCAGCGGCACGCTGCCGTTCAGGCGCGTCTCGACTTCTGAGAGCGGGAGGGCCGCGCCGATCTCGATCTCATCGTCGCCGACGACGAGCGTGCGCAGTTCTTCGTGATGCTCGATCGCGACCACGAGCGGTGCACGGGAGCCGCGGATGTTCACCTCGACGCCCCAGTCGGTCGAACCGGCGACGAGGAGGGCATCCGGTTCGTCCCGCAGGAGGCGCAGGGTCTCGTCGAGGGATGCCGGACGGATGAAGCGGGACCCGTCGACCGTCGCGGCCGTGGCGACCGGCACGGGTGCAGGATCGGCGAGCCGCTGCTGGAGGGGATCGTCGCTCTCCGGCGAGCCCAAGGCATACGCGGCGTCGCGGATCGGGCGATAGCCGGTGCATCGGCAGAGGTTCCCGCTCAGCGCGTGCAGGTCGAATCCGTTCGGTCCGTGCTCCGCATCGTGCACCGGGCAGTCCTCGTCGGCCTCAGCGTCGTTCGCATCCACTGCCTTGCGATCGCCGCGGTAGAACTCGCCGGCCATGCTGCAGGCGAACCCCGGAGTGCAGTAACCGCACTGCGAGCCGCCGGCCTCGGCGAGCTTCTCCTGGACGGGATGCAGCGCATCAGGGCTGCCGAGCCCTTCGGAGGTGACGATCTCCTGACCGTTCAAGGCGTACACCGGTACCAGGCAGGAGTTCACCGACGTCCACGCGGTGCCGCCTTCGGTGGTCGGCGTTGCCAGGAGCACGGCGCACGCGCCGCATTCGCCCTCGGCGCAGCCTTCTTTGGCGCCGGAGAGTCCGGTGCTGCGCAGCCAGTCCAAGGCGGTGGTGTGGGCGGGGGTGCCCGCGAGCGGCCGGCTGTTCCCGTTGACGTTGACGGCGATGTCATTCATTGGTAGATCTCCTCAGATCCGGCGTTGCTGCAGGGCGCGGGCGCCGATCCGGATCCAATGATGCGAGTCTAAGCGCCCGACGATGCCGGGTGGGGGCCAAACAGATTGTCCTGTTTCCGTTATTCGGAAACACTATTCTGTTCCATGGAAAGGATATGACGGACTCGGGGCGCGGTCAAGTGCGTGTCGGACCATGCCCTCGACGGCGCGATCGACTCTCCCGGCAGCACGGCCGAGGGGCACCAGGGCGGAGGCTGGGTATTCGACACCGAGTTCGTGCCCGATGCGTACTCGCTGAAGGCGGAAGAGCTCGAGGAGACGACGGCTCTGCTGTTCGGCCGTAACAGTTACGAGGCGTTCTCGACCTTCTGGCCGACGTCGCCCGATCACGCGGCCTACCGGGACCTGCCGAAGTACGTCGCATCCACGACGCTCGCCGACGACGCTCTGGTCGACGGCTGGGGTACGACGAAAGTCCTGCGCACCACCGAGGACGTCGCCGACCTGAAGCAGACCGACGGGGGTGCCATCTTCATCCACGGCAGCGCCGATCTCGCCCTTCACCTGGGTGAAGCGGGCCTCATCGACCGCTACAACCTGCTGATGTTCCCGTATCTCCTGCCAGGGGGCAAGACGATCTTCAGCGCGAGCGGTGCCGATCGCCGCGGGCTGAGGCTGCGCGACTCCGCGGTCTACGCCAATGGAGTGGTGAAGCTCGTCTACGACGTCCGTCGCTGACGGACTCGCAGCACCGGATGGTCGTGCTCGGCGAAACCGTCATCACCAATCGTGCACAGTGCCGTCGAGCAGGCGGTTCACCGGCAGGTAGGCCTTGGTGTACTCGTGGCCGGCGGCGGCATCCTCGTCGAGTTCGACGCCGAGACCGGGCTGGTCGCCGGGGTGCAGGAAGCCCCGATCGAACGTGAACGAGGTCTGGAACACCTCGAGCGTCTGCTCGTTGTGCGGCATGTACTCCTGAATGCCGAAGTTGTGGATCGCAAGATCGAGGTGCAGGGCGGCGGCCATGCCGACCGGCGAGATGTCGGTCGGCCCGTGGATGCCGGACTTGATGCCGTAGATCGCGGCGAAGTCGAGCAGCTTCTTCATCGCGGTGATGCCGCCGGTGTGGGTGACGGCCGAACGCACGTAGTCGATCAGACGCTCAGTGATGAGGGTCTGGTAGTCGAAGACCGAGTTGAAGACCTCGCCGATCGCGAGCGGCGTCGTGGAGTGCTGGCGCACGAGACGCAGTGCCGTCTGGTCCTCACCAGGGGTGCAGTCCTCGAGCCAGAAAAGGTCGTACGGCTCGATGTCCTTCGCGAATCGGGCGGCCTCGATCGGGGACATCCGGTGGTGCCCGTCGTGGAGGATGCGCAGATCGCTGCCGAAGTCCTCGCGGATCTGCGCGAAGATTCCCGGCATGTGGTTGAGGTAGTTGCGGGTGTCCCACGACTCCTCGCTCGGGCGGTCGCCGGAGCGCTTGGCGGGCTCGTAGTCGTAGCGCACGCCGGGGCCTGCGGCTGAGACGCCGTAGATCTGGCCGAGCCCTGGCACGCCCGTCTGCACGCGTACGGCGGTGAAGCCCAGCTCCTCGTATCCCGAGATCGCGTTCTTGAGGGCGGCGTAGTCCGTGCCCGAGGCGTGCGCGTAGACGCGGACGCCCTCGCGGCTCGCGCCGCCGAGCAGCTGGTACAGCGGCATCCCGGCCTTCTTGGCCTTGATGTCCCACAGTGCCATGTCGACTGCGGCGATCGCGGCCATCGTGACCGGACCACGGCGCCAGTACGGTCCGCGGTAGAGGTACTGCCAGGTGTCCTCGATGCGGTCTTCGTCGCGGCCGACGAGCGTCGATGCGACGTGGTCGGAGAGGTACGACGCGACGGCGAGCTCGCGTCCGTTGAGCGTCGCGTCGCCCCAGCCGACGATACCGTCGGAGGTCGTGATCTTGAGCGTGACGAAGTTGCGGCCGGGGCTGGTGATGATGACGTCGGCGATCTCGATGGTCATGTCGTTCTCCTGGAAGTGCGGGGTGCGGGCGTTCGGGCGCCCGCACCCGTGGTCGTGGTGAGCTGCTCGGTCAGATCGCGTCGCGCGGGTCCGTGAGGTCGCGTCCGGCGACCTCGGGCATCCAGATGGCGGCGATGAGTGCGCTCAGCGTGAAGATCATGAGCATGATGATGATCGGGATGAACGAGCCGGTGACGGCCGAGACCCACGCGGCGGCGATGACGGGGCCTGCGCCGGTCGCGACGATCGCGGCGATCTCACGGGCCATGGCCGTGAAGGTGTACCGGTTGCGGGAACCGAAGAGCTCGGGCAGCGTCAGGTTCTCCAGCGACGCGAAGCTCATCACGGCGAGGTTGTGCAGCACGACATAGCCGACGAAGACCTGCACGGTGTCCTTGCTGCTGATCATGAGCATCGTCGGGACGATGACGATCAGCGCGATGATCGCCCAGATCAGGTACATCCGCTTGCGGCCGAAGCGGTCGCCGAGCCAGCCCGACAGCGGCACCGTGATGAAGGCGACGAGCGAGGAGACGATCACGGCGTTCACGCCGATCGAGCGATCCAGCAGCAGCACGACGGTGATGTAGCTGATGAGGTAGGTCTGGATCATTCCCGAGTTGCCGGCCTGGCCGAAGCGCAGCAGGAGCGCGATCGAGAACGCCTTCCATGGCTTGCGCTGCATGGCCTCGAGCGTGCGGATGTCGTTGGTCTCGGTGGCGAGCTTCACAGCCTCGTCGCGCGAGAGGGCCTTGCCGTCGACGACGTCGTCGCGTTCCTCGAAGACCGGGGTCTCCTTGAGGTTGAAGCGCACCCAGATCGCGAACAGCATGATGACTGCGCTGGCGATGAAGGGTATGCGCCACGCCCAGGCGATGACCTCGTCCTCGCTGTATGCGAAGAGGAGGATGGCCCAGATGCCCGAGGCCAGCAGCGTGCCGCAGTTCGTGCCGAGGGCGACGAGCGAGGCGATGATGCCTCGACGCTTCGCCGGCGCGTACTCGGCGAGCATGACACCGGCACCGGAGATCTCCGCTCCGGCACCGAAGCCCTGCGCGATGCGCAGCAGCACGAGAAGGATCGGGGCGAGGATGCCCACCTGCGAGTACGTCGGCAGGAAGCCGATGAGCGTGGTCGCGAGACCCATCAGCAGGATCGTGTAGAACAGCACCTTCGTGCGGCCGGTCTTGTCGCCGAGCCGAGCGAAGAAGAAGGCGCCGACCGGACGGGCGACGTAGCCGACGCCGTAGGTGGCCATCGCCGCGACGACCGCGATCGCCGGGTTCTCGGACGAGAAGAACAGATCGGCGAAGACGAGCGCTGCAGCCAGCGAATAGAGCTGGTAGTCCATGAACTCGAGGGCGGTGCCGAGCCATCCGGAGATGGCGGCCCTGACGAGGTCGCGCACCGACCTCTTCGCGGCTGGGTCGACGGCCGGGGCCGTCATCTGCGGTTCTGACATGGGAGGTACTCCTTCGGACCAGGAACGGTGTGGGGTGTGACGGTGCGGCGGGGCCGCCGGGTGGAGGGAACGGGCTAGAGGGCCAGGAGGACCTTGGCCGAAGCGGACGAGTCGCGGGCGAGTTCGAACGCCTGCACGGCATCGGATGCCGCGAGGACGTGGGAGATGACCGGATCGAGCGCATCGGATTCGGCCAGCAGGGCGACGGCGTCGTCGATTTCGGTGGAGAAGCGGAAGGCGCCGCGGATCGTGAGCTCTTTGGCCAGCAGGGGTGCGAGGTTCACGCCGATCTCGGCGTCGGGGAGCATCCCGACCTGCACGATGGCTCCCGCGCGGCGGGCGGCACGGACGGCCTGAGTGAGGGCGACGCCGACGCCGGAGCATTCGAAGACGACGTCGTAGGACTCGCTCTCGATCGTGTCGCGGCCGACGAGGGCGAGCTCCGAGGCGCCGAGCGACCGCGCCCGATCGAGCGGCTCGGGACGCACGTCGCTGGCGCCGACGACGGCAGCCCCCGCGTGCATCGCAGCGGCCACGACGAGCAGGCCGATGGGGCCGGCGCCGATCACGAGGACGCGCTTGCCGCCGATGTCGCCGGCGAGGCTCACGGCGTGGATCGCGACGGCGAGCGGCTCCGCGAGGGCGGCGCGTTCGAGGGGCAGCGAGGTGGGGAGCACGCGGATCATGTGGTCCTCGACGATCAGCAGCTCGGATGCTCCGCCCTGACGGTGCGGGTTCGCTGCGGCGCTGCCGAAGTAGTCGCCGCCGGAGCGCAGATGCGGGTGCTCCTCGAGGCCGGGCACCGCGGGACCGTAACGCGCGGGGTGCACCGTGACCGGAGTGCCGGGGGCCAGGCGGCCGGACGGGTCGAGGTCGACGACACCGGAGATCTCGTGACCCGGGGTCAGGGGTTCGCGGATCGTGTACTCGCCGTTGGCGCCGTGAAAGTAGTAGTGCAGGTCGGAACCGCAGATGCCCACGTAGCTCACGCGGAGGCGCACCTCGCCGTTGCCGGGGGTCGGAACCTCGCGGTCCTCCCAGCGAATGTCTTCCTTGCCGTGGATGGCGAGAGCCTTCATGGCTGCAGCTCCTTCGTGGTGGTCTCGGATGCCGAAGTGGCATCGGCGATCGCGGCATCGACGCCGCGCCGCTGAATGATGTCGATCAGATCGCCGACGCGGTCGATGAACGCGTCCTGTGATCCGAGTCCATCACCGAAGAGGTGCAGTTCGCCGATCACGCGCTGCGCCAGCTCGCGGCCGTTGCGTGCGCTCGCCGCGTATCCGGCGAGGCGCTCACGGGCGCTGTCGGTCATGGCGGCGGCGTGCCGTCCGGGGTCGAATCCGGCAAGCGGCGCGATGCACGACAGATATCCGGCGACGGTCAGCGCGATCAGGTGCGGCATCTGGCCCATGCGGAGTGCGCGCAGCGCCGGCTCCGGGATGCGCTGGCGCAGCTTGACCGAGCCGTCGGTTCCCACCTGGCTGGTGCGGTGACCCAGGGCGCTGTTGGCCCAGCGCTCGAACAGCTCGCTCTCATACGCGCGGATGTCGAATCCCGATGGCACCTCGACCGAGGGTTCGTACTCGTCGCGCAGCACGGCGCGGGCGGCACTCTCGATGCTCTCGAGTCCGATGGCCTCGGGGATCGTGCCGACGCCGCTCAGCGCGCCGAGGTAGGCGATGAGGGAGTGCGTGCCGTTGAGGAGCCGCACCTTCATCTGCTCGTAGCGTCCGACCTCGTCGGTGAACACGGCGCCACCCGCTTCCCAGGCCGGGCGGCCGCCGGCGAAGCGATCTTCGATCGCCCACATCGTGAACGGCTCTGCCGGCACGGGGATGTCGTCGCGAGCGCCGAGCAGCGTGCTGACCCGTGTGCGCAGCTCGGCTGTGGTCGCCGGCACGATGCGGTCGACCATGCTCGAGGGGAACGACACGGCGCGGTCGAGGAACTCCAGGGCTTCTGCTCCGTCGGACCCAGGGAGCTCGTGCAGGAATTCGCGGACGAGCTTCTCGGTGTGGGTGCCGTTGGATGCGAGGTTGTCACAGCTGAGGATCGAGATCGGTGCGCCGCCAGCCGCGGCACGGGCCTGAAGGCCGCGGGCGAGCTGACCGATCGTCGAGCGGGGCGCGCCACCACGCAGATCGGCTCGCACGGTCTCGTCATCGAGGTCGAGGTGCTGTGTCGCGGGGGAGTAGCTGTAGCCGTTCTCCGTGACCGTCAGGGTCACGATCCGGATGCCGGGGTCGGCGATCTGCGCGACGACGCGCTCGGGTTGCTCGGCACCGACGAAGGCGTCGGTGTGCACGCCGGGGATGACCAGCGACGTGCTTCCTGGGGCGATCGTGGCGACCGAATAGAGAAAGTCCTGTGCATGCAGTGCATCGGCGATCGAGCGGGAACGCGAGGCGACGCCGATGATTCCCCAGTCGCCGCCGGCGGCCCGGAGTGCGGCAGCCGTGTAGACGGCCTGATGCGCTCGGTGGAAGCTACCGAGGCCGAGGTGCAGGATGCCGGAGCCTGTGGGGGATACCAGCGGCTCCGCAGTCGCCGAGGTAGCGCGGCGCAGGACTGGGGCTTCGAGGCTCACGCAGTGGCTCCTTCGCTTGGGCCGCGCACCGCTGAGGTGATCGGCGTTGATCGTCGTGCAACTAGTATGTATGAGTTGTACAAACACGTCAACCCGATTTGCATCGCAGTCGAGGATCGTAGGATTGTCGCGAGGGTGGGAGATCGAGATGGCAGCGACGCTGACGGACGTGGCGCGACATGCAGGTGTGTCCATCGCGACCGCATCCCGTGCCTTCGGAGAGCCGGACCGTCTGGCGCCGGGCACGCTCGGGCGCGTTCTCCAGGCGGCGGGCGAGCTGGGTTACGAGACACCGCAGTCCGCCACAGCCACCCGCACCTTCGGGGTCGTCGTACCGGACGTCGCCAACCCTGTCTACGCCACCCTGCTCAAGGCGATCCAGGGTCAGGCCTGGCACGGACGTCATCGCATCGTGCTGTTCGACGCCGACGAGGACTTGCGCAGAGAGCGCGAGCAGATCGAGCAGGCCCGTCGGCTCGACGGCATGCTGCTGTGCTCCCCTCGTCTGCCCGATGCCGAGGTGCTCGAGCTGGTCGGTGACACCCCGTACGTCGTGGTGAATCGTCAGATCGACGGCGCCCCCTGCGTGCTGATGGATGCCGAGCACGGTCCCGCCCAGGCGATCGAGCATCTCGCTGCCCTCGGCCACACCCACATCGCGTATGCGGCCGGTCCCCGTGGATCATGGGCCGACATCCGCCGCGCGGATACGATCGCGCGAGCGTGCGAGCGCCACGGCATCCGGCTCACTCCGCTCAACCATCAGGCGGCATCGATCCAGGGCGGTCGCGCCGCCGCAGCGCCTGCCGCAGCGAGCGGTGCGACAGCCGTCGTCGCCTACAACGACCTCGTCGCTCTCGGTCTCGAATCGGGGCTACTGGAACTCGGCCGGAAGTGTCCGGCCGACATCAGCATCGTCGGCATCGATGACATCGACCTCGCCGGTGCGGTCACGCCAGGGCTCACCACGGTGCGGATGCCGATCGCCCGCAGCGGCGCGCTCGCGGTCGACCTGTTGCTGCAGGCGATCGTCGGAACGGTCATAGATGACATCACGCTCGGCTCGCAATTGATCGTGCGCGCCTCCACCGCGGCGCCCGCCGTCTGAGCACAGCGCGGTCACCCGATGGGCGTCGGGGTCGCGCCGTCAGGAGGCGCTGGAGAGCGCCGAGATCTCAGCGACGACCTCGCGCAGCACGGGGATGGCCCGCTCGGCGAACCCCTCGTCGACGCGGGCGACCGGGCCCGAGACCGAGACGGCGGTGAGCGTCGGCATGTCCGGCACTGCCATGGCGTAGCAGCGCACGCCGATCTCCTGCTCGCCGTCATCGATCGCATAGCCGCGCTCACGCGTCACGGCGAGGTCGGCGAGCAGCGCATCGATCGTTCCGAGCGAGCGCTCGGTGTCGTGCGGCATCCCGGTGCGGGAGATGATGTCGCGCACGGCCTCATCGCTCATCTGCGCGAGGATCGCCTTGCCGACGCCGGTGGAGTGCAGGTAGGAGCGGCGGCCCACCTCGGTGAACATGCGCATCGCGTGCGGAGACGGCGCCTGCGACACGTAGATCACGCGGTCGCCATCGATCGTGGCGAGGTTCGAGGTCTCGCCGAGGCGTTCGACGAGGTCTTTGAGCTGCGGCATGGCGATCCGGCCGAACTTGCGGTTCGCGGCCTCGCCGAGGCGGACCAGCCGCGGGCCGAGTGCGTAGCGCCGATTCGCGAGCTGACGGGCATACCCGAGTGAGACGAGCGTGCGCAGCAGGCGGTGGATCGTGGGCAGCGGCAGGTCGGCGGAAGCCGACAGCTCGCTGAGTGTGACATCACCGCCGGCGTCGGCGATGAGCTCGAGCAGGTCGAAGACTCGGGTGACGGACTTCACTCCGTCTGACGCTGCTGCGGGCATTGCTCAACCTCTCGATTCGCTCTCGTCCACAGGGTGGATCGGCGCAGTTATCCACATGGTGGAAAGGACTTCCCGATCAGGCTATCTCATCAGCGAATGACGGCAGCTCTTGAAACTTCCGTATTGTGGAGGTTATTATCCACATGACAGAAGGGGTCGCATGACCATCCAGATCACACGTGAGCCCCGCATCGACGCTGCGGAGGAGATTCTCACGGCAGAGGCACTCCGATTCGTGGAAGACCTGCACCGTGAGTTCGACGCCAGGAGGCGCGAATTGCTTCTCGCGCGACAGCTGCGTCGTGAGCAGGTCGCCCGCACCGGACGGCTCGACTTCTTGGCGGAAACGGCCGACATCCGCGATGCCGATTGGCAGGTCGCGGCGGCCCCTGCAGCGCTGCAGGATCGTCGCGTCGAGATCACCGGGCCCGCATCGCCCGCGAAGATGGCGATCAACGCCCTGAACTCCGAGGCCAAGGTGTGGCTGGCCGATCTCGAGGACGCCTCGAGCCCGACGTGGGAGAACGTCGTCGAGGGGATCAGGAACCTTCGCGACGCCGCCCGCGGCACGCTCGCCTACACATCGCCCGCAGGCAAGCCGTATGCCCTGCGGACGGACGTGCATCGCCCGACCGTGGTCGCCCGTCCCCGCGGCTGGCATCTCTCCGAAAGTCACGTGCTGATCGACGGTGAGCGTGCGAGTGCGTCGCTCGTCGACTTCGGGCTGCACTTCTTCCACACCGCCCGTCAGCTGATCGCCAACGGGCACGGTCCGTACTACTACCTGCCGAAACTCGAGAGTCACCGCGAAGCGCGGTTGTGGAACGATGTGTTCGTGCACGCTCAGGATGCTCTCGGCATCCCCCAGGGGACGATCCGCGCCACGGTGCTGATCGAGACGATCCCTGCGGCCTTCGAGATGGACGAGATCCTCTACGAGCTGCGCGATCACGCCTCGGGGCTCAACGCCGGTCGCTGGGACTACCTGTTCAGCCTGATCAAGGTGTTCCGCGACCAGGGCGAGGCGTTCGCGCTGCCCGACCGCGCCGATGTCGCGATGACCGCGCCGTTCATGCGCGCCTACACCGAGCTGCTCGTCAAGACCTGTCACCGCCGCGGTGCCGTCGCGATGGGCGGCATGGCCGCGTTCGTGCCGAACCGCAACGACGTGGAAGCGACCAAGGCCGCCTTCGACAAGGTCCGCGCCGACAAGACCCGCGAGGCCGGCGACGGCTTCGACGGGTCATGGGTCGCGCATCCCGACCTCGTCCCGATCTGCCGTGAGGTCTTCGACGCGGTGCTCGGAGAACGCCCCAACCAGCTCGATCGACAGCGCCCCGAGGTGTCGGTCACCGCTGATCAGCTGCTCGATGTGGCGTCGGCATCCGGAAGCGCGACCGAAGTCGGCCTGCGCACCAACCTCGCCGTGGCCGTCACCTACACAGCGGTCTGGCTCTCCGGCAACGGTGCCGTCGCGATCAACAACCTCATGGAGGATGCCGCGACCGCAGAGATCTCGCGTTCGCAGATCTGGCAGCAGCTGCGTAACGGCACCACGCTCGCCGACACTGGCGAACAGGTCACGGCGGATCTCGTCCAGCGACTGCTGGCGGAAGAAGTCGCGAAGCTGGCCGCCGGGGTAGGCGACGAGGACTTCGAGCAGTTCTACCAGCCGGCAGCGCGCCTGATCTCGCAGATCTGCCTCGATGACGAGTACGTCGACTTCCTCACCCTTCCCGCATACGAGCTGCTCACGGATGCCAGAACCTCGAAGGTGGACGCATGAGCTCCGGCCTCAACGGTTCCGACCTGGAGAAGATCGAGCAGCACCTCGCCGAGACCGACGACCTGCTTGAAACGGTCTATCCGGGCGACAACGGTTCGCGTCAGCCCGTTCACACTGTCTACGTTCCCGCGGATCGATTCACGCCGGAACTCGCCGCGCAGTGGGGAGCGCAGGCACTCGCTGCGGTGGAGTCCAACGGCGGAATGGAGAACCTCGCCGCGCAGGTCGGCATCGAGCCCGGCCTCATCAGCACTGTCGCGGAGCGCGTGGCGCGCAAGCTCGTCACGGAGCCGATCGAGGATCTGCGCCTGGATTTCGAAGACGGCTACGGTGATCGCGGTGACGTCGAAGATACGGATGTCGCGGATGCGGCATCGAAGGTGTCGGATGCCGTGGCAACCGGGTCTGCTCCGCCCTTCATCGGCATCCGCTTCAAATGCGTCGAGAAGCCGACCCGGGCTCGCGGCCTTCGCACCCTCGATCTCTTCATCGGCGGACTGCTCGATGCCGGAGCCCTGCCGCACGGCCTCGTGCTGACGCTGCCGAAGGTGACGACGACTGCCCAGGTGGAGGCGATGGTCATCGCCGTCGAGGCATTGGAGCGCGCGCACGGACTGGATGCCGGTCGCATCCGCTTCGAAGTGCAGGTCGAGACGCCGCAGCTCGTGCTCGGTGCCGATGGGCGCTCGCCGTTGGCGCAGCTGCCGCTGGTCGCCCCCGGCCGCATCTCGGGTCTGCACTACGGCACCTACGACTACAGCGCCTCGCTCGGCATCGCCGCCGGGTATCAGTCGATGGAGCATCCGGCCGCCGATCTCGCGAAGGAGATCATGCAGCTCGCGGTCGCGGGTACCGGCATCCGCCTCTCCGACGGCTCGACGAACATCCTGCCGGTGGGCGAGCGCGCGGCCGAGGCCTGGTCGCTGCACGCCCGGCTCGTGCGGCGCTCGCTCGAGCGCGGCTTCTACCAGGGCTGGGACCTTCACCCGCACCAGCTCGTGACACGGTATCTGGCCACCTACGCGTTCTACCGCGACGGATACCCCGACGCCGCAGCCCGACTGCGCGCCTACCTCGCACAGGAGGAGGGTGCCGTCATGGATGAACCCGCGACTGCGCGCGCACTCGCGTGGTTCGTGCTTCGTGGAGTGCAGTGCGGGGCTATCGATGCTGACGAGGTGGCTGCAGACATCGGCGTCCGGATCGACGCGCTCACCGCGCTCGCGCACCCCCGGCTCGCCGACAACACGCTCGTCCGCGCCTGACGCGGAAACAGACAGAGGAGAATCATGGGCTACTACACGCCGGCCGGCGGACTGCCGGATCAGAGCACGCTGCTCACGGATCGCGCCATCGTCAAAGAGGCGTACACCGTCATTCCCAAGGGAGTGTTCCGCGACATCGTCACGAGCAATCTGCCGGGCTTCGCGAAGACGCGTTCATGGATCATCGCCCGCCCGATCGCCGGGTTCGCGACGACGTTCTCGCAGCTCATCGTCGAGATCCAGCCGGGCGGCGGGGCGGAGAAGCCGGAGCCGGAAGCGGGCGTCGAGGGCGTGATCTTCGTCACCGCAGGCGAGCTGACGGTGACGATCGCCGGGCAGGCGCATGTTCTCGCCGAGGGCGGCTACGCCTTCCTGGCTCCCGGTGAGGCGTGGTCGCTGTCGAACGATGGTGCGGGGACGACGTCGTTCCACTGGATCCGCAAGGCATACGAACGCGTGGAGGGCATCGCGCTGCCGACGTCGTTCGTCACTCGTGACCAGGATGTCGAGCCGCGCGAGATGCCCGATACGGATGGCGCATGGGCGACCACGCGCTTCGCCGACCCGGATGATCTCTCGCACGACATGCATGTCAACATCGTGACCTTCCAACCGGGCGGTTCGATTCCGTTCGCCGAGACGCACGTCATGGAGCACGGCCTCTTCGTGCTCGAGGGCAAGGCCGTCTACCGGCTCAACGATGACTGGGTCGAGGTCGAGGCCGGTGACTTCATGTGGCTGCGCGCCTTCTGCCCGCAGGCCTGTTACGCGGGAGGGCCAGGGCCGTTCCGCTACCTGCTCTACAAGGACGTCAACCGCCAGGTCATGCTGACCCGCGGCACGGATCCGCGCCCCTGGGGCTGAGCCGGCGCGCGGCGAGCTGAGTCGGAGCTGGGTCGCTGCATGTATCGGATCGCACCGCGTGGATCTCGGAAGCATTTCCCGGGTTCAGCATCGTGATGGCCCGTGATTTCCTTCCAGCAGTCCGCTGACTCTCGGCGCCCCTCGCATCCGCCTCGTCGCCAGACCGGAACCGTCTGGTAATCAGCGGATATGGCGTGCTCATCCTCGGCGTAGAGCGATCGCACGGCGGATGCTGGCGATGAGCATCTCCGGCTTGTCGAGGTCGGCCTGGGTGAGGCGGATGACGATCCAGCTCGCGCTTTCGAGATAGCGCTGTCGCTGGATGTCTTTGCGCCACTGGTCCTGGTCCGTACGGTGGCCGTCTCCCTCGTACTCGAACGCGATCTTCCACTCCGGATATGCGAGGTCGGTGCGTCCGAGGAACTGCCCGTCGGCCCATACCTCGTGCTGCACGACGGGCTCGGGCAGTCCGCTGTCGATGAGCAGCAGCCGGGTCTCGGTCTCCTTCGGAGATTCGACGAGTTCGCGAGCCAGCGGCAGCGCCGCGCGAATCGTCGCGCGCCCGCGGAACCTCTCCCATTCCTCAAGCCGACGGGTGATCTCGGAGCGCGTGCTGAGCGGCCTCCCCGGCCCAAGATCAGGATAATTGGATGCCGTTGTCAGCAGTGCGTCGAGCACGATGACCGCCTGCGTCACGGTCAGGGTCGCAGCGCAGGTGAAGAGCGCGGCGACGGGATCGATGACAGGGTGTCCGCGGAGCGTGCGGGTCTCAGCGCGATCCTCGCGCATGCGCCGACCGCGAACCCCCGGTGTCTTCGGCGGAGCCCCTGACCACGGTACGAAGATGTCGAGAGGTTCCTTCGCCGTCCATCTCGTCGGCATCGGCAGGCCCCAGTCGCGGGCTGCCGTCATGCCCCCGAATCGCTGGGCCGGCTTCAGCCGTGGCACGTAACAGGCGACGAAGTCGTGGAACGTCGTTGGCGCCTCGATCGAGCGGATCCCGCTGAACGGCCGGTGCAGATCGGGAGTGCTGCGGCCGGGGCGGAGGCCGACGGCTTCCGCAGTGCGCACCGAGAACCTGTCGCCCAGTCGGCGGGGAAGTCTGACCCGGTGTCGCATCCGTCGATATTGACGGAGCTGCGCGATGCGGCATACCGAGTTCTCCGAGAATATGAGCAACCCCCGCCTCTGCTCACCTCGTGCAGGAAGAGTCGTCTGCATCCCGCCCGTGGTGGTACCAGAAGGGCTTCGCGGGTTCGAGACGCGATGAACCCGCGAAAGTGTTCCGGCAATGCAATCGCCGCGCGCCACCCGCGCTCAACCACCCCCGCTTGACGGATCCCACCGTTGACACCTCACCTGCGGCATCCTAGACTTTCATCTAGCAGAAGTTATCTTCCATAATGTGGAAACTGATCTGACTGACGAGGGAGTCGAAATGACGTACACGGTGAACTGCTCGATCCTGCTCACCGAGCTGCCGCTGCTCGAGCGCCCAGCCGCAGCGAAGGCTGCTGGATTCGACGCGGTCGAGTTCTGGTGGCCGTTCTCCACTTCCGTGCCGCTCGATCACGAGGTCGACGCATTCATCGCGGCCATCCGTGACGCCGGTGTGCAGCTGACGGGTCTGAACTTCAACGCCGGCGACATGCCTAACGGAGATCGCGGCCTGGTCTCGTGGCCCGCCCGTGGCAAGGAGTTCCGTGACAACCTCGCAGTCGTCGTCGGCATCGGTCGCGAGCTGGGGACCAAGGGCTTCAACGCCCTGTACGGCAACCGCATCGACGGCGTCGACCCCGCCGCGCAGGATGCTGTCGCGATCGAGAACCTCGCCGCCGCAGCCGAGGCCGTCGCGGCCATCGGCGGAACCGTGCTGGTCGAGCCGGTCAGTGGCGCGGAGCGCTACCCGCTGCGTACGGCCGTCCAGGCGCTCGACGTGATCGACCACGTGCGCACCTCGACAGGAACACGCAACCTCGCCCTGCTCGCCGACTTCTATCACCTCGCCGTCAACGGCGACGATGTGCCGCAGGTCATCGAAGAGCACGCCGCGTCGTTCGGCCACATCCAGATCGCAGATGCGCCCGGGCGCGGTGCACCAGGAACAGGATCGCTTCCCATCGACGCCTGGATCGCGCGGAGCCAAGAGCTCGGCTACTCCGGTTACATCGGCCTCGAATACAAGGCGCCGATCGAGACCGCATTCGCGTGGGCGGCCGAAGCCGTCGCCGCAGCGCGCTGAACACGACCCTCAACTCCGCGGCATCGACGCCGCAGACACATCGCAGACGTACCGAAGGAACAATCATGAGCAACATCGCAGTCATCGGCCTCGGCATCATGGGCCTCCCCATGGCCAAGAACCTCCTCGCCGCCGGTCACACCGTCACCGGTTACAACCTCAGTCAGGACCGCATCGACGAGCTCGTCGCCGCAGGCGGCCAGGGCGCGAACGGCATCCCCGCCGCGGTGAAGGACGCCGACGTCATCATCACGATGGTGCCGGACTCCCCGGATGTCGCAGCCGCCGTCCGTGGCGAAGAGGGCATCTTCGCCAACGCCAAGAAGGGCGCACTGTGGATCGATGCGTCCAGCATCCGTCCCGATGTCGCCAAGGAGCTCGCCGACGAGGCGACCGCCGCCGGCCTCCGCGCGGTCGACGCCCCCGTCTCGGGTGGCGAGCAGGGCGCGATCGACGCCGTGCTGTCGATCATGGTCGGCGGAACTGACGAAGACTTCGCCTCCGCGCTCGAGGTCCTCCAGTCGGTGGGCAAGACCATCGTGCACGTCGGTCCCGCCGGTGCCGGACAGACGGTGAAGGCGGCGAACCAGCTGATCGTCGCCGTGAACATCCAGGCGCTCGCCGAGGCGATCATCTTCCTCGAGGCCTTCGGCGTCGACACGGATGCTGCGCTCAAGGTGCTCGGAGGGGGCCTCGCGGGCTCCAAGGTGCTCGACCAGAAGGGGCAGAAGATGCTCGATCGCGACTTCGCACCCGGCTTCCGCCTCGCCCTCCACAACAAGGACATGGGCATCATCACCGCCGCCGCACGACAGGCCGGCATCACCATTCCGCTCGGCGCCCACGTGGCCCAGCTCGTCGGCTCCGCCGTGCAGCAGGGCGACGCCGGCCTCGACCACTCCGGGCTGTTCAAGCTGACCGCGGCCTTCGCCGGTCGCGCCTGACGTCCGACAGAAACTCTGGAGATTGAAATGACTCGCATGCGTGCGGCAGATGCCGCCGTGGCCATCCTGGTGAAGGAGGGCGCCATCGAGGCGTTCGGCCTGCCAGGGGCTGCCATCAACCCGTTCTACTCCGCGATGCGCGCCAACGGCGGCATTCGGCACACCCTCGCCCGCCACGTCGAGGGCGCAGCCCACATGGCCGACGGCTACACTCGCGCCGCCGACGGCAACATCGGCGTCTGCATCGGTACGTCCGGCCCCGCCGGCACCGACATGATCACGGGGCTGTACGCGGCCTGGGCCGATTCGCTTCCGATCCTCTGCATCACCGGCCAGGCGCCGGTCGCCAAGCTGCACAAGGAGGACTTCCAGGCGGTCGACATCGAGAGCATCGCGAAGCCGCTGACGAAGATGGCGATGACCGTGATGGAGGGCGCGCAGGTTCCCGGTGCCTTCCAGAAGGCGTTCCAGCTGATGCGCGAGGGCCGGCCGGGGCCGGTGCTCATCGATCTGCCCATCGACGTGCAGCAGACCGAGATCGAGTTCGACATCGACGCCTACGAGCCGTTGCCGATTGCAAAGCCTGCCGCGTCGCGCCGCCAGGCCGAGAAGGCGATCGACATGCTGACCGCGAGCGCGTATCCCGTCATCGTCGCAGGCGGCGGCATCATCAACGCCGGTGCCTCGGCTCAGCTCGTCGAGTTCGCCGAGGTGCTCGGCATCCCGGTCATCCCGACCCTGATGGGCTGGGGAACCATTCCCGACGATCACGAGTTGAACGCCGGAATGGCGGGCCTGCAGACCTCGCATCGCTACGGCAACGCGACGCTGCTGGCATCGGACTTCGTGATCGGCATCGGCAACCGGTGGGCGAACCGCCACACCGGCAGCGTCGACAAGTACACCGAGGGCCGCACATTCGTGCACGTCGACATCGAGCCGACGCAGATCGGTCGCGTGTTCGCGCCGGACTTCGGGATCGTGTCGGATGCCGGTGCCGCCCTCGATGCGTTCCTCGAGGTGGCGCGGGAGCGCAGCATGTCCGGCACTCTGCCGGACTACTCCGCGTGGGCCGACGAGAGCCGCGAGCGCAAAGCCACGCTGCAGCGCAAGACGCACTACGACGACGTGCCGATGAAACCGCAGCGCGTGTATGAGGAGATGAACCTCGCCTTCGGCAAGGACACCACCTACGTCACGACGATCGGCCTCTCGCAGATCGCCGGCGCGCAGCTGCTGCACGTCTTCGGTCCGCGCAAGTGGATCAACGCGGCGCAGGCCGGGCCCCTCGGCTGGACGGGGCCGGCGGCGCTCGGCGTCGTTCGCGGCAAGCCGGGGGAGACCGTCGTCGCGCTGACCGGTGACTACGACTTCCAGTTCATGATCGAGGAGCTCGCCGTTGGCGCGCAGCACAAGCTGCCCTACATCCACGTCGTGGTCAACAACAGCTACCTGGGTCTGATCCGTCAGGCGCAGCGGGGCTTCGAGATGGACTTCGAGGTTTCGCTGGCGTTCGAGAACATCAACTCTCCCCACGTGGAAGGCAGCACCGCGAACGGCTATGGTGTGGACCATGTCAAGGTCGCAGAGGGGCTGGGATGCCGGGCGATCCGCGTCGAGCGCCCCGAGGATCTCGCCGCGGCGTTCGCCGAGGCGCAGTCGCTCATCGATCAGTACCAGGTTCCCGTCGTGGTCGAAGCGATCCTCGAGCGTGTGACGAACATCCCGATGGGCACCGAACTCGACAACGTGAACGAGTTCGGCGAGCTCGCCGTGACGCCCGAGGATGCTCCGACCGCGATCCTCTCGCTCGCGAAGGTCTGAGATGCGTCTGGTCATCGCCCCCGACAAGTTCAAAGGGTCGCTGACGGCTCCCGAGGTGGCCGAAAGGGTCGCCTCGGGAGCGCGACGCGCCGACCCGACGATCGAGGTCGTGACCGTCCCCGTCGCCGATGGCGGCGAGGGGACGCTGGATGCTGTGCTCGCCGCAGGCTTCTCTTCGCGTACCGCGCTCGTCGCCGGGCCCACCGGCGGGGAGATCTCGGCGGAATTCGCGGTGCGCGGTGAACAAGCGGTGGTCGAGATGGCGCGTGCCTCGGGCCTCGACCTGCTGCCTGGAGGGCGGAAGGACGCGCTCAGTGCGACGAGTCTGGGCACCGGACAGCTGGTGCGGGCGGCTCTGGATGCCGGATGCCGGCGCATAGTGCTCGGAATCGGAGGCAGCGCCTCCACCGATGGTGGTGCCGGTCTTCTGCAGGGTCTCGGCGTGCGATTCCTGGATGAGGCGGGCGAAGAGCTGCCGCCCGGCGGAGCCGCCCTGGTGCGCCTCGCCTCGGTGGATCTCAGCGCGCTGGACGCGCGACTGACCGATACCGAGATCATTCTGGCGAGTGACGTGGACAATCCGCTCACCGGACCCACCGGTGCTGCAGAGGTGTTCGGGCCGCAGAAGGGGGCGAGCGTCGAGGACATCGCGACGCTGGAAGTGGGTCTCACGCGCCTCGTGGAGGTGCTCGATGCTGCGGGCGCGCTCTCCGTCCCGGCCGCGGAGGCGGCATCGCGGGCAGGTGCCGGCGCCGCCGGTGGCGTGGGCTTCGCCGCCATCGCGCTCGGTGCGACCAGGCGCGCGGGCGTCGACGTCGTGCTCGAAGTGACCGGACTCGCTGCTCGACTCCGGGGCGCGGATGCCGTGATCACCGGCGAGGGCAGCCTCGACGAGCAGAGCCTGATGGGCAAGACTCCGGTGGGAGTCGCGCGGGCGGCGAGTGCTGCCGGTCTGCCGGTGTATGCGGTGTGCGGGCGGACGACGCTGTCCGCGGATGCGATCGCGGATGCCGGGTTCGCCGGCGCTCGCGCGCTGTCCGAGCTGGAACCCGACGCTGAGCGCAGCATGGCCGAGGCGGGACCGTTGCTCGAAGAGCTCGCCGAGCAGTTGGTGCGGGAAATCATCGAGGCCACCGGCCCCAGCTCGGCTGAGCGCGCGGAGCGCTACGACCTCGTCCTCCGCGGACGCGCCCTGATCGACGGCGCCTTCGAGCCAGCCGAGATCGGCGTCCGCAGCGGACGGATCGCTCGCATCGCCGCTACCGGAACCGGCCTTGCCGCCGATCAAGTCATCGAGCTCGCGGCCGACGAGGTGCTGCTACCCGGCCTGGTCGACACGCACGTGCACGTCAACGAGCCGGGCCGCACCGAGTGGGAGGGCTTCGAATCCGCCACCAGGGCTGCGGCGGCCGGCGGCGTCACGACGATCGTGGACATGCCGCTCAACAGCATCCCTCCCACCGTCTCGGTCGCAGCGCTCGACGAGAAACGGGCCGTCGCGGAGGGCCGGGTCTTCGTCGATGTCGGATTCTGGGGAGGAGTGATCCCCGGCAACATGGCCGAGCTCGTCCCGCTGCACGACGAGGGCGTGTACGGATTCAAGTGCTTCCTGCTCCCTTCCGGCGTGGAGGAGTTCCCCGACGTGTCCGTCGCGGAGATGCGCGAGGCGATGGCGGTGCTGGCGGGGCTCGACTCACTGCTCGTCGTGCACGCCGAAGACGCCCACATCATCGAGGAATCAGTGCAGCCGGGCAGCCGCGAGTATGCACCGTTCCTCGCCTCGCGTCCGCGCTCCGCCGAGGATGCGGCGATCGCCGAGGTGATCCAGGGCGCTGCAGACACCGGCGTCCGCGCGCACATTCTTCACCTGTCCAACGGCGACTCCCTCGGCCGCATCGCCGCGGCTCGCGCCGACGGCGTGGATCTGACGGTGGAGACCTGCCCGCACTACCTGACGCTCGCCGCCGAGGACATCCCAGAGGGGAGCACGGCGTTCAAGTGCTGCCCTCCCATTCGGGAGGAAGACAATCGCGAAGAGCTCTGGCGCGGGCTCGCCGAGGGAACGATCGACTACATCGTCTCGGATCACTCGCCGTCCACCCCCGAGATGAAGTTCGCCGGGGACGGCGACTTCTCGCTGGCCTGGGGAGGCATCGCCTCTCTCCAGCTGGGGCTCTCGCTCGTGTGGACCCACGCGCGCACGCGCGGCCTCTCCCTCGAGCACGTGGTCTCACTCATGTCCGAGAAGCCGGCTGCCAGGGTGGGGCTCACGGACAAGGGGCGAATCGTCGAGGGCGGTGCGGCCGACTTCGCGGTCTTCGCGCCTGAGGACACGTTCGTCGTGGATGCGAAGCGGCTCTCGCATCGGCATCCGATCACTCCCTATGACGGGCAGGAGCTCACGGGAGTCGTGCGGACGACCTACCTCGCCGGGGCGCCGGTCGAGGGCGACGCTCCCCGCGGGCGGTTGCTGCGTCGTGGAGTCACTGCTCAAGCTGGGAACGCTGAATCTATCGAGAATGGAGAAACCGCATGATCAACTCATCTGAAGAGCTCGAGGTCGGCCAGGCCGCGCCGGACTTCACGCTCACCGATGCATCCGGACAGCAGCGCACTCTGTCCGAGCTGCGCGGCACGCCCGTCATCGTCTACTTCTACCCGGCGGCGTTCACGCCCGGATGCACCACCGAGGCCTGTGACTTCCGCGACAACCTCGGATCGTTCCAGGGCGCCGGCTACACCGTGCTCGGGATCTCGCCCGATCCGGTGTCGAAGCTCGCGGAGTTCGCTGATGCCGAGCAGTTGAGTTTCCCGCTGCTCTCAGACGAGGATTCCGCCGTCGCCAAGGAGTGGGGCGCGTGGGGGCAGAAGACCGTGAACGGTCGCACGTTCGACGGGCTGATCCGCACCACGGCGGTCGTCGATGCCGACGGCGTCATCTCGTCAGTGGAGTACAACGTCAACGCGGAGGGCCACGTCGCCCGCCTCAGAGACGCTCTGCTGAAATGACCGCTGAACTGGGGCGCAGGGCTTGCAAGCCCCTGCCTCCAGTTCTATGATTGTCGTATGCTGAAATAACAGTTCCACGATACGAGAGAATCCCTCCCGTATTCCTTACACCGTGGATGCCAGCACGCAAGAGAAAGAGATCAAGCGATGTTGCTTGAGGAATTCAATCTGGCGGAGCAACGCGACGCTGTCGCCGCGCTCAGACCGTGCATCGATGTGACGCGATGGTGTGAAGACATCGTCGATCGGCGCCCCTTCGAGTCGATCGACTCCCTCGTGGCGGAGGCGGCTCAGGCCGCCGATCCGTTCACGACCCAGGAGATCGACTCTGCCCTCGCCCACCATCCTCGGATCGGCGAGCGAGCAGGAGGAGACAGCAGAGAGGCGACGCTTTCGCGGTCGGAGCAGGCCGGGGTCGACCCGTCCGACGAACAAGTGCAGCAGGCTCTCCGCGAGGGCAACCTCGCGTACGAGGAGCGCTTCGGCCGGGTCTTCCTGATCCGTGCGGCCGGGCGCTCGGCGACGGAGATCCTGTCGAGCCTGCGAGAACGGTTGCAGCACGACTCCGACTCGGAAGAGCGGATCATCGCCGGGCAGCTGCGAGAGATCGCACTGCTCCGACTGAGAGGAACGATCACCGCATGACTGCTGTGTCGCACATCACCACCCACGTGCTCGATGCCGTGCAGGGTCTGCCGGCTCCAGGTATCGCCGTCGTGCTGTCCGCCCTCAAGGACGGCGAGTGGATGCTGCTCGCCGAAGGGGTCACTGATGCCGATGGCAGGGCGAAGCAGCTCGGGCCCGAGGCGTTGCCCGTCGGTACCTACCGACTCCATTTCGACACCGGCGGGTATTTCGCACGCACCGATACCCCCACCTTCTATCCCGAAGTCGTGCTCACGTTCGTCGTCGATGACGAGCATCGTCACTACCACGTGCCGCTGCTGCTGAGCCCCTTCGCATATTCGACCTACCGAGGAAGTTAGAACGATGACCGACATCATGACCCGCACCGAGACCGACACCGAGACGCCCAGCGACGGCATCGTCCTCGGCCCGAACCAGTACGGCAAGGCCGAGGTTCGCGTCGTCAAGGTCACCAGAGACGGCGACCGCCACTCGATCGAAGACCTCAACGTCACCTCGCAGCTGCGTGGCGACTTCCAGGCCGCGCACCTCGATGGCGACAACGGCCATGTCGTCGCGACCGACACTCAGAAGAACACCGTCTTCTGCTTCGCCCGCGAAGGGATCGGCTCGCCCGAGGCCTTCCTGCTGCGCCTCTCAGACCACTTCACCAGCGAGTTCGACTGGGTCGAGGGCGGGCGATGGCTCGCTGAGAGCTATGCCTGGGATCGGATCCAGGTCGATGGTGAGGGGCACGACCACTCGTTCGTCCGGTCGGGGCAGGAGACGCGCACGGCCGTCGTCGTCGCAGAGGGGTCGACGCGTCACATCATCGCCGGTCTGAAGGGGCTGACGGTGCTCAAGACGACGCAGTCCGGATTCGTCGGCTACCCGAAGGACCGGTACACGTCGTTGAAGGAGACCACGGACCGCATTCTCGCGACCGACGTCTCTGCGCGGTGGCGGTATGCACCGGATGCCGGGTCCAGAGACCTGGACTTCAACGAGATCTATGCGGATGTGAAGCGCATCCTGCTCGAGGAGTTCACGCGGCGCTACTCGGCCGCGCTGCAGGCGACGTTGTTCGACATGGGTCGTGCTGTGCTCGAAGCGCACCCAAAGATCGCGGAGATCCGCTTCTCGATGCCCAACAAGCATCACTTCGTCGTCGATCTCGAGCCTTACGGTCTCGAGAACCCCAACGAGGTGTTCTTCGCGTCCGATCGCTCGTATGGCCTGATCGAAGCCGCGGTGACGCGGGAAGGCCAGGCCGAGGTCGCATCCGCGTGGGAGGCGGTCAGCTCCTTCTGCTGACGCGTGCTTCGTGACGACGGAGAGTCAACTCGTCATCGTCGCCGCCACCATCACCGGGATCATCGTCGCCGTCATCGCGGCGGCGATGACGGCGTTGACGGCGGCGGCGACGGCATCTCCGGCGGCATCTCCGGCGCCGGAGTGCACGCTGAGCTGCTCGATGCGCTTCTTCAGTTGTCGGGCGGACATCCCCGCGGATTCTTCGCGCAACAGGGAGTGCGCAGCCTGCATCGATTGGAGGATCGCGAGGATCGTGAGGTCGGCCTGAGACGGTGCGCCCGCACCGGACAGCACCTCCGCTAGCCGGCGGCGCAGAACCGTCTCGGGCGTGGCGTCCGCTTCGGGGGTTCGCAAAGCGCCCATGCCGAAGAAACCGCGCTCGCCGCGCAGCAGGATGCCCTGAGCGATCAGGGAATCGACTACGTGATCGCGAGGATCCAGAGCGCTCTTCGACACCAGCGATGACAGTCGCTGCCCGCTCAACGGTGCAAGCTGCTGCAGGGCGGCATCCAGCACCGGGTGGCCCGTCGAGGCCGAGGAGATGACGTGGACGAGTGGGTGCTTCTCCGTGGTGACCGTGACGCGACCGTGCAGAACGAGATCGACGATCACGGCGGCGACCTCGCCATAAGCGCGATAGGTCGACGCGGCGATCTCGCCACGTCCGTCAGGACGGATCAGCAGCAGGTGGAGTTCTTCGGTGACCAGCATGCCGTTCACGCTACGCCGCGTCGATGGACTGCGCGTCCTCCTTGCGGCTGATTCGAGCGCCGGGGTGCTCGAGGGCCGGGATGTTCGGTAAGGAAACCGACGGCCTCACACGAATCGCACGGTCTGCTGCAGGCGCGTGCGCACATCGAACAGCTCATTGCCGCCGATGTCGCGCGCGCCGGGCACGCCCTGCCGCAGCACGGTGCGCAGGGCGCTGCGGCGCACGACGACCACCGGAACGCCGCGCACCTTGCCGAGCGCGGTGATCGCCTGGTCGAGGTCGTCGTCGGGCAGCACGACGATGGCACCGCCGAAGCGCACGCGGGCCGCGCGGGCGACGACGCGCATGCGGGCGAGGAGCGCGGCGATGGGTGACCCGTCGACGCCTGTGCCGATGATCTCGCCGCGACGGAAGCGGACGATCTCGCCGAAGTCCTCGGACAGCACGCCGTAGAGGCCGGACGGGCTGAGGATGACATGGTCGAGCTTCTCGTCAGCATCCGGGCCGGTGGCGACATCGTGCCAGACGGTGAAGCCCATGCCGAGGTCGGAGACGGTGCGCGCCGTCTCCTCTTCGGCGAGGGCGTCGGCGAGCATGCGGCGCAGCTCGTGGGGTGCTGATCGCACCAGCGCGGGGTCATAGGGATCGGGGACCTCGACCCCGTGGCCTGCCCACTCACGGATCAGCGACAGATAGCGCTCGCGACGCCACCCTCCGGGGTGCCCGTAGGAGCGCGCTTTCGGGCGGGTGTCGGTGCGCGCGGGCGGCGCCTGCCATCCGTTCCAGCTCACGTCCTCGTCTGAGAAACCGTGGCCCCTGTCGTAGGTGGCGCGTGCTTCGGCTGTGCCGATGAGTTCCCATGCCCGTTGCACCTGGATGAATGCAGCGGCGTCGCCGCCGGCATCCGGATGCGTCTGACGCAGCCTCAGCCGGAACGCGCGCCGCAGCTCGTCCTCAGTGGCGGTGGGGTCGACGCCGAGCACCTCGTAGGCCGAGGCGGAGAGCGGGCTGTCGAACATCACTCTCCATTCTCGTCGGTCTTCACCACCCGTGGATCCGGCATGATGGTGTCGATCTTCGGTTTCGCGTTCGCGTGCGCGCGCCACCAGACGACGAAGCCGACGGCGGTGAAGATGCCGTAGAAGACGTACATGAAGCCGGTGGCGTAGTAGCCGGAACTGAACAGCAGCGGCACTCCGACGACATCGACGGCGATCCAGATGAGCCAGAACTCGGTCCAGCCCTTCGCCATGCCGTACGTCGCCAGCAGCGAGCCGACGAAGGTCCAGGCATCCGCCCAGACCGGTTCCCAGGATCCGAGCAGGCGGAACAGGGGAGTCAGGGCGATCGTGCCGATGATGAGGGCGAGTACGAGGCCGACGCGCGCGCTGTTCGGTGCCCAGCGCGGGGTCAGCTGTCCGCCGTCTGCCTTCGCCTGGCGCCAGCGGATCCAGCCGTAGATCGCGACGGCGATGAACATGATCTGACGCCCCGCCTGACCGAGCAGGTTCGGGAGTGAATGGTCGGGGTTGAGGATGGATCCGAGGAACACCGTCAGCAGGAGCAGGTTGCCGATGATTCCGACCGGCCACGCCCAGATCTTGCGGCGCATGCCACCGAGGGCGCTCGCCAGGCCGAACACGTTGCCCACGACTTCGCGGATGAGCAGACTCTGCCCGCCGGGCAGCACCCATTGCGAGTTGAAGGCGTCGACCAGCCAGCGCAGGGTGTCCATCGTTCTCCATTCGGCATTGATGCTGCCGAGGAGGATGCGGTGCGCCACCGTGCGCGCTGTCGCGCACGGCTCACGCTGTGCTTCTCCCATCCAGACTGTGACTGTCGGTACCGGAATTCCACCGGTTCAACCGAAGCTCCGAAGAGCTGCGGGTCGCGGACTATGACCGCCGGTTCGGAATTTCACCGACCCCGGAGCACGTGTGTGTTCATGGGGAACATTACCGGAGGCCGGCGACGAGCTCGTCCAGTCCGGCGACGGCCGCATCGAAGTGATCGGATGCTGTGGGTGGGTCACCTACCGGCCGGTCGACGTAGCAGGTGCGCATGCCGGCATCCTGCGCGGCGCGCAGATCACATGCGTGTGCGGCGACCATGAGGATCCTCTCGGGTGGGCGGTCGGCGACCTGCACAGCGCGCTGATAGAGCGCCGGTGCTGGTTTGTAGGCGGCGACGTCGTGGGCGGTGACGGCGTGGTGCCAACGCAGGCCGGTACGCGCGGCGAGGTGGAGGAGCGTCGTCGGCGCGGCGTTGGATAGTGCGAGCACCGGCCGTAGTGCGGCGATGCGCTCGAGTCCGGCGACGGAATCCGGCCACGCTGGGAGGCACCTGCTCGCGGTCGCAAGGTGCGCAACGGCCTCGGAGGGTGCGCCCGCTGCGTGCGTCGCCGCTGGGTTTGCCGAGGTGCCGGATGTTGTCGCAACGCCAGATGCCGCAGGAAGACCCAGCGCTGCTGCGTCGTCGAGAACATGGTGAGCAGCTTCTGCATCGAGTACTTCGGAGTCGACGTACGCGCGGCGTCCTTCGGCGATCTCGGCCTGCTGATCGGCGACGAAGCCCTGCCAACTCTCTGCCAGAGCCTGCGCGTGCCGGGCGTCGGCGTCGGGAATCGCCTCGTGAATCGCTGTTCGCAACCCCGTCGGCTCATCGACGAGAGTCCCCAGCACGTCGAACACGACGACATCGATATCAGTCGGCTGCAGCATGACAGGACCAACAGTCGGCGATCACCAGGTGTTCCATGCGGGTTCTCGTTCGCGTTCTCGTTCGTGGTTGAGGGCGTTGTCGACGACGGTGTAGTCGAGGTGTGGGGATCGCCATTTGGCGTAGGGGTCCCACCAACCAGGGCCGCGGATTTCAGGGAGTCCGTCACGCATTCGGATCCTCCAGATGCCGTCGTCGAGGGTGCGGTGGTGGTGCCAGCACAGGGGCACGCCGTTGCTGGTGTGGGTGGGGCCGCCGTGGGCGTGTTCTTGGACGTGGTGGATCTCGCACCATTCGGCGGGGATGTGGCAGCCGGGGATGAGGCATTCGCGGTCGCGGAGCACGATCGCCCGTCGTTGGGTCGCGTTGAACAGGCGTGCGCTGGTGCTGATTCCGACGATCGCACCCTTGTCATCGAACAGGACACGTTGGATCCCGCCCGCGCACCCGGCGTGGTCGGCGGAGCCGAGCGGGACGTCGTATCCGGCGCCTTCGACTTTGGCCCGTCCGGTGCGGTGGGCGAAGTCTTCTGCGGTGATGGAGACGACCAGCGTCGGTGCAGCCCCACCGAGGGTGGGCATGCCTCCGGATGCGGCGGCGACCATCAGTACGGTCGCGAACGCGTCGTGGCGTTTCTGGGCGTGCGTGCGCAGATCCGCCCCGCCTGCGGGCGGGGCTTTCGCTTTGTGGGGTTCGAGCCCGTCCGCACGATCCGAATGCTCCCTCGCCCCGTACTCGGTGCTGCTGCTGGAGGCGTACTTCGCATCCAAGTCCGCGTCACTGAGACCCTCACCGTCGCCGCGGTCCCCGTCACCGTCGTCGTCGGACGGCCGGAACCGCACCGTGCCGCTCCCGGCACTTGCTTTGTCTTCGGCTTTCGGGTTCATCAGGCTATCGATGAGTTTCTGCAACTGTGCCGCGACTTCCGGCAGCAGCTCTCCCCGCACCGGCACGGACCCGTCGCGGAGTTTCCCGATCGTGAAATGCCGGCGGCGCTTCCCGGCCCGATCCGATGGCTCGGCGCCATCCGGATCCAACCGGGCCACGATATGCGCGACCAGGGCGGCGAGTTCATCCGTCGTCGGCAACGGCCCACGCTCACCGTCTCCCGGATCCGTGCCGTCCAACGGCAGCCCTGACGCGAAGCGTGCCAGCACCGCATCCGCCGCCAGGCGATCTGCAACCCCGATCCGGGTCGCTTTCTGCAACGGGACCGTGCACGCCGAGAACCCGCCCACAGACAAGAATCCGTCCGCCAGAGCCGCAGTCAACTCAGGGAACTTCCCCGGCAACAACGCCCCCGAGGTGATGTCCTGCTCCCGACGCACCGCCCCGGCCGCGGTCACATAGCGGCGTGCGGCAGGCCCATCAACGAGCAGCGTGCGTCGCAGCACTTCTGCCGCATCACGGCATCCCGCCCTGGTCGAGAAACGTGCATCACGCTCCACGTGATCCCGCTCCACGACCTGGTCTGTCACCGCGACGATCGCACCATCCAGGCGTCGCTGCACACGCCCCAACACCTGCATCACATCCAACAGTTCGGTGTCGTTCGCGAAGCGTACCCCGCCATCTGCACCGCCACCCGCACCGGAGGAACCCATCGCATCGGCCAACAACCGATCGATGCTCTCCAACTCCTCCACCAGTGATGCCATACCCCCATTCAACCCAGGGCCACCGACATTTAAACCCCAGATCAGACCACATTCACGACCCGTGGATAACCACCCCAGACCCCCGACCTGTGGAGGAACAGTGGCGGCGCAACCTGGCACCGCAAGGTCCTCCGGCGTACCGTCGAATCATGTCTGCGATCAGAGTGGACCCCGGCACAGAGACCCGTGTACGCGCGGCGATGTCGTCCACGCCGCGGGCAGATTTCCTGCCCGAAGAGTTGCGTCACTTGGCAGACGCCGACCACCCGGTGATGATCGGCTGGGACTCGACGAACTCGCAGCCGTCGACGGTGGCGAGGATGCTGGCGCTGCTCGACGTGCAACCCGGCGATCGCGTGCTCGATGTCGGAAGCGGCTCGGGATGGACGACCGCCATACTGAGCACGATGGTCGGCCCGGAGGGCACGGTCATCGGCGTCGAGCTGGTTCCGCAGCTCGTGAGCTACGGGCGCGAGCGCCTCGCAGAGACAGGGGCTCGCGCTGACATCAGGGAAGCCATCCCCGGCGTGCTGGGTCTTCCCGAGGAGGCACCGTTCGACCGCATCCTGGTATCCGCGCAGGCGACGACCGTTCCGGTGCGCCTTGAGGCGCAACTCGCCGAGGGCGGCCGACTCGTCGTGCCGGTCGCGGGTGTGATGACGGTCGTTGACATTCGCGGTGGCATCCCGCACAGGAGAGCGGATGCCGGGCGCTACAGCTTCGTGCCCTTAGAGGAGAGCGAGCTCTAGCGCCGCGTGCTGGCAAGCACCCGCTCGGCAGCACGCACCATTGCGATGTCGATGAAGGTTCCGTCTTCGAGAACGAAGGCGCCGGTGCCGTCCGCCGCGGCAGAGCGCACGCGGTCGACGATGCTCTGCGCACGGGCGATCTCCGTGGCATCCGGTGTGAAGACTCGGCGAATGACGTCAAGCTGACGCGGATGCACGGCGGTGCGGCCGGCGAAGCCGAGAGCGCGGCCGGCGCGGCAGCTCGCCTCAAGGCCATCGAGATCGGCGACACCGGCGAACACCGCCATCAGAGGAGCGGGCAGCCCCGCCGCGGCTGCGGCATTGACGATGCGACTGCGCGACCAGGCCAGTCCCGCCTCGCCCTCCGGTCCTGCGGGAACGCCGAGCTCGGCCCGTAGATCTGCTTCACCCGTCGCTATCGAGGAGACACCAGAGCAGGCGATCTCGAACGCGCGCTCGATCGAGAGCGCCGACTCGAGGAGCGCGTGCACCTCGCGGCCGGGCAACGCGGCACGGAGTGCGTCGACATCCTCGGAAGATTGCGTCTTCGGCAGGCGCACCCCGAATGCGACCGGCAGCGCGTCCACCGCCGCGAGATCGGCGTCGTGCGAACGTGATCCGATGCCGTTGACCCGCACCTGCACCGCGGGCGCATTCGCACCGCAGGCCTCCCACACCGCCGCGAAGTCGGTGAGCGCCGCGCGGGCATCCGCCTTGTGCGATGCCGCGACGGCATCCTCGAGGTCGACGATCACGACATCCGCCCCCGCGTTCAGCGCCTTCTCGAAACGTTCGGGCCGATCGGCTGGTGCGTACAGCGCGACGATGATCGATCGCGTCATCCGATGCTTCCTTCCTCGCGCAGTGCCGTGAGCTCGTCGTCGGAGTATCCCAGCTCCACCAGCACGGCATCCGTGTCCGCACCGTGGGCACGACCGGTGAACCCGATCGTCGCGTCATCCTGCGAGAGCCGGAACAGCGGGCCCTGCATCGCGATCTCGCCGAGATCGGCATCGTGGATGCGGTGGATGGTGCCGAGCGCGTTGAACTGCGGATCGGCGACGATGTCGGACGGATCGTAGATCGGTGCGACCGCAGCATCGGCCGCCTCGAACGCGGCGACGACCTCGTCACGGGAGCGCTGGGCGATCCATGAGCCGACAGCATCATCGAGGAGGTCGGCGTGCTCTGCGCGGGCAGCCCCGGTCGCGAACCACGGTTCATCGGCCAGTTCGGGTCGACCGACTAGCGTGACGACGCGTTCGGCGATGGACTGCGCGCTCGTCGACACCGCGACCCAGGAGCCGTCGGCCGTGCGGTAAGCGTTGCGGGGCGCGTTGTTCACGGAGCGGTTTCCGGTTCGCGGCTGCACGGTGCCCAGCTGATCCCATCGGGTGATCTGGGGGCCGAGCATCGCGAGGATCGGTTCGATGATGGCGACGTCGACCTCCTGCCCCTTGCCGTCCCGGTCACGAGCATGCAGAGCGACCATGATCGCATAGGCCGTCGCGAGCGATGCGATCCCGTCTGCGAGACCGAACGGGGGGAGTGTCGGTGGACCGTCCGGCTCACCGGTGGAGGAGGCGAACCCGCTCATCGCCTCCGCAAGCGTGCCGAATCCCGGCCGGCGCCGGTACGGCCCGATCTGTCCGAACCCGGTCACGCGAGCGAGCACCAGCCCTGGATTCTCCACGGAGAGCGCGGCGTAGTCGAGGCCCCAGCGTTCGAGCGTGCCTGGTCGGAAGTTCTCGATCACGACGTCGGCGGTTCGGGCGAGACGCAGGAACGCATCGCGCCCGCCGTCGGTGTGCAGATCGATCGCCACGGTGCGCTTGTTGCGACCGAGCGTCTTCCACCAGAGGTTCTGCCCATCCTTGCTCGGTCCGTGACCGCGCGCCGGGTCGGGCCGATTCGGATGCTCGACCTTGATCACGTCCGCGCCCATGTCACCCAGATGCATCGCAGCCATCGGACCGGCGAACAGGGTCGAGGCGTCCACGACCCGAAGGCCCTCGAGTGCGCTCACGGCCTGTCCTCGATGCAGATGCGGAAGCCGATCGACGGCGACGCATCCTGTCCGAGACCGGGCAACAGCAGCTTGGCGCTGAACTCCGGTGGCTTCACACCACCGTCGAAGTACCAGTCCGAGCCCTCGCTGCGGTGGGCGCTGCCACCCTTGAGCATGACGAAACGGGTGCGGCCGTCCGAATGCTCCGACTCGGTCCAGTTCCAGACCTCGGGGGAGCGTCGGATGAAGCCCGTCCGGGTCGCCGCGAGCTGCCACTCGTCTTCGGTGGGGAGTCGTCCCCCGGCCCAGGCAGCGTACTCGCGGGCACGGGCGAACGTGACATTCGTCACCGGGCGGTCTGGGTCACGGCCATCCGCGACTTCTCCGATCGCCTCGAGGAATCGGGCGTACTCGGCTTCGCTCACTTCGGCAGCAGCGATCTGCACCGGCTGCGCGACGACCACCGTCCGGTCGAGGGTGCGCTGATCGTGCAGTCGTGGCGGGAGCGGCTTCCACTCGTCGACGTAGGGTGCGCCGTCGTACATGCCGGTCTCCCTCATCCGGAATCGCACGGTGAGCGTGTACTCGCCGGCGGGTACCGCGACGGAGCGGAATGAGGTCGGCTCGACCGGGCCTTCCCATCGGGGTGCGACCACCCGGCGTGAGATGCGGTGCCCGAACGAGGCATCGCGGTGGACGGTCTCTCCGACGAGCGCGGCCTGCACAGCGTCGAGCTCGTCCGGGACGACGGTTCCGTGGTCGACCCTCACCGCGGCGGCGATGCCACCCGCCGGGACGGTGATCGCCTCGGCGGTGTCGCCCGCGTGCAGCGCCGACCATCCGGTGCCGACAGGACGGTATACGGCATCGTCCTCTGATGTGTTGGCGAGGAGCAGCAGGGTCACGCCGTCGAGCTCGAAGGCGGACCCGGCGACCGCGCCGTCGAGCACGGTGAGCGGCGTCCACTCTCCGTCGACGAGCCAGCGGTGGAAACCGCGCTGAACGGGGAGCATACGGCGCAGCGTCGCGGCATCCCGATCGTTCCAGCCGACCCACGCGCCGAAGACGACCTCCCACACCATGACGCCGACGCCGTTGAGCCAGGCTGAGCGGAGTTCGGCGGCGTGATCGCGATGCCAGCGGCGGATGTGGTGCTGCATGTGGCGGCGTTCGAACCACCGGGCGCGAAGCACACCGGGGGTGTCGGAGTCGGCGAACCACTGCGCCCAGGAGAGTGTGTGGTCGGCGATCCGTTCGGTCGCGAGTTTCGATTCTCCCTCGAGACCGATCCCTGGCCGTGCCTCGTCGAGCGCGGCGACGAGTTCGGGATCGGCCTTCTTGAGAGTGTCGAGGAAGACGCCGTCCGCGCCGAGGCGCCGCACGGTCGCGGCGAGCTGACTGGAGTCATCGCCCGCGCGGCGGGTACCGGTGTCCCAGGGGTTGTAGTCGAGGAACACTGCGACGCCGGCCGCGCGCAGTTCCGCGGCGACGTCGGCGAGCCCTGGCACGTCGTAGAAGTCCCATTGATTCCGGTCGTCGATGCCGATCACAGGATAGGCGTGCCACAGCACGACGCCGTCGAGACCGCCGAAGCGTTCTCGGGCATCGGCGAGAAAACGCTCGGGGGTGAACCGCTGCGCCTCGAAGTCGAAGAACAGTTCGTCCCACAGCCACGTCTGCGCCACGGTGAAGCATCTGCTGGCCCATGCCGATGCCGGATCGTCGTATCGGGTCGGTTCACCATGGCGCTGTCTCGCGCCTTCTCGCCAGGCGGTGAGCTGCGTCCGCCACCGTTCGAGGTCGGCAGGATCGGACGGTGCCGCGAAGATCTTGGCGTCGTCGAGTGCGGTCGCGGCGTCGCCAGTGGTGAGGTCGATGTCGAGCGGCACCGGCGTGGGCAGATCCAGTTCGCGCGGGTGCAGGGGATCGAAACCGGCGCTCATGCGTGGGTCCTTTCAATCAGCGCGGCGACCTCCGCCGCGAACGGCACCGCATCCTGCGCGCCGGTGCGGGTCACGGCGATCGCGGCCGCTGCTGCTCCCGCGCGTGCGGCATCCGCGAGCAACGCGGCGTCGACGCTCTCCGGCGCACGACCGGATGCTGCGAGCGTGGCGGCGAACATGCCGCAGAAGGTGTCCCCGGCCCCCGTTGTGTCGACCGCGTCGGCGGCGAATGCGGGAACGTTCACCCGCTCCGCACCGCAGACGATCATCGACCCCTGTCTGCCGAGCGTCACGACGAGCGCGCGCACGCGAGGTGCGAGTGCGGCGACGGCCGTTTCCAGATCGTCCACGCCTGCGACGTCGAGCGCCTCATGCTCGTTGACGATGAGTACATCGACGGAGGGGAGAAGTGCGGAACCGGCCGTCACGAACGGCGCCGACGGCGCGGCATTGAGTAGATGCCAGGCGTGCTCGCCGCGGACGGCAGCGGCTTCCCGCACCAGAGCGATCGGAATCTCCAGCTGTGTGAGCACGACCTGCGCCGTCGCCACGACCGAACGCTGCGCCGGCGTCAGAGCGCTGGCCACCGCATTCGCGCCAGGCACGACGACGATGGTGTTCTCCGCGGTGTCATCGACCGAGATGAGTGCCATGCCGCTGGGGCCATCGACCTGCGAAAGTCCGGAGACGTCGATGCCGTCGGCGACGAGCGCACCGCGAAGAGTCTCCCCGTCCGGGTCCGTGCCCACGGCCCCGACGAAGGCGACGACCGATCCTCCTGCACGACGGGCGGCGACAGCCTGGTTGGCGCCCTTCCCTCCGCCCGTGCGTACCAGCGATGACGCGAGCACCGTCTCGCCGGGGGCAGGAATGCGGTCGACGCGGGCGACGACATCCTGGTTGATGCTGCCGACGATGACGACGCTCATGACGTTCCGCCGGAGAGGTGAAGCGTGCGCTCGGCGAGTTCACGGATGGAGCGCTCCGCCCCACCGGGCATAGAGGTCGCGATGCGATCCTTCAGCGGCGCTGTCCATGCCTCGCCGATCCCGTCAGCGCCCACGAGTCCGCCGACGACCGATCCGACGGTCGCCCCGACCGAGTCGGTGTCCCAGCCGCCGGCGACGGCGAGTGCGATGGCAGCGCCGAAGTCGTCGCCGTACGCTTGAAGGGCGCATGCCGTGAGGGCCGCGTTGTTGAGCGTGTGCACCCAGTGCATCCCCTCGAAGGCTGCATGCAGAGTGTCGAGCGCCGAGTCGACTGTCAGTGCGCCGGAGGCGAGCGTACGCCCGGTCTCGCGCCCGAGGCGCACGGCGGCAGCAAGACGCGAAGCCGGCGGAACGACAGTGTCGGCAGCATCCAGAACCTCATCGGCAGACCCGGCGACCAGCGACGCGGAGCACAGCACGGCGGCCCACATCTCGCCGTATATGCCGTTGCGGGTATGGCTCAGTCGTGCATCGGTCCATGCCGATGCGGCAGCAGCGCGCACATCACCGGGGTGCGCCCAGCCATGCACGTCGGCGCGGATGAGAGCGCCGATCCATTCGCGGAACGGATTGTGATGTTTCGCCGTGTCCGGCACGGTACGGGCGTCGAGGATGTTCCGGTACGCCGCACGCTCGGCGGTGAAGACTCGGCCAGCAGGAAGTGCTCCCAGCCAGGCTTCTGCGACGTGCTCGGTCGTCAGGCTCGCGCCATGCGCTTCCAGCAGATCGAGCGCGAGGATCGGGAAGTTGAGGTCATCGTCCTCTGGCATCCCGTCGATGTTCTCCAGGAGCGAAGTGGGCGCAGAGCGACGGTTCCATGGCCACCGCTGTGCGACCTCTTGGGGGAGCCCGAGAGCCGTGAAATACGTCTGGATGGGCCAGTTGCCTGTGGCACGCGCGATCTGCTCGATGCCCTCGCGCGGGATCTTCTCCACCGGCTTCCCGAGCAGGCAGCCGGCGGACCGGCCGAGCCATGCCCCGTGCACGCGCTCGAACGCCACAGGCGCCACGGATGCCGGACCCGGCGAGGCCTCGTCTGGGAGCAGCGCGACGATATCGGCCCATTCGTCCGGTTCATCGGCGCTCGGCGTCTGCAGAGTCTGCAACTCATCGAGCACAGCGCGCGCCAGCGCGCGTACCTCTGGGGCAGCGGGGGTCGCGCTGGCACCCGAGGGGGCGAGTCGGGTCGATCCGCCCGCATCCGCCCATCGCTGCTCGATCGGAGCGATATCACTCTCGGCGACGCCCTGCTCGCGGAGGGCTGCGAGTTCGGCGGGGACCAGGTCTTCCGGCTGCGCCCAGGTCAATCTCACGCCGCGCCCTCCCGGTCTTGCGACGCGCCGAGCACCGTTGCGAGTGCTGTCACCCGCTGAGTCGCGCGGTCGGCGTCAGCACGCGCGACGTCGCGCACGACCTCTGTCATCGAGGTCACCACGCCGTCGAGGTCGAGGCGACTGGCCGTTGTGACGCCGGAGACCCATTCGCTCGGCACGGCATCCTGGCCATGAAGGCCGCCGCAGATGGCGCCGGCCATCGTCGCGATCGAGTCGGAGTCGCGACCGTAGTTGACAGCGTCGAGCACGGCGGCGCGCAGGTCGCCGTCCCGAGCGACGACGAAGCCCAGGGCGACAGGAAGCTCCTCGATCGACTTGGTGCGAGACGGCAGTCGGGCATCCATCGCGGGCGCGCGGTACTGGTCGCCGACGGTGTCGAACGGTGCGACCGCAGCGCGAACGGTGCGCGCGAGGTCGCGTGGATCATCCGATCCTCCGGCCGCGAGGAAGGCGTCGACGGCTTCGAACACGGCGCGGATCGCCGCGGCGGTGCCGTCGTGAGCGACATCGAGCACGGCCGCGCGCACATCGGCGACGGTCGCGCCGGATGCTGCGGACGCCGCCACGGCCGCGGCGAACACGCCTGCGGCCTCGCGCCCGTAGGACGACTGGTGTGCTCCGGCGATATCGATGGCCTCGGCGTATGCACCGCGGGGGTCGCCGATGTGGACGAGCCCGACCGGGGCCATGTACATCGTGGCACCGCAGTTGACGATGTTCCCGACGCCCGCCTCGCGGGGGTCGGCGTGTCCGTAGTGCAGCTTCGCGACGATCCACTTCTCGGCGAGGAAGACGCGCTGCAGGATGAGCGCGTCGTCCTCGAGTTCGGGAACCCAGCGGCGCTCACCGATCATGAGCGGGACGAGGTCCCCGGCGACATCGTACGCGTCGAGGTGGCGACGCCGCTTGGCGTACACCTCCACGAGCGCATGCGTCATGAGAGTGTCATCAGTGACGTGCCCATCGCCCTTGTGGTACGGCGCGATCGGCCGCGCCGTCTTCCAATCGGCGAGGAACGGACCGACGATCCCCTCGACTCGACCGCCGTGGCGCTCCTCGATCTGCTCGGGGGTCCAGCCCTCGGTGGCACCTCCCAGCGCGTCTCCCACTGCGGCGCCGGCGAGCACTCCGGCCACTCGGTCCTGCAACACGAACATTTCCACTCCTTGTTTGCCTCTGATGTCGATGACAGGCGGGGGCGAACCGGCGGCTCGCCCCCGCGAGCGTCATCAGCCGGCGATGTCGGCCCAGCCGTCGGACAGCTGGGTGGCCAGCTGCTCGCTGGTGATCTGGTCGGCCAGGTACTGCTGGAAGGCGGGCGTCGCGATGGTGTCCTTCCACTCGGTGTACTTCTCCACTTTGAGGAACGGCGGTCCTACCAGGCCCTCACCGGACGCCAGCACCTGGGTCCAGGCTGGGTTGTCGGCGGCCAGCGTCTCCACCTCTGCGCGCGCCGAGCCGGACGACGGGATGAGCGCGTCGGCGTAGGCGATCTGGCCGAGGTTCTCGCCACTCATGAGGAAGTTCAGGAACTCGGCCGACTCCTCGACGTGCTCGGAATCGATGTTCACCGAGTACGTCTGGGGATTGGCTGCCTGGATTGCCCCGGCTGAGCCTTCCAGCGGCGGCAGGGCGACCCAGTTGAATCCCTCCGGCGCGTCATTGGCGATGTTCGTCGCCTGGAACGAACCCTGCACGGTCATCGCGATCTTCCCGCCGTAGAACGATGCGAGAACATCGGATCCCGACTGCGTGAGCGAGATCGGGTCGATCGACTTGTCGGTGTACGCCATCTCGTGGATGAGCTCCGGCACGGCGAGTTCGGCATCGCCGACCTCGATCGAGGCGTCGGTGCCCTCGCCGGAGAAGTAGCCCCCGTCGAAGCCGAGCGAAAGGCTCATCATCGTCGCGGTGGGCGATGCGAGCCCCCATCCGAGCCCGTGGGCGCCGCCGGTGGTCGTCGCCTTCGCGATCTCCTGCAACTCCTCCCACGTCATCGTGTCGCCGCTCGGCACCTCGACGCCGGCAGCCGCGAGAAGATCGGCGTTGGCGAACACCATGTACGACTGCAGTGTCGACGGATACGCGATGATCTCGCCATCCTGGGTGACCGACTCCCAGATGCCATCGGAGATGTCGGACTTGAGATCGTCATCGATGTAGTCCGTCAGGTCTGCGAGATAACCGTCCGCAGCGAACGATGCGATGGAACTCGCCTCGTAGTGGATGATGTCCGGTGCTGTTCCACCCGTGAACTGGGTGATGAGCTTGTCGAACGTGCCATCCCATCCGGCCTGGATGATCTCGACCTGGACGTCGGGGTTCTCCGCGTTCCAGTCGTCGACGACCGACTTGACTGCGGCCTGGGTCGCCGGCTGGTCGGACAACGACTGGAACTGGAGGGTGACGGCGTCGCCCCCGCCCTCGTCGCCTCCGCCGGTCGCGCTGCCCTGCTGGCATCCGCTCAGGGCGAGGACGGCCGCGCCCGCGAAAGCGATGGCGCCTATGCCTCGGATTCTGTTCATATTGCTCGCCTTTCTCATTTGTGATCTCCCCTTGGTGGCCGGGTCAGCCTTTGACCGCACCGGCGAGCATTCCGCCGGTCAGCTTCTTCTGCAGGATGCTGAAAATGATGAGCGACGGGATCGTCGCGAGGATCGCACCTGCGGCCAGCGGGCCGAGCTGCGTCTGCCCTTCGGCACCCAGGAAGGAGCGCAGCGCGATCGGAAGCGTGTAGAGTTCAGGGCTCTGCAGCAGCACGAGGGCGAGGAAGAACTCGTTCCACGCCGAGACGAACGTGAACATCGCGGTTGCGACGAGACCTGGTGCGAGCAGCGGAAGGACGATCGTGCGGAGGATCGTGATCCGCGACGCGCCGTCCATCTCACCGGCCTCCTCGAGCTCCGGCGGGATGGCGGCGACGTATCCCTGCAGCATCCAGAGCGTGAACGGCAGCGTGAACGTGACGTAGACGAGGATCAGGCCGAACAGGGTGTCGTTGAGGTTGATCGAACGGAGCACCAGGAACAGCGGGATGATGATCAGGATCGAGGGGAAGACCTGGCTCGTGAGGATCCAGACCGTCCCCGCCGCGCGAAGCTTGCCCCTGAGTCGGGCGAGGGCGTATGCCATCGGCATGGACAGCAGCACCGTGATCACCATCGTCGCGATCGAGACCAGGAGGGAGTTTCCCGCCGCGGGCAGGAGATTCTGCCGCTCGAGCGCTGAGCCGTAGTTGCTGAAGTCCCAGTTGGCCGGCAGCAGGTTGACGGCGAGGGAGTTCAGTTCTCCCGACGACTTGAACGACGCCGACAGCAACCACAGCAGAGGGAATCCGAGGAAGAGCAGGAACGCAGCGAGGGCCGCGTACATCAGCACCGTCGCGTACCAGGGGCGCTTCGTGGTCATGAGCGCTCTCCCTTCGTCTGGCGGAACTGGTTGATGAGATAGAGCGACAGGATCAGCAGGATCGCGATGACGAGCACGTCGCCCATCGCGGATGCGTATCCGATCTCACGGTTGCGGAACGCCTCCAGATAGGTGAACAGGGGAGGGATCATCGTCCGTCCGCCCGGGCCGCCCTCTGTGAGCACGTAGATGAGCCCGAAGGAGTTGAACTGCCAGATGAAGTCGAGGGCCGTCACGGCGATGATCACGGGCCGCAGCGCGGGGAGCGTGATGTGCCAGAACCGGCGGAAGGCTCCGGCGCCGTCGACGGCCGCTGCTTCGTGCTGCTCTGCCGAGATCGACTGCATTCCGGCCAGCAGCAGCAGCACCGTGGTCTGCGGGATGCCTGCCCAGACGCCGACGACGATGACGGCGGGCAGCGCGGTCGAGAAGTCACCGAGCCAGTTGACTCCGGGGATGCCGACCGCCTCGAGGGCGCCGTTGAGGGGCCCGGAGTTGGGGTTGTAGATCATCCGCCACACGATCGCGATGACCACCGGCGGCATCGCCCAGGGGATCAGTGCCAGAACGCGGGTGAGACCCTTCAACCGCAGGTCGCTGTTGAGCAGCAGCGCGAGTGCCATTGCGCAGACGAGCGTCAGAAGGGCGACTGAACCGGCCCAGACGAGGCCGATGCCGAAGGAGCCCCAGAAGCGGTGATCGCCGAGCAGCTCGATGAAGTTGCCGAAACCGATGAAGTTGATCTCCGCGTTCCGCTTCAGCGTGGCGTCCGTGAAGCCGAGCGCCACACCGCTGACCAGCGGGATGACGGAGAAGATGATGATCGGCAGGAGCGCGGGAACGACGAGGGCGATGGCCTCGCGGCGTTGCGCGCGGGTGCGGTGACCGATCCGCTTCGTCTGTCGAGGTGGTTTCGTGGCGATGGTGCTCATCCGGCTGCCCTCTCTTCGTCGAGCTCGGTGGAGTCGGTCTCGTGATGAGGAGCGCGACCCTGTGCACGCGCACGGGAGAGTGACGAACCACGAACGACCAGTGCCGGTGCGACGGTGACGGTGTGCGCGGCGCGGGAGGGTTCGGCGATGCGCGCGAGCAGAAGCTCCGCCGCGACACGACCGCGCTCGTCGGCGCCGAGGTCGACGCTGGTCAGGCCTGGGCGGATGACTCCGGTGAGCTCGGTGTTGTCGATGCCGGTCACAGCGATGTCGTCCGGGACGGTCAATCCGAGGTCTTCCGCAGCACGGATCGCACCGATCCCGATCAGGTCGTTGGCGGCGACGATGGCGTCGGGCCGCCGATCGCCGTCGAGGACTCGGCGAGCGGCGGCGTACCCCGCTGCGATCGTGAAGTCGTCGGCGTCGATGCTGCGTGTCGAGACGAGCGGGTGCGCGGTGACGGCGGTGTTGAAGCCGTCGCGGCGGAAGGTGCCAGGCGTCGTGTCGCCTGGACCGTTCACGAAGGCGATATCACGTCGGCCTTCGGCGACGAGGTGATCGACCACAAGCCGCATCGCCGTGACCGAGTCGGCCCGGACCGTGTCGAGGCTCGTGCCATCGGGCAGGCGCCCGAGAACCACGACCGGTGTCGGCGTCTTCGCGAGAGCGGCGAGAAGCTCGTCGGTGACGCGGAGCGGCGAGAGGATCATGCCGTCGACGTAGCCACGCCCGAGATCGCGCACGACGTCGACGGATGACGACGACGTACCGGTCGATGACAGGACCAGGCGGTACCCCGATGCGGACACCACGCGCTCGATCGCGGTCATCATCTCGACATAGACCGGGTTGCCGATGTCAGCGACGGCGTAAGCGAGCTGGTGCGTACGGCCGAGTTTGAGCGACCGTGCGGTCGCATCTGCGACGTACCCGAGTGTCGCAGCCGCGTGCTGCACCTTCGCGATCGTCTCGGCGCTCGCGATCTGGCCGTTCAAAGCCCGTGACGCGGAAGCGATCGATACACCCGCATACTCGGCGACCTGAGTGATGGTGACCCGGACCACGCGCTCTCCCTTGAGTGCTGTAAACGTTTCCAACGATTCACAAACTATGCCACCGAGGTGGTTCGCTGTCAAGATCACACGTCCGCGGCGCAGCGCGGGGTCGAGTCCGTGCCTCTGGTCAGAGGCGGTTCACGACTTGTGGATGACAGCGGAGATCACCCCGGCTGCCGGGAAGCGGGCATCACCCCTCGATGTCTGCCCACCCCGCGATATCGACGCCGTGGTTGTCGGGCGAGGCGATGGTCCACGACTCGGGTGCCGTGTCAACGTCAGCGATGCGCCCGCCCGCAGCAACCGCTGCTCGAACGCGCCCCTCCGCCTGATCCGCCGGCACCGAGACATCGATGTGCGTCCGGCCACGCCCTGGTCGCGCCGGGCTGAGCTCGTGAAACCAGAGATGCGGTCCGCGCCGCAGCGGATCGATCAGATCCTCATCTCCGACTCGGCGGTAACCGAAGGCCGCTTCCCAGAACGGTCGGGTGTCGACTCCGGCATCCTGCGCCACCGCGATGCCCACCACCATCAGCATGCTGGGGTCTGCGACCAATCCCATTGATCGGGCCGCCGCGCTGACTGTGACCGCGAGGTCGGCATCCTTGCGACTCAGGGCGCCGTCGGGGCGCGAGCACGACCTGATCACCACGCCTTCTGGACGCACGTCCACATCCGGCTCATGGCCGACGGTCGTGGCGGCGGCCGAGATCGCGCCGACGAACTCTGCTGCCTGTGCGAATGACGAGGTGCGGTAGAACGCATGCGCTCCCCAGAACAGCACGCGCCAATCCTCAACACCGGCCGTCGCGTGGAACTCTTTAGGCAGGAGCTGCTCGAAGACGTCCATGCCGTCGAGGCTACGCCCGCTCTTATTCCAGGAGAAGGCCGCCCGGCGTGCGCTCGGCACTGCGGACTAGGCGGCCACCGCCGTCGGCGATTCTTCGCCCTCGTGGAAGCTCGGCTTCTTGCCCAGAATCCGTCCGATCAGCAGCACGACCCCGACGACGATGAGGCCGACGACAAGCCCGGCCACGGCCGAGACGAACGTCTCGCCGACCCACGCGATGACCCCTCCGGCCGGCGCGAGGAAGTCATGGATGCTGTGCAGCATGTCGCTGAAGAATGTCAGCCCGACCTCGCCGAGGTTCGCGAGCAGCAGGTGTCCGCCGACCCACAGCATCGCCACGGTGCCGACGACGCTGATGACCCTGAACACCGCAGGCATCGACCGTACGATCCGTGTGCCGGTGTGCCGCACGCGTCGGGAGGGGTTCTTCGCCATCTTCAGACCGATGTCGTCGATCTTGACGAGCAGCGCGACCGCTCCGTACACGACGATGGTCATCATCAGCGCGATCACGGCGAGGATCGCCAGTGTCATCCAGATGCTGAGCCCGGCATCGAGATTCGCCAGCGAGATGAGCATGATCTCGGTGGACAGGATGAGGTCGGTGCGGATGGCACCCCACACGAGCTTGTTCTCGTTGCGGGCGCCCTCGTCTGCATGACCGTGATGGAATCCGAACCATTCCAGAACCTTCTCGGCGCCCTCGAAGCAGAGGTACGTGCCGCCGAGGATGAGAAGGTACGGCAAAACCCAGGGCGCGAACGCGGTGAGCAGCAGTGCGATCGGGATGATGATCACGAACTTGTTGACGAGTGAACCGAGCGTGATCTTGAAGACCACCGGCAGCTCTCGTGCCGGGGAGATGCCCTGCACATACTGCGGAGTGACGGCGGCGTCGTCGATCACGACTCCCGCCGCTTTCGCAGACGCCTTCATTGCGGCGCTCAGAATATCGTCGACGACGGCGAGCAGACCAACCGACATGCGTCCCCCTGTATGAGTGGCAGGAAAGCAACATTACTGGCAATGCAGCCGCCATACCGCGCCGTTCGAACTGCGCGAAGTGCTGTACCTGCCGACGAATGAAGCACATTGCGCGATTCGAGAGGGGCACTGGAATGTCGGTAGCCGTCAGACTGTTCTTATCCCTGACAGAGGAGTAGCACTATGACTGACACCGGAACCATCACCCGCACCCCCGGCACCGAGACGGCAGTCCTCGCCGGCGGATGCTTCTGGGGCATGGAAGACCTCGTCCGCCGCCAGCCCGGCGTCCTCGACACCAGAGTCGGTTACACCGGCGGCCAGAACGCGAACGCGACCTACCGCAATCACCCCGGTCACGCCGAAGCGCTCGAGGTGGTTTTCGACCCCGCGAAGACGACGTACCGCGACATCCTGGCGTTCTTCTTCCAGATCCATGACCCTTCGACGCTGAACCGCCAGGGCAACGACATCGGAACGAGCTACCGTTCGGCGATCTTCCCGCTGAGTCCCGAGCAGGAGCAGATCGCGCGCGACACGATCGCCGACGTCGATGCTTCAGGCCTGTGGCCCGCCAAAGCCGTCACCACGATCGAGCCGGCGGGTCCGTTCTGGGAGGCCGAGCCCGAGCACCAGGACTACCTGATCACCTACCCGAACGGCTACACCTGCCACTTCCCGCGCGCGGGATGGGTGCTGCCTCGTCGTGAGGATGCGACCGCGACCGCTTGAGGCACCACGGTCAGCGCGCGTTCCGATAGGCGCGCTCCGCCCATCCGAGTTACTCGCGATCGACGTCCTTCACCAGACGCAGCTCGAGATGGTGCATCCAGGTCGTCGGCGACGGATGCGCGATCTCCTTGACTCGATGGGAGTCCAACGGCTCAGGCAGCGCCAAGGAAAGCACGAGAGGGACGTCCGTGGCCACGTAGTCTCCGGGATGCCACGCGAACGCGAACCCGCGCCGAGCGCGGAATGCGACCTGGCTTTTGGACACACGGACGTCGACGTCGTCGAAGCGGAGCAGTCGCCGCCCGACGGCTCGGTAGATCGACACCGCCTTCTTATCGGTGCCGAAGAACTGCTCGCCCTCCACCGAGTCGGTCACACGTTAACGGTACGCCTGCTGCCTCAGCTCTCGCCAAGCTCAGCTCAACTCAGCGTCTCGACGTCGATCACGAAGCGATAGCGCACATCGGATGCCAGCACCCGCGCCCCAGGCCTCTAACGCCTGACCCGCCTCACTCCGCGCGCAGAGAGCGCCCCCAGGGCTGAGCCGGGTCGTGGATGGCGACGGCCAGGGTCGTGTCCGACTGGCCGTAGTACGCGAACCATCGATCCTTGAACTTCACCAGCCCCTCCACGAACGTCACGTTCGAGACCAGGCCGTTGGTGTCTTCGAACGTCTGCGGGCGAAGCCAGGGCTGCTGAAGCCGGGCGATCACCTTCGTCGGCTCGTCGGGGTCGATCGCGATCTGGCCGCACCGGTAGTCGACATCGACGGAGCCGTCATCGTTCACCGTTCGCGTCGCGCCGTTGGTGAGGAAGACGAGCAGTCCGTTGTCGGACAGTACAGGCGACGTGCCGATCTCGACCAGGGCCTCGTCCCACGTACCCGGCGTCGGGGAGTACATCGGGTCGGTGTCGGCAGTGCCGGGTGTCCAGTGGATCAGATCGTCGCTGGCCGCCCAGTAGATCGCGCCCTCGCCGAAGTACATCCACCACTTGCCCTGCATCTTCACCGGCACGATCACGCCGGCCTTGGACCAGTTGAACCCGCGCGGGTCCATGGTCTTGAAAGTGTCGAACTCCTCGAACAGGGGTCCGTGCTTCGTCCAAGTGCGCAGGTCCGCCGAGGTCGCGAGGCACAGCTGGGCGCTGTGGCGGTCCCAGCCGGTGTAGGTGAGGTAGTAGGTCCCGTCGATCAGCGCGATCCGCGGGTCCTCGCATCCGAACCGCTCATAGTCCTCGGAAGGGGAGAGGATCGGTGCATCCTCGCGCGTGAAGCTCACGCCGTCGTGCGATCGGGCCATGCCGATGTGCGACACGATGTCGTCGGCATGCGCGCGATAGAGCAGTACGACCTCGTCGCCGTCGACGAGCGCCGCCGGGTTGTAGAGGTTGGCTGATTCCCAGCTGTCGCCGCGCGGGCGAAGGATCGGGTTGCCCTCGAACGGAGTGAACGGGCCGAGGGGGAAGGTGGCTCCGGTGAACATGGATGCCCTTTCTGGCTAGCCTTTGACAGCTGCGCCGAGGTCGGTGGCTCTGAAGAACCGCTGGAAGACGATGAACAGGATCACGACGGGGAACGCGAGCGCCGTGGCACCCGCGAGGATCGCGCCGTTCGGGTTGGCAGTGGACTGCGCGACGTTGGAGATGTAGTTCGCCAGCGACACCGCGAGCGGTTGCAGCGAGGCATCCTTCGTGATGAGGAAGGGCCAGAGGAATTCGTTCCACGGGCCGATGAAGGTGACGAGGACCACGGTCACCAGCACGGGACGGATGAGCGGTATCGCGACCGACGTCAGCAGGCGGATCTCTCCCGCCCCGTCGATCCGCGCCGCTTCGAAGATCTCCACCGGCAGCGCCTTGAAGAACTGCACGAAGATGAACACCGCCGTGGTGTTGATGAGGAACGGCAGGATCATTCCGAGATACGAGTCCCCGAGACCGTAACTGCGGGTGATCTGCACATAGAGCGGGATCATCAGCAGCTGGAACGGCACCATCTGCACGAGCAGCATCAGCACCCAGATCACACCGCGGCCACGGAAGTCGAGGCGCGCGATCGCGTAGCCGGCCAGCAGCCCGAACACCACGGTGCCGAGCAGCACGCCGGCCGTGAAGATCAGCGAGTTCAGCAACGATCCCGCCAGGTCGATCCGCGAGTCGATCGCGATGAAGTTGTCGATCGTCCACCCGCTGGTCGGGAAGAGCTCGTCAGGGGCGTTCGTCGGGCTCTCCTGGAATGCGCCGACGATCATGAAGTAGAACGGGAAGGCGAACCCGATCGCTGCGACCGTGAGCAGGACGATGCTCAGGATGCGGGGGATCTTGCTTCTGCGTTTCATCATCTCTCCCTCGTCGCGCGGTTGGCAGCCAGCGACAGCATCCCGACCAGGATCACGAGGATCATGCCGATCGCGGCCGCAGTGTCGGGATTCTGCTGCTGGATGCCCAGCTGGTAGATGAGCAGGACGGGTGTGGACGAGGCGCCGTCCGGGCCGCCGCCGTTGGTCAGCAGGTAGGGCTCGGTGAACAGGTTGGCGCCGGTGATGATCGAGAGGATGAGCACGAGCGTGGTGGCATTGCGCACACCGGGAACCGTCACGTGCAGGAAGCGCTTGAAGGCGCCGGCCCCGTCTGTCTCCGCCGATTCATACAGCTCCTTGGGCACGTTCTGGAGCGCGGCGAGGTAGAGCAGGATGTAGAAGCCCAGCTGCTTCCACGTCACGTAGAGCGCGATCATCGGCATCGCCAGCCCGCTGTTCACGAGCCAGGAGGGGTCGGGAGCGAGCGGGCCGAGGATCGTGTTGATCAGACCGTTGCCCGAGAACAACAGCATCCAGACTCCGACGAGCGAGACGCTCGCAGTCAGATAGGGCACGTAGAACGCGACCCGGTAGGCGGCCACCCAGCGGATGCCCGTGTTCAGGGCCGCCGCGAGCACGAGCGAGAGCACTGCCGTCAGCGGCACATTGATGACCAGGAAGATCAGAGTGTTGCGGAATGACCCGAGCACCCGAGGATCGGTGAGCACGGTGACGAAGTTGTCGAAGCCCACGAACGGGCGCTCGACCTCGACACCCGGGGCGGTGAAGAAGTAGTCATGGAACGCGATGTACACCGCGAACGCGAGCGGATACGCGAAGATCGCGATCACGAACACGAAGTACGGCAGCGCGAACAGGCCGCCGATCGGTTGCGCACCCCACCATCGGGTGCGCAACCGCCGCTTGTCGGTCATGAGCTCACTCGGCGACGAGGTCGTCGATCTTCGCCGACGCGTTCTTCAGGAACTCGTCGATCGAGTTCTTTCCGAAGATCACGGCTGCCGAGTACTCGTCGCGGAACGCCTGCCACGCCTCCACAGAGTTCGGGATGCTGGGCACATCGGCCGTCGACTCGGCCTGCTCGGCGAATGCCACGTAGTTCGGGTTGGCTTCGAAGTAGTCGGCGTACGTGCCGATGAGATCGGTGCGCATCGGCATCTGCCCGGTGAGTTCGAGGAGCTGGCCGTCGCTGTCGACGCTCGTGGAGAACTTGAGGAACTCCCACGCCGTGGCCTGGTTCTCGCATGCGGTGAACATCGAGACGCTCTTGGAATCGGCGAACGTGACCGGGTTCTCGCGGCCGTCACTCGTCGGCACCGGCATGAAGCCGACGTCGACGGTCTCGGCGTATGACGGGATCGCCCAGGGGCCGGCGAGCTGCATCGCGGTGGTTCCGGCAGACATCGCGTCGTCGGTTGATGCTTCGTTCGGCGAGAGCTTCTCCTCGTAGAACGTCGCCCAGAACTCGGCGACGGCCTGTCCAGCATCCGAATCGAACGTGGACGCCCCGTCTTCGACGAGCATCGTGCCGTCGGTCTCGGCGAGGTACATCGGGTAGAAGTCGAACCACGGCTGGTAGAACTCGCTCGTCGGCGCCGGCCAGATGGCACTCTGCACACCTGAGGCGACGATCGCACGAGACCTCTCGAGGAACGCGTCGTAGGTGTTCATCTGCGGGTCCTCGGGGTCGATTCCCGCGGCTTCGAACAGCGCCTTGTTGTACATGACCATGACAGGATTCGACTTCCACGGCAGCTGATAGAAGCTGCCGTCGCTCGCGTAGGCATCCACGTCTCCGCCCCGGTCGCCGATGTAGTCGCTGCCGCCTTCGATGGAGCTGAGATCGACGAGCCCGCCCTGCTTGACCCAGCCGGAGACAGCGGCCGGAGCGACGTTGTAGACGAGGCAGGGGGCGGTGCCGGCCGTGATCGCCGCGGTGATGGCCTCTTCGGAGGATGACCCTGCGGGAATCTCCTGCGCCGTCACCTTCTCGTCGGGATGCTCGGCGTTCCAGGCGTCTACGACAGCGGTGCCCCAGGCGACCTCCTGCTCATTGTTCGAGAGCCAGACATCGATCGGGCCGGTGCCCTCGGCTGCGCCCTCGCCCCCGCCGCCGCCGCCGGACGAGCATCCGGTGGCGACGAGTGCGACGGCTGCGATGAGTGCTGTTGCACGGATCTTCTTCATGGTGTCCTCCTTGACACTGTGGGTGTTGCGGATGCTGTCGACCCGGTGCTCTCGCGGAAGTGCACGACGTTGCAGTCGACGATCTCGGTGCGGGGTTCCGCGCCGAGGATGTCCGCCTGGAGGAGGCGGGCTGCCGCGCGGCCTCGCGCAGCGGGATCGGAGGAGACGCTGGTCAGCGTCGGGGAGAGATGAGCCGACAGGTGATCGTCGTCGAACCCGGAGATCGCGAGATCGCGGGGGATCGAGAGACCCTGTGAGCGCGCGTAAGACAGTCCGGCGATCGCCATCGTGTCGTTGGAGTAGAGGATGGCGGACGGGCGGCTCGAAAGCGCCAGCAGCTCCGCGGTGAGTGTGCGGCCGCTCGCGGCACTGAAGTCGCCTTCGCGAAGCAGCTCTACGCTGCCGACGGCTTCGACATATGCCTCAGCGCGCGCCTTCGAGTGCACGTAATCGAGCGGCCCGGAGACATGGGCGATGCGCTCGTGCCCGTCGGCACGGAGCTTGGCGACGATCTCACGGACCGGGGCGGCATCATCGGTGCGGACGCACGAGAACCCGGTGGGCTGATCGTACGCGCCGACCAGCACGGTCGGCAGGCTCAGCTCGGCGAGGAACGGGACACGCCAGTCTTCCGTGCGCAGGTCGAGCAGGAGCGTCCCGTCTGCCCGACCGCGGCTGAGTGCACGATAGGCCCGCTCCTCTGCCGCGCGGTCGGGGACGACCTGGAGGATCAGTGCCGTCTCGGTCGGGGCGAGCACCGATTCGACACCGGCGATGAAAGCAGGGAAGAACGAGTCGTTGGCGATGACTTCCGGGTCGCGGGCGAGAACCACCGCGAGCGCGTTGGCTCGACTGGTCGCGAGCGCTCTCGCGCTCTGGCTCGGCACCCAGTTGAGGCGCTCCACCGCCGCGAGCACCCTGTCGCGGGTTTCGCTCGAGATCGGGCGGTTACCGCTGAGGGCGTGCGAGACCGTGGCCTTCGTGACGCCGGCCTCGCGGGCCACATCGGCGATCGTCGTGCGAGTCATGCCACCTCCTCGTAGCTGCTGGGCCTGGGCACACGCATCGAGCTGCACGTGAACCGGTTTGATTGGAGTGTAAACCGGTTTGACGGCGAGTGTCAATGAGTGTGCTCGGCGGTCAGGTCGTTACAGAGTCAGCCGTCGTCGCGGATCAAGGCGCGTCGAGCTCGTCATCCTCGTCTCCCGAACGCGATGGCGCTCAGCGCTCCGATCGCGACGGATGCAGCAACGACGCCGCCGAGAATCGGCAAGCGCATCGAACCCGTCACGGACGGTGTGACGGCAGCCGCCGTCCTCATTTCGAGTCCTGAAAGGCGGTCAACTTCGGATTTGAGTGCGGCTTCCAGGACCGCGAGCCGGGCCGTCGCCTGCCTCGACTCAGTGATCAGGGTCACACCTGGAAGCGTCCAGCCGAACCCGGCGTTCTGGAGCCTATGAGCGCGGCAGATGAAGTGAGTGGCGACGACCAGGCCCGCAGCGACAACGGTGAACGCGGCAAGAGCACCGTAGAACCACGCGATATCACCCGTCCGAAGAATGAGTGGTGTCAAGATCACCATCGCTGTGGTGCCGACGAGTAGTGACGCAGGCGCGAGAAGCGTGAAGCACAAGAACATCTGCAGTCCTCGTAACGCGACGGCGCTCGCGTTTCTCGCTGCCCACGTCTGCATGAAGATGAGCACGACGAGTGCACTCGCGACCAGGAGGACGCGCGCCCAGAACGGAGCAGCCAGCTCCCCGTCCGAGATGCCGGCCACGAGGAGCCCTGTCAGGAAGACAGCGATCAAGCTGGCGACGATGGCGATCAGCCAGCGCAGGCGGAGTTTGTCGCGTGCCACGCTCGAGAAATCTGCTTCACGTGCATCCGCTTCCTGCGCCGCCTGCTCTCTTGCGTGCCGGAGATCCGAGAGGACGTCCGTGCCGTAGTACTGGCGCAACTCGGTTCCGAGATAAAGGGCCAGCCCTGCTGCGGCACCGGTGAAGACCAAGAGTCCAGCGGAGGGAGAACGTGTCTCCGGCAGGCCGAAAGATACGACCAACGTGATGATCACGGCAAGGAGCCAGCCGCCCGTGGTGAGCGCAGCTGCGGCCTGCATCAGGACGGAGAACCGATTGCGAAGTCCGTGAGTGTCACGACTCGCGTGGTGCAGCCGTGGCGTGGAGAGGATCTGAAAGGTCACGAACTGGGCGGCGCAGACGAGCGCAAACCACCACACACCATCGCCGAGGACCCATTCAGCCCACGCGGGGAAGGCGCTGACGAGGTCGAGGATGACAGGCGTGCCCGGTTGCGTTGCGCGAAGCCCGCCGAGCATGCTCTCCAAGACGCAGAGCATGGTGAGTACCACGGCGGCGCCGACTGTAAGAGCTGATTGCCGAACAAACGACTCACGCAGTGTCGCGTACCGCCGGGCACCGTCGAAGAACCCCGCGGCGGGTGTGGCAGTTGCCATGCGAACGGCGTCAGGCCTTCAGCGTCTCGACGTCGATCACGAATCGGTAGCGCACATCGGATGCCAGCACTCGGGCCCAGGCCTCGTTGATCTGATCGGCCGAAGTGATCTCGACCTCAGGGGCGATGCCGTGCTCGGCGCAGAAGTCGAGCATCTCCTGGGTCTCCGCGATGCCGCCGATGTTGGACCCGGCGAACGAGCGGCGCGCGCCGATCAGAGTGCCGGCGTTGACCGGCATCGGCTCAGACGGCGCGCCCACGTTGACGAGGGTGCCGTCCAGCGCCAGCAGCTTCAGATACGCATCGATGTCGACGGCAGCGGAGACCGAGTTGATGATCAGGTCGAAGCTGGAGCGCAGCGACCGGAACGTCTCCGGGTCTTCGGTGGCGAAGTAGTGATCGGCGCCGAGCCCGAGCGCGTCATCCTTCTTGCTCAACGAACGTGAGAGCACCGTGACCTCTGCGCCCATGGCATGCGCGATCTTGACGGCCATGTGGCCGAGCCCGCCGAGCCCGACGACGGCGACCCTCTTGCCGGGGCCGGCGTTCCAGTGCCGCAGCGGCGAGTACGTCGTGATGCCGGCGCACAGCAGAGGAGCGGCCTTCTCGTACGGGATCGCCTCAGGCACCCGCAGCACGAAGCTCTCGGTGACGATGACTTCGGTGGAGTATCCGCCCTGAGTGATCGTGCCGTCGAGGTCACGGGCGCCGTAGGTGCCGATCGCGCCCTTCAGGCAGTACTGCTCGCTTCCCGCCGCGCAGTTCGCGCACTCGCCGCAGGAGTTGACCAGGCATCCGACGCCGACGCGGTCGCCGACCTTGAACTTCGTCACCTCGGAGCCGACCTCGGCCACGGTGCCCGCGATCTCGTGACCGACCGTCAGCGGGTAGTGCTGCGGACCCCAATCACCCTGCACTGTATGGATGTCCGAGTGGCAGATGCCCGCCCATCGGATGTCGATGCGCACATCTGCTGCGCCGACGTCGCGGCGTTCGATCGTGCCGAGGGCGAGTGAGTCAGTGGCGGAGGACGCGACGATGGCGGGGATCACGGTGGTCATGATCCGAGCGTAGACCGAATGCCGATGCAGAGGCCGAACAGGATCAATCGGCCGCTTCGAGGAACTCCAGCGCGGCATCCTTGAACGCGCGGGACCCGGGCGCATTGAAGTGGTTCCGATCGGGGATCTCGAAGAACCGGCCCTGCGGCGCGGCGTCCGCCAGAGCGCGGGAGCCGGCGATGATGGCGTCCTTCGATCCGGTCGCGAAGAGGATCGGACTGGTGGGCGCGTTCGACGGGTCAGGGTCGACCGTCCGGGTGAGGCGCATGCCCTCGGCCAGCGCCAGGAGTGAGTGCAGGTCGTTGCCTGAGACTCGCTCCGTCAGCGCGATGTAGTTCTTCGTCGTCTGATCCTGCACCGGCTCACCCTTGTCGACATATGCGCGCACCTGATCGACGTCGAGCCGTTCGAGGGGGATGCCGTCCGGGACTCCGCCGAGCACGGCCCTGGTGATCCGCTGCGGAAGGTCGCGCACGACCTCCCAGCCGACCCTGGCCCCGAGCGAGTACCCGACGTAGAACGCCTCCTCGACGAGGTAGACGTCCATGACCGTCTCGACATCGGTCGCCAGCGTGCGGATCGCGTACGCTGCGGCGTCGTGCGGTTTGTCACTGGACCCGTGGCCGCGCTGATCGAGCGCCAGCACCCGATACCCGGCGCCGGTGAGGTCGCGCACCCATCCGGTGAGCACCCAGTTGTCGCGTGCATTGGAGGCGAAACCGTGCACGACCACGACGACCGGGGCATCGATGTCGCCCCAGGTGTACGTCGCCAGTCGCGTGCCGTCAGCCGCGTACACGAGCTGCGGGTTCGGCATCCTGGTCAGTTCAGCAAGGGGAGCAGCCACTGTTCCATCATGGCACCGAGAACTTCACCGAGGTTCACGCGAGCTCGCCCTGAGGCTCGTCGGCCTCGCTGAGTGCCGTCAGGAATCGGATCACGGCCTCGCGATCAGCCGGCGGCATCGCTGCGGCGGCTGCGAACCGACGTGCGTGCTGGCGCCCGATGGTCTCGTGGGCGGAGATCCGCGTGGTCTCGGTGACCTCGATGCACACGGTCCGGCGATCGCTCGGATGCTGCGTGCGAACGAGGTGTCCTCCGGCGACGAGCCGATCGACGAGCTTCGTCGTCGATGCGCTGGAGATTCCGACCTCGCGGGCGATGTCCTTCGGCGTGACGGCGCGATCCTGCTGCTGAGCCCTGATGATCATCCGGATCGCGCGCATGTCGCTCTCGTTGAGTTTCATATACCGCTTCGAGGCCTCGGAGAGAGTGCGGGCTGCCTCCTGCCATCCGCGCAGCGCCTCCATGACTCTGACGCACTGGTCGATGTCGGCCTCTGTCAGATCCGAACGGTCGACCAGGTCTGAATCACGGGAGAAGTAGCGCATGCCGGCGTCCTGTGGGACGTCGCGCTTGGGATCTGGCACTGTCTCAGCTTACATTTCCTATGATAAGTTGAACTCTCGCTTAGCTAACGAAATGAGGTGAGCGCGGTGGAGATGGTCGTTCTGGTCGACGATGCGGGCACCCCGATCGGTGCGCAGAGCAAGGCCACGGCACACGGATCCGCGACGCCTCGGCACCTGGCGTTCTCGTGCCATGTGGTCGACGCCGATGGTCGTGTCCTCGTCACCAGGCGAGCGCTCACGAAGCAGACGTGGCCGGGAGTGTGGACGAACTCGTTCTGCGGCCATCCCGCGCCCGACGAGAGCCTGGAAGATGCCGTCCGGCGCCGCGCCGCGTTCGAGCTCGGTCTCGCCGTCGACATGATCGAGTGCGTGGCTCCCAAGTTCGGATACGTGGCACGGGATGCCTCCGGCATCCAGGAGAACGAGCACTGCCCGGTCTTCATCGCCAGGGCAGCGTCCCCCCTGTCGCCGAATCCGGACGAGGTCGCCGAGACGCAGTGGACGACGGCATCCGCGCTCGCGCTCGCGACCGGCATCGCCCCCTGGGCCTTCAGCCCATGGCTCGTCGAGCACCTTCCGCAGGTTCTGCCGCATCTTCCCGGCGACGCCGAACGCCACGTCGACGGGGTGGACGAGCATGGGTGATCCCGACGTCGGCGTCGATGTCACCGCCGTGTTCGACGCGAGGCTCACGGAGATCCTCGCTCACAGGAGGGGGCGCTCTCAGGCGTTCTCCGCGCCGTACGCGCAGCTGTGGGATGCCCTCGAACGCATGGCGCTCGGCGGCAAGAAGGTGCGTCCGCGGCTGCTGCTGAATGCGCACACGGCGCTCGGCGGCACCGATGAGCGCGCGGCTGTCGACGCTGCCTGCGCGATCGAATTGCTGCACGTCGCGCTCGTGATCCACGACGACGTCATCGACCGCGACCTGGTGCGCCGCGGCGAGATGAATATCACGGGACGATTCGCGTCCGAGGCGCTGCTGCGCGGCGCACCCAGGCGAGCGGCGCACGCGTGGGGAGAATCGTCCTCTCTGCTGGCCGGCGACCTCATGCTCACGCTCGCGCATTCCGTGCTCGCCAGGCTCGACGTGGACGAGCGACGACGGCAGGCCGCGCTCGAGATCTTCGATGAGACCGTCTTCGAGAGCGCAGCGGGTGAGCATCATGACGTGTGGCTCAGCATGCATCTGGAATCCGCGACTTCGGATGACGTGCTGGCCATGGTCGATCAGAAGACCGCCGCATACTCGTTCCAGGCGCCGCTCACTCTCGCTGCGGTTCTCGCCGGTGCGCCGCCGGTTCTCGTGGCCGAGCTCGCGGTGATCGCACGCCGCATCGGTGTGATCTACCAGCTTCGCGACGACGTCCTCGGCGTTTTCGGGGACGAACGTGAGACAGGCAAGTCCACCTCGAGTGATCTGCGAGAGGGGAAGGAGACTCTTCTTGTCTCTTATGCGCGTTCGGACGCGGCCTGGGCAACAGTCGCACCGTACTTCGGCGACGACGAGATGAGCGCGTCGGAGGGCGAGAGTCTTCGTCGGGTCATCGAGGAATCCGGTGCGCTCCTGTTCGTCGAGTCGCTCATCTCCGATCGCTGCGACGAGGTGCATCGACTGATCCGTGAGTCGCAGCTGCCGGCACCCATGGCCGAGCAGCTGGTCGACCTGGTCTCGACCTGCCGTACACGCACCTCATGAACTCGACCGATCTCTCCCTCTACACCGCGACCGCGAACGCCAGCGCGCGCGTCGTCATCCGTCGCTACTCGACGTCGTTCGGCTGGGCGAGTCGTCTCCTCCCGGGATCGATGCGAGATCACATCGCGCGCATCTACGCGCTCGTGCGCGTCGCCGACGAACTGGTCGACGGGCCCGCCGAGGCCGCTGGGGTCGACCGCGAGACCCGAGCGGCGATGCTGGACGACCTCGAGGCGGAGACCGAGCGCGGTCTGAGGCTGGGGTTCAGCACGAACCTGGTGGTGCACGCGTTCGCCACGACGGCGCGTGCGCACGGGATCGGGATGGAGCTGTGCGCACCGTTCTTCGCTTCGATGCGCAGAGACCTCGATGCGGCCGTGTTCGACGAAGCGCAGCTCGACGAGTACATCCACGGATCCGCCGAGGTCGTCGGCCTCATGTGCCTGGCCGTGTTCGAGGATGGCAGCAACCGCGGCAGCGGCGAGCGCGAACGACTTCAGGAGGGCGCTCGGCGCCTCGGGGCGGCATTCCAGAAGGTCAACTTCCTGCGCGACTTCTCCGGCGACCACGATGAACTCGGGCGCACCTACCTCCCGGCCGCGGCGCCGGTGAGCCCCGCGCCGACCCTCACCGATGACTCCAAGGCCGAAGCCGTCGCATCCATCCGCGATGATCTCCGCGTGGCGGATGCCGCCATCCCGCTCCTCGATCCTTCATGCCGACCGGCGGTCTGGGCCGCGAGGGCGATGTTCGGCGAGCTCACCGACCGCCTCGATGCGGCACCGGCGTCTGCGCTGATGACCTCCAGGCTTCGCGTGCCCGACCCTGTCAAGGCACGGATCCTGGTGCGCGCGCTGGCGATGAAGGCGCGGCCGTGAGCGGCAAGAGGGTCGTGGTCGTGGGTGGCGGCGTGAGTGGCCTGGCCACGGCATGCCTGCTCGCCCGAGACGGGCACGACGTGACCCTGCTCGAGAAGAACCGCGATTTCGGCGGGCGAGCCGGAGCATGGGAGAAAGACGGCTTCACGTTCGACACCGGGCCGTCGTGGTATCTCATGCCGGAGGTGTTCGAGCACTTCTACCGGATGATGGGGACCAACACCGCGGAGCGGCTGGAGCTCGTGCCGCTGCAGCCCGGCTACCGCATCTACGGCGAGCCTTCTGGTGCAGAGCCGGAGGAGGCCATCGATGTACCGGCGGGGGATCGCGCCGTCGCCGAGCTCTTCGAGAGTCGGGAGCGCGGAGCAGGCGTGCGGATTCGCACCTACCTCGCATCCGCGACGAAGACGTACCGCGCGGCGGTGCGCTCCTTCCTCTACAACCCGTTCTCGTCCTGGCGCGACTTCGCCTCGAGAGCCGTACTGGCTTCCGCGCCTGCGGTGCTTCCGCTGCTGACCAGGTCGCTGTGGTCGTTCGCCACGCGGCGGTTCCAGGATCTGCGTCTGCGGCAGATCCTCGCGTATCCGGCCGTCTTCCTCGGCACATCACCGTTCGCCGCTCCGGCGCTGTACCACCTCATGAGCCACATGGACCTCGTCGACGGAGTGAAGTATCCCGTAGGCGGCTTCCGCGCGTTCGTCGCCTCACTCGTCGACATCGCGCGTGAGAACGGCGTCGAACTCCTCGCCGACAGCGATGTGAAGGCGATCTCCAGCGCAGGCGGTGCGGTGCGTTCGGTCGAGTACACCCGCAACGGCGAGGCGCACCGGCTCTATGCCGACATCGTCGTCTCGGCTGTCGATGAGCACCACACCGAGACGGTGCTTCTCGAGCCCGCCGACCGGTCGTACCCGGAGAAGCGCTGGGGCGCACAGGTCTCAGGGCCCAGCGCCGTGCTCATCATGCTCGGTGTACGCGGAGAGCTGCCGCAGCTCCGGCACCACACGCTGTTCTTCTCGAACGACTGGCACGACAACTTCGACGCGATCTTCGGGTCGCCGACCCGCATCCCCGAGGCGCCGTCGCTGTACGTGTGCACACCGAGCGCGACGGACGACGGCGTGGCTCCCGCCGGCTGCGAGAACCTGTTCGTACTCGTGCCGCTGCCCGCCGACACGAAGATCGGGGCCGGCGGCATCGATGGGGCCGGTGACGAACTCGTCAACCTGGCGGCGGATCGGGCCATCGCGCAGATCGGCGCCTGGGCGGGCATCCCCGAGCTGAGCTCGCGCATCGTCGTGCAGCGCACGTTCGGGCCCGCCGATTTCGCCACGGACTTCAACTCCTTCCGCGGCAGCGCGCTGGGTCCGGCGCACACACTCGCCCAGAGCGCGTTCTTCCGCGGCGTCACGCGGTCACGGCGGATCGACGGACTCTTCTACACCGGTGCGACCTCGGTTCCGGGTGTCGGCCTGCCCATGTGTCTCATCAGCGCGGAACTCGTGCTCAAGCACGTCAGGGGCGATCACTCGCCCGGGCCGCTGGAGGAACCGTGAACCTGGTGTACGCGGCTGCGCTGCTGATCAGCCTCGCGTGTCTCGTCCTGCTCGATCTGCGTTTCACGCTGGTCTTCAGGCGGACACCGGCGATCGCCGCCGGGGTACTGCTCATCGGCGTGGTGTTCTTCATCGCCTGGGATGCGGTCGGGATCAGCCTCGGCGTGTTCCGTCACGTCGACTCGCGCTGGGCCACCGGAATCCTGCTCGCACCGCAGTTCCCGCTCGAGGAACTGCTCTTCCTCGTCTTCCTCGGCTACCTCACGCTGGTGCTGCTCAGCGGCTGGCGGCGCTGGCGAGCGAAGCGGAGCACCCGATGACGTACTTGCTGATGTCGCTCCCGTTCATCGCGATCGCCCTCATCGTGTTCGGCCTCGGTGCTCTGCATGCGCGTCGTCACCGTGCGCTCGGACCGTATCTGTCCTCCTGGGCGGTGGCCACAGCATCCCTCGTCGTCCTCACCGTCATCTTCGACAACGTGATGATGGCAGCCGGATTCTTCGATTACGGCGTCGAACACATCTCGGGCATACGCCTCGGCCTCATACCGATCGAGGACCTGATGTACCCGATCGCCGGCGCCCTGCTGCTCAGCGGGTTATGGCAGATGCTCGGCGTCACAGGGCCCCGAGAGGAGGGCCGCGATGCCTGAGGTCCTCGCGACGAGTCGCACGCTGCTCATCGCCTCCCGCCCGCTGAGCTGGATCAACACGGCGTATCCGTTCGCTGCTGTGTATCTGCTCACGACCGGGCGCATCGATGTCGCGCTGGTGGTTGGCACCCTGTTCTTCCTCGTGCCGTACAACCTGGCCATGTACGGCATCAACGACGTATTCGACTACGAGTCCGACCTCGCCAATCCGCGGAAGGGCGGAGCAGAGGGGGCCAAGCTGCCGCCGCGACTGCATCGCATCACCCTCCTCGCCTCCGGGCTCCTCGCCGCACCCTTCGTGATCACACTCCTGATCCTCGGCGCGCACCGGCCGATGTCGTGGGCGGTGCTCGCGGTGAGCCTGTTCGCCGTTGTCGCGTATTCCGTTCGCGGCCTGCGGTTCAAGGAGATCCCCTTCCTCGACTCGGTCACCTCCAGCACGCACTTCGTCACGCCCGCCCTCTACGCGATGGCACTCGCCGGCACAGACGTCACCATGCCGCTCGTCGTGACGATGGCCTCGTTCTTCTGCTGGGGGATGGCGAGCCACGCGTTCGGCGCCGTGCAGGACATCGTGCCGGATCGTGAGGCCGGCATCGGATCGATCGCAACCGTGCTCGGCGCGTCGAGGACCGTGCGGTTCGCGGTTCTGCTGTGGGCCCTCGCCGGTTTCCTCATGCTCCTCGCGCCATGGCCTGCGAACCTCGCTGCGCTCGCCGTACTGCCGTATCTGATCAGCGCGGCGCCGTATCTGCGCGTGGACGACGTGCACTCCGGCGACGTCAACCGCGCCTGGCGCCGCTTCCTCTTCATCAACTACGCCGTGGGGTTCGCGATCACCCTGCTGCTCATTCTCTGCACGTCGAGAGGACTGTTCGCATGACTCGAGTGCTCGTCACCGGCGCGACCGGCTACATCGGCGGTCGCCTCGTTCCCCAGCTCCTGGCGGCCGGTCATGAGGTGAGCGTGTACGTGCGCTCGCCGTGGAAGCTGCGCGACGTGCCGTGGCGGCAGCAGGTCACGGTGTTCAAGGGCGACTTCTCGGATGCCATCGCCACCCGCCGCGCGATGAACGGAGTGGACGTCGCGTTCTATCTGGTGCACTCGATGAGCGCCGGTCGGGATTTCGTGGATGCCGAGAAGCGCGATGCCGAGCAATTCGCGGAAGTCGCCGCCGCCGCGCAGGTGAGCAGAATCGTGTATCTCGGCGGACTGCACCCCGCCGGCGCGGACCTATCGAAGCACCTCTCATCCAGGGCGGCGGTCGGTCAGACCTTCCTCGACGGCGAAGTGCCCGCGATCGTGTTCCAGGCCGGCATCGTGATCGGCTCCGGGTCGGCGTCCTTCGAGATGATCCGCCACCTCACCGAGGTGCTGCCGTACATGCCGGCGCCCCGCTGGGTGCGCAATCATGTGCAGCCCATCGCCATCCGCGACGTGCTGCGCTACCTGGTGCGCGCCGTGTCGCTGCCGGACGGACTCAATCGCACGTTCGACATCGGTGGACCAGACATCCTCCGGTACGGCCAGATGATGAACGGGTACGCGGTCGAGGCCGGGCTTCCACAGCGCGGGATCGCCGCGCTTCCCGTGCTCACGCCGTGGCTCGCCTCGCAGTGGGTGAGCCTGGTGAGTCCCGTTCCGCGATCGATCGCAGTGCCGATCATCGCGTCGTTGCAGAACGACTGCGTCATGAGCGAGCACGATATCGACGACTACATCGAACCTCCTGATGGTGGGCTTCTCCCGTATCGGGTCGCCGTGCGGCTCGCGCTCAAGCGCGAAGAAGAGGGCGAAGTCGAGACGAGCTGGCAGAGCGCCACGGTGCCGGGTGCGCCGAGCGATCCGCTGCCGAGCGACCCCGATTGGGCAGGGCACACGGTCTTCACCGACCTGCGCGAACGCCGCACGGTTGCCTCGACTGCCGCGGTCTGGGACGTGATCGAGTCGATCGGCGGCGAGAGGGGCTGGTACTCCTTCCCCCTGGCGTGGGCTGCGCGGGGCTGGATCGATCGCCTCGTCGGCGGTGTCGGGATGCGGCGGGGCCGCCGGCATCCGACGAGATTGCACACCGGTGACGTGGTCGATGTCTGGCGTGTGGAGGCGGTCGATCACGGGCACACGCTTCGCCTGCGAGCGGAGATGCGGATGCCGGGGCGCGGGTGGCTCGAACTCGGCGTCGAGCCGGCCGACGGCGGGAGTCTCTACCGCCAGCGGGCCGTGTACTTCCCGAAGGGACTGACGGGCCGGCTGTACTGGTCGATGCTCCTTCCCTTCCACGGCGTGATCTTCAACGGAATGGCCGCGAGCATCCTGCGCGAAGCCGAGCGTGCGACGGCGGAGAAGCGATGAGGCTCTGGTCGGTGCACCCGAAGTACTTCGATCGTCAGGCGCTCACGGCGTGCTGGCGCGAGGGGCTGCTCGCCCAGGCGGTGATCTCCGAACCGGGCAGAGGTTATTCCCGGCACCCGCAGCTGAGACGGTTCCAGGCGACGGTCGAGCCCCGCGCGACGATCGGCGACTATCTCAGCGCCATCGTCGATGAAGCGGACGCGCGGGGGTATCGCTTCGCCCGCGACAAGATCCGGGTGGCGGGGCACGGACGGACGCTGCCCGTGAACGACGGCCAGCTCGCCTACGAGTGGGCGCACCTTCTGGCGAAGCTCGAGCGCCGCAGTCCGTCGGTGTGGGAGCGGTGGCGTGAGGTGCAGATCCCCGAGCCTCATCCGAGCTTCACGGTCGTCAGCGGTCCGATCGCCGAGTGGGAGAGGGTCGTGACGCCAGCCCCCGGTCGCAGCAGCACAGGTCAACAGGAGGCAGGAATATGAGCACTGAATCAGAGCAGCAGTACGACGCTTCCGCCGGGGCGGGTGAGTCCGCAGCATCCGGCCGTCGCGAGATCAAGCCTCCGAAGGCATCAGGTGTGCACTTCGAGCAGGGCGCGAAGGTGCCCTCCGCCTCACCGGCGGCGCAGCCCGGGCCCGAGCACGTCATCGAGCCCGTCGCCTACGACGCCATTCTGCTGTCGGGTTTCGGCGGTCCGGAAGGACAGGACGACGTGCTGCCCTTCCTCCGCAACGTGACGCGGGGTCGAGGCATCCCGGACGAGCGCCTGGAAGAGGTCGCCCACCACTACCGTCGGTTCGGCGGAGTGAGCCCGATCAACGACCAGAACCGCCTCCTTCGCCAGGCGTTGAAGTCGGCCCTCGCGGAAGCCGGGCTGGACCTGCCGGTCTACTGGGGCAACCGCAACTGGGCGCCCTACCTCGACGAGGCGCTCGAGAGCGCGGCGAACGACGGCATCCGTCGCATGATCGCGATCCCGACCAGCGCGTACTCGTCGTACTCGTCGTGCCGGCAGTACCGCGAGGACTGGGCCGACGCTCTCGAGGCGAGCGGCACGCAGGGGATCATCCAGATCGACAAGGTGCGGCAGTTCTTCTCCCACCCCGGCTTCATCCAGCCCTTCATCGAAGGCGTGCGGGACGGGATCGCGGCAGCGGCACAGGCCGGGCATGACGCGTCGAGCGTCGAGGTGCTGTTCTCCACGCACAGCATCCCCACTCAGGACGCCGAGCTGTCCGGGGCCGGCCTGTTCACCGACGTCGACGGCGGAGGGTACGCGGCACAGCACCTCGCCGTCGCGGAGGAGGTCATGGCTGCAGCGGCACCAGGGGTGTCGTGGCAGCTGGTCTACCAGTCGCGGTCCGGCCCTCCTTCGCAGCCCTGGCTCGAGCCCGACATCAACGACGCACTCGAGTCGCTCGAGCAGCGCAGCGCCGTGCTGATCGTCCCCCTCGGGTTCGTGAGCGATCACATGGAGGTCATCTGGGATCTCGACACCGAGGCGACCGAGACGGCGGGCCGCCTGGGCCTGTGGAGCCTTCGAACGCCGACACCGGGAACGCATCCGGCGTTCGTCGGCGCGCTCGTCGATCTGGTGCGGGAAAGGATCTCGGGACGCCCCGTCGGACAGCGTGCGAACGCGACGACGCTGGGCCCATGGTTCGATGTCTGCCGACCCGGATGCTGCGCGAACAAGCGCCTCGGATTCTCGCCGGCGATCGCGGGGCTGCAGCCCTGAAACCGAACGACCGGGTGACGCCAGATGACCGATTGAGTAACATCATCCTTGAGATGGATGCGGACGCCGCGGAAGCTCCGTATCTTTGGATACACGGAGGCTGAACCGGGGGGTTTGGACGATATGTCGTCAATGAGTGCGTTACGTGAGCTGGCAGCGTTCTTCCTGCCTGTCGGACTCACTGGAGCAGGAATCGCAGTGATCTGCGCGATCGTGGCAGGGGTCGCCCTGGCACGCGGAGCGGTGGGCCTGAGCGGCGGAGCGACAGCTGTCTGGATCGTCGGCATGATGCTCAGCATCGCTGCCGGCTTCTCGGGCCAGTGGATGCCGACCGCCGTCGCAGGCGGAGCGCTGGTCGTGGCGCTCGTGCTCGGAGCCCTCGTGCGAGCAATGCTGAGTCGGCGTCCGTCTCGCCCGTCTCGCCCCGAACGCGCCGAGACAGCTCCTGTGGCGACTGCTCGCCCGCGCCGTGCCGAAGGGCTCAGCGGCGCGAACCTGGGCACCGTCCTCGTTCAGCGGTAGTCGCGGTCCAGGTGCTGGCCTGCGACATCTCCGCCCGCGACGCGCTCGGCCTCGCGTGCCCGCAGCTCGACCCGGCGGATCTTGCCGGAGATCGTCTTGGGCAACTCGGGCACGAACTCGATGATCCGCACCCACAGGTGTGCAGACAGGCGTTCGCGCGCGAAGCCGTAGATCGCCCGTGCCGCATCGGCCTCGGCCGGAGCATCCGCTCGCAGGCAGACATACGCCTTCGGCACCGAAAGCCGAGTGGGGTCAGGGCTCGGAATCACCGCAGCCTCGACCACCAAGTCGTGCTCCAGTAGCACCGACTCGAGCTCGAACGGCGAGATCTTGTAGTCCGACGCCTTGAACACGTCGTCTGCTCGACCGACATACGTGAGATAGCCGCCCTGGTCACGCGAGGCGATGTCGCCGGTGTGGTGGAAGCCGCCCAGGCGTGATTCGGCGGTCTTCTCCGGATCCTCGTAGTACCCGGCCATCAGGCCGAGCGGCGATTGCGCCAGGTCCAGCGCGATCTCTCCTTCGCCGTCGGTCACCTCGCCGGTCGCAGGATCCAGCAGCACGACCGGGTAGCCGGGGAGCGGCCTGCCCATCGAGCCGTCCTTCACGATCTGGCCGGGGGAGTTGCCCACGCACGCCGTCATCTCGGTCTGGCCGAATCCGTCGCGGATCGTCCCGCCCCAGGCGTCCCTCACCCGGCTGATCACCTCGGGATTGAGGGGCTCGCCTGCGCCGACGAGCTCGCGCGGCGGGTGCGCAAGACGCGAGAGGTCGGCCTGGATGAGCATGCGCCACACGGTCGGCGGGGCGCAGAACGTCGAGACGTGATGCGTGTCCATGACCTGCATGAGCGTGTTCGCATCGAAGCGATCGTAGTTGTAGACGAACACGGTCGCCTCGGCGAGGAACGGTGAATAGAAGCTCGACCAGGCGTGCTTCGCCCACCCGGGGGAGGAGATGTTCAGATGCACGTCTCCTGGCTGCACGCCCAGCCACCACATCGTCGACAGATGCCCGACCGGATACGAGACGTGCGTGTGCTGCACGAGCTTCGGCCGGCTCGTCGTGCCGGACGTGAAATACAGCAGGCTGGTGTCGCCGGCGGGAGTCGGGCCGTCGGGTTCGAATTCTGCCTGCGCGCTCGCCGAATCGGCGAAATCGTGCCAGCCCTGAGGGAGGTCGCCGATGCCGATCCGCTGGACGCTCTCGTCGATCTCGCTGAGGCGTTCGTGCAGCGCGCCGAGCGTGACGACCGCGCGGGCGTGACTGTGCTCGACGCGGTAGGCGAGATCGGATGCCGAGAGCAGCGTCGATGTCGGAACAGCCACCGCGCCGATCTTCGTGATGGCGAGCATGACCTCCCACAGTTCGATCGTGTTGTTCAGCATCACGATCAGATGGTCGCTGCGGCCGATGCCGAGTGACCGCAGCCAGTTCGCCACTTGGTCGGAACGGGTGGAGAGTTCGCCGTAGCTCCAGCTCGCAAGGCTCAGGTCCGCGGAGACGATCTGCACTGCGGGGCGATCCGGGTCGGCGGTCGCGACGACGTCGAACCATTCCAGAGCGAAGTTGAATTCGTCGAGCTGCGGCCAGCGGAATCCTTCGACGGCAGTGTCGTAATCGGTGGCGTGGGTGAAGAGGTGCGCGCGCATCTCTCGGATCGCGATGGTGGCGGCGGTGGCGGTGCGGCTCATCCATCCATCCTGCACCGTCGATCACGAATCCGGTGCGGGGTCTTCCCTTGCCGAATCGATTCGATAAACTGGACGCTTCGCCGGCTCTCGGCATCCGATCCCCGTCCTCCCCGCGTTCCGGAAGTTCTTCTCCGCATGGCCACCTCCCTCACCACGGGCCGCCCCTGGCGCGTCATCCTGTCGTTCTCCGTTCCGCTGCTCATCGGCAACGTCGTGCAGCAGCTCTATCAGGTCGTCGACACGATCGTCGTCGGCCGTGAGCTCGGAGTGAACTCGCTCGCCGCCGTCGGCGCGACCGGAAGCCTGCTGTTCCTGCTGCTCGGGTTCGCGTGGGGAATGACGAGCGGTTTCGCGATCCCGACGGCCCAGGCGTTCGGCGCCCGCGATCACGGTGCGGTGCGGCGCTCGGTCGCCACCGGAACCGTGCTCGCCGCGATCGCCAGCGTGATCATCACGATCGCGGGGCCTCTGCTCGCAGAACCCGTGCTGCTGCTGATGCAGACGCCGCCCGAGCTGCTCACGGAGGCGGTGCTGTTCACACAGATCAGCTTCCTCGGCGGGGGCGCGACGATGTTCTTCAACTACTTCTCCGCGATCATCCGTGCCATCGGCGACTCCAAGACGCCCCTGGTCTTCCTCACGATCGCGTGCGCCCTGAACGTCGTGCTCGTCATCGTGCTGGTCGGGCCCGTGGGCTGGGGCGTCGCAGGAGCTGCTCTCGCAACGGTCGTCGCACAGGCGATCTCGGTGCTGCTGTGCCTCGCGTTCGTCAGGCGGCGGATGCCGGCGCTGCACGTGCACCGCGCCGACTGGCGGATCACCCGCGGCGACCTCGCCGAGCACCTGCGCCTCGGACTGCCGATGGGATTCCAGGCGTCGATCATCGCGATCGGCACACTGGTGGTGCAGGTGGCGCTGAACATGCTGGGCGCCGACGCGGTCGCGGCGTACACCACGGCATCCCGCGTCGACAGCCTCGCTACCGCGCTGCTGGCATCGCTCGGACTCGCTGTCTCGATGTACGTGGCGCAGAACTTCGGCGGGCGCCGCCCCGATCGCATCCGCGCCGGGGTCAAGCAGGCCACATGGATGGCGCTCATCGCGTCGCTCGTGCTGGGCGCGGTGCTGATCGCATTCGGAACCCACCTCGTGCGACTGTTCGTCGGCGACGGGTCGGACGAGGTCGTCGAGCTCGCCCATCTCATGCTCGTCATCAACGGTGCCACCTACACGCTGCTGGGAGTGCTGTTCGTGCTGCGCGGTGCACTGCAGGGACTCGGCCAGGCGCTGATCCCCACGGTCACCGGCATAGTCGAGCTGGTCATGAGAGTGGGGGCGGCGGTCGCGCTCGGAGCTGTGTTCGGCTTCGGCGGTGTCGCGGCGAGCAACCCGCTCGCCTGGATCGGCGCGGTCGTGATCCTGATCCCCGCGTACATGCGTGCGCACCGTGCGCTGGCGCGCATGCCGATCGACCCGGACGAGCTGACTCTCACCACGCCGATCGCCATCGTCGGGCCGGACAACAGCTCGCTGAACGTGGATGCCGTGGTGACGGCGTCAGTGCCGATCATCACGCAGCGCCGATGGAAGAAGCTGCTCAGGCGCTGAGCCGATTCCGTTCGAATCGCGCAGAGCGCTCCATCTCGGCCGGGGTGAAGCCCTTCGCGCTACTTGGTCGGCTCGGCGAGTACGCCGCGCCCGCCGCGCAGCTCGAAGACCAGCTGAGTCTCGGTGCCGCGCACGACGGGGTGCACTGTGATGTGCTCGAGGACGATGTCGCGGAGTGCGGCGGCATCCTGAACGGCGACATGCACGAGGAAGTCGTCGACGCCGGCGACATGGAACACCTGCAGCACGCACGGTGTCGCGACGAGCGCGTCGAACAGTGCGTTCACCTTCTCCCCGGTGTGGTTGGCCAGGCGCACCTTGATGATGGCCTCGAGCGGGTAGCCGAGTGCGGCGGCATCCAGGCGGACGCGGGTGTCGCGGATGATGCCGCGGTCGCGCAGGCCGCGCACCCGATGCGCGCAGGTGGACTCGGCGAGCCCTAGTCGCTGAGCGAGAGCCTTGTTCGTGAGGTCGGCGCGAGCGCTGAGCGCCGCAAGGATCTCAAGGTCGACTTCGTCGAGTTGTGCTTTGGCCAACGTCTTCCCCTCTGCGCCGGTTCTGGTTGCTGAAGAATTCGGATCATGCTGCATCTACTGCGGATACTGTCGAATCCTCCCATTCTGATTGGGATTCCGGCAACGTGGAAGCATGAGCGCCGCACTGCATCCCGATACCGTCGCCGTCCACAGCGGCAGAGCCGATCTCACCGAGCTCGGCGTCCACGCCCTGCCGATCGATCTGTCAACGACCAATCCGCTCCCCGATATCGAGCGGGGCGGCGAGTCGTACGAGGCGATGGCGACCGGCGGCCGCCCGCCTGCCGACGGCAGCATGGTCTACGCGCGTCTGTGGAATCCGACCGTCGCGCGCTTCGAGGATGCTCTCGCCGAGATGGAGCATGCAGAGGCCGCTGTCGCGTTCTCGTCCGGCATGGCCGCGATGACAGCGGTGATCCTCGCGCAGACGGCATCCACCGGACTGCGCCACGTCGTGGGGGTGCGGCCACTGTACGGCGGCACCGATCACCTGCTCGGCTCAGGCCTGCTCGGTGTCGAGACCACCTACTGCCACCCATCGGGGGTGCGGTCGGCGATGCGCCCTGACACCGGGCTCGTCGTCGTGGAGACCCCGGCGAACCCGACGCTCGAGCTCGTCGACATCGCCGAGATCGTCGCCGCGGCCGGCTCTGTTCCGGTCGTGGTCGACAACACGTTCGCGACGCCGGTGCTGCAGAATCCGCTCGACCACGGCGCTGCGATGTCGCTGCACAGCGCGACGAAGTACCTCGGTGGGCATGGCGACGTGATCGCCGGCGTCGTGGCATGCAGCGAGGAGACTGCCGAGGCGCTACGACGTGTTCGCGCCGTGACCGGTGGCCTGCTGCATCCGCTCGGCGCGTATCTGCTGCACCGCGGACTCACGACGTTGCCGGTGCGCATGCGCCAGCAGCAGGAGAACGCGCGGCAGGTGGTGCAGTGGCTGATCGACCAGCCAGAGGTCGACGAGGTGTTCTTCCCCGGACTCGACGGTGATCCACGAGGAATCCTCGAGCGTCAGATGCGTGGCACCGGGGCCATGATCGCGATGCGGATGGGCGGCGGGTACGCCGCGGCGAGTGCCGTCGCGTCGTCGGTGTCGCTGTTCACCCATGCGGTGTCGCTCGGGGGCGTGGATTCGCTCATCCAGCATCCGGCCGCGCTCACACATCGTCCGGTGCCTGCCGACGCGCGCCCTGACGCCGACGTGCTGCGGCTGTCGATCGGGTTGGAGAACGCCGGTGACCTGATCTCCGATCTCGCGCAGGCGTTCGCCTCGCTGGGCGCTCGCAACTCCTCAAGCGCGGTCGCCGTCGACGCGGAACTGGCCGGATCCTGGTCGATCTGACCGATCCTTGAGGAGTTGTGAACGACTGCGCCTCGGCATGACTCCGGAGAATCTCCGCGATTCGGCATCACCGCGGCGGGTGCGGGTCTGATGTGTCGCTTTTGTCCGGAGTCATGCGGTCGCACCGGCAGGTACCCGTCGCCGCAGGTGCTTGCCGATCACACCCTGCCGCGGGCTGAACAGGTACACGAGCGCGAACACGCAGCCCTGCACGACGACGACGAGTCCGCCGGACGCCGCGTCGATCCAGTAACTGAGGTAGATGCCGACCACGCTGCACAGCGCAGACATGACGGGCGCGATCACCAGCATCCGCCCGAAGCGATCCGTCAGCAGATACGCCGTCGCACCGGGGATGATCAGCATCGCCACGACCAGCACGACGCCGACCACCTGCAGCGCGACGACCGCGGTGAGGGCGAGCACGCCGAGCAGCAACGCCCCGAGCATCCTGGGGGAGAGGCCGATCGCGAAGGCGTGCGTCGGGTCGAATGCGTAGAGGGTGAGGTCGCGGCGCTTGATGATCAGCACGGCGAATGCGATCGCGGCCAGGATCGCGATCTGCACGAGGTCGCCGGTGGAGACTCCGAGGATGTTCCCGAAGATGATGTGGTTCAGGTCGGTCTGGCTCGGGGTGACGGAGATCAGCACCAGACCGAACGCGAAGAGGGTCGTGAAGACGATGCCGATCGCGGCATCCTCCTTCACCCTGCTCGTGCCTCTGATCAGACCGATCAGACCGACGGCGAGGAATCCGAACACCAGAGCGCCGATCGCGAAGGGCGCACCGAAGACGTAGGCGAGCACCACGCCTGGCAGCACGGCGTGCGAGACGGCATCACCCATCAGCGACCAGCCGACCAGCACCAGCCAGCACGAGAGGACGGCGCACACGACTGCCGCGATCACAGTGGTGATGAGCGCGCGCACCATGAAGTCGTACTGCAGGGGCTCGAGTATCCAATCCCAGATCATGACGCCTCCTCCGGATTTGCATCGCTCTCCAGCCCGAACGCCCGTGACAGGTTTGCGGGCTCGAGCGCCTCGGCGACCGATCCGTGGAACAGCACCCGGCGCAGCAGCAGCACCGCCTCGTCCGCGAGAGAGGGGAGCGCATGCAGATCGTGCGTCGAGACCAGGACCGTACTGCCGGATGCGGCGAGCTCGCGCAGCAGACGCACGATCGTCGCCTCGCTGCGCTTGTCGACGCCGGCGAACGGCTCGTCGAGCAGCAGGATGTCTGCGCCCTGGGCGATGCCGCGGGCGACGAACGCGCGCTTGCGCTGCCCTCCGGAGAGCTGCCCGATCTGCCGCTCTGCGAGGTCCGTGAGCTCCACCCGCTCGAGGGCATCGTCGACGGCCCGCCTGTCTGCAGCTCGCGCTCGCCGCAGCGGCCCCTGGCGGCCGTAGCGGCCCATCATCACGACATCCCGCACCGAGACCGGGAAGGTCCAGTCGACGTCCTCGCTCTGCGGCACGTAGCCGATCAGACCGCGGCGGCGAGCGGATGTCGGATCCGCTCCCTGCAGTCGCACCTGTCCTGCGGTCGGTCGCACGAGGCCGATGATCGTCTTGAACAGGGTGGACTTTCCTGATCCGTTCATGCCGATGAGCCCGGTGACGCGTCCGGCTTCGACCGTGAGCGAGACGTCGTCGAGCGCGAGCACTTCGCCGTAGCGGACCGTGGCACCGCGCACCTCGATGGCACCGTGCATCTCGTTCGCACCGCGCACCTCGGGCGCACTCATGGCGCGGCCTCGGAACCGGTCAGCCCGGCGACGATCAGGTCGGCGTCGTGGCGGATGAGGTCCAGGTAGGTGGGCACGGGACCATCGGCCTCCGACAGCGAATCGACGTAGAGCGTGCCGCCGAAGGTCGCCCCCGTCGCCTGCACCACCTGCTGCATGGCCTTGTCCGACACTGTCGATTCGCAGAACACGGCCGGCACCTCGTTCTCGTCCACGAACTCGATCGCGGCTGCGATCTGGCGCGGCGTCGCCTGCTGCTCGGCGTTCACTGCCCAAATGTAGGCCTCGGTGAGTCCGGCATCCCTGGCGAGGTACGAGAAAGCGCCTTCGCAGGTGACCAGGGCGCGCTCGTTCTCGGGAAGCTCGGCGAGCTCGGCGACCAGGTCGTCCTGCACCCGCTGAAGTTCGGCCTTGTACGCCTCGGCGTTGGCTGCGAACTCGTCCGCGTGCTCTGGATCGAGGTCGCTGAAGGCCGTGGCCATCGTGTCGACGTACAGCTGCACATTGGCAGGGCTCATCCACGCGTGGGGATTGGGCTTGCCGGCATAGGCGTCCTCGGTGATGTCGATCGCATCGACGTCTTCTGAGACCACCACGTGCGGCACGTCGACGGACTCGACGAACTGGGCGAACCAGACCTCGAGGTTCAGCCCGTTGTCGAGGATCAGATCAGCATCCGTCGCCTTCCGGATGTCGCCCGGTGTCGGCTCGTACCCGTGGATCTCGGCGCCGGGCTTGGTGATCGACTCGACGCGGAGGTGGTCGCCGGCGACGTTCTGGGCGATGTCGGCCAACACCGTGAAGGTGGTCAGCACGACCGGGCGGTCGTCTTCGTCGGCGGCATCAGGGCCTGCGCAGCCGACGAGCGCGACGGCACTCGCGATGAGGACGGCCGCGGCGACGCGGAAATTTTTAGGCACACCGAAAACGTACCTTTTAGGTGGACCGAAAACAACCGTGTCCGTCCCTGCATCGGCACGGATGCAGGGCGAAAGCACGGATGCAGGGCGCATCGCCGGGAATTCGACCTGCAGGTGTTCGATGGACCTGCAAGTGTGCAGACTTCTCTGCCGACGGCAGAGCGGCTCACAGCAGATTCCGCCCCGGTGGATCCCGGGCCGGCGGAGGCTGAGGGCATGAGCGAAGAGAACCCCATCCCGCAGTTCGGCCCAGAGGCCAGACGCGCACTTTTCCACGAACGCATCCTGGTGCTGGACGGCGCCCTCGACGACGACAACGGCACGCTGCTGATGACGCAACTGCTGTCGCTGTCGGCCGAAGACCCTGTCGCCGACATCGCCCTGTGGATCCACTCGCCCGGCGGCTCGGTGCCGTCGATGCTGGCGATCCGCGACATCATGCACCTCATCCCGAACGATGTCGCGACCCTTGCGCTCGGGACTGCGGCCAGCGCAGGGCAGTTCCTGCTCTCCGCCGGCACGAAGGGCAAGCGCCGCGCGCTGCCGCACGCGCGCATCCTCATGCATCAGGGGTCGGCGGGCATCGGCGGCTCGGCCGTGGAGATCGAGGTGCAGGCCGACGACCTGCGGCAGATGCGCGACACCGTGCTGGGCATCATCTCCGATGACACCGGTCAGCCCGCCGAGCGCATCTTCGAGGATTCGCTGCACGATCGCTGGTACACGACCGCGCAGGCCGAGGACTACGGATTCATCGACGAGATCGTCGACTCGATCGCGCAGGTCTTGCCTCGGCGCCGCGCGCGAGTCGGATTGGGCACGGATGCCGGAGCATCCGCCACGGAAGGAGCGAAGTCATGAGCAGCTACACGATCCCGAACGTCATCGCGCAGCATCCACGGGGTGAGCGCGTCATGGATGTCTACTCGCACCTGCTCGCCGAGAGGGTGATCTACCTGGGCACAGGCATCGATGCCGGGGTCGCGAACGCGCTGATCGCGCAGCTGCTGCATCTCGACGCAGACAGCCCCGATACCGGCGTCCAGTTCTACATCAACAGCGAGGGTGGCGACCCTGGTGCCGCGCTGGCCATCTACGACACTCTGCAGCACATCCGTCCGGCGGTCGCGACGACTGTCGTCGGCCAGGCGATCGGGCCGGCGGCGCTGCTCTCCGCTGCCGGAGCGCCGGGGCAGCGAGCAGCATTGACGCACGCGCGGATCGTGCTGCATCAGCCGGCAGGGCAGTCGCGCGGGGCGATCCCCGACCTCATCCTCGCCGCCGACGAGGTGGTCAGAGTGCGCTCCGACATGGAGGCGATCCTCGCACGGCACACCGGCCGCACGGTCGAGGCGCTGCGCGCCGACACCGACCGGGATCGGGTGTTCACGGCATCCGCGGCGCTGGACTACGGCCTGATCGACACGGTACTGGGGGAGCGGGGGTAGGCCGGGCGCTACCCCCTGCGCTCGATGCCGCGACGGGACCTGAGGCTCGCGATGAGCAGCAGTACGGCGGGTACCAGAAGCATCACGAATCCGCTCGGGCCGACCATCCACACGCAGAGGACCGCCCAGATGCCGAGGATGAGCGCAACATAGAGCGGCACGGTGTCGCCGCGTCGACCTGCGCGCAGGATGAGGAGTGCCAGCAGCACACCGGGAACGACGAAGCCACCGGGAAGGCCCCAGAACTGCACCGCCGCCTCCATCGGCAGCTGGGTGGTTCGGAACGGACCGGCCATCCATGCTCCCCACCACGGGTGCAGAGCGAAGGCCACGGTGTGAAGGGCCGAGATCGTCAGCAACGCGATCGCGGCTGAGATCGTGAGCCGGTCGGGCCGGCCGGAGCGGCCGGAGCGGTCGGCCCGACCGGAGGACGTGGAGGCTGCGGTGGGATCAGGATGCGTCATGCCTCAATCGTGCGATCCTTCGTCGCCGTGGTCCTCCCCCCGAGGGGCGATCAGCCTCGCCCGAGCGGGTGAGGTGCGCGCCGATTGCCGGACGTGCGTCGTCGATGGGAACGAGCGTCAGGCCGCGAGGGCGCGCGTCAGGCCGCGAGGGCGAACGCGCCCCGGGTACCGGCAGACACGACAGCGGATGCCGGAGCCGAGGCTGTACGCAGTTCGTCGGCGACGCTGCTGGCGAGTTCGATGAGTGTCGTGTCGAGTGCCCCGGCGATCGCGGCGATCATCTCACTCGATGGCTCTTTTAGCCCGCGCTCGACCTCGGAGAGGTACTGCGGTGAGACGCCGGCCTGCTCGGCGGTCTCGGTGAGGGTCTCTTCACGCTCGTGCCGACGGCGCCGGAGCTGGTCTCCGAGCAGATGCCGCCACAGCGGCTCTGGTCCGTTCTGAGGGCGCGGTCCGCGAGACGGATGAGGCGTGCGGGGGAAGGGGACGATCTCGGCCATGGTTCACGGTAACTCCGCCGCGCGCCGGTGTCACCGCTGTTCTGCTCAGAGCAGAACGCGACAGCCCGTGTGCATCTGAACGACGAGTCGCTACCTGGGCGGATGCGGATTCAGGGGGAGGGGAGCCTGATCGTTCCGGTACCGGGGTGCTCGTGCGGCATGCGGTCGCGGTCGTAGGTGATGTTCGAGTAGCCATGCGGCACGGGGTGCCCGTCTTCACCGAGGCTGACGAAGACGATCTTCTCGATCGTGAGAATGCGCTTGCGAGTGATCATGTTGCGCACCACTGCGCGCATCGTGAGAGAGGTGCGACCGAAATGCGTTGCGGTCAGGCCCATCTCGATGAGGTCCCCCTGGAGGGCAGATGCCTCGAAGTTGATCTCCGAGATGAGCTTGGTCACCACGCGATAGTTGCCGAGCTGCACGATCGCGTAGATCGCGGCTTCCTCGTCGATCCACTTCAGCAGGCTTCCGCCGAACAGCGACCCGTTCGCGTTCAGATCCTCCGGCCGCACCCACTTGCGGGTGTGGAAGTTGATGCCGTCGTCGGAGGGGTTCCAACCGGATGCGTGCTTTGCCATCCTTCAAGCGTAGAAGCTCGATGATTCGGGAATGTTTCGAAGGTCAGGTCGCGCTCATACTTCGCGCCGCACCGGAACCTCTGCCGCGGCATCCGTCGCCGCCCAACTGGCGAGCAGTTTCAGCTTCTCCTCCGACGGCGTCCCAGGCTCAGCCGTGTAGGTCGACAGGTGCAGCCCTGGATCCGCCGGTAGTTCGAACGCCTCGTAGGTGAGCTCGAGATCTCCGAACGCGGGATGATTGATCCGCTTCACCCCGGTGCGGTGATAACGCACGTTGTGCGCCGCCCACAAGGTGCGGAACCGGTCGCTTCGCGTCGAGAGTTCTCCGACCAGATCGGTGAGCTTCTTGTCATAGGGGTTGCGGCCGGCTTCACCGCGGATCGTGGCGACGAGCTCCTCGGTGGTGCGCTCCCACTCCAGGTAGAAGTCCCGCGCTGCGGGATTCAGGAATGCGAAGCGCGCGCTGTTGGGGGCGGGCTCTGCGAACAGCGGGGCGTACAGTGCCTTTCCGAGTGCGTTGCCGGCCAGAAAGTCGAAGTAGTTGTTGCGGACGAGCGCCGGTGCGCCGGTCATCGCGTCGAGCAGGCGTTGGATGCTGGGACGCAGCCCGTCCGCCTTCTTGCGAGGCTTACGAGCCATCGGCGAGGCGTTCGCCGTGCGGGCGAGATCGAACAGGTGCGCGGTTTCGGCATCGTCGAGTTTCAGGGCCCTGGCGAGTGCGTCGAGAACGCTGTCGGATGCTCCGGACAGGTCGCCCCGCTCGAGGCGGGTGTAGTAATCCACACTCACCCCTGCGAGCAGCGAGACCTCCTCGCGACGGAGTCCTGGCACGCGGCGGTTGCCGCCGAACGCGGGGAGTCCTGCTTGATCTGGAGTGATGCGCGCACGCCTCGTGGAGAGGAACTCGCGCACCTCGTTACGGGTGTCCATATCTGAGACGGTACGCCGTTCGTCCGCACGAAGGGAGGTACTGGCAGTACCGGGAACGCCGCGCACTGCCGCGCGTCCGCGTAGGAGAGTGGGATGGACCCATGGCCAGAACGCGGAACCCTGACTCGAGGAACCCTGGGAGGCTCTGACCACCCTGACACTTTGGGGGTCGAATACACGGATGTCGGACGGATTCGCCCGGATGCGCCGACATCTGTGTTCCGGACCCCCAGAGTGTCGGCTGCCGCAGCCCGAACGTGAGACAACGAAGGAGAACACACCATATGCGTGGAGTAGTCATGTACGGACCCGGCGACGTCCGGGTCGAAGAGCGTGAGAAGCCGACCATCACCCGGCCGACGGATGCTGTCATCAAGATCGCGGCGACCTGCATCTGCGGATCGGACCTCTGGCCCTATCGCGGCACAGACACCGTGCACGAAGCACCGATGGGGCACGAGTACGTCGGCGTCGTCGAGGAGATCGGCGCGGACGTTTCGACCATCAAGGTCGGCGACTTCGTCGTCGGATCCTTCATGGCCTCCGACAACACCTGCGAGATCTGCCAGGCCGGTTACCAGTCCCGCTGCGTGCACGTCGTGCCCATGGGCCAGTACGGGACGCAGGCCGAGTACAGTCTCGTCCCGCACGCCGACGGCACACTCGTCGCCACTCCAGCACAGCCCGACTCCGACCTGATCCCCGCGCTGCTCGCCGCTTCCGACGTGCTCGGCACGGGCTGGTTCGCCGCCGTCGCCGCCGAGGTCGGTCCGGGCAAGACCGTCGCGGTCGTCGGTGACGGAGCCGTCGGGCTGCTCGGCATCCTCGCCGCGAAGGAACTCGGCGCGGAGCGGATCATCGCCATGAGCCGGCACGCCGACCGCCAGGCGCTGGCGCGCAAGTTCGGTGCGACCGACATCGTCGAAGAGCGTGGCGACGAAGGTGTGGCGAAGATCAAGGAACTGACGAACGGGCTCGGCGCGCACAGTGTGATCGAGGCCGTCGGCACTCAGGAGTCGATGATGCAGGCGATCCGCTCGACGCGCGCCGGCGGACACGTCGGCTACGTCGGCGTCTCGCACGACGTGGCCCTGCCGGGCCAGGAACTGTTCTTCTCCGGCGTGCACCTGCACGGCGGCCCGGCCCCGGTCCGCCGCTTCCTGCCAGAGCTCATCCAGCTCATCTGGGACCGGAAGATCACGCCAGGAGACGTGTTCGATCTGACGCTGCCGCTCGAAGATGCCGCTGAGGGCTACAAGGCGATGGACGGGCGCCGCGCCACCAAGGTGCTGCTGACCGTCTGATCCCCGAACGACGAGAAGGAGAACCATGAACATCGAACCCCGCACCCCGACCGTCAAGAACCCTCCGGAGCAGTTCACCGGCGACGTCTGGTTCGACCCGATCATCGCTCCGCACGATGCTGACCAGCGGATGTCCGGCGGCCTGGTGCGCTTCGCGCCGGGCGCCAGGACGGCGTGGCACTCGCATACCCGCGGCCAGTACCTCCGTGTCACAGAAGGCATCGCGCTGTGCGGCACCCGTGACGGAACGGTCGTCGAGGCGGAGCCGGGCCGGACCATCTACACCCCGCCGGGGGAGGAGCACTGGCACGGTGCGACAGAGGACTGCTTCATGCAGCACCTCGCCCTGCTCGAAGGCGCCGATGACCCTGCCTCGACCACGGTCTGGCTCGAGCACGTGAGTGACGAAGAGTATCGGCGCCGCTGACGCCTAGTGCTGGCGCTCGAGCCGCCGACGCTGGTCGTCGAAGGCGCCGCGGAGCAGATCGAGGACGGAGGCGGAGGTCAGCTCCGCCGGATTGACGACCGAGACCCAGCCCGCCATGCCGTAGAGCGGATGCGGGACGATGACATCAGTGATCGTGTGAGCCCATGGGCCTGTCCCGGTCAACGTCACGGCACGGTCTCGCCCGACGTGGATGTTCACACGCCATCGTCCGTCGACGCCAAGGCGCGAGGCGGTGTCGTCCGGGTAGTCCTTGGTGACGACCGTCGCGAACGGTTGGGTCCGCTGCGGAATCTCACCGTCGGGGGAGAAGTAGAAGTAGTGGTCTCCCCACGAGATCTCAGGGAACGTGCTCCCGTGTTCCGGTGAGAGCACGAGGACATGGTCGAAGGTTTTCACTGTGTCAAGAATCTGTTGCATACTCATGATTCAAGTGTCTTCTTCAAGTGCTTATGGAGGGTTGCGAATGATGCGACTCTCGACAGCCGAAGCGGCGGCGGCATCCGGCTATTCGCATCAGCAGATCCGCGACCTCGAGCACACGGGAGTGATTCCGGCCGCGTCACGTCGCGCGAACGGATATCGCGAGTTCGATGAGGTGCACCTGCACGCACTGCGCGCATATCGGGAGCTGGCGATCGCTGTCGGTCCGGTCGTCGCCAGACGCACCCTGAGCGAAGTGTGGAATGCCGAGTCTGACGTCGCTGCGGCGCTGCTCAGTGCGCTGCACGTGGATCTGATGCGAGAGCGCGAGCAGGCACTCGATGCCCTGGCCGCGCTCAGAGCGATCGGTGGGGAACCGGATGCCGCGCCTGCCGACGCCATGACGATCACCGAGTTGTCAGCGGCCCTTGGCGTGCGGGCATCGACTCTGCGCTTCTGGGAAGACGAAGACCTCGTGCACCCTGAGCGCGTGACCGCGCGCGCCGCCCGAAGCTACCCGCCGGCGGCGATCCGTGAGGCCCGGATCGTCGCGGCGCTGCGGGCTGCCGCCTATCGCATCCCGCAGGTGCATGCGACGATCACCGCGCTGCGGTCGATGGCCGAGATCGACGGGCCGATCACCGCCCTCGAGTCGCGGCTGGGGGCGATCTCCGAGCGGATGAGTGTGCTCCTCAGGGTCGGCGCAGTGATCTTGGAGCTATACCGCCGATGACGCTCAGCCCGCGAGCTGCTCCGCGAGGAACGCCGCCTGCTTCTGCCATTGCACGCCCTGCCCGCCCTCGTGCTCGTTGAACGCGTACTCGGCGATCTCCGCGACCCCGCCCCAGTTGTTCCGTGCAGCGAAGACCGTCGAAGGCGGGCAGACCGGGTCCATCAGGGCGACCGAGAAGAGGGCTGGGGCCGTCGCCCGGCGCGCGAGGTTCACGCCGTCGAAGTACGACAGGGTCTCGAAGATGCGCCCTTCCGCGCCGCGGTGGACTGACAGGTACCGAGCGATTTCGTTGTACGGGTCGCGCCCGGTGAAACCCACCGCGCGCTCGAACTGGCACAGGAACGGCACGTCCGGCATCGCGGCGATGAGGCCGGTGGAAAGGCCGGCAGCGGCGATCGCGATCCCGCCTCCCTGGCTTCCGCCGCACACGGCGACCCGCGATGCGTCGACCCGGTCGAGCGAGCGGATGGCGTCGATGGCGAGCACGGCATCGGTGTAGACCCGTCGGTAGTAGTAGTTGCTCGGGTCTTCGATCCCGCGGGTCATGAACCCGGAAGCGGCCGGTCCCGAGCCATGCGGATCGGGAGTGACACCGCCGGTGCCTCCGTTGCTGCCCTGTCCACGAGTGTCCATGAAGAAGTGCGCGTATCCGGACGACGCCCATCCCAGTCGCTCGTGCGGCAGGCCGCGGCCACCGCCGTACCCGTTGAATTCCACCACTGCAGGCAGCGGCTCATCGGTGTCGACGGGAAACAGCAGCCATCCGCCCACAGGGTCGCCGTTGAAACCGCTGAAAGTCACGTCGTACACCTCCACCGACTGGAGGGGGGAATCGATGCGTCGCAGCTGAATGGGCTGCGCTGCCGCACGTGATTCCTCGAGAGTCTGCTCCCAGAAGTCATCGAAGTCGGCGGGCTCCGCGACCTCGGGGCGGTAGGAGCGGAGCTCCTCAATGGGCAGATCGAAACGCGGCATCGCGGCATCCTTCTATCGGGGGTCGGCGGCAGTTTATCCGCGTGACCGGCCGGCGCCGCAACGGCGCACGCATCCGGCTGCGCCGATGAGCATCTTCCGGTTCCGGATGGCAGGCGAAATCATTAGGCTGAGTACCGAGTTCGCACCTCGCTTTTCCTCCCCCCATTGTGCAAGCCGTCGTTCCTTCTCTGATGCTGTGTGTCACGAAGGCTGAGCGGTGAGCATCCTCCAGAAAGGTCTCCCCCTGTGAGCAACTCCGCCGAGAACAACGTCGACGAGCACGGGGCCGACTTCTTCGATCAGCTGGCCCAGGGGCAGCCCCGGGAGCAGGGAAACTTCACGATCGGTTTCCGCGGCTACGACCGCGGTGAAGTGGATGCCGCGCTCGCCGGTCTGCGGATGCAGGTGCAGCGCGCGGACGCTGATCTCGCAGAGGCCCGCGCTGGTGTGAGCCGCGATGTCGAATCGGTGCGGTCCGAGGTCTCGGCGGCGCTCGCAGACAGCGAAGCGCGCATCGCCGAGCTCGAGGCGCAGAATCAAGAACGCGTCGCCGCGCTGGAGGCCGACCTCGCCGCGGCTCGCGCGCAGGCCGACGATGCCGAGCAGCAGGTCGCGACGCTGACGAGCGAGCTCGTGGATGCTCCCAAGACGGGTGCGGAGACCGAGGGGTCGCGTCTGCAGTTCGAGGCCGTGCTTCGCGTCGCAGAGGAGCAGGCGTCCGTCCTGATCCAGAACGCCGCGGTGCAGGCCGAGCGTCTGCTCGAAGCCGCGCGGGAAGAGGCCGAGTCGCGTCGGGTCGAGCTCGCCGCAGAGGTCGACCGCATCACCGCGCAGGCGCAGCACGACGCCGATCAGGTGCGTCTGCGGATCGACACCGAGTACACCGCGCACGAGGCGACCATCCAGCGCGAGGCGGCGCACGCATCCGAGAAGGTCATCCAGGCCGAGCAGGAGGCTGCGACGGTTCGCACCGAGGCCGAGAAGGGATCGGCCGCGCTGCGCTCCATGGTCACACGCGAGACCAGCCAGCAGCGAGCGGATGCTGAGCGCGAGGTGCGCGAGATGAACGCACGCGTGCTGGAGTTCGAAGAGACCCTGACCCGCCGCCAGGACGACGCTCAGCAGGAGTTCCTGCTGCTGCACAACCAGGCCGTCGCCCACGCCGAGCGCATCACGACCGACGCGAATGAGCAGGTCGCGGCATCCCTCGAGCACTCCAAGCGCATCTCCGCGAAGGCCGACGACTACGAGCGTCTGATGCGCTCGCAGGCTCAGGCCATCGAAGCCGATGCTCAGGTGCGCGCCCGCGAGACTCTCGAGCGCGCGCGTGTGAAGGCGCAGAAGATCGTCAGCACGGTCACCGGCCACACGACCGAGGTGCTGCGCGACGCAGAGGACCGCACCCGTCAGCTGCGCTGGCAGCAGCAGCAGTTGAACAGCTTCATGGCAGAGGTTCGCGAGCTCATCCGCCCCGACGGCGTGCTCGGATCGGATGCTGCGGATGACGGCGACACGGATGATGCAGATGACGTGGACGTGCTCGAAGAGGGCGACGAGTTCATCGAGCTGGCACCCGAGGGTGAAGAGGACGACCTCGACGAGTCCGACGATGACGAAGACGCTGATGACGAGTCCGCCGATGAGGACGAAGACGAGGGCGACGACGCCAAGAGCTGACTCCGGCTCGAGGTCGTAGCCTGGGATCATGTCCCATCTGGTGAGTGTGAACGAGCTGGCCGAGCTGGTGCGCGATGACGCCGTGCGTGTGATCGATGTGCGCTGGCGTTTGAGCGTTCCGGGCGGTCGCGTGCAGCCCGACGGTCGGGAGGAGTACCTGCAGGGGCACGTTCCCGGGGCGGTGTTCGCCGACCTCGAGCAGGAGCTGACGCGGCACGGTCGGCCCGACGAGGGGCGGCATCCGCTGCCGACTACCGCGCAGTTGCAGGACGCTGCGCGCCGCTGGGGTCTCGACGACGGTGACGTGGTCGTCGTTTATGACGATGCCGGCGGGCTGCCCGCGGCACGCGCGTGGTGGTTGTTGCGCCAGGGTGGCGTCGACGTGCGGGTTCTCGACGGAGGTTGGCAGGCCTGGAAGGACGCCGGCGGTGATATCGAGAGCGGTTCGATGGAGTACTCGCCTGGAACGGTGACCTTGACGGACATCGCCGGCGACAGCCTGACGATCGACGAGGCTGCTGCCTTCCCGGCATCCGGTGTGCTTCTCGACGTGCGGGCGCCGGAGCGTTTCCGTGGCGAGACCGAGCCGCTTGACCCGATCGCTGGACACATTCCCGGAGCCGTGAACCTGCCGACCGGGAAGCATGTTGCGAGCGATGGCACCCTGCTCGATCTCGAGTCGCTCAAGAAGAACTTCGCGGATGCCGGCATCACCGACGGCACGCCGGTGGCGGCCTATTGCGGTTCAGGCATCACCGCGGCGCACACCGCGCTGGTGCTCGCCGAAGCGGGCATCGACGCGAAGATCTTCCACGGCTCCTGGAGTCAGTGGTCGAACACTCCAGATCGTCCGGTCGCCACGGGGGAGTAGCCGCAGCCCGCGCCCTGCGCCCATTCGCCGTCCGCCCGATCAGGCGGTGGCGGGTTCTCGACGGCGTTCGCGTTCTCGTGAGCGACCGCTGGCCGGTGACCGCCCCCTGCCCGCGCTTCGCCAGATCTGATCCGGATCCCACCATCGCGGTCCGCGCACCTCGGGGACCCCATCACGCATGCGGATCCGCCATTCGGAAAGGTGCAGGTTCCGATGATGCCACCAGCACAGCAGCACACCGTTGTCGGTATGCGTCGGCCCGCCGTCCGCATGCTCGCGGACATGATGGATCTCGCACCAGGTGGCGGGGACCGTGCAGCCAGGGATGATGCAGCCGCCGTCACGCAGCGTGATCGCTCGCCGCTGCAGAGCATTGAAGATGCGCGCTGAGGTGCCGATCGAGACGATTCGTCCGTTGTCGTCGAAGAGCACGCGCTGAATGCTTCCCGCGCAGCCGGTCTGCGCGGCCACACGTGCGGGGATGAATGCGCCGGTGTTCAGCACCTGCGCCCAGCCCTTGCCGGTCGCGTAGTCGGCAGCATCGATCGCGACGACAAGAGTGGGTGCCGCGCCGCCGAGGGTGGGCATCTGGTTCGAGCTCGCGGCTGCATTCAGAATCGCCGCGAACGCGTCGTGCTGCTTCTGAGTGCGGGTGCGCGAATCGGCGCGCGCGAGGTCTTCGTCCGGCAACTCGTCGGACGGCACGAAGTGCACTCCTGGTGCTTCCTCCGGTGCCTCCACTCGCGGGTTCAGCTGCGCATCGAGCAGCAGCTGCAACTGCCCGGCGACCTCCGGCAGCAACTCGCCTCGCACAGGCACAGTTCCCTCACGCAGTGCTCCGATCGAGAGGCCGCGCCTGCGCGCCGCGCGCTGATCCTCTGGTTCTGCGCCGTCCTGATCGAGATATGCCACCAGCACCTGCGACAGCAATCCGAGTTCCTCAGGCGTCGGAAGGGGCCCTGAGCTCACAGCATCCGATTCCGAATCGGTCACGGAGTCGATCCCCCGGGCGAACGCCCCGAGCTGCCGGTCGGCCTCCTGCAGCTCCGCCTCCAGGATGCGCGGCCCGGACTGCTCCAACGGTGCGATTGCGGACACCAGTCCCGCGACTCCGATGTCGCCCGCGACCATCGCGTCGCGCAACCGTGGGTACGCCGGCAGGAAGCAGCCCTCGGTCACGCTGCGCTCTCGACGCATCCACCGTGCCGCGCGCACCATGCGTCGTGCCGCGTGAGTGTCGCACAACGTCAGCATCCGCAGCAGATCTGCCGGAGTCGAGCACCCGTAGGCGAGCGTGATCCGGTCGTCGTACATGGGCGCCGACCGCTCGACGACCATCACTGTCGATTCGATCTGCATGCCCTCGATTCGGCGCTGCATCCGCCCGCACGTCACCAGCAGCTCGGCCAGATCGGCGTTCGAAAGTTCGGAGATCACCTCATCGGCGAAGGCACCGCGCGCCACAGCATTGAGCGAGTCCTCGAGACCCTTGAGCTGCTCCACGACCTTGTGCATGATTCCATTGAACACCCCGGGTCGGACATTTATACGACAGACTTGGAGTCTGTGGATAAGTACCGTCGAGTATTTGAACGACTCAGGCGGACCTGTCGGAGGGCGCGGAGGATGCCTGCGCCCTCCGACGTCCACGGATCAGGCAGGTACCTTGTCGAGGAAGCCGATCACACTGCGGATGCGTCCGTCCTCGTCGAGGGTCACGACATCGAAGCCGATGATGATCGGCTCTGCACCAGCGGGACCGAGCCCCCACTGGAAGCGCGTCTGCGAGTGGTGAGCGTCTGGCCCGGACACCAGACTGAACACGAAACCGGGGAACTGCTCGTGGACGGCAGCGATGACGGCGCTGATGCCCTCGCGTCCGCTGACCTCTGCGAGCGGGTCGACGTATGTCGCATCGACCGACCAGTGCCGTTCGAGAAGCTCCTTCCCGGCGGCGATCGTCGGGGCGTTCCATGTGTCGAGGTATGCGTTCACGATGTCGTTCATGGTGTTTCTCCTGTCGGTGTTGTGATGACGCCAGTCGATCGCACGGAGGTCATCGCGTCGATTACCTCGGAGGTAATCATCCGGTGACGAAGGGTGGATAGAGTCGGGAACATGACGATGACGACGGAGACCGACGCGCCGGTGGGTGCGCTTCTCAAGGGCTGGCGTGAGCGAAGACGGCTGACGCAGATGCAGCTCGCAATGGACACGGATGTCTCGACGAGGCATCTGAGCTTCGTCGAGACCGGTCGGTCCAGGCCTACGCCGGGCATGATCGATCGTCTCGCCGAGTCGCTGGAGATCCCTCTGCGTGAGCGCAACGGACTGTTCCTGGCCGCCGGATACGCGCCGAAGTACCTGGAGCGCGATCTGCGATCGCCCGAACTGCACGCGGTCGCCGATGCTTTCCGGCTGCTCCTCGACGCCCACATGCCCCATCCCGCCCTCGTGCTGGATCGGTGGTGGAACGTGGTGGATCGCAACGCCGCCACCGATCTCCTCCTCGTCGGCTGCGCCGATCATCTGGTCGAACCGCCCGTGAACGCCGTCCGACTGTCGCTGCACCCGGATGGGCTGGCGCCGCGTATCCGCAACCTCGGGCAGTGGAGGGCATTCCTGCTCGGCCAGGTGCGTCATCGTTTCGAGCGAACCGCAGACGCGCAGTTGGGTGAGCTCTTCGAAGAGGCGAGCGGTTACCCGGGGCCGGACGCAGAGCGGGCGGCGCCTCGTGATGTCGTCGTGCCTCTGCGTCTGGGGGTCGGCGACGATGAACTGTCATTCTTCAGCATCGCCGCGTCCGTCGTCTCAGCGGTGGACGTCACCGTCGACGATCTCCACATCGAGGCGTTCTACCCGGCCGATGCCGCGACGGCAGACGCGCTCAAACGGGCGTAGATCTGCATCGCTTCCGCCCGCCGTTCCCGCGCAGCCTGCACCGAAAATGCTCCGCACCGCCAAATAATGCGCATTATCGCCGTGACCGCGACCGCTGGGCGTGGGTACGATCAGGCGCTGTGAGCAAGGCGGGCGCCTTGCCTGAGCGACGCCGATGAAGGCGCCGAGAGGAGCAAGTCCATGGCCATTCGACGGAGAATCGCCGCGGCAGCGGTCTCGCTGACGCTCGTCGCCACTGCGTTCATCGCGGGCACGGCGTCGACCGCGGCATCCGCTGCACCGGAAGACGAACTTCCGGTCTTCACCACGCAGGGTCCGATCATCGATCGATTCACGGACGAGACCTGGAATCCGGGGAACGAGTTCATCTTCCCGTCGGTGTTCCACGCGGGGGAGTATCTCGAGAACCCTCTCGGAGAGTGGTACGTCTACTTCGCTCCGCATGACGCCCCCGGCGGCATCAACCTCATGTACGCCGATTCGCTCGACGGGCCGTGGACCCATCACGATGTCAATCCGATCGTGTCGAATGTCTGGGATGGCATCTACGACGTCTCGCATGTGTCCGCACCAGATGCCGTGTGGAACGAGGACACCGGGCAGGTGTTCCTCTACTTCCACGGCGAGAACGACACCGATCGCTACGCCACGTCGACGGACGGCGTGCACTTCGACTACGGCGGCGTCGTCATGACGACCGAGCAGTTCGGGCAGAACGCCACCGAGACCTCGTACAACCGCATCTTCGCCAACCCCTTCCCGGAGAACGGGTGGGAGCACGCGATGTTCTTCATGGTCAACGACACCTCGAACGTGCGACGCATCGGGCTCGCCTATTCCCACGACCTGATCAACTGGGAGGCGCAGCCGGGGTGGGTGGTCGAGCCGACCGCGGTCGAGGGGACGAACGTCGCAGGACCCGAGATCTGGGAGTGGAACGGCACGCAGTATGTGCTCTACGGATCGAGCGCGGGCACGATCTTCGCGAAAAAGCTCGACGAGAACCTTCGCAGCGTCGGCGACCCGATGCCGCTGTACATCCCGAGCCCGTTCCCGCCGGAGGAAGGACGCACATCCTCGCCGCAGATCGTGGATGAGGACGGCGTCACCCACATGATCTTCGAGATCGGCGGACGCAGCGGCACGACCATCGCCCACGCGGTGCTCGACCCCGAAGGCACGAGGGATCCGCTCAACACGCATCCCGAGGACCCGTTGTACGAACTGTGCGCGGGCGAGGGCTCCGACGAGTTCGACGGCGAGGCGCTGGGCGAGGCGTGGACTGTCGTCCGCGACGGCGAGAATCGTCAGCGTGTGGAAGACGGTGATCTGGTGATGTCATCCCCGACCACCTCGATCGACGGTGCGACCATCCCGCAACTGGCCGTTCCGGGTGGGGCGTGGGAGGTCACGACCGAGCTCGACTACGCGCCGGTGGCCAAGTACCAGCAGGCGGGACTCGTGCTCTACCGAGACGACCTGAACAACGCCAAGCTCGTCTGGTCGTACGCACAGCAGGGCCAGCGGCTCGATTTCACCTGGAAGAACAACGGCAAGGATCGCTTCGACACGTGGACGTGGGAGGACAGCGTCTTCCCGCCGGCGGATATGGGTGGCACCGTGTGGCTGCGCATGAGCAGTGACGGCGAATGGGTGACGGCTTCTCTGTCCACGGATGGCCAGAAGTTCATCCGCATCGGCCAGCCGATCGAGTCGGACGTGCTCGCGGCCACCGGCATCGGAGTGTCGGCCTTCCGCGGTGTCGCAGGCGCGCCCGATGCCGAGGCACGATTCGACTGGCTGCGGTTCACGCCGAGCGAGGATGAACTTGCCGCTTGCGAGGACGGCTCTGGTCCCGGGAGCGGGCCGGGGAATGGCCCGGGGAACGGTCACGGGAATGGCCCGGGGAACGGTTACGGGAATGGCCCGGGGAACGGTCACGGGAATGGCCCGGGGAACGGTTACGGCAATGGGCGCGGACTGCTCACGAGTTGACGGGAGCCGCGTGCGATGACGACTCCGTCGTGCGGCGCTGGTGACGCGGATGTGCGTCCACCGGCGTCGCACGCGAGCGGCACTGCCCGTCGCGACCTCTCATCGCCGTCGTCTTGGATCATGTGCCATCGGGTGAGTGCGAATCGAACCCGTCGAGTTCCGCGGCGCCGACGGCGCAGTGATCGAGCACGGATCGGATGGAGTGGGTGGTCCGGATGGTCGTCGAGGGTCGATACGAGGAGCGAGCAGGGTGAGCACGGCGTCGGATTCCGGCTCGCTGACGATAGCGGTTCCCGCAGCGGTTCCGTGCGCAGTCAGGACTTCCCTCAAGCACGATTGGATGCTGCAGTGCAGACGCTCTCGACGCTCGACGGCTGGAATCCTTGGCCCCGCCCTCCCTGACTGCAGTCCTCCCGGCGTTCCCGGGAGGTCGAAAGGAGGAAAGTGTCGCCTTCCGTTGAGAGAAGCCGACACTTTCCTCCTTTCAGCGCGCGCGACAGCACGCGCCACAGGGGACAGGCGAAGTACGCGCTAGCCCTTCAGCCCGGTGTGCGCCAGCCCCTGCACGAACTGCTTCTGCGCGAACAGGAAGACCAGCAGCACCGGTACAACCGTCAGCGTCGTCGCGGCCAGCTGCACGTTCCACATCGGCCCGCCGTACGCATCGACGTACTGGGTCAGAGCCTGCGGCAGCGTGAACATGTCCTTGCTCGAGAGATACACGATCGGCTCGAGGTAGAGGTTCCACGACTTCAGGAACGTGAAGATCGCCACCGCCGCCAGTGCCGGGCGAGACAGTGGGAACGCGATCCGCCAGAAGATGCCCCAACGGCCGAGGCCGTCCATGCGCCCGGCCTCCTCCAGCTCGGTCGGAAGCCCGAGGAAGAACTGCCGCATGATGAAGATCGACAGCACAGCCGGTGCGCCGAAGATCGGGATCACGATGAGGGGCCAGTGCGTGTTGATCAGACCCATGCCATTGACCAACCGGAACAGCGGCACGATCGTCACCTCGCTCGGAACCAGCAGGCCCACGAGCACCACCAGAAACAGCGCATTGGCACCGGGGAAGCGGATGCGCGCGAATGCGTAACCGGCCATCGCCGCGACGAGCAGCGTCCCGAGGGTCACGATCACCGCGATGTAGAGACTGTTCCAGTACTGCTGTGCGAACGGCTGCAGACGGAACACCTCGCCGTACGCGTCGAAGCTCGGATTCTCCGGCCACAGCGTCGGGACCTTGCGCAGGATCTCGCTCATCGGCTTGAGGCTCGACGTCGCCATCCACCAGGTGGGGAAGACGAACGGGATGCTGATGACGGCGAGCAGTACGACGAGGCCGATCGAGATCCACCGGCGCTTTGCACGCGAGCTGCCGGCGCGCACACGGTGCGGAGGGGTGGCCGATCCGGTCACCACGGTCGTCGTGTCGATCGGGTCGACATCGGCCAGCGGAGCGTCAGTTCTCATTGAACACCCACCTCTTTCGCGTCTGCCATTGGATGAGGGTGAGGATCAGGACGATGATGAACAGCAGCACGGAGATACCGCTGGCGTAGCCGAAGTCATTGAAGCGGAACGCCTGCTGGTACAGGTAGTAGACGAGCACCGTCGTGGAGTTGCCCGGTCCGCCGCCGGTGAGGACGGCGATCTGCGCGAACACCTCGAGCGATCCGACGATCGTCAGGATCGAGACCAGCAGGATGGTCGGGCTGATCATCGGCAGGGTGATCGCGCGGAACCGGCGCCAGGCGCCTGCGCCGTCGATGCGCGCGGCCTCCATGATCTCCTCCGGAACACCCTGGAGTGCGGCGAGGAACAGGATCATGTTCATGCCGACGTTCTTGAACACCTGCACGACGATCACCGACATCATCGCGGTGAAGTCGTTCCGGAGCCAGTTCGGACCGTCGATGCCGACGAGGGAGAGGAATCCGTTGATGCCGCCGTCCGCCTGCAGCAGGAAGCTCCAGACGATCGTCCACGCCACCAGCGACACCACCACAGGTGAGAAGAAGAAGGTGCGGAACGTGGTCGTCCCAGGCAGCTTCTGGTTGAGCAGCACGGCGAGGAACAGCGCGAGCGTGATGTTCAGCACCACGAGGCCGATCGAGAACCAGAGGCTCGCGAGCAGCGAGTCGTGCAGGCCCTGATCGCTCAGCATCCGCTCGTAATTCTCGGTTCCGGAGAAGACGAACGTGTTCGCCAGGACGTTCCAGTCGTGCAGCGAGAACCAGAACACCGCGAAGAGCGGCGCGATCACGAAGGCGAGCGCACCGAGCACTGCTGGCGCGACCATCGTGTATCCGACGATCCAGTCCCCGCGGGTCGCGGCCGCGCGGCGGCGGTGCGCACCCGCGGGGCGGGGAGGACGCTCTGCGCGTCCCCTCCGCTCCGTGGTCTCGGCCGCGTCGCTGGCGGCGGTGGTGGTCATGCGGGATCAGCCCTCCAACAGCGGCGAGACGGCGGCGCAGGTGTCTTCGAGGACGGCCTCGACATCGGCATCAGCCGTCCACAGTGCGTCGAGCTCCGCACGCACGGTGTCCTGCAGCTTCGCGAAGTTGGCGTGCGTCGGCTTTGTGACCGCGTCCTGGATGCCGTCGACGACGACCGCTTGCAACTGCTCTTCGCTGAGCTTCGGGTTGGCGGCGCCCAGCGTCTCGGCGTTCAGCAGCGACTCCCGCGGCGGCGGGAAGTACGTCGCGAGCTTCTCGGCGTTCTCAGGCGCGGTGAAGTAGGCGAGGAAGTCCGCCGCGATCGTGGGGTGCTCCGCATTCGCGAAGACGCCGATGCCGGCCTGGCCGATGACGTTCTGCTGTCCCTCAGGGCCGGCCGGAAGCGGCACGATGTCCCACGCAAACGAGTCATCGAGAGCTGATGCGCGACTGATCTGAGTGATCGTCATCGCCGCGTCGCCTGCGAAGAAGTCGGCGGTGACGCCCGGCTCCGGCATCGCAGCATCCGTGAAGATCGCGTCGTGGATCCACGTCATCGCGTCGACCATCTCCGGTTCGGTGAACGTGCACTGCGTGCCGTCCTCGCTCCACGGCGCCGCGCCCCATCCGTTCCATACCGAGGCGAGCACCTCCCAGGCCTTGTAGTCGAAGTCGCGGACGACGAGGCCCTGCTTCCCCGAAGCGGCGGCCGCCGCGGCCGACATGTCGCGCGCGGCATCGAGGGTCCAGTCTCCGGATGCGACGAGCTCAGCAGGGTTCGGCTGGCCTGCTGCTGCGAGCTGATCGGTGTTGACGAACATCGCGAACGGGCTGTTCGAGAACGGGTAGGCGAAGAGCCCGTCGTCCTGCTGCCAGAGCGCGAGCGACGAGTCCAGCAGGTCGTCGTACTCGTACCCTTCGGCCTCCTGCAACGTCGGTGCGATGTCGATGAGCGCACCGCTCTGCACGAACTCCGGTGCGTAGCTCTCCAGGATCCACCCCAGGTCCGGCGGGTTGCCGCCGGCGAGCTGCGTGGTCAGGGTTGTCGTGTACGCGTCGAACGGAATCGGTTCGAACGTCACACCGGACACCAGGTCGGAGTTCTCCGCGACGTAGGCATCCGCGATCTCCTGGAAAAGGGCGAGCTGTGTCTCATCAGCCGTCCAGACGGTCATGCGCAACTCGACCGGTTCATCGGGCGTCTCGGTCTCGGCGGGTCCGCTGCTGCATCCGGCGAGGGTGAGGGCGACGGCTGCGATGCCGGCGCCGACCGCGAGGGGTGCACGTCTACGTGGTTGCGGGTAACTCATTGGTCTCTCCATTCTGTGAATCGTGGTGTTCGAGTGGGCTTCGGGTCTCAGTACGCGTATACGCGTCCCTCCGGCCAATGCCGCTCGACGCCGGTGGCATCGAGCTCGCTCTGGTAGGCCTCGAGCTGCGTGGTGTCGGAGTGCACGGCGTGCGGCGTCGTGTCGGTCGCGACGCAGAACGAGGCGAGATGCCCGGCGGCTTCGCCGATATTCCACTCGACGGGGTGCAGCCGGTAGCAACCGTTCGTGATGTGCGTGGTGCCGATGTTCTTGTTCGCCGCGAGCAGGTTCGTCACGCGTCGCGGGATCAGCGCTCCGAGGGGGATCTCGAAAGGCGCGGATGCCACGTCGATGTAGGTATCGCCGCCGGTCGACGGGTGCAGGTCGATCCGGTACATCCCGACTCCGACAGACTCCTCGTAGCGGGTCGCCCCGGCGTCGCCTCGGATCTCGTAGGAGACGTCGTTCTCGGTGATCGTCGTGAGCGCCCGGATACGACGGGACTCGCGGTGGTACGGCGCCTGGGCGAGTCCGTCGGCCGAGCCCATCACGTCCGGTCGGAGCCTGAGGCCGGGAAACCCGGTGCCGCCGTCGGCTCTGGGAGCCTCGGTCTGCATCCAGTACAGCATCGACAGGCTCAGTTGCCGCGCGTCTTCGTAGCGCTCGAGCTCCGTCTCGCGGGGGACGTCGAGCACATGCTCGAGGAAGTAGTCGATGCTCGGCCAGTTGACCAGCGAGATGTCACTCTCGTAGAAGCCGGGCGCGAACAGGTCACGGGCGGCGATGCGGCGAAAGAACCACAGATTCTGATCGCCGGCGTTCTTCGACTGGTCGGCATCGACCGCGAGCGCATCGTCGCCCGGGTTCGGGCCGAAGGCGCGGGTGTCGATCTCGAGCGTACGAGGGTTGGGCGCTGTCCACGAAAGGAGCGGGTGACCCTGCCATGCGGATGGCGTGTACTCGCGCCAGAAGTCGTAACGAGCAGGGCGCTCGATCGTGTGGTCGCCGTCCACATGCTCGACGGCGAAGCAGACGCTGAGCGCCTGGACGTTGTCGGGCTGGGCAGTCTCAGGGGCGCTGGGCTCCCCGGTCTCAGACCTGGACTCGAACCCGGTCACATACTCAGTGCCCGTGAGCGGCAGAAGCTCACCGGTCTCCGTCGCATCGATCACGTATGAGGCATGGACCGTCACATCAGGCTCTCCGATCTCGGAGGCGAGGGTCACGGAGGTGACACGGTCACCGTCGGCCGTCGCGGCGATCGGGCGGTGCCTCTCGAGCAGGGTGATCCTGCCGGTCGAGCGGTGCGGGGCGAGCATCTCCTCCAGCACGCCGACGGCGATGCGCGGCTCGTGGCACAGCTTCGACACCCAGCCGGCGCCAGGATTCAGCTCGGCCTTCGCACGTGCGTCGTCGATGAGCGGGTACCGGCGTCGATAGACATCGCGGATGCCGTCACGCAGCGCCCGATAGCGGGCGGTGATGCCGAACTCCTCGACCCAGGGGTGCTCGTCCGGCGGCACCGCCTGTGAGGTCAGCTGCCCGCCGATCCACGGGAACTCCTCGGTCAGGATCACGCGCGAACCGCGGTCGGCGGCGGCAAGGGCGGCGGCGACGCCTCCCAATCCTGCTCCGACGATGAGGATGTCGGTGGTCAGTTCACGCGTGGTCACTGAGGGTCCCTTCGGGGCTGGCGGCCGGAGCCGTTTCGGTCGATGCGGAAGTCGTGAGTGCCTGCGCCCGGTCATCGGCGTCGCGCGCAGGAGCCAGCGAGTCGCCGTCGACGTCGGGGCAGTCGAGGATCTGGTGGAGATCTGCGTCGTCGAGAGCGGTGGCGTCGGAAGCGCGCCCGCTCGCCGCCTCGCGTTCGACGATCCGGGAGAGGAGCACGAGAGCGCGAGCGCCCATTTCCTCGCGCGGGACCGTGAACCCCGACCAGCGTCGCGAAGCGCGTCCTGGGTGGATCGGCTGCCCCAGGAGCAGCATCGATACGTCATGAGGCACGCGCAGGCCGCGCGCCTCCAGCGCGTCGGCGAGTTCGTCCGGTGAGTTCTCGGGGGCGACCAGGATGGCGGTGAGCCGGCGCTCCGCGATCTCTTCCGCGCCGACGGGCACATCGTGCAGGTCGACGAAGCGTGGCGGCAGACCATGTGCCCGCATCGCCTGCCGATACCCCTCCACTCGATCGAGCGTCGACTGGTCCGCACTCTGCGGTCCGGCATAGCCGATGCGCCGGTGACCCGAGGCGATCAGATGTTCGACCTGACGGGTGGTCGCCGTGATGTAGTCGGCGCCGACGTAGGGGAGCAGCCGTCCCTCGCTGATGCGCTTGCCGACGAACACGAACGGGTAGTTCGTATCGAGGAGATGCTGCAGCTCGCCCTGGTCCTCGTGCTGGCCCAGCAGGAGGCACCCGTCAGCGATCCCGAGCCGTTGCCATCCGTCGCGAGACAACCTGCGCTTCCCATCCACGACACGGGCAGAGGTGAACAGGAGGATATCGACGCCGACCTGCTCGGCGGCATGCTCGATGCCGACGAGGAAGGGGCCGTAGAAGTCCCGCCCGCCGCGAGGGAATGTCGTCTCGTAGGTGAAGACGCCGAGGATCTGGTTCCGGCCGCCGGCGAGACTCTGCGCGACCGGGTTCGCGGAGTATCCGGTGATGCGGATCGCGTCGAGCACGCGCTTGCGAGTCTCTTCGGAGATGCGCACGCCGATGGGCGCGTTGCCGTTGAGGACGAAGCTCACTGTCGACTGGCTGACGCCGGCCATCGCGGCGACGTCGGCCTGTGTGGAGCGGTGACGCGGCATCGATCCTCCTCGATCTGACGCTCGGCATGAATGCGTGGTGACGAGACAGCAGTCTGTGCTGCGTGGTGCGCACCGTCAACCTGATAATGCGCATTATTAGCGCAGAGTGGCCTATCGGCGGGTCACGGATGGCAACTGCAAATCCGCATTATGGCGCTGTCACGCCCGGTCGCCGTACCCCCAGCGCAGCACGAGCATCCCTGGTCCCCACGCATGGCGGACCTGGTGCAGTGTCGTCGCACCGTTGAGGAACATCGGCGTCTCGACGGTCTCGCCAGGTGTCTCAGCCGTCTCCTCGAGCCAGGTGGGCAGCGCGTCCGGATGGAATCTGGTCCAGAGCACCAACTCGCGCGCGCGTCTGGCGACTCCGTGACCGGTCTCGCGCGTGCCGGGGTAGCCGGGTGGATACTCCAGCTTCCATTCCAGCATCGTCGTCTGCGCCGGCCCCAGCGGGCGTTCGAGTTCGAACATCGCACCGTGCACCTCGCCGCTGGGATGCGAGTGGAGCCGTGAGATGCGACCACCGGACACCACTCTGAAAATCGGTGCCGGTGTTCGGACACCGGGCGTGAGATCGAGGTAGGGGACGCTCGTGATCGTGCCCGACGTGCACTGCAGCAGCGTGCGAGTGGTGCGCGAGATCACGAATCCATCGGCGCCGACGTCTGTCACGGCTGTGGTGGAGACGTCACGACCGGGGTCCATGACCGGTGCGCCGAGCGCAGTGAACGTCTCGGCGGTCGCACGCTCGAGCCGCGCGGCCTCGAGTGGGTACTGCGGGGCGCCGATGGGGCCGACGCGCTGACTCGACCCGACGATGTGGCGCAGCGAACCGGGATCGATCTGCAGCAACGACTCGATCTCCGCGAGCGCTGAAAGCGATCGCGGGCCTTCCGGGCGCCTGGCACCGGAGCGCCAATAACTGAGCGTCGCCGCCGAGACGGGATTTCCACTGGCCGCCAGTCGCTCCCGCAACCACGTCAGCGTCACACCGCGTGCGGTGATCGCGGCACGCAATGTCGCCGCGAAATCGGCCCTCTGCTCAGTGTTCGCCGGATCTTCTTCGTACATCACAGACCTCCCCCAGGTATGTGAAGAACCACTCGGTACCTTGAGCATATGACCACACGCAGGCACCTCGGGCCCGGGGCGCCTTGCGCGGGTCACGTGGTCAGATCGTTGCGGGCGGGACTCCGTCTCCGCATCGATGCTTGACCTGGCGCAGTGCCCCCTGCGTGAACTGTGGGGTTCGGTGATCGTGTCTGGGGACGCCGCCGAACCCCACAGCAGAGCCGTTGACTGGCGGACGCGTCGGCCAGTCGCCCACGCGTAGACTGGATGCACCACCCTGGAAGACCGAGGAATCGTCATGTCTGCCCCAGCTCGCACCTTCACCGTGCGCAACATCCAACTGCTGCGCGCTCTTTTCGCGGCGGCTTCGGCGCTCATGATCACGTTCTCGCCTGATCACTCGGCGGCTGTCGGTTTCGCGGTCTTCGGCGGATTCGTCGCCGCGAGCGGATTCATCTTCGCGCTCGGCGCCTGGCTCACCGCGCCGGCGGGGTCGCGTTGGCCGTTCATCCTGCTGGCGGTCATCGACCTGCTCGCGGCGATCGTCAGCGGCATCCCGACCTGGCGCACCGACTCGGTCTTCTTCATCGTCGTGATCATCTGGGCGGCGGCATCCGGCCTCGTCGAGCTCATCGCCGGTCTTCGCGCCAGGGGGACGGATCCGACAGCGAAGGATGCCATCACCGTCGGCGCCCTCGGACTCCTGCTCGCGGTCGTCCTGCTCATCATCCCTGCCGGATACTCGCTGCAGTACTCGGTGGACGACGCGGGAGCATTGACGCTCACCGGCATCATCCTCGCCGTAGGCATGGTCGGCGGCTACACCGCGATCGTCGCCGTGTTCCTCGCGATCGCCGGGTTCTCACCGAATCGCACGGACGTGTCGAAGGATGCCTCGACGAAGGATGCCGACACCGATGACGCCACAAGCGCACCGGTTGACACTGGAGGAGCCGCGTGAGCGAGAAGAAGGCCAATCGACGAGAGCTGCTGCGTCCGCTGCATCTACTCGGGATCGCGCTCGTCTGCGGCATCTTCGCGGCCGTCGTCACCCTGGTCTCGACCGGTGCGTTCACCTCGCGCGTCAACGCATCGATCGCGAACGGCACTTACCAGGGCCTCACACCGATCGTTCTGGGACTGGTCATCGGCGGCGGCGCGTTCATCGTGACCCTGCTGATCATGTCGATGCTGATCCTCGCCGTCGACCCGCGTGACTACCAGGACAAGACGCTCGATCGTCCTGTTCTGTACGACGAAGAGCCCGACGAGGGGCCGGCGTCGGGAACCACGGACACAGACTCCTCGACGGCCTGAGTCAGCGGACCCGCCGGCCGCAGCGCCGACGCCCTACTTCGCGAGCTGCTCGGCGATGCCGACGTACGTCGCGGGTGTGAGCGCGAGCAGGCGCTGCTTCGCAGCATCCCCGATCTCGAGGCCCTCGACGAACGATGCCAGCTCTGCCGCCCCGACGCGGTGACCGCGGGTCAGCTCCTTCAGCAGCGCATAAGGGTCGCTGATCGTCGAGCGACCGGCGACGACCTCGGCGCGGATCACGGTCTGGATCGCCTCGGCGAGAACCTCCCAGTTCACATCGAGGTCGGCGAGCAGCACATCGCGGGCCAGAGAGATCTCGTTCAGCCCGCGCCGCAGGTTGTCGAGTGCGAGCAGAGAGTGCCCGAATGCGACGCCGATGTTGCGCTGCGTGGTCGAGTCGGTGAGATCGCGCTGCAGTCGCGAGGTGACCAGCGTCTGCGACAGCGAGCCGAGCAGCGCTGCCGAGAGTTCGAGGTTCGCCTCGGCGTTCTCGAAGCGGATCGGATTGATCTTGTGCGGCATCGTCGAAGAACCGGTGGCTCCGGCGACCGGGATCTGCGTGAAGTAGCCGATCGAGATGTAGGTCCAGATGTCGGTGGCGAGGTTGTGCAGGATGCCGCCGGCATGACGGACCCGGTCGTAGAGCTCGACCTGCCAGTCGTGCGATTCGATCTGGGTGGTCAGGTTGTTGAAGCCGAGACCGAGGCCCTCGACGTACTCGCGGGCGATCGTCGGCCAGTCCGCGTCCGGATCCGCAGCGAGATGCGCCGACCAGGTTCCGGTGGCGCCGGAGAACTTCGCGAGGTAATCGGATGCGGCGATCTGCGCGCGCACGCGCTCGAGGCGCCATGCGAAGACCGCGAGCTCCTTGCCCATCGTCGAGGGTGTCGCGGGCTGGCCGTGCGTGCGGGAGAGCATCGCAGCATCCGCATGCTCGGTCGACAGATCACGCAGCTTGGCGATCAGATCGTCGAATGCCGGTAGCCACACGTTCTCGACCGCACGCTTGACGGTGAGCGCGTACGAGACGGAGTTGATGTCCTCACTGGTGCAGGCGAAGTGCGTCAGCTCTGCGATCGAGTCAAGCCCGAGCGTCGACAGGCGGTCGCGCACCAGGTATTCGACGGCCTTCACATCGTGACGAGTGACGGCTTCCTTCTCGGCGAGCCAGTCGATCTCGGTCTGGCCGAAGTCGCGGTACAGGCCGCGCAGGCGCTCCTTGTCGGCATCCGCCAGCGGCGATGTGCCGAACAATGAACCGTCGGTCAGAGCGATGAGCCATTCGACCTCGGCTTCGACGCGCGCACGGTTCAGGCCGGCTTCGGAGAGGTAGTCACCGAGGGGAGCGACGGCGGGACGGTAGCGCCCGTCGAGGGGGCTCAACGGCTGGACGGGGAAGGAGTTCGGGGAAGTCAGGGGAGTCCTCCTGATCGGGCCCCTTCAGTTCTGGGGCATCGTGCGGGGCGTCGTGCGGCTGGAACGCAGGGCGGGTTCGAGCTGACGGAACAGGCCTCGGGTCGCGGTCTCAATCATAGCCAGCACGGCGTCGAACATCTCCGCCTCCGCATAGTAGGGGTCGGGCACGTCCAGGTTCTCGGCGTCATGGCCGAACGTCAGCAGCAGGGTCACCTTGCCCTCCTGATCCTCATCGCGCGCCCACTCCCGGAGGATCCGCTCGTGGGTGCGATCCAAGGCGACCACGAGGTCGTTGTCGGCGAAGGATGCTGCGGTGAAGGGCTTCGCCCGATGACGGGAACCATCGTATCCACGTCGTTCGAGGGCCTCGATGGTTCGATTGTCCGCGCGCTCGCCCACGTGCCATTCACCAGTGCTGGCGCTGCTCGATGCGATCCGCGATCCGAGCCCCTGGCGCTCCGCGAGGTCGCGGAACACCACTTCCGCCATGGGAGAGCGGCAGATATTGCCCGTGCACACGAAGATGACGCGGAACGGTTCCGGCGAGGTCACCGTCCCATTCTGCCCTTCGGCATCCTTCCTGCACAGTCGAGGCGCCTTCCTCGCGCGCCTCGCAGCTGCTCACTTCCTGTGCCGCTTCTCTCCTTCTGCACGGCTTCATGATCGGACCGACTCTGCACGGTTCCCGCACCGGCGGGGATCATCGCAGCATGACGCCGGGCATTCTTGGCGCATGCTGAACATCATCGCGGCCGACACGTGGTCCTCGGAAGCCATCTGGAGGTGGTTCTCGGCGCAACGCGCGCTCAACGAGGCGATCACCGCCCTCGAGGATGCCGGAGCGGGACTCCTGCCGCTCGTGGACGCGAGCGACTGGCAGGCCGACGGAGTGCGGGCTCTGCACACGCTCATCGTCGATCTGAAGGCTCGAGCCACGGTCGAGGTCGGCGTGCTGAGCAGTCGTCTGTGGGAACTCGAGGCGTCAGGGCGATCATGAGCGACGGAGTCGACATCACTCACGGCGGCGCCATCAGCGTCGACCCCGAAGCTCTGCGAGCGGTCGCGGAGAGCATGAGCAGAATCGCACCGACACTCGCGGATGCGGCAGCAGCGATCCGCAGCGCCCACGCGTTCATCGTCGCGACGCCGAAACTCAGCGGTCATGTCGACACCGTGGCACTCTGGGCGAGCGGGCAACGGATCGATGTTCTGCACGACGAGTGTCGGACCGCATCCGTCAACACGCTGTTGATGGCCGATGTCTACGAAGTCGTCGAGCTCAGAGCGCAGCTGGCTGCACTCGCGATTCAGGACAGTGCGCAGGCCTTCACCCTCAATGCGCGCATCGCGCAGCTCGTGGCATCCGACCCGCGCGTGGCGGAGATGGAGACGTGGTTGCTCGCCGCGTGGAAGGACAAGCGGTTCGAAGGGCTGCGCGATCAGCTCGACCTTGGTCCCACCGGTCCGGCGGGAGCAGCCGGCCCCGATCTGGGCGCGCTGCTGGGCCTCGCGGCGATGGTCGCAGCGACCGGCACCGGCAGGGTCGCACCGAATGCGACGCTGTCCGGGAGCGGCGGGCCGGTGTCGGCGACACCTGTGAAGACGAACCAGCCGATCGCTCCGCCGACGAGCCTGGCTGAGGCGTTGAGGCGGTTCCCGACTGAGCAGGGCGCGCAACTCAAGGTCGAGAAGTACACCATGCCGAACGGCACGAACAGATTCGTGCTCTATGCGAAGGGGACGCAGGTGAGCGTGGATCCGAAAGAACCCTTCGATCTGAAGTCGAATCTCGACCTGTACACCGGGCAGGAATCGGCGTCGTACGTCGCGACGCTCGAGGCCCTGGAAGCTGCCGGCGCGCAGCCCGGCGACGAGGTGCACGTGTATGCGCACTCGCAGTCGGCGATGAACGCCGCGTACCTGTCATCGCAGAGTGAGTTCGAAGTGACGGTGCAGGTCACCGCGGGCAGCCCTGTGCATCCGGCGGTCGGAGAAGATCAGCTGCTGATCGAGTTCCGGCACACTGACGACGCGGTCAGCAGCCTCGCCGGTGGCGGATCGCCGGGTGGCACCGGCTCACCGGACAGCATCGTCATCACCCGAGACGGCGATCCCTCAGATCTGCTCCTTCCAGCGCATCTGATGGAGAGCTATGCCGCGACCGCCGAGATGGTCGACGCGTCGGGAGACGTGCGCCTGGACGCGTGGCTCGACAAGGCGAGAGAGCTCAACGAGGCCGTGGCGATCGAATCGACGGAGTACGTCGCGCGGCGCGAATGATGCGCCCTGTGGCCAATCGGGCGCCGTTCACTCGGGCCCTGTGGTCAGTCGGGCGCTGCTCAGTCGCGGCGCTGCTTCTTCTGGGGTCGAAGGATCGCGCCGAACACCGCGTTGATGATCGAGATGATGATCGCCGCGAGCACCCCCCACCAGAAGCTGCCGACCGTCAGACCCCAGCCGAAGCCGGAGGTGATCCACGCGGTCAGCCATAGGAGGAAGCCGTTGATGATGAACCCGATGAGACCGAGCGTGAGGATGTAGAGCGGAAATGCGACGACCTTGATGACCGTGCCGATTATGGTGTTGACCAACGCGAAGATCGCCCCGACCGCGAGCAGCGTCAGAACCAGCTGCAGAGTCTCCCCAGGGGGAAAGGCGATGATCGCGACCTGCAGCGCGGGGATCAGCGTGACGACCCAGAGGGCGAACGCGTTGATGACGACTCTGATGATGAAGCGCATGGTGGATTCAGTCTCGCACGACGGGTGGCGGTTGTCACCGGGCGTACGTGCAGCAGCTCGCTCCGCTCGTAGACTGACCTCGTGACCGAGCCGATCCTTCCCCGCATCCGCCCAGAGATCGCTGCCCTCGCGCCGTATCGGCAGGGCAAGCAGGCAGGGCCCGATGCCTTCAAGCTCTCCAGCAACGAGAACCCGTTCGAGCCGCTGCCGTCGGTGCTCGAGGCGCTCGCGCGCACCACGCCGATCAACCGCTACCCGGATGCAACGGCCACCCGCCTGCGCGAGCGCCTGGCCGCCCGCTACGGCGTCGACCTCGACCAGGTGCACGTCGCCAGCGGCAGCGTCGCGATCCTGTACCAGCTGGTGCAGGCAGCGGCATCCGTCGGTGATGAGGTCGTGTACGCGTGGCGCTCGTTCGAGGCGTATCCCGGTCTTCCTCTCGTCGCCGGCGCGACCGGCATCCCGGTGCCGCTCAAAGAGTCGGGCGATGCGGAATCCAGCGGCCGCCACGACCTCGACGCGATGGCGGATGCCGTCACCGACCGCACCCGCGCGATCCTGCTGTGCACCCCGAACAACCCCACCGGCCCGGTCATCACGAGTGAAGAGTTCTCTTCCTTCATCGCTCGCGTCCCCGCCGATGTGCTCGTCATCCTCGATGAGGCGTACGCCGAGTTCGTCACCGCACCCGACGCGGTGGATGGACTGAAGGAGCGGGTCATCGAGAAGCACCCCAACGTCGTGATCCTGCGCACCTTCTCGAAGGCGTACGGACTCGCCGGACTCCGCGTCGGCTACGCGATCGGTCAGGCCAAGGTTCTCGACGCGGCCAGGGCCACCGGCATCCCGCTGTCCGTCACAGCAGCCGCAGAGACCGCCGCGATCGCGAGCCTCGACGCAGAGGCCGAGCTCATGCAGCGCGTCGCTGTGATCGTGGAGCGGCGGACGACCCTGGTGACCGCGCTGCGTGCACAGGGCTGGAAAGTGCCGGACGCGCAGGGCAACTTCGTGTGGCTGCCCACCGGCGCGCGCACCGACGAGATCGCCGCAGCCTTTGTGGCCGCCGATGTCATCGTCAGGCCGTTCTCCGGCGACGGCATCCGGATCTCCGTCGGTGAGGAAGCCTCCATCGACCGAGTGCTCCACGTCGTGTCCACTGTGCTCTGACCAGCGGTTTCTCCGGGCTCCGGGCAGATACGAGGGCGTCCTAGGTATGCGTGACCGGGCATGCGAAGGCGGCTAGCTTAGAACGGTGACCTCGTCAGAAACTGATCTCGTCCGCGTCCTCGAGGCGGATGGCCGTTTCGCGCCCAGCCCTGCCGCCGAGCAGTATCTGCCGCTGATCGAAGCGATCAGTGATGCAGAGCTCGAGCAGTTCTATCGCGACATGGTCGTCATCCGCGCCATCGACAATCAGGCAACCAACCTGCAGCGCCAGGGGCAGTTGGCGCTCTGGCCGCCGAGCCGCGGCCAGGAGGCGGCCCAGGTGGGTTCCGCCCGTGCCGCGCGAGCGCAGGACACGCTGTTCCCCTCGTACCGTGAGCACGCCGTCGCGCGCATCCGCGGCGTCGATCCGATCGGCATCATCAAGCTGATGCGCGGCATCTCGCACGGCGGCTGGGATCCGACGGACCCCGCGAACGGCAACACCCGGCTGTATACCTTGGTGCTCGGATCGCAGGTGCTGCACGCGACCGGCTATGCCATGGGCCTCAACTTCGGCGACCGTTCCGGCACCGGCGACCCCGAGCGGGACGAGGCCGTGATCGTCTACTACGGCGACGGCGCCTCGAGTCAGGGCGACGTGCACGAGGCGATGGTGTTCGCCGCCAGTTACCAGACCCCGACGGTCTTCTTCCTGCAGAACAACCAGTGGGCGATCTCGGTGCCGGTCGCGACGCAGACGCGTGTGCCGTTCGCCCAGCGCAGTGCGGGCTACGGCATCGACAGCATCCGCGTCGACGGCAACGACGTGCTCGCCAGTTACGCCGTCTCTCGTGTGGCGCTCGATGGAGCGCGAGCGGGCAAGGGCCCCCGCGCGATCGAGGCGGAGACGTACCGTCTCGGTGCGCACACCACGAGCGACGACCCGACGAAGTACCGCACCAGCGACGAGGAGAAGTCGTGGGAGCTGCGGGATCCGGTGCCGCGCATGCGTGCCTTCCTCGAAGGACGCGGAGCCGCAGGATCGTTCTTCGCAGAGGTGGATGCCGAGGCCGCCGAAGCGGCGGAAGACCTCCGCGTCCGCACCCTCGCGCTCGAGTCGCCTCCCGCGAACAAGATCTTCGATCACGTCTACAGCGAGCAGCATCCGTTGATGGATGAGCAGCGGGCGTGGCGCGAACAGTACGAGGCATCCTTCGAACAGCCCACGCAGAACGGCGGGATCCGCGCATGACGCTCGAGACGATGCCGCTGAGCAAGGCCCTCAACGCCGGCATGCGCAAGGCCATGGAAGACGACCCGAGCGTGCTGTTGATGGGTGAGGACATCGGAAAGCTCGGCGGAGTGTTCCGCATCACCGAGAACCTGCAGCGCGACTTCGGCGAGAAGCGCGTGCTGGACACGCCGCTCGCGGAGTCGGGGATCGTGGGAACGGCGATCGGCCTCGCGATGGCGGGTTTCCGCCCGGTCTGCGAGATCCAGTTCGACGGATTCGTGTTCCCGGCGTTCGACCAGATCACCTCCCAGCTGGCGAAGATCACGAACCGGCACGAGGGTGCGCTGTCGATGCCCATCGTGATCCGCATCCCGTACGGCGGCCACATCGGTGCGATCGAGCATCACCAGGAGAGCCCCGAGGCGTACTTCGCACACACTCCTGGCCTGAGGGTCGTCTCGCCGTCCACGCCGAACGACGCGTATTGGATGATCCAGGAGGCCATCGCCTCGAAGGATCCGGTCATCTTCCTTGAGCCGAAGAGCAAGTACTGGCAGAAGGGCGAGGTCGATCTCGAGCAGTCCGCCGCAGCGCTGCACGCGTCGCGCGTGGTGCGCACCGGCACCGACGTCACTCTGGTCGGTCACGGCGCCATGGTCACCACGTTGCTGCAGGCAGCCGCGCTCGCCGAGAGCGAGGGCACGAGCTGCGAGGTCGTCGACGTGCGGTCTCTGTCGCCGGTCGACTACGGCCCCATTCTCGACTCGGCCCGCAAGACCGGCCGCGTGGTCTATGCGCAGGAGGCGGCGGGCTTCACGAGCGTCGGCAGCGAGATCGCCGCGACCGTCATGGAGCGCGCGTTCTACGCACTCGAGGCTCCGGTGCTTCGGGTGTCGGGGTACGACGCTCCATTCCCGCCCGCCAAGCTCGAGGGCACTTTCCTCCCGGATGCCGACCGCATCCTCGAGGCCGTCGACCGGTCGCTGGCCTACTGACTCCGGTTCCGAAAGGACTTGCAATGAGCACGCAGAACTTCAACCTCCCCGACGTCGGTGAGGGTCTGACCGAGGCTGAGATCGTCACGTGGAAGGTCGCCCCCGGCGACGACGTCGCGATCAATGACGTGATCTGCGAGATCGAGACGGCCAAATCGCTTGTCGAGCTGCCATCGCCGTACGCGGGTGTCGTCGGCGATCTGCTGGTAGGCGAGGGCACGACGGTCGAGGTCGGTACGCCGATCATCAGCTTCGTGTCGGATGCCGCACCCGCCGCTGCCACGCAGCCGCCTGCCCCCGCGGAAGAGCCGGGCGGCTCGGTTCTCGTCGGCTACGGCACGGGTGCAGGGGCGACTTCGCGGCGCACGCGTGCCGCTGCGCGCCCGGTGCGCTCCTCGGTCGGCGTCATCGCGAAGCCGCCGATCCGCAAGCTCGCCCGCGACCTCGACGTCGATCTGTCCTCGGTCACTCCGACCGGAGCCGACGGCGAGGTCACTCGCGACGACGTCATGAAGCAGGCGTCACAGGCGAGCGTGTTCCGCAACATCGAGACCCCGGAGTGGGGCGCGGTGCGCGAGGAGACGGTGCCGGCGCCGAAGAGCGCTCCGGTCGGCCTCGCGCGCGGTGTGGCTGCATCCGGTTCTCACGGTTCCGAGGCGCGCACCGAGTCGATTCCGGTCAAGGGCGTGCGCAAGGTCAGCGCCTCCGCCATGGTGCAGAGCGCGTACACCGCGCCGCACGTCACGGTCTGGAAAGAAGTCGACGCGACGCGCACGATGGAGCTCGTCAAGCGCCTGAAGACATCACCCGACTACGCCGACATCAAGGTGTCTCCGCTGCTGATCGTCGCGCGCGCGGTGATCTGGGCCGTCCGCCGCAACCCCATGGTCAACGCGGCCTGGGTCGAAACCGATGGCGGCGCAGAGATCTCGGTGCGCCATTACGTCAACCTCGGCATCGCCGCGGCGACCCCGCGCGGTCTGCTCGTGCCGAACATCAAGGACGCACAGGACCTCAACATGCGCGAGCTCGCCCGTGCGCTCAATCGCCTCACCCTGACGGCGCGCGAGGGCAAGACCCCGCCGGCGGATCAGCAGGGCGGAACGATCACGATCACCAACATCGGCGTGTTCGGGATGGATGCCGGAACCCCGATCATCAACCCGGGCGAGGCCGGCATCGTGGCGATGGGCACGATCAGCCAGAAGCCGTGGGTCGTCGACGGCGAGGTGCGTCCGCGGTTCGTCACCACGGTCGCCGGCTCCTTCGACCACCGTGTCATCGACGGCGACGGCATGAGCCGCTTCATCGCCGATGTCGCCAGCATCCTGGAGGAGCCCGCGCTGCTCGTCGACTGATCGGGGTGCCGTCCCGGGCGGAACCCTTGACCCTGAAGAGTCGTCTGCGCCACAGTGAGGTCATGAGCGCCACCCGCTCCTGATCTTGGCAATGCGATCAGGGGGGCGAAGGCGCACTGGAGACTGGCATTCGTGAAGAAGTGAACGACCAAGGGAGCGGCGTCTACTGATGTCAGACTTTGCTGATGACCTCAACGCGTGGGTTGCTCGACAGGCCCAGTCCTCTGTGGAAGAGCAGATACTCGCTGCCTACGCGGAGGAGCATCCCGCTCCGGAGGGGCAGGAGTGGTTCATCGCTGGGCAGCAACGCGAGAGCGATGGGATCGCCTACCGCTTCGACTTGCGAGCTGCCCCGGAGTGACGAGAAGTCGTCGCGTTCGAAGGACCGATGCCGCCGCTATGCGAGCGCGCTGAGCCGCCGCTCCGCGAGCTGGGGCACCGTCCGCTCGCGGGCTGCGCGGCGCGCGGTCGCGATGGCTCCGGCCGAGACGACGGCGGCGCCCAGCGTTGAGGCCACGATCTCGGGCGCCGGAAGGTGAAGCTCTTCCGGGAGGATGCGCCGGGCGGCCGCGAGCACGGGTTCGATGCTCTCGGCCACCGCACCGCAAACGATCACGCGCGAGGGGTCGTACATGCTGCCGAGCACTCCGACGATGCGTGCGACAGTCGCGCCGACGCGGTCGGTGATGAGCACAGCATCCGCGTCTCCTGACGCCGCGAGCGTCAGAACGATGCGCGAGTCGATGCGATCCTCCGCTACAAGTCGTCCGACCGCACCGTCGACCGCGATCTCGCCGGCCGTCATCGCCGCCCTGGCTTGGTTCTGCAGTGAGTACCGGAGTCCGAAAGCCGAGCCGACGCCCACGATGTGATCGAACACGATGCCCTCGCCGACGCCGCCGTGGGCGCCGTGCAGCACGTGACCGTCGACGACCACGCCGCCGCCGAAGCGCTCGCTGGCGAGCAGGGCGACGTAGTCGCGGCATCCGATAGCAGCGCCCACCGCGCCCTCTGCGATGGCAGCCAGCTGGGCGTCGTTCTTGATCTCGACCACAGGAGCCCAGTCACGAAGCGCGTCGGCGAGGCCGGGATTCGTGCGCTCCCAGAAACCGTCAGGATGCGGCGGCGAGATGCCGTCGCGATTCACGGGGGCGGCGACGCCGACGCAGAGCGCGAGCACGCGGTCTCGGGGGGTGCCCGATTCTTCCAGCGCTGCGCGCAACTGCTCGATGATGGCCGCCCGGCGCTCATCTGCCGACTGGGTGGAGTCCACCTCGACGCGGTGGTGCACGAGCGTGGCGTCGAGCGGATCGGCCACGGTCACCGCAAGGTGCGTGTCGCCGGCGTCGATGCCCACGACCACGCCGAGATCGGCGGAGAGGGCGAAGCGTCTCGCCGGGCGGCCGGAGCGGTAGCTGCCGGCTGCGCGCGCGTTGGGGAGTTCGCGCAGAACCTCGGCTCCGACCAGCGTATCGATCGCGTCGATGGCCGTTGACCGGGTGATCGCAGTGGCGGCCATGACGTCGGTGGCGGTGAACTGCCCCGCCTCCCAGGCGAAGTCGAGGACGGACCCGACGCTTGCGCGTCCGGTTCCGAGTCCTGTCGAGACTTCTGTCACAACCCTTGACCTTCCTCTCGTTCCAATGAGAGAGTACCTCCCGACAGTAAATTCGCCCACTAGATTTAATGTGCGGATCAATCGGATCGAAAGGACGACGGTGTCTGAGAAACGAACACGCACGATACGGATGATCGCCGGAGGGCTCGGCCTGGCGATGGTCGGCGCCGCTCTCACGAGCTGTGCGGCAGGCTCAGGAGCGGAGACGATCCGCTTCACCTTCAACAAGCGCGAGGCGATCCCGTTCATGACCGATCTCGTCGCCGAGTACAACGCGTCGCAGGACGACGTGCACGTCGAGATCGACACATCGGGACCGGACGTCATCTCGGCCAGCTTCGTGCGGGGGAACCCGCCCGACCTCATTCTCGGCAACTACAACTACGAGATCGCGCGCTTCGTGCAGCGCTGTGCTCTCACGGATCTCTCCGAGACGGACGCCGCGGCTAGTATCCGGGACGACCTGCAGCCGCTCATGGAGCAGTACGGATCGTGCGAGGGCCGCACGAGTGCCCTGCCGTACTCGGTGATGGCTGCGTCCGTGATCTACAACAAGGAGATCTTCCGGGCCCAGGGGTTGGAAGTGCCGCAGACCTGGGACGAACTGATCGCCCTGTGCGATCAGCTCAAGGACGCCGGGATCGACCCGTTCTACGGCACGTTCAAGGATGACTGGACCGTAGGGCAGGGCTGGTACGACTACACGATCGGCGGCTCCGTCGACACGATCGAGTTCTTCGACGCCATGGCGGTCGAAGGCGCTGCGGTCGGCCCAGACTCCGAGGTCTCTTTCGAGAAGGATTTCGCCGAGCCCATGGCGCAGATGATGCAGCTCGCGGACGACTACACGAATGAGGATGCCGCGAGCCGAGGATACGGCGACGGCAATCTCGCCTTCAGCAAAGGCGAGGCGGCGATGTACATGCAGGGGCCGTGGGCGTTCAGTGAGATCGCGAAGACCGCGCCCGACCTCGAGCTCGGCACCTTCCCGCTGCCCATGACCGATGACCCCGCCGACCTCGGTGTGCGCGTGAACATGGACCTCGGAGCGATGATCCCCGAGGGATCGCGGCACCAAGAGGCCGCGCGCGACTTCCTCGAGTATCTGTACCTCCCCGAGAACATCGAGGAGTACAACGCGTCGCAGCTCGGCTTCACGCCGACGAAGGACGCCCCTGCGCCGGACGATCCGCGGATCGAGGGGATGATCGACTACTACGAGAACGGGCAGATCTACCAGGGCCCCTCGGTGCTCGTGCCCAAGACGATCCCGGTGATGAACTACGCGCAGGCGATGGTGCTGGGAGCCTCGACCACCTCGACGCTGCGCACCATGGACGCGGATTGGGCTCGCATCGCCTTCCGCGCGCCCATCCCCACCACAGGCGATGCGGCAGTCGGCGAGACAGAGGAGTCCGCACCGTGAGCACCACCGCAACCGCGAACACCACGCGGCCCAACAGCCCGACGACGGACACGACCTCGATCGTCACCGGACAGGGACGCAAGCTCCGTCGGCACACCCGCAGGGTCGAGCCGATCTACTACCTGTTCCTGCTTCCGACGCTCGTGCTCTTCACCCTCGCGATCACGCTCCCGGCGGTGATGGGCATCTTCTTCAGCTTCACCGACTCGATCGGCATCGGCGAGTGGAGCTTCAACGGGTTGACCAACTACATCGCGATGTTCAGCGACCCGGCGATCCTGCAGAGCTACCTGTTCACGTTCGGGTTCTCGATCGCGACGGTGATCGTCGTGAACGTCATCGCGTTCCTGCTCGCGGTGGGCCTCACCTCCCGCATCCGCTTCAAGACGGGCCTGCGCACGATCTTCGTGATCCCGATGGTCATCTCGGGCATCATCATCGCCTACGTCTTCAACTTCCTGTTCTCGAACTCGATTCCTGCCGCGGGCGCGGCCACCGGCATCCCCTGGCTCGAGACGAGCCTGTTGGCCAACCCGGATCTCGCTTGGGTGGCGATCGTGATCGTGACCGCGTGGCAGGCCGTCCCCGGTGCACTGCTGATCTACATCGCGGGCCTGCTCTCCGTGCCGAACGAGGTCTACGAGGCGGCGAGCATCGACGGTGCGAGCAAGTCCCAGCAGCTCACGCGCATCACGATCCCGCTCGTCGCGGGGTACGTCGTGATCAATGTGATCCTCGGGTTCAAGGGCTTCCTGAACGCCTACGACATCATCGTCGGACTCACCAACGGCGGGCCAGGGACCTCGACTCGCAGCGTCGCGATGACGATAATCGCGGGCTTCAACAGCGGCGACTACGCCTACCAGATGGCCAACGCGACGATCTTCTTCATCGTCGCCGTATTGATCTCGCTTCTTCAGCTCTCGCTGACCCGCGGAAGGAATGCCCTCTGATGTCGACGCAGACGATCACCACCCAGACTGCCGGGAAGAAGCCGCGCGTGCGCATGGAGCGTGTGAACTGGTCGGGCACGATCATCCTGATCCTGTGCGCGGTCACCGTGCTCCTGCCGCTCTACGTCACGATCTCGATGGCCTTCAAGACCACAGGGCAGGCGGTCGACGGCAACGCCTTCTCCCTGCCGGCGCCGTTCAGCCTCGACGGGTTCGTCGAGGCGTGGAACCTCACCAGGTTCCCGGTCGGAGCCGGGATCTCGCTGCTTGTCACCGCCGGCACCGTGATCGCGACCATCCTGCTCGCCGCCTTCGCGTCATACGCGATCGTGCGCAACTGGGACCGCCGGTTGTTCCGCTATTCGTTCTTCTACCTGCTCGCGGCCATGTTCATCCCGTTCCCGGTGGTGGCGCTGCCGCAGATCCAGCTCACCGGCCGCGTCGGACTCGACAACCCGCTGGGTGTGATCATCCTCGCGACGATGTTCCAGCTCAGCTTCAGCGTGCTGCTGTTCACCGCGTTCCTCCGGTCGATACCGATCGAGCTGGAGGAGAGCGCGCGCATCGACGGAGCCACGACCTGGCAGACGTTCTGGCAGCTGATCTTCCCGCTGCTCGCCCCGATGAGCGCGACCGTGGGGATCTTCGCGTTCCTCTATGCGTGGAACGACTTCATGATGCCGTCGCTCATCATCTCCGATCCGGCGATGCAGACGCTGCCGGTGCGGCAGAACCTGTTCCAGACCCAGTTCAGCAACAACTACAACGTGTCGTTCGCCTCGTACTTGATGGCGATGGCGCCCGCGATCCTGGCATACCTGTTCACGCAGCGCTTCGTCATGGAGGGCGTCACGCAGGGTGCAGTGAAAGGCTGACACCGCAGCCAGGACCACCGCAAGAAAAGAAGGAGCACCACCCCTCATGACTGAAGCGCTTCTCACTGAGACCCGCGAAGACGAGAAGACCGCAGCCTGGTGGCGTCAGGCCGCCGTCTACCAGATCTACCCCCGCAGCTTCGCCGACGCGAACGGTGACGGCCTCGGCGACATACCGGGCATCGTCTCCCGTGCCGACTACCTCGCCGAGCTCGGGATCGACGCGGTGTGGCTGAGTCCGTTCTACCCCTCTGCGCTCGCCGACGGGGGCTACGACGTCGCCGACTACCGCAACGTCGATCCTCGCCTCGGCACGCTCGACGACTTCGATGCGATGGTCGCGGCACTGCACGAGCGCGGCATCCGTGTCGTCGTCGACATCGTCCCGAACCACACCTCGGATCTTCACGAGTGGTTCCAGGAGGCGCTCGCCGCTGGGCGAGGATCCGCCGCGCGGGAGCGATACATCTTCCGGGAGGGCAGCGGCCCCGACGGTGCGGAGCCGCCGACCGATTGGGGCGCTGCATTCGGCGGCGGAGCATGGGAGCGCGTCGACGACGGGCAGTGGTACCTCCACAGCTTCGCCCCCGAGCAGCCGGATCTGAACTGGGATCATCCCGAAGTCCGCGAGGATTTCCTGACCACCCTGCGCTTCTGGTCGGATCGCGGGGTCGACGGCTTCCGCATCGACGTCGCGCACATGCTCACCAAGGATCTGACCGAGCCGCTGCCTTCCCGGGCAGAGCTCGATGCGATGGACCGCACCTCCGGTCGCCACCCTCTGACCGACCGCGACGATGTGCACGAGATCTACGCCGAATGGCGAAGGGTGTTCAACGAGTACGATCCGCCACGCACCGCCGTCGCTGAGGCATGGGTCGAGACACCGGAGCGCCGTGCCAAGTACGCCTCGGCAGAGGGGCTCGGTCAGGCGTTCAACTTCGATCTCCTCGTCGCGGACTTCGATGCCGCGCAGTTCCGCCGCATCATCGCCGACAATCTCGAGCAGGCGCGGGCGACCGGGTCGTCGACCACCTGGGTGCTCTCCAACCACGACGTCACCAGGCATGCCACTCGATATGGACTTCCCGCGCTCGACGGGCGTCCGGTCAAACAGGGCACTGAGTGGGTGGCCGCAGGCGGTCCCGAGGACCAGCTCGACCGTGAGCGGGGCATCCGCCGTGCGCACGCGGCCACGCTGCTCCTGCTGGGACTGCCCGGCAGCACGTACCTCTATCAGGGCGAAGAACTCGGCCTGCAAGAGGTCGCGGACATCTCGGCGGAGCAGCGGCAGGATCCGTCGTTCTTCCGTGGCGCCTCGTTCGACGGTCTCGGCCGAGACGGATGCCGTGTGCCGCTGCCCTGGACGGCATCCGGCCCGTCCTTCGGATTCGGCGCGGCCGGTGCGCATCTGCCGCAGCCGGCCTGGTTCGCCGAGTACGCCGTCGACGTCGAAGCGGCAGATCCGTCGTCGACCCTGTCGCTGTACCGCGAGGCGCTGCGTCAACGGCGCATCCTGCAGACCGACGAGAGCCTGGAGTGGATCGAGACCGGCAGGACCGACGTGCTGCACTTCGCACGGCCGAACGGCTGGGAAGTCGTGACGAACTTCGGTGCCGAGCCGTTCGAGCTCGGGCGGGATGCCGCGCGCGTCGTGCTCGGCACCGCTGTCGACGGCGCCCTGCCCGGGGAGAGCACCGTCTGGATCGCGCCGGACGGTCTGCTCAGCTGACCGTCCTCGGAAAACGGAGACCATTCGTCTGTGTCGCGGCGTGTCGAACGATGACGCGCCGCGCCACGCCGAGTGCGGTCTCCGTTTTCCGGATGCGGCTTTCCCCGGACGTGCCGTCGAGTTGATAATGGTTCTCATTAGCCTTAGGCTGGACGGATGAAGAAGTCCGTCGCCGCCGTCGCGCTCGCATCCGTCTCCGCTCTCGTCCTCGCCGGATGCGCGCCCACCGCTGCCTCGGAAGGCGCGGGTGACGATGTGATCCAGGTGGTCGCCAGCACCAATGTCTACGGATCGCTCGCCGAGCAGATCGGTGGCGATCGCGTCGACGTGACCTCGATCATCACCTCCGCCTCGCAGGATCCGCACTCGTACGAGGCATCCGCCCGTGATCGCCTGTCCGTGCAGGACGCCGAACTCGTCATCGAGAACGGCGGTGGGTACGACTCGTTCGTCGACACCCTGATCGGAGAATCCGACGTGCACGTCTTCACGGCGGCCTCGTTCTCCCACGACTATCCCGGCAACGAGGGACACGAGGATGCCGAGGCTCACACTGAGGAAGAGCACACTGAGGAAGAGCACGCGGAAGAGGAAGGTCACGACCACGCTGAGGAAGAGGGCCACGAAGGCCACGACCACATCGAGGGCTTCAACGAGCACGTGTGGTTCGACCCGCACACGATGATCCACGTCGTCGAGGGCATCGCGGCGGAGTTCAGCGAGCTCGACCCTGATGGCGAGGCCGACTTCACCGCAGCGGCCGCCGAGATCGTCAGCGACCTCGAGGGCTTCGAAGCCGAGCTCGAGACGCTCGGCACCGAGGCCGGCAACGCATCCGTCTTCATCACCGAGCCGCTGCCCGGTTACATCGCTGCAGCGGCCGGTCTCACCGATGTGACGCCGGAAGGCTTCGCCGAAGCCGTGGAAGAGGGCACCGACGTCGCACCCGCAACCCTGCTCGCTGCTCTCGACGTCATCGACAACGGCGACGTGAAGGCGCTGCTCACCAACGCGCAGACCGGCGGTGCCGAGACCCAGCGTGTCGAAGAGGCGGCAAAGGCCGCCGGCATCCCTGTCGTCGCATTCACGGAGCTGCTCGAGGACGGATCGTCGTACTCTGAGTGGATGCGTGATGCGATCCAGGACCTCGCCGCCGCACTCGAGCAGTGAGTGCGGGGCCATCCAGCGCGAGCGCAGGTGGATCAGCACCGGTGCTCGAGATCAAAGGCGCAGCGCTTCATCGCGGGCACCGCGAACTCTGGTCCGGCCTCGATCTGACCGTCGAGCCCGGTGAGTTCATCGCCGTGCTCGGGCCGTCCGGCTCGGGCAAGACCACTCTCATGCGTGCGATCCTCGGCCTCCAGCCGCTGAGCGCAGGCAGCATCCGAGTCGCGGGCAGTCCGGTTCGACGCGGCAACCCGCGCATCGGCTACATCCCGCAGCAGCGTCCGCTCCCGCCAGACACCAGCATGCGCGCCCGCGACGTCGTCGCCCTCGGTGTCAATGGCACCCGGTTCGGTCTGCCCATCCCGCGACACGGTGACAAGGCCAGAGTCGACGCACTGCTCGAGGGTGTCGGAGCCGCGCACTTCGCGGATCGCCGGGTCGGCCTGCTCTCCGGCGGAGAGCAGCAGCGGCTGCGCGTCGGTCAGGCCCTCGCCGATGCGCCGACTTTGCTGCTCTGCGACGAGCCGCTGTCGAACCTTGACCTCGCGAATCAGCTCGGCATCACCGACATCATCGACCGGCAACGCCGCGAGCGCGACGCCGCCGTGCTGTTCGTCACGCACGACATCAACCCGATCCTCGGCCGGGTCGACCGCATCCTGTACATCGCCGGAGGGCGGTTCGTGCTCGGCACCCCCGATGAAGTGCTGCAGAGCCGCGTGCTCACCGATCTCTACGGCACACCGGTCTTCGTACTCCGTGCCGGCGACCGCCTGGTGGTCGTCGGCGTTCCGGATGCCGAGCCGCACCACGACCACGATGCGGGAGACGTCGCATGATCGCGGCACAATTTCGCAGATGTGCGCGTGCTTCGCACCAATCGCGAGGATATCTGCGAGTCAACTGCACTTCTGCGAAGTTCGTGCACGGATGCTACGCGGAGGTGACCGCATGATCGCGCCGATGATCGACTGGGGAGACGTCTTCTCCTTCCAGGACTACGGTGCACTCGTCGCCCTGCTCGCGAACTCGATCATCGCGGGCGCCGTGCTCGGCATCGTCGGCGGACTGATCGGCGTCTTCGTGATGCAGCGCGACCTCGCCTTCGCCGTGCACGGCGTGAGCGAGCTGTCATTCGCCGGTGCCGCCGCGGCCCTGCTGTTCGGCGGGAGCGTCGTGGCCGGATCCCTCGGCGGAGCCCTGGTCGCAGCGATCCTGATCGGCATCCTCGGATCGAAGGCGCGTGATCGCAACTCGGTCGTCGGGGTGCTGATGCCGTTCGGCCTCGGCCTCGGCATCCTGTTCCTGTCGCTCTACGAGGGTCGCAGCGCGAACCGCTTCAGCCTGCTGACCGGCCAGATCGTCTCGGTGTCCAGCCCCGACCTCGGCTGGCTGATCGGCATCAGCGCGGTCGTGCTGATCGGTCTGCTGCTGATGTGGAATCCTCTGCGGTTCGACTCGCTCGACAACGTCGCAGCGTCCGCCCGCGGCATCCCGACCAAGGCGCTCAGCCTTGCCTTCATGGTGCTGCTCGGTCTCATCGTCGCGGTCAGCGTGCACATCATCGGCGCTCTGCTGGTCATGGCGCTGCTGGTGACCCCTGCCGCCGCGGCCATGCGCGTGGCCGCGGGCCCGCTCACCGTGCCTCTGCTCGCGGCGCTGTTCGGCTTCGTCTCGGCGGTCGGCGGCATCCTGCTCGCACTCGCCGGCACCCTGCCGGTCAGCCCGTACATCACGACGATCTCCTTCCTCATCTACGTGGGCTGCTGGCTGGTCCAGCGCGGGCGCGATCGGGTGCGGCGTCGCTCTCAGCCCTTGACAAGCGCCGCGGCTTAGACTCTCGGTATGGTTCAGCGCAATACCTGGCAGCGCGAGCGAGTGCGCGAAGCACTCGCCGATGCGCGCGGTTTCGTGAGCGCGCAGACTCTGCACGCCACACTCCGTGACGAGAACACCGGTATCGGTCTCGCCACGGTCTATCGCACGCTGTCCGGCCTTGCGACCTCCGGAGATGCCGACTCGTTGCAGAGTCCGGAGGGTGAGGCTCTGTATCGCGCCTGCTCGACCGAAGGTCATCACCACCATCTGATCTGCCGATCATGCGGGTTGACCGTCGAGATCGAGGCGAAGGATGTCGAGGCCTGGGCGCAGCGCACCGCCTCGCTGCACGGCTTCAGTGAGGCCGAGCACGTCGTCGACATCTTCGGACTGTGCACCCCGTGCGCGAACAGGCGCGCAGCGGCTGAGGGATCCGCGTCCGCGTGAACATCGTCAGTCCGCCGCGCGCGTCGACGGCTGCAGGGCCCGGTCGCAACTCGCGCGCTCCTCGCTCGCCATGGATCGGCGTCGTCATCGGCGTCGTCATCATCGCGGCGCTGTTCCTGATCGACAGGTTCGCCCCGGCGCTGTTCCAGGCGTCGCTGCCGAGCCGCGCGCAGGACGGCCTCACCCTCGCGCTGAGCGTGCTGATCGAGGCACTGCCGTTCGTCGTGCTCGGCGTCGTACTGTCGATCGTCGTGCAGGTGTGGCTGCCGCCGGATACCATCCAGCGGTGGTTGCCGACGCGCGGATGGGCCCGCCGAGCGGTGCTGTCGCTGCTCGGGATGCTGATCCCGGTGTGCGAGTGCGGCAACGTGCCATTCGCACGCGGTCTGATGATGCGGGGGCTGGCGCCGGCAGAGGCGATGACCTTCCTGATCGCCGCCCCGATCGTGAACCCGATCGTCATCATCACCACTCACGCGGCTTTCGGATGGGACGGCGGCATCCTGGTCGCCCGCCTCGTCGGCGGCTACCTGATCGCGAACCTGATCGGCTGGATCTACAGCCGTCATCCCTCGCCCGACGCTCTGCTCACCCAGCAGTTCACCGCCACCTGCGAGCGGGTGCAGCACGAGCACGGCACTCCCACGCGTCGCAGTCTCACGCAGTTCCTGATCGAGTTGCGCGCGGTCATGCCCGCACTCGTGATCGGCTCCGCGCTCGCCGGGGCGGTGCAGGTGCTCGTTCCCCGAGACATGCTGCTCGCGATCGGATCGAACCCGGTGCTCTCGATCGTCGCGATGATGGCGCTCGCGATGACGGTGGCGATCTGCTCGAACGTCGACGCGTTCTTCGCCCTGTCGTTCGCCTCGACGTTCTCATCGGGAGCGCTGATCGCGTTCCTGCTGGTCGGGCCGCTCGTCGACATCAAGATGCTCGCGCTGCTGCGTACGACTTTCACCACGCGCACCCTCGTCGGCGTCGTCGCCGTCGTGGTGATGAGCGCATTCGCGATCGGGATCGGGGTGAACGTCTTTGGCTGAGCAGTCTCGCACCCGCTGGCGCGCACTCGGATCGCGCTGGCTCGGTCTCGGCCTCGCCGTCGTCATCTCGATCGTGACTCTCGGTCTCGGAGTCGCGGGGCAGCTGACGCTCTACATCAGCCCCGAGTCGATCTGGTTCGCATGCGCCGGTGCAGTCGTCGTGCTCGCCGGCGCGATCTGGTCGTGCACTCTTCCGCTGGGTGCTGAAGTCGATCATGGGCATGATCACGGTCTTGACGATGCTGATCCGGATGCCGTGGCATCCCCTCGACGCGCACTCAAGCTCGCCGGCACCATTTCGGCTGGGATCGTCGCGAGCGGCGTCGTCGTCGCGGCCCTCGTGCTGCCGCCCGCATCGCTGTCGGTCGAGCTGGCGATGTCGCGGGCGGATGCCGCCGGCACCCTCTTCGCCGGTGCGGACACCCCGACCCTCGGCGTCGCCGACACCACGACTTTCGGCGTCGGGGAGTGGTCGAGCGTCTTCGCCACAGCCACTCGTCCAGAGGCCTACGACGGTTCCACCGTCACGCTGACCGGGTTCGTCACGCCAGGCGACGAAGCGGATGCCGTGAACCTCACCCGCATGATCATCACGCACTGCGTGATCGACGCCCAGCCGGCCGCCGTGCCCGTGAGCGTGGCTGCCGGTGAGAGCGGCAGCGGAGAGTTCGCCACGGGCCAGTGGATCGAGGTCACCGGCACGGTCACCGCCGACAGCGACGGATCGCTGCGCGTCGTCCCCACCTCGGTGGTCGCGATCGATGAGCCAGGGGATCCTTATGAGTACTGAGGATCGCCCCGAGGTGCCCCAGACGCGCGCCGAAGCCCGTGCCGCTCGAGAGGCTGCGGAGCGGGAGGCTGCGGAGCGGGAGGCTGCGGAGCGCGAGGCTGCGGAGCGCGAGGCTGCGGAGCGCGAGGCTGCGGAGGCCGCGGCGCGGCGTTCGACGGCTGAGCCCGGCGACGCGCCCGCGATCCCACCTGCGCCGGCCGATGCGATATTCCTCCCTGCCGTCGTGGAGCCTGTCGCCGCTGCCAGCGTCGCTCTGCCGGCCACTGAGCCTGCCGGTGCCGGCTCCCCGGGCGCTGAGCCTGCCGCCGAGCCGGCTCATAGCTCCACCAGCGCGGCACCCCATCGCGTCGCCGCTCCCAAGGATCGCCGCTTTCTGTACACGATCCTCGCTGTGGTCGCCGTACTCGTCGTCGTGGTCGGCGGTCTCGGTGCGGTCAGCCTCTTCCAGGGGCCGCGCGTGAGCCAGGTGCAGGTCGATGCGGCGGAGGCCATCGAGGTCTCCGGCAGCCGCGTCATCCTCACGGCCAACCAGTCGCTGCAGGAGATCGACGAGTCCCAGGTGACGGTCGAGCCGGCAGTTCCGTTCACGGTGGATGCCGCAGGCCGGAGCATCGGCATCCGCTTCACGGTCCCTCTCGACGATGCGACCGAGTACACCGTCGATGTGGCAGGTGCCACGGGCGTCGGTGGGGGGCCGGCATCCGATCTCTCGACCACGTTCACGACGCCGGCCGCAAAGATCTTCCTGCTCAACCGCTCCGAAGACGACGACTCGATCTTCCGCACCGACCTCGGTGGCGAGAACGCGGTGCCCGTGTTCACCCACCCGCGCATCAACGACTATCGTTCGACGACGACCCGGCTCGTCGTCGCCGTCGAAGACGACGACGGGTCGCGGATCCTGGTCATGGACCACGACGGCGACAACGTCCGTGAACTGAAGCTCCCGGGCGACGGCTACGTCAGTTCCGTACAGGTCTCTGAACGGGGCGGGCTGGTCGGCTACACCTATTCGGACCGGGAACTCAGCGAGGACAGCGGCCGCGCGAGCGTGCTCGTCACCCAATCGCTCTCCGGTGACGACGAACCGCACATCGTCGAGGTCGGTGATGATGAGGCCAGCATCGCCGAGTGGCAGTTCGTGCCGGATTCGGCCGCGGTGCTGTTCATCGACTTCGCCGGCACGCTCTCTCTCGATGACCGATCCGGTGATGCAGGGGCACAGAACATGGGCATCGCCATGAGCCTTCTCGGCATCTCGCGCGGCACCTACACGGCCATCGTGAAGCGGGCAGACGGCAGCACCATGGAGTTGAATCTCGCCGACGGTTCCGAGACTCCGCTCGCTGCATCCGAGCCCGCCTTCGGCCCGGCGACCACGATCGCCCCGTATCCCGGCGGCACGCTGCGGCACGTCGTCGCTCGTGGTGATGATGGTCTCCCCACCGGGCAGGCCATCATCAGAGTCGACGACGAAGGTGCGGCATCCTCCCTGTTCGAGGTCGCCTCCGGCAACGCGATCCTGCAGGCGTGCCCATCGCCGAGCGGGCAGTACGTAGCGGTGACGGTTGCGCCGAGACTGGTCGAGAACCCTTATGACGACATGCTCGTGCCGCTTCCCAGAACCATGCAGACGCACCTGATCGACCTGCGCTCCGGCGAGGAGATGGTCGTGCTCACGGGTTTCGACGCCTCGTGGTGCCAGATGGCACCGACGTTCTGAACTCATGACGCTCCGCCGCGCGACTCGAGGCGACCTCGACGCTCTGCCGCTCGAGGTGGCGCCCAGACTGCTCGGCGGTGAGTTGCGCACCGTCGTCGCCGGCGTCGGGGTGCGGCTGCGGATCACCGAGGTCGAGGCTTATCACGGCCAGGGCACTGGCGAGTTGGCGGACCCTGGCTCTCACGCACGCATGGGCAGAACTGCACGCAACGCCACGATGTGGGGCGAGCCGGGACACCTCTACGTGTACCTCAGCCATGGCATCCACTCCTGCGTCAACGTCGTGTGCGCGCCCGACGGGATCGCCGGCGGGGTGCTGCTGCGCGCCGGCTCCGTGGTCGAGGGAACGGATGCCGCGATCGCGCGATCGGGTCGAGCAGGGCGTGATCTCGCCCGCGGACCTGGACGATTCGGGCAGGTCTCGGGTCTTCGGCATCCGGTCCACGATGGGATCGATGCGATCACCGGAGCGGAGCTGCACGACGTCAGTGCCGAGCTGTGGCTGGCGCAGCCCGTCGAGCGCGTCGCGACCGGTCCGCGCGTCGGGGTGGCGGGGCACGCGGGCACCCATGCATTCCCCTGGCGCTTCTGGATCGAGGGCGATCCGTCGGTGTCGCCGTTCCGCTGGGGGCGAGGCGCAGCTGACGCGCAGGCCATGCTAGACTGACTCTTTGTCTGCGCACACTCCTGTGCGTAGTTCGTGTGCTGTCTCCCTCTGAGCTTGTCGAAGAGGTGCGGCGCGCAGACAAGGGATCTTGGGTGAGACCGTCCGGTTTCACGGTAATGAAGGAGTAATCACATGGCAGCAGTGTGCCAGGTGACAGGAGCTGTTCCCGGCTTCGGTCACAACATCTCGCACTCGCACCGCCGGACGAAGCGTCGCTTCGACCCGAACGTGCAGAAGAAGACCTATTTCGTGCCTTCGCTCGGCCGTAAGGTCACCCTGAACGTGTCCGCAAAGGGCATCAAGGTGATCGACGTCCGCGGCATCGAGAACGTGGTCAAGGACCTCAAGGCGAAGGGTGTGAAGCTCTAATGGCTAAGAAGTCTCAGGACATCCGTCCGATCATCAAGCTGCGTTCGACGGCAGGCACCGGGTTCACGTACGTGACCAAGAAGAACCGTCGCAACACCCCCGACCGTCTCGTGCTGAAGAAGTACGACCCGGTCGTCCGCAAGCACGTCGAATTCCGAGAGGAGCGCTAAACATGGCTAAGAAGAGCAAGATCGCTCGCAACGAGCAGCGCAAGGTCATCGTCGAGCGCTACGCCGCGCGTCGTGCCGAGCTGAAGAAGACCCTGGTCGACCCGGCCGCCACCGACGAGGCCCGCGAGGCTGCACGCCTCGGCCTGCAGAAGCTGCCGCGCAACGCATCGCCGGTGCGCGTCCGTTCGCGTGACGCCATCGACGGCCGCCCCCGTGGCATGCTGACGAAGTTCGGCATCTCGCGTGTGCGCTTCCGCGACATGGCACACCGTGGCGAACTGCCCGGCATCACCAAGTCGAGCTGGTAAGCAACGCTTTCAAAGGGGCGAGGATCTTCGGATCCTCGCCCCTTTTGCGTGCCTTGGACGTGTGCCGGGCAGGTGTGTGCGCCTCCGCGTTGCGTCTGCCCCCTTGCCCCCCGCCGCCCTGCCATCTGCCCCTGCCCGCCGCCCTGCCATCTGCACCGAACCGGAGGACTTCGCACGAAGTGGAGGATGCGGAAGCAGCATCCGCTCCTCCGGTTCGTGCGATCTCCTCCGTTCCGGATCGTCGCAACCTGTCCTGCACTGACATCGGATGCTGCGCGCTTGCCAACATTCGCGGGATAGCGCCCCTCGAACGAGAGCCCGACGGCGCATTCTTCAGACATGAACCTCATCGCGGAGTTGCGAGAACGTGGTGGCGTCGCTCGTACGCGCTCCCTGATCCTCGCGGGAGTGAGCCCTCATGTGCTGCGGACGCTGAAAGCATCTGGCGAGGTCAGGACGGTCCGAAACGGATGGGTCGCCCTGCCCGACGCCGATCGGATGAAGGTGGCGGCGGCGAAGCGCGGCGTTGTCCTCAGCTGCATCACGGTCGCCGCCCGATGCGGCCTTTGGGTGCCGGACAGTTCACAGGTCCATGTCGCGGCGGCATCTCACTCAGGACGCGTCGACGCGGGCGATGCGATCGTGCACTGGGCTCGGCCTGTCCTTCCGCGCAATCCCGACGAGTGCGAGGACTCGCTGGAGAACGCGCTCGTGCTGACGGCCACGTGCAGGCCGTTCGAGGAGGCCCTCGTCGTGTGGGAGTCGGCGCTCAACAAGCAGCTCGTCGATAGGGCGGCGCTCGCCCGGCTTCCGCTGCCTCCCGCAGCGACGATGGTTCTGGATGCCGCGCGCCCCTTCGCGGATTCCGGGCTCGAGACGATGGTCCCTCATCGGTTGCGCTGGATGAAGCTGCCCTTGACCCCGCAAGCATGGATTCTGGACAGGCCGGTCGATCTTCTGATCGGCGAGCGGCTCGTGCTGCAGATCGACGGTGGGCACCATGTCGGCGCGCAGCGCTCGAGCGATATCGAGCATGACGCGCGTCTCAAGCTCCGCGGGTATCACGTCATCCGAGTCAGCTACCACCAGGTGATGAACGGATGGCCGCGCGTGCAGGCCCTCATCATGGATGCCGTCGCCCAGGGCCTGCACCTGGCGTGAGTGCGCGCTGTCGAAGGACGAGTGACATGGCCGCGCGAACCGGAGGACTTCGCACGAAAGGGAGGGCGTGGGTGCAGCATCCGCTCCTCCGGTTCGTGTGATCTCCTCCGGTTCGCGCGGGTCAGGGTGGCCCGGAGAGAGCCGAAATCTGTGAACAGAGTGACCAAAGTGAAGCGACACGCGGGTGAAAAGCCCAAAACCCGCGAAATGACGCGGAAATGTGGGCAGTGGTTGATACATTCGAGGCGGTCACTCGACCAGCGGGCGGCATCCGCTTCCCGAACCATAACGATGCGACACTTTGTCGCTGGAGGATGACATGGCTGACAAGTCCATCACCAAGACCGAGCTCGTCGCGAGCATCGCAAGCGCCACCGGCCAGAGCCAGGCCACCGTCTCCGGTGTCCTCGACGCGCTCTTCGGCACGGTCTCCGACGCCGTTGCAAAGGGCAGCAAGGTCTCGATCCCGGGCTGGATCTCGTTCGAGCAGGTCGACACCGCAGCTCGCACGGGCCGCAACCCCCAGACCGGCGCCGAGATCAAGATCCCGGCCGGCAAGCGCGTCAAGGTGACCGCTGGTTCCAAGCTCAAGGCAGCCGTCAAGTAAGACCGCTCCTTTCGAAGGCCGTCCCTCCGGGGGCGGCCTTCGTGCTGTGCCGGGAGGAGTGCTGTGCCCCGGGGGAGGTCTGTGCCGGAGCGGGATGGGGCGTGCGTTGCGACCCGTGCTTCGCCCACGCCGCGCGCGCTTAGGCTGGAAGGGTGACTTCTCCCGACCTGCGCACTTCACGCGCGTCGGCGTACCGCGTGGCCGGGCTCCTCATCCTCGCCGTCGCGGCCGCCGTCGCCCTCGTGGCGGCACTGCAGTTCGGCGGGGGTGCAGCACCGCTGCTGATCAGTGACCCAGGAGCCTTCGTGCGCTGGGGTCTCCCGGTCGCGCGGATGGTCAACAACATCAGCGCGGCCGTCATGATCGGCTCGATGGTTCTCGCGCTGTTCGCCTTGCGAGCAGGAGAGAAGCCGTTCGAGACGGCGCTGGACACTGCATCCGTCGGTGCGGCCGTGTTCACCGTCTCATCGGCTGTGACCGCGTTCCTGACCTTCCTCGGCGCTTTCAACGTCCAGCTCAGCCTCGAACAGCAGTTCGGCGAGCAGCTGGGGCGATTCCTGCTCACGCTGCCTCTCGGTCAGGCATGGCTCATCACGACGATCATGGGCGCGCTGGTCACGATCCTCGCGTTCGCGTGGCGCGGCTGGACGTCCACTCTCATCACGGCGGGCATCGCCGCTGCAGCATTGCTCCCGATGGCGAATCAGGGCCACTCGGGTGAGCTCGCCGGCCACGTCATCGCCGTCAACTCGATCCTGCTGCACACCGTCGGCGCGGCGGTCTGGCTGGGCGGTCTCATCCTTCTGGTCGTACTGCGCGGGCAGAAGGGCACCGATCAGACAGCCCTCGTCCGCCGCTACTCGTCCCTCGCGATCGCCGCGTTCTTCGTCGTCGCCGTCTCCGGCATCATGCGCTCGACGGTCGGCCTGGGCGGTTGGGACGGGCTCTGGACGCCGTACGGCGTCATCATCCTCGCCAAAGTCGTTCTGCTCGGCGGGATGGGCCTGCTCGGCGCCTGGTACCGCGCGCGCTTGATCCCTCGACTGGGCGGTGAGCGGGCTTCGCGCTGGTTCTGGATGCTGGTGCTCTGCGAAGTCGCGTTGATGGGTTTGGCATCCGGAGCCGCCGCGGCGCTCGCGCGCACGCCTCCGCCGACCGGAGAGACGGCGGCGATTCTGAAGACGCCGGCCGAACTGCTCACCGATTCCCCGCTGCCCCCGGAGTTCACGATCGACAGATGGTTCACGGGGTGGGACATCGACATCCTCTGGGCGATGGGAGCAGCACTCGGACTGTTCTTCTACCTCGCCGGCGTCTGGCGCATGCATCGTCGGGGTGACCGCTGGCCGATCTACCGCACGGTGTTCTGGACGCTCGGGCTGCTCATGCTCGTCTGGGTCACGTGCGGTCCGATCAACCTGTACCAGGACTACCTCTTCAGCGTGCACATGCTCGGGCACATGATGCTCACGATGGCGATCCCGCTGCTGCTGGTCTCGGGGGCGCCGATCACCCTCGCGCTGCGCGCGATCCACAAGCGCGACGACGGCACCCGTGGCGGGCGGGAATGGATCATGTGGGCGGTGCACTCGCCCTTCTCGCGGATCATCACCCATCCCTTCGTCGCCGCCGGGCTCTTCATCGGGTCGCTGTGGGCGTTCTACTTCACCGACCTCGTGCGGTGGTCTATGTACGAGCATCTCGGCCACGAGTGGATGGTCATCCACTTCCTCATCACCGGCTACCTGTTCGTGATGAGCCTTGTCGGCATCGACCCGGTGCCGTATCGGCTGCCGTATGCAGGCCGTCTGATCACGTTGATCGCGGTCATGGCGATGCACGCGTTCTTCGGCATCGCGATCATGATGCAGGAGGGGCTCATGGTCGCCGAGTGGTTCGGCTCCATGGGGCGCACCTGGGGGCCGACTCCGATGGAGGATCAGTACCTCGGCGGCGGCATCGCCTGGTCGATCGGCGAGATCCCCACGCTGATCGTCGCCATCACCGTGGCGATCCAGTGGAGCCGCGACGACACCAAGGTGCAGCGCCGGAACGACCGTCATGCCGACCGCACCGGCGACGCGGAGCTGGAGGAGTACAACGCTCAGCTCGCAGCACTCGCCGATCGCGACGCGCGTCAGAAGGCGCGAGAGAGCTGACGCGTCAGGCCCCTGCGGAGCCGACGCGGATGGACGCCGATCCGTCGGGGAGGATGGAGATCGTTCCGTTCACGCGGAAGGGGACATCCTCCGACACGTGTTCGATCGAGCCGTCGAAGAGCGAACGGATGTCGACCTCGATGTGAGCGACAGCATCCGTCGCGGGTATCTGCCACCCGGCGCCATCCGGTTCGACGGTCACCGTCGGTTGCGTCGTGATCGTCCAGGTCGGGAGGTTGGCGATGCGATTCTGCACCTCGAGCCCGAACGGGCAGGCCGTCGGCTGCAGCACCTGCTGCGTGGTGCACTCGGTGAGGAACTCCTCGACGCGGGTCTGCACGACCGCCAGGAACTCTTCGGTCGGCTTGGTCTGAAGATCGACAGGGGTCTGTGTGAGCGGGGAGTCGGCGAGCACGCTGACGCCGGGCGACGTGGAGATCGCCGTGTCGACGGTGACCGAATACAGACCGGGCGTGAAAACCAGCATCGGCAGCGCGTCCAGCGGTGCGGCCTCCGCCCCGGCGGATGACACCTGGCGTCGGTCGAGCTCGAACCCGTTGACCGCGAACTGGTCGGATCCGAGCACGTTGAGCGAGATCGCAGCGAGGGGGGTGTGGGCGAACCGCCAGTTCGGGGTCACGCCCTCCCACCCGTCCTGCGTCACATCGAAGGTGCTGGTGCCGGGGTGTGATCCTGCGACGTACGACACCGTCACCGACGTGACGCCGTCGGTCGTGACCTCGTCGACGACGTCGATCTCGCTGAGCGGAGCCAGCGCTGCCTGGCGCAGCAACGCCTCGGATGCTGTCACCTCGATGCCGGCTTCCTGGAGCGTGTCGCGATCGATGGCGACGCCGGGAACGTGCAGCGCATCGGCCGCGCGACCGGCCGCGAGCAGATCGAGGTACCGCGTGACGAAGGCACCGGGTCCGTAGTACTCCTTGTACAGAGATGCCCCACCGGCCGCGATCGCGCCGAGGAGAAGGACGCCGACGACTGCAAGTGCGGTGAGATCCACCCAGAGGCGGCGGCGCCGGGGCGACGTCGACTGAGGCTGATCCATGGCGTCAGTCTAGGAGAGCGCCCTGAGACAGTGCCGAGCGTTGCGGGCAGTGGCGCCGAGCGGGACGTACCATGAGAGTCGTGTCTCTTCCCGCCCTCTCATCCGAGCAGCAGGAGCTGTATCGGCTCATCGAGGACACCAGGGAGCATGTCTTCATCACCGGTCGCGCCGGCACCGGCAAGTCGACCCTGTTGCAGTACTTCGCCTGGAACACCGAGAAGCAGATCGCGATCTGCGCCCCCACCGGAGTCGCTGCGCTGAATGTCGAGGGGCAGACGATCCACTCGCTGTTCCGCCTCCCGATCGGGCTGATCGCCGAGAGCGAGATCGAGCAGAACGACGCGACCCGCCGCATCCTCAACGCCATCGACACGCTGGTGATCGACGAGATCTCGATGGTCAACGCCGACCTCATGGACGGCATGGACCGGGCGCTCCGTCAGGCCAGGGGGCGACGGGCGGAGCCGTTCGGCGGCGTGCAGGTCGTGATGTTCGGCGACCCGTACCAGTTGGCACCGGTGCCGCCTCGCGGTGACGAGCTGCGCTATGTGCAGGACCACTACCGCTCGTTCTGGTTCTTCGACGCGAAGGTCTGGGCCGGCGCGACCATGGGCGAGTCCGATGGTCTCATCGACCTCGGACGGCACGGCGCCGAACTGCACGTGCGCGAGCTGGTGCAGATCCACCGTCAGTCGGATGACGGTTTCAAGGCGATGCTGAACGCGGTGCGCTACGGGCGTGTGACGGCGGAGATCGCCGGAGTGCTCAACAGTCAAGGCGCGCGCACGCCCCCCGATCCCGAGCCCGGCGAGGTGCCGATGATCACGCTCGCGACGCGCAATGACATCGTCAACAACATCAACCGTCGCCACCTCGCGGCTCTCGCGGGCAAGGAGCAGACCGCGCGGGCGGAGATCAACGGCGACTTCGGACGAGGGGACTCCTCATACCCCGCCGACGCCGAGCTCAAGCTCAAGGTCGGCGCTCAGGTCATGTTCCTGCGCAACGACGTCTCGATGACAGGCGAGCCCCCGCGCTGGGTGAACGGCACGATCGGTACAGTGAAACGCATCCTCGGCGGGTCGGTGCGGGTGGAGATCGACGGTGAGGACGTCGAAGTGGAGCCCGCAGTGTGGGAGAGGTTCCGCTACTCCTACGACCAGAGCACCAAGACTCTCAGTCGCGACGTGATCGCAGAGTTCCTGCAGTTCCCACTGCGGTTGGCGTGGGCCGTCACGATCCACAAGTCGCAGGGGAAGACGTACGACCGGGCGATCATCGACCTCGGCGGCGGGGCGTTCGCACCGGGGCAGACCTACGTGGCGCTTTCACGACTGACGTCATTGGACGGTCTTTACCTCTCACGGCCCCTGCGGCCGAGCGACATCAGGGTCGATGAGGACGTGCGCCGCTTCATGCGCGAGGCCTGGGAGAAGGCGTCGACGCCCGAGGTCAACGCCTAGGCGGCCGCGCGAGCCCTGTCGAGATCCAGGAACAGCTCGGTGTTGAACTGATAGGCCAGCAGCACCTCGTCGATCACGCGCTCGCGCTCCGCATCGTCCCATGGCGCGGCATCCAACTGCTCGCGGTAGACATCCTTGAAGGCGTTGGGGTCGGCGATGTCGTCGAACAGATAGAAGCCCACGCCGTTGGTCTCGAATCCGAAGCGGCGCTGCATGACGCGCCCGATGAAGACGCCACCGGAGAGGTCGCCGAGGTAGCGGGTGTAGTGGTGCGCGACGAAGCCGCCTGCCCACGTCGCCCCGACCTCGTTGATGCGGTCGACGTAGCGCTGCGTCGTCGGCAGCGGGGAGATGCCGGCCTGCCAGTCGGGCCCGATGAGGAACTCGAGATCAGCCTCGATGGCGGGAAGGCGGGTCAGCTTGTCGCTGATGAACACCGCGGCCACTGGATCCTTGCGCATGCGTTCGCCGACGGATTCCAGCGCCTCGTAGATGAAGTAGTGCTGCGTGACGAGGGAGACGTAGTCCGCGCGCGAGCCTTCGCCCCTGAGCAGGTCGGACATGAATCCGGCGTGCTCGCTGCGTGAGTGCGAGCCTGAGGAGCGCTCGCGCAGAGCGGCGGAGAAGGAGAGGATTTCGGCCATATCGCCAGTGTAAGGGCAACCTAACCTCGGGGAGAAGGGGCTGCTCTCAGGAATGCGGGCGCGGCTCGACGCCCAGCTTCTCGCAGGCGACGTCGTACAGCGCGACGATCTCACGGCGTACGGCCGCCCGCTCGGAGATCTCGCCGCCTGGCCACGGCACTCGCAGCTCCTCCGGAATGCCGGCGCGCACGATCTGCCAGGCGCCGCCGTCGCCGTCGACGTCGGTCATCACGGCACTCGTGATCTCGAGATCGGATGCCGTGGCGAAGGCACGAGCGATGAGGAGGTTGTCGTCGGCATGATCGCCGTTCATGTGACGGAGGATGGCTGCGACGACGTCGGGTTCGAAGATGTGGGGCACGACATCACTGTACGTCTGCCGGGTGTGCGGTCCATGGATGACGTGTTTCGCTGAGTGCGCTTTAGACTCGGGAGCACAAATCATCCTGGAGTCACCTACATGCACCTTCTCTCGTCGCGCCGTTGGCGTGCCGCCGCCGCAGGCGCTGCTGCGCTCGCGCTCGTCCTGACCGGTTGCTCCGGAGAGGAGTCCTTCTCCTACACGCCTCCCGAGCAGGTCAATGGCGCCTTGCCGGATGACACGGCGGCACAGTTGCAGGCAGCAGTCGAGAACGCAATGGTGTCCACCGGCGCGACCGGCGCGATCGTCGGTGTGTGGGTGCCGTGGAGCGGCACCTGGGTCACCGGCCTCGGCACGCAGTCCGTCGAGGATCAGTCGGAGATCACGACCGACATGAGCTTCCGCGTCGCAGACGTCACCCGCATGATGACCTGCGACGTGCTGTACGGCCTCGTGGATGACGATGTCGTCGAGCTCGACGCGTCGGTTCCCGAGTATGTGTCCGGGGTCGCGCAGATGGAGGACGTGACTCTGCTCGACCTCTGCAACGGCACCAGCGGGGCCGGCTCATCCGAGGCAGCGGTCAAGGGCATGTGGCTCAACACGCCGGAACGGGTGTGGCCGGCGTTGGAGCTGGCGTCGTTCGGCCTCGGTCAGGACGCCGTGGCGCCGCACACGACCTATCGTGATTCGGATGCCGGCTACCTGCTGCTCGGTCTTGCGCTGGAGCGCGCGTCCGGCAAGAGCGCGTCGCAGCTCATCGCCGAATACGTGACTCGGCCGCTCGAACTCGCTGGCACGTCGCTGCCTGGTTCCGAGGCTGCGGCTCCCGGTGAGAGCGCGCTCAGCGGCAACTACCTGCCTCCGATCGAAGGCGGCTACGACTGCGCTGCGCCCGTCGACATCACTGCGCTCTCGGCCAGCAGCGGATTCACCGATTCTGGCGCGGTCTCGACGATTGACGACCTCGGCCGTTACGTTCAGGCGACCGCGCGTCAGGCCCTGCGCGACGAGGGCGCCAAACCCGGTCGATTCTCGACTCCGCTGCCCGCACACGAAGGCGCGGATTCCTGGTTCCAGGCCACGGGCGGTGCCTACCTGGTCGGACCGCTCGTCGGCCAGCACGGCTGGACCCCCGGTTACGCGACGGCGGCGTACTCCGACCCTGAGACCGGCTTCACCGTCGCCGTCGTGCTGAACAACTCGACGGCGGGGAGTTCGCCCGCGGCCTACCTCGCCTGGGAGCTCGCCGCGATCGCCTCGAAGGCGCCGGCGGCGAGCGGGCAGACAGCGCCGGAGTTCGGTCTGCCCTTCACGGCGGAGCAGTATCACCAGGCCATCGCCGACAGCGCCATCTGCGCCACGCCGCCGGCAGCGGAGTAGTCGTCGCAGCGCCCCGTCTACTGTGGGGACATGTCCCAGACGGAGAAGTCTGACCGTGTCCGCCGCATCGTCGTCGCGCTGAGCGTTGCGGGCGCCGTCGTCGCGGCGCTCTTCGGGTCAGGGCTGCTTGGCGGCACACCCATGCCGGAGGCCGCGGGCGGCGCGTTCGCGGCTGATGCCACGGTGCTTGCGCCCGCCGGTGTCGCGTTCGCGATCTGGTCTGTGATCTACCTGGGGTTGGTGGGATACGCCCTCTGGCAGCTGGTTCCCGCTCAGGCGGCGAAGCCGCTGCATCGCTCGGTCGGCTACGGCGTCGCAGCATCTGCCCTTCTGAACGCCGTGTGGATCATGTGCGTTCAGGCCTGGCGCATCGCAGAATCGTTCGTGATCATCGTGATCCTGCTCGGCGTGCTGCTGGTGACATTCGTCCGCGTCTGCCGTCGGCGGCGCCGCGGCACGATCGCGGAGATCGTCCTCGTCGACGGAACGATAGGCCTGTATCTCGGGTGGGTGACGGTCGCGGCCGCCGCGAATCTGGCTGCCTGGCTCGCTGCTGTCGGGATGGACGAGTGGACCAAGGCGCCGGGGACTCCTGGTGTGATCACGCTCATCGTCACCGGACTCATCGCCGCGTTCACGGCCTGGCGAGGCGGACGGTTGGCACCGGCTGCGGCGACGGCGTGGGGGCTGGTCTGGATCGCGGTCGGGCGTTGGGCCGAGAATCCGGCAGCACCGGTCGTGGCATCCACCGCTGTCGTCCTGGCTGTGGCGGTGCTCGCGATCACGGCGTGGCGCTTCCGTGCACGCGTGAGGCGTGCCGGCGCGGAAGGCGGACCCGTCGCCGCCCACTCGGACGAACAGCGGCTGGGGTGAAGCCCCGCTTGTCAAGGCCCTGGATGGCGTCGGCCGACCGCGGCTACCGTCGCTGTCATGATGATGGCAACGACGAAAGCATCCGAAAAGCAGGCACCCGCCGAGTCCCGTCGCGCGGCGCGCGGCGGCACGGGTGAGAAGAGCACACGCCGACAGAACGCCGAGAAGGGGTTCGTCGCATCCAAGGAGCTGAGCGCGCACCTGCAGGCGGTGCTGGTCGACCTGATCGAACTCGCGATGCAGGGCAAGCAGGCGCACTGGAATGTGATCGGACGCAACTTCCGTGACACGCACCGACAGCTCGACGAGATCATCGAGGCGGCGCGGGAGTTCAGTGACACAGTCGCCGAGCGGATGCGGGCGCTGCATGCGGTGCCGGACGGGCGCAGCGATGTCGTCGCGGCGACCACAACTCTGCCGGAGTACCCGCAGGGGGAGATCGACACCACTGAGACCGTCGACCTGATCACCGTCCGGCTCGAGGCTGTCGTGCACACGATGCGCGACGTGCACGACGATGTCGATGAGGCGGATCCCACCAGCGCCGACATCCTGCACGCGATCATCGAGAAGCTCGAGCAGTTCGCGTGGATGGTGAGTGCCGAGAACCGGAAGCCCGCAACGCGGGGCTGACTGAGGTGCGCCGTGACATCCGGCGTCGTGCGTGTGGGCACATCCGGCTGGCGGTACGACGGATGGCGCGGTGATTTCTACCCGGCGGGGCTTCCGCAGCGCCGCGAACTCGAGTACGTCGGGGAGCAGTTCTCGACGCTCGAGCTCAACGGATCGTTCTACTCGCTGCAGCGGCCCGCGAGCTTTCACCACTGGCGCGAGTCCGTGCCGGAGGGATTCGTGTTCGCCGTCAAAGGGTCACGATATGTGACGCACATGCTCCGTCTGCGCCACGTGGAGACCGCACTCGCGAACTTCTTCGCGTCAGGCGTTCTCGCACTGGGGCCCTCCCTCGGACCGGTGCTGTGGCAGCTTCCGGAGCGGCAGGAGTTCCACCCGGAACTGCTCGCTGCGTTCCTCGCGCTTCTTCCGCGCTCGACGGGCGCTGCGTTGGAACTGGCGAGGCGGCACGATGATCGACTTCGCGACAGATCGTGGCTCGAGATCGATGAGGATCGCCCGATCCGCCACGCGCTCGAGCCGAGGGCCGAGAGCTTTCACGATGCCGGGGAGTTGCTGCGCGAGCATGGAGTCGCGATGGTCGTGGCCGACACCGCCGGTCGGTTTCCACGTTTCGACGAGCTCACGGCGGAGTTCGTCTACGTCCGGCTGCATGGCGCAGAGGAGCTCTATCACAGCGGGTACACGGATGCCGAGCTGGACGGGTGGGCGGAGCTCGTCAGGCGCTGGTCCCGCGGCGCCGGCGACGAGCCGCCGAGGGACGTCTACGTGTACTTCGACAATGACGCCCGCGGACACGCTCCGCACGATGCGCGTGCGCTCGCGATCCGGACGGACGCGTGAGAGCTCAGTCGATCGGCCATCCGGTGTACGCCTCGGCGAGATAGGTGCGACCTGCGTCGGACTCCACGACCGAGTGCAGTTCGCCGATCTGGCGGTGTCGGTCGAAGTCGCTCGCGTCTGGCGTCGAGTGCAGCATGCTCGTCATCCACCACGAGAAGTGCTGTGCCTTCCAGATTCGGCGGGAGGCCTGCTCGGCGTAGCCGTCGATCAGGCGTTCATCGTTCTCGCTGAACAGCGAGCGCAGGGCGCGAGCGAGCAGGACAACATCGGCGACCGCCAGGTTCATCCCCTTCGCCCCGGTCGGCGGCACAGTGTGAGCGGCATCGCCGACGAGGGCCGCGCGACCGCGACGGAGTTCGTGCGCCACGAAGCTGCGGAAGCGCAGCACGTCGCGCTGGAAGATCCTGCCCTCCTTGAGGGCGGTGCCCGGCACGCGGGCCTGCAGCGTTTCCCAGATCTCGTCCTCGCTCAACGCGTTCGGGTCGGCGTCGGGGTCGCACTGGAAGTACATGCGCTGCACCTCCGGGCTGCGCTGGCTGATGAGGGCGAAGCCGTTCGGGGAGTTGCTGTAGATCAGTTCATCTGCCGACGGCGGCGCTTCGGTCAGGATGCCGAACCAGGCGAACGGGTACTCGCGGAAGAAACCGCCGGTGGACGAGCCGGTTACGGCGGGCCGCACGACCGAGCGCGAACCGTCGGCCCCGACGACGAACTCGGCCTCGATCGTGATCTCCTCGCCGTCCGCGGTGGTCGCGACGACGCACGGGGTATCGGTCTCGACGCCCTCGACTCGGGTTGCAGTGACGCCGAAGCGCAGATCCTGACCCGCGTCGAGGCGCAACCGCAGCATGTCCTTGAGCACCTCATGCTGCGGATAGAGCCAGACGCTACGACCCACCAGGCCGGGGAAGTCGATGCGGTGCCCCTCGCTTTGGAAGCGCAGTTCGATACCGTCGTGGCGGTTCCCGACCGTGTTGACGCGTGAGTTCGGATCGATCGCGGTGAGCAGGTCGACCGTGCCCTGCTCAAGGATTCCGGCGCGGATCGTCGACTCGATCTCGTCGCGTGAGCGCTGGTCGATGATGATGGACTCGACGCCGGCGTCGGCGAGCAGGTGGGAGAGGATGAGGCCGGCGGGCCCCGCTCCGACGATCGCGACCTGAGTGCGGATCTTCTGGGAGTGCGGTGCGCCTGCGCTCATGGCGTCTCCTTCGACGGTGTTCTGCGGGGTTCTGAGCGGGCGATCTCCGGTATCGGCATCCGCTTGTCGACCAGTGTGCCGTGCGCACATCGCGCCCTCGTCACTTTCCCGTTGAATGGGAGTCAGCGCGACAGATTGAGGTCTTGCTCGATGGCCGTGGCGGCGTCCAGCAGTGCGTCGACCGCAGCACTCGTCGCGCTCTCGCGTGGCAGCACGACCGAGAGCGCAGCGACGACCTCGCCGTGATCGCGCACCGGCACAGCGACGCCAGTGGAGACGGCTTCTATGGATCCCGGCGCGATGACGTATCCGTGTCGCCGGATCGATGCGAGCACTGCACGCAGGGTTGCGGCATCCGTCGCCGTCTCGCGCGCGACGGCGCGCAGCGGTCCGGCGAGGACTCGTTCCCTGATCGAAGGGTCGGCATGGGCGAGCAGCACCAGACCCGACGACGACGCGTGCACGGGAAGGCGGCCCGCGATGCGCGTGATGTTGGCGCCGGCATCCGGATGCGACAGCCGCTCGAGGAAGAGGGCCTCCTCATGCTCGAGCACGGCGAGCTGGGTGTGTTCGCGGATCAGCGCCTGCACGTGCTCCATGTGCGGCAATGCAGCCTGGCGCAATCGCAGTGCGCTCGAGCCGCGCAGAGCGAGCTCCCACAGACGCAGGCCGAGGCGGACGCGCTTGTCCTCATCGCGCTCCAGCAGACCCGCGTCGATCAGGTCGCCCACGATGCGATGCGCGCTGGATACCGGCAGGTCGGCGCGGGCGGCGATCTCGGTGGCGGTCTGGACGGTGCGGTCGATCGTGAACGTGTCGAGCACACGGACGATGCGCTCGGTCATCGAGTCGCCGGACAGGGAGTTTGCCATCGGTCTAGATCTATCACGCGACGGCGTCAGCCGTACGAGGGCCTGACGCGTGCCGGTAGCCTCGAACCGAGAAGAATCGATCCGCAGAATCGAGCGAAGGATGCAGGATGAGCGATGGGGTGCTGGACCGCGCGCTTCTGGTGCTCGGCTGCTTCCATGAGGACGCACCGGATCTGACAGCGGCCCAACTCGCCGAGTGCACAGGGCTCGCGGTCTCCACGCTGCATCGACTGCTCGCGACGATGATCGAACGCGGACTGCTCGTGCGCCTGCCCCCCCACCGCTACGCGGTGGGAGCGCGACTGTGGGAGCTCGGCGAGCTCTCGCCGCTCTCGCTGCGCCTGCGTGAGACTGCTCTGCCGCACATGATGCGGCTGTATGAGGCCACTGGCGAGAACGTGCACCTCGCGGTGCTCGACGGCCCCGACCCCGCGAGCTCGGATGCGCTCTTCGTCGGCCGGGTCACCGGGCGCAGCTCGATCCCCACGGTCAGCAGAATGGGCAGCCGTGAACCGCTGCACACCACCGGCGTCGGAAAAGCCCTGCTGTCGACGAGGGATGATGTCTGGCTCGAGCAGTACTTCCACCGGAAGCTCGAAGCAGAGACCACGCTTTCGATCACGGCAGAAGCAGCATTGCGCGCCGACATCGAGCTCGCGCGCGTCCGCGGCTTCGCGACGACGCGGGAGGAGATGACGCTGGGCAACGTGTCGGTCGCCGCCGCACTGGGGCGCGTCGATGATCTGCCGCCGGTAGCGATCGGCGTGGTAGTCCGCCTGCAGCGTGCCGATGAACGACGGCTCGCTCCGTTGGTGATTCAGGCGGCGAAAGATCTCAGAGATGAGCTGAGTATCACTCAGTGAGAATCGGCGACGAGTCTCCAGCAGGCTGATGGGACGCTGGAATCAGCCGCAGCGTCGAGGCGACGCCATAAGGAGACCCACCTATGACCACCGATTCATCGGCAGCAGCCCCCGAGAGTCTGCTCGCATCACCAGACATGCCGACACAGCAGCAGATCAGCGAGGAGATCTCCGAAGCGCATCGCAGCGCAGCGGAAGCTGAGGCGCGGGGCGAGCATGTCGATCGCACCACGCGCGACTTCGCCCCGTACCGATCCAGTGTGTTGCGGCATCCGACGAAGAACCCGAAGCTCGTCGACCCTGAGACGATCGAACTCTGGTCGCCCGCCTACGGGCAGCGCGACGTCGCGGCGATCGAAGCCGACCTCACGCTGCAGCATTCCGGCGAGCCGCTCGGAGAACGCATCACCGTGCAGGGCCGTCTCCTCGACTCATGGGGTCGTCCGATCCGCAACCAGTTGCTGGAGATCTGGCAGGCGAACGCCGCCGGACGCTACATCCATCAGCGGGACCAGCATCCGGCACCGCTCGATCCGAACTTCACCGGTGCCGGGCGCATCGTGACCGATGATGATGGCGCGTACAAGTTCACGACCATAAAGCCGGGCCCGTACCCCTGGAAGAACCACGTCAACGCGTGGCGCCCAGCGCACATCCACTTCTCGGTGTTCGGCACGGGCTTCACGCAGCGCAACATCACGCAGATGTACTTCCCCAGCGATCCGCTGTTCGCACTTGATCCGATCTACAATACGATCCCGCGTCAGAGGGATCGGGACAATCTCATCGCACGCTACAACCACGACTACACCGTGCCGGAGTTCTCCATGGGTTATGAGTGGGACATCGTCGTAGACGGCCCGGATGCCACCTGGTTCGAGTCCGAAGAGGGAGACCACTGATGCCTGCGCCGACCGCCCCCAGGACCCACCAGCCGACAGCCGGACAGACTGTCGGCCCCTTCTTCGCCTACGGCACCGAGTTCGAGAAGATGAACCAGGTCGCCTTCCCGCACAGCCCCGGTGCGATCGTGCTCTCCGGACGGGTGCTCGACGGCAATGGCGCAGCGGTGCCGGACTCGATCGTCGAGATCTGGAGCCGCGATGCCGACGGGGAAGTGCCGCGCGCTCGCGGCAGCTTCCGGCGCGACGATCACAGCTTCACCGGATACGGCCGCACTTTCACCGATGACGAGGGTCACTGGGAGTTCTGGACGCGCAACCCCGGCGCCGGCACCGGTCATGCCGCGTTCTTCGCGACCATCGTCTACGCCAGGGGTCTGCCGGACAAGCTGCACACCCGCATCTATCTGCCGGACGACGAGGCTGCGCTCGCCGCGGACCCGCTGTTGTCGTCCTTGACCGAGGAGGAGCGCGCTACGCTCATCGCAACACGTCTGCCGAACGGATACCTCCACCAGGAGATCCGCCTGCAGGGGCAGAACGAGACTGTCTTCCTCCGGTTCGCAGGCGCCGCGGAGGGCGATCAAGGAGAGTGATGATCGACGAGGGACTGCTGTCTCCCGGCACGAGCGGACATGACGGGTCGGTATCGGACGCCGTCGTATGCGACGCCCTCGTCACCGTTGAGATCGCGCTCGCCCGTGCCTGGGGTGAAGTAGGGGCGCCGCCGGAAGCCATCGTCGACAGCATCGGCGTGGCGCTCGGCTGGGCGGGTGCCGGAGAGCTCGCGCAGGGGCACGGCATCTCCGTCGCGGATCTGGCGGCTGCCGGTCGCGCCGGTGGCAATCCCGTCATCCCGCTCGTGAAAAAGCTCCGTGCCGTGGTCGGTGACGACGCCGCCGAGTGGGTGCATCGCGGTGCGACCAGTCAGGACATCATCGATTCGGCCTTGATGCTCGTCGCCGCGCGCGCAGTCGCCGAGATCCGCGACGGCCTCACCGCGCTCGATCGTTCTCTTCGCTCTCTGGCGGTCGCGGAGCGAGACACCCTCACCGTGGCGCGCACGCTCACACAGCACGCCGTTCCGACGACGCTCGGTGCACGCGTCGCCGGCTGGCAGCAGGGTGTAGCCCGGGCACTCGTGCGCCTTGCCGGCGTGCAGTTGCCCGCTCAGCTCGCCGGCGCAGGGGGTACCCTTGCAGCCTTCGTCGAACGATCGGATGCCGACACAGCGGCGCGCCTCGTCGGGGCATTCGCCGCGGAGCTGAAGCTGGAGGCGCCTTCGGCGCCCTGGCACACCTCTCGCTGGCCGGTCACCGAACTCGGCGACGCGCTCGTGCAGACGCTCGATGCCCTCGGGAAGATGGCCGCAGACGTCGCGACCGCTGCCCGGACCGAGATCGGCGAGCTCGCCGAAGGCGCGGGCGGAGGATCCAGCGCCATGCCGCAGAAGCAGAATCCGGTGGCTGCCGTGTTGATCCGTTCCAGCGCACTTCGTGCTCCGCAACTGGGAGCGACCTTGCACCTCGCCTCGGCGCTCGCCGTGGACGAACGCCCGGATGGTGCCTGGCACGCGGAATGGCAGACGCTGCGAGAGCTGCTGCGGCTGAGCCTGGGCGCCAGTGCGCTCGCCGCAGAGCTCATCGCCGGCCTCGACATCGATCATGATGCGATCGCGCGCAACGCCGCGGTATCCGGCGGGCTCATCCTCGCCGAGCGGCTCTCGATCACTCTCGCCCCTGTGATCGGAACGGATGCCGTGACTCGAATCGTCGCTGCAGCTTCAGGCGGTGAAGACCTGCACACGCTGGTCGCAGATGCCGTTCGAGACTCTGGTGCGGCCCTCGACGTCGACGAGCTGCTCGACCCCGAGGGCTATCTCGGGCTGGCGGAGCATCTTGCGTCCGCGCCCACCAGGTCGGAGGAGGAGCGGTGACCGTTCCGAGGATCACCGTGACCGCGCCGGTCGGTCCGTCCGGCGCCCCGCTGCTGCTGCTGGGGCCCTCGCTCGGTACCTCCACCATCCTGTGGGAGAACGTCATCCCGCTGCTCCAGACGTCGCACCGCGTCGTCGCTTGGGATCTTCCCGGCCACGGCACTGCACCAGCGCCCACCGAGGGGTTCACCGTCGCAGAACTGGCGGATGCCGTGGCTGATGCCGCCGCCGGCCTCGACGCCGACAGCATCCGCTATGCCGGCATCTCACTCGGCGGTGCTGTCGGGATCGAACTTCTGCTGCGGCATCCGAGCCTCGTCGATGCGGCAGCGATCATGTGCTCCGGCGCGAAGATCGGCGACGCCGCCGCATGGGAGGGTCGCGCGCGGCAGGTGCGGCAGATGGGCACCGGCACCCTTATCGTCGGTTCCGCCGAGCGCTGGTTCGCGCCGGGATCGATGGAGCGCGAACCAGTGCTGACCGGACGGCTGCTGCATGCTCTCCGCGACGCAGATGATGCAGGGTACGCCTTCTGCTGCGATGCTCTCGCAGAGTTCGATGTGCGCGATCGTCTCGGTGAGATCAGTGCTCCGGTGCTCGCGGCGTGGGGGGAGTACGACGAGGTGACCCCTGAATCATCCGCCGCTGAGATCGCCACGGGGGTGCGGCACGGAAAGACGGTGCGCATCGCCGACGCCGCACACCTTCCCGCGGCCGAGCAGCCGCAGGCCGTGGCATCCGTATTGACCGCATTCTTCGCCGAGGAGGCCGCACGATGAACGCACGACTCTCTGACGACGAGCGATACGCGCAGGGCATGGAAGTGCGCCGCGAGGTTCTCTCTGACGAGCACGTCGATCGTTCGATCGCGAACACCACCGAGTTCACGAGCGACTTCCAGGACTTCATCACCCGCGTCGCCTGGGGTGATGTGTGGAGTCGCCCCGGTCTTGACCGTCGCGCCCGATCGGTGGCGGTGCTTTCAACGATGATCGCGCTCGGACATCACGAGGAGTTCGTCATGCACGTGCATGCGGCGCTGCGCAATGGGCTCACCGTCGATGAGATCCGTGAGGTGATCCTGCAGTCGGCGATCTACGCGGGCGTTCCGGCCGCCAACACAGCCTTCCGCCTTGCGGACGCCGTGTTCTCTGAACAGGGGTAGGGGGGGTGTGCTCATCTCGAGCACACCCCCCCTACGTCTCGTGTCTTCGCGTCTCAGTTGACCGGCGTCCCGTGCGTGTGGAACGACTCGATCGTCTTCATGCCCCACGCCTGACCCTTCTTGCGCTCCTCCTGCGACCATTCGACGACGGGCTGATCCGGATCCAGCAGCAGTCTCGCACCGGCCTGAGCGAACTCGATCCGGTTGCCGCCGGGCTCCCAGACGTAGAGGAAGAACGTCTGGTTGATCGCGTGCTTGTGCGGACCCGACTCGATGTGGATGCCGTTCTCGAGGAAGATGTCGGCAGCCTTCAGGATGTCTTCACGGGTGTCAGGCGCGAACGCGATGTGGTGCAGTCGGTTGCCGTGCTTGGTCCAGTCGTCGGAGTAGACCACGTCGTACGACTTCTGCGCGAAATGGAACCACCACGCCGCGAATTTGCCATCGTCCTGGCGGATCCGCTCGCTCTCCCGGCCGGCCAGAGCCGTCGCGATGAACTCCCCGTTGGCCTCGACGTCCTTCGCGAGGAAGTTGATGTGGTCGAGGCGGCGTGCGTTGACGCCGCGCCCGGGGAATCGTGATGCCTGGTTCTTGAGCGCAGGCTTGTCGTCGGTGGCGACGTAGCGCTCGGTGTCGTAGTAGATGCCCATGTCATGGCCATCCGGGTCGGTGAACGTGAAAGTGCGGCCGGTGCCGACCTCGCCATCGACCCATCCTTTTCCGAGCCCGGTCGCCTCGATCGCGGCGACACGTCGCTCGAGCGCCTCCTGCGAAGACGCCCGATAGGACGTGCGGCCGACGCCGGCGGCATCCGAGGCGGTGAGCTTGATCGTGTACACCTCGTAGTCGTCCCACGTGCGCAGGTAGACCGAGTCGCCGTGCTCGGCGACAACCCGCATCGCCAACAGTTCTTCGAAGAACCACCGGCTTTCCGCGGGCGTGGGCGTGAGGAGCTCAACGTTGGCGAGATGGGCGACGTCGAACGATGATGAGTGAGTCATTGCACTTCCTTGTCTGCGCGAGAGCGCACGGGGGTCGATGAATGAGGGCGAGGAAAGACGGTGCCGTCGAACAGCTTGCGCGCAGTGCGGATCGTCGTCGACGTCGCCCACCACGTGCCGTCGCCGTCCCGGCCGACACGCACCTCGGCCGGGAGGATTCCGCTCGGATGCTCGATGCCGAGCTGCGCGGAACCGGGAAGCTGCGCGACCGCGTCGGCCGCAGTGCCGGGGATCTGGACGGCGGCAGCGACGGAGGCGGCCATGAGTACCCCGAGAGAGGTGTGAACCCTGGCAGGGATGAACGCTCTCGTCGAGATCGCTCCGCCGTGCTGCGGCTCTGAGACGAGTATCACTTTCGGAACGGTCTGATCGCTGACGTCGCCGAGCCCCATCGCCTGGCCTGCGGCGCGGCGGATGCGTTCCACGGCAGCGGTGAGGGTGGGATCGGACTCGAGCTCGAGCGGGCTCTCCTGTCCGCTGATGCCCAGCGGCTGTGCGCGCATCAGCGCGATCGGCATGCCGTTGTCGATCAGGGTGACCTCGTGGCCGTCGATCCGGTCGAGGATGTTGCCGGTGGGGAAGAGCGCGCGGGCTCCGGGGAGCATCTCGATCCGGATCGGATCGCCCGTACCAGGGACGCCGTCGATGGCGGTGGAGCCGCTGTAGAGGGGAGATCCATTGCGGGTCGTGAACGAAGCGAGTGCGTCATCGCCGGTGTTGACCAGACGGATGCGAACGCGTGTCTCACCTTCGTGCGCCTCGACCAGGCCTCGCTCGACGGCGAAGGGTCCGACACCTGCCAGGAGATTGCCGCAGGTCTGCGTCGTCGCCACGCGGGCGTCGTCGACTCCCACCTGAAGGAACAGATAGTCGACGTCGGCCTCAGCGGACGTCGAAGGCGAGACAACGGCGACCTTGCTCGTGAGGGGATGGGCACCCCCGATGCCGTCGATCTGACGCGCGTCGGGGCTCCCCATGATGCGGAGGATCAGCTCGTCGCGCGATGCGGGATCGTCCGGCAGATCATCAGCGAGGAAATACGCGCCCTTCGACGTTCCCCCGCGCATGAGCATGCATCGGATTCCCGCATCGAACTCCTCACCAGCGCTCATCCTCGTACTCCTTCTGGGAGATGAATGAGACCCCGAGGTCGTCCAGGACCGGGCGCAGTGCGTTGACATCCATCGATGTCGCTCCCGCCTGGTACTTCGCGCGGTTCTCCGCTTCCTTGAGCACACGTCGGCGTGAGAGCTCGAGCGCTTCGTCCGCGTGCGCGCGCGGCACGATCGTCACTCCGTCATCGTCCGCGACGACGACGTCGCCGGGGTGGATCACGGTCGAACCAATGACGATCGGCACGTTCACCGATCCCGCGGTGTCTTTCACGGTGCCCTCCGCGCTGACGAATCGGGCCCACACCGCGAAGGGCATCTCGCGCAGTTCCTGAGCATCGCGCACGCCGGCGTTGGTGACGTAGCCCCGCACGCCGCGGGTGTGCATCTGCGTGGCCATCAGGTCGCCGATGTGCCCGTAGGGCGACTCTGTCAGGGTCGCCACGATGATGATGTCGCCGGGCTGGGACTGCTCGATCGCCGCGTGAACCATCAGATTGTCGCCTGGGGCGGTCAGCACCGTGATGGCGGAGCCGGCGACCCTCGCTCCCTGCTGGATCGGTCTGATGTCCGCACCGAGATACCCGATGCGCCCCATCGCCTCGTGCACAGTGGCCGAGCCGAATTCGGCGAAAGCGTCGACCACCGAGAGGGGGAGGCGCTCGATATCGGTGACGACTACGTGACTCATGCGAGGACGTCCGTCACCTGGGGGTAGTAGCGCACGTACGCTTCGCCCATCGTGTTGTGCGGGAGGCCGAGGTTGGGGCCGGCGTTGCGCCTGACCTGCACGCCGCGGCGCACTGCAAGGTCTGTGTAGTACGACCACATGTGCTTCTGCGCAGGAAGACATTCCATCGCCGCGCGCTTCTTCTCGAACGCGCTGGTGATGTCGAGGAGCAGGGTCGGCTTGAAATCGGACTGCTCGGATTGGTGCGGCTCGAAGAAGAAGACGGGGGGTGCTCCGATGATCTCGTCCCGAGTCGGGTAAGTGCCGTCGGAATTCGCCACCCCGATCGCCTGCGCGAGGATGCGCGCCTGAAGGGCCATGCGGGCGGCAGCGGGATGATCTCCGTTGTACGGATCCGAGAGGGGATGAGTCAGAACGACAGAGGGCTTCACGTCGCGGAACACATCGACGAGCTTGCGCACGGCCTCGTCCGATTCGAGGAGCGGGTAGTCCCCGAGGTCCAAGAACACGACTTCCGCGCCGAGGGCGGTTGCCGCCGCAGTGGCCTCCTCGCGTCGGATCGCCTTGATCTCGTCGAGTGACTTGCCATCGAGCCACTGGCTCGCCGACTCACCGCGTTCGCCGTACGACAGGCATGCGACCACCACTCGTTCGCCGCGGTCGGCGGCAGCGGCGATCGCGCCACCGGCCCTCCAGACGAAATCACCAGCGTGTGCGCTGACGACGAGCAGGCTGTTCTCGTTCACACTGACTCCTCTGTCTTGGTGCGTGGCGCCGACTCTACCGGCGACTCATGACGGCTGCGTCACGCTTCACTATATACGTAGGGTCTGGACATAGGTAAAGTTCTTCGCTAGCGTGACCTCGCGCCTACTCACGAGACAAGGAAGTCGAGACACCCATGACCACGAACCTTCAGCAGCTCATCGATTCGAAGGGGAATGTCGTCGACATGCTGCGTGATTCGCAGCTGGGCACGTACATCTACCCCGTCGTTCCTGCAGAGTTCAGCAACTGGCGTCGCGAGCAGAAAGCCTGGCGCGAAACCGCTGTGCTCTACGACCAGTCCCACCACATGGTCAACTTCTTCCTGTCCGGTCCCGACGCGTTGAAGCTTCTCAGTCACACGGGCATCAACAGCTTCGCCAACTTCCCGCTCAACACGGCCAAGCAGTTCGTTCCGACGGCGTCCAACGGCGGCGTGATCGGCGACGGCATCCTCTTCCACGAAGCCGAGAACGACTACGTGTACGTCGGACGCGCGCCAGGGGCGAACTGGCTGCAGTTCCACGCCGAGACCGGCGGATACGACGTCGAATTCCGTTACGACGACCGCTCCCCGTCACGTCCCTACGGCGCCGCAGTCGGGCGGGAATACTTCCGGTTCCAGATCCAGGGACCCAATGCGTGGGCGATCATCGAGAAGCTCAACGGCGGCACCCTGGAGAAAGTCAAGTTCTTCCACATGGGCAGCATGGTGATCGACGGCGTCGAGGTGCGCACGCTGCGCCACGGCATGGCCGGCGCGCCTGGCCTGGAGCTGTGGGGCGCGTACGAGCACCACGGCAAGATCCGGGATGCGATCCTCGAGGCCGGAGCCGAGTTCGGCATCGAGCCCTGCGGCTCGCGCGCCTACTCGTCGAACACCCTCGAGTCGGGCTGGATCCCTTCGCCGCTCCCGGCGATCTATTCCAGCGAAGGTGAGCGCGCGTATCGCGAGTGGTTGCCGAGCAACAGCTACGAGGCCATCAACGCTCTGGCCGGATCGTTCGTCTCCGACAGCATCGACGACTACTACCTGAACCCCTGGGAGCTCGGATACGGATCATTCGTCAAGTTCGATCACGACTTCATCGGACGCGAAGCGCTGGAAGCGCTCGAGCCCGAGCAGCAGCGACAGAAGGTCACGCTCGCCTGGAACGACGAGGACCTCGCGAAGATCCTCACCTCGGTGATCGACCGCAGTGGACCCGGCTACCAGTTCTTCGACCTGCCCAACGCCAACTACGGTTCGTCGAACTACGACTCCGTCATCGATGCCGACGGCAACAACGTGGGGCTCTCGTTGTTCACGGGTGTCACCGCGAACGAGCGGCGCGGGCTCTCGCTCGCGACTGTCGATCGTGATGTCCCGGTCGGTGCTGAGGTGCGCGTCGTATGGGGCGAACCGGACGGTGGCTCCGGCAAGACGACCGTCGAGCCGCACGAGCAGATCTCGGTGCGAGCAGTCGTCAGCCCCGTTCCCTACGCCGAGACCGCGCGCAGCGAATACCAGGGCGGGTGGCGCACCACCGGCAAGCTCTGATCCGCAGGCCAGGGCATCAACTCTGTTCCGGCCCGCTGTCACGGGCGGGCCGGAACAGCGTCTTCCGTACTCATCCTCGATCGACGGGACATTCATGACTGCGCAGAAACTGGACGGTGCGGCCACGGCCGCCGCCATCAAGCACGAGTTGGCCGAACGTGTCAGCCGCCTCGCAGCTCAGGGGATCGTTCCCGGGCTGGGAACTCTGCTCGTCGGAGATGATGCGGGCTCCCGCTCGTATGTGACGGGCAAGCATCGTGACTGCGCGGAGGTCGGCGTCGCATCGATCCAGATCGAGCTGCCCGTAACCGCGACGCAGGAGGAGATCGAGGCGGCCGTCCGCGAATTGAACGCCGACGCAAGGGTCACCGGTTTCATCGTTCAACTGCCGTTGCCCGAGGGGGTCGACGAGAATCGCATCATCGAACTGATCGATCCCGTGAAGGATGCCGACGGCCTGCACCCGACGAACCTCGGACGTCTGGTTCTGGGAGTCGACCCTCGCACTGCCGTGGAGGCGCCTCTGCCGTGCACGCCCGCAGGAATCGTCGAGCTTCTCACGCGCTATGACGTGCCTCTCCAGGGTGCGCATGTCACCGTCATCGGAAGAGGAATAACAGTAGGTCGCCCTCTCGGTCTTCTGCTCACGCGCAAGGGTACCGACGCCACCGTCACACTGACGCACTCCCGCACGGCGGATCTCGCCGCAGAGGTCCGGCGCGCGGACATAGTCGTCGCCGCCGTCGGGGTACCTCATCTCGTGAAGGCGGACTGGATCAGACCAGGTGCCGCGGTCCTCGACGTCGGCGTGACCCGAGTGGGAACGACGGAATCGGGGAAGGCGCGGCTCGCGGGGGACATCGATCCAGCCGTGGCCGAAGCAGCCGGCTGGATCTCACCCAACCCGGGCGGCGTCGGGCCCATGACGCGCGCGATGCTGGTCGCCAATGTCGTGGAGGCGGCGGAGCGCAGCATCCGCTGAGGAGTCGATGCCAGGCCCATCGACGTCACGGCTGGCGCGCGTCGCCGTGAATCGCGAAGAAGCGGCCGGAGGAACCGCGCACTGCGTCGGTGACCGTCGTGGACAGCCAATCGAGCGCGGCAGTGTGCACAGTCGTCGCACGACGGTAGAGGTGCACCTCTACCGGAGGCATCGCGAACGGAAGAGGTCCGACGCGGATGGGCCACGTCTCCGCCCAGCCGTCGGCGATGCTGTCCGGCACCGTGGCTATCAGATTCTGCTGCGTTGACAGCAGGGGTGGCAGTGTCGCCCAGTGGTCGATGATCACGGATGCCTCGAAGCTCGCGCCGGCGCGTCGCTGAGCCGCCTCGAGCTGGTCGTGCCCCGAGTCGCTCGAGACCACGACATGATCTGCATCCGAATACTCGCGCACACTCAGCATGTCCGGCAGCGTGCTGCTGCGTGACATCGCGACACCGTACGACTGCGACTTCAGGAGTGTGCGCTCGAAGCCGGGGATCGACGCTGTACTGATCGCCAGGTCCACCGCCCCGCGGGCCAGCCACGACGGCAGTTCCGCCGGCTGGAGTGCAACAACGGCGAGGCGGATGTGCGGCGCTGCTGCGCGCACGGCGGAGAGGATCGCCGGGAACCAGCCGATCTCTCCGAGCTCGGACAGGGCGATGCGGAAGAGTCTCGTGGAGTCGCTCGGATCGAATCGATGCACGGCATCCAGCGTTCGATCGATCCCCGCCATCGCCTGCCGAAAACCGGGGTAGACCGAGTCGGCCAGCGGGGTAGCATCCATTGATCGACCATTGCGGCGAAACAGGGGGTCATCCAGTTCACGGCGCAGCCGGGTCAAGGATTGACTCACCGCAGGTTGGGTGACGAAGAGTCTGCGCGCCGCGGTCGTGAGGTTTCGCGCTTCGTAGATGGCGACGAAGACCTTGACCAGATTCAGGTCCATCATCGGCCGTGCGTCGAGCCTTCGGAGCGTGCACTCCGAAGGCTAAGCAACTCTCTCGCAGTCATAAGTGAATCTTATCCGCAACGCTGATGAGAAGAAGCACGACCTCAGTAGACTCGGGGCGACATAACAAGGGAGTTCACATGTCACAGACAGCTGCAGATGTCATCGCACAGGCGGGCGGAGTGCTGCCCGCGCTGCGGAATGCGCCCGGCCGGCCGACGGTGTTCCCGGTCACGCCTGAGTTCTCGAACTGGCGATCCGAGCAGCGAGCGTGGCGGGACTCCGTTGCCCTCCTGGATCAATCGCATCACATGACCGATCTGTTCATCTCGGGTCCGGACGCTCAGCGGCTGCTGTCGGATGTGGCGGTGAACAGCTTCGCAAAGTTCCCCGCCGGTTCGGCGAAGCAGTTCATCGCAGTGAATCACGAGGGCTACCTGATCGGTGACGCCATCCTCTTCCACCTCGACCAGGGCGTATACGACCTGGTCGGGTGGCACATGGTGATCGACTGGCTGCAGTTCCACGGCGAGACCGGCGATTACGATGTCACGTTCGAGCGTGACGGCAACTCCTTGGTGCGCGAGGGCGATCCGAAGCTCTACCGCTTCGAGGTGCAGGGGCCCCACGCGCTGGCGCTCATGGAGAAGGTCACCGGGGCGCCCGTGCCGGCCACCAGGTTCTTCGGCATGGCTGAGTTCGAGATCGCGGGCGTTCGCGTGAGTTCACTGCGCCACGGTATGGCGGGTCAACCTGGATTCGAACTGTTCGGACCGTGGGCGGATGCAGAGCGGATACGAGAGGCGCTGATCGCGGCCGGCGAAGAGTTCGGGCTCGTCCTGGTCGGCTCGAAGGCATACTCCTCGGCCAATCTCGAGTCGGCGTGGGTGCCGTCGCCGATACCGGCGATCTTCACCGGACCAGCTGCCGACGACTACCTCGCCTGGCTCCCCGCGGCACGGTTGGGCTCGTTGGCGGGAAGCTTCGACGCGGATGATGTCGAGGACTACTACCTGACTCCGTACGACCTGGGATACGGCCGCAGCGTGGCGTTCGACCACGACTTCATCGGTCGTGAGGCGCTCGAGCGGATCGCCGTCGCGCCCCGACGGGTCAAGGTGACCCTCGTCTGGAATCCGGATGACGTCGCGGCGGCGCAGCGTTCGCTGCTGGAAGAAGGTGTGCCCGCGAAGTACATCGACTTTCCCAAGGCGCGCTACGGGCAGTATCAGATGGACCGTGTCCTGCTCGAAGGTCGCGCGGTGGGTATCTCGCATGACTGCGGGTACATCACCAACGAGCAGGTCTTCGCGTCGCTCGCCAGTGTTGACCAGGACGCTGCAGCACCCGGCACTGAAGTGAGCGTCGTGTGGGGCGAAGAGCCGAACTCGGAGAAGCCGGCCGTCGAGCGGCACCGGCAGGTGTCGATCCGAGCGGCTGTCGAACCCGCCCCGTACTCGAGGTTCGCTCGCGAGAACTATCGCTCGAACTGATACGGGTCCACGAGAAACGCCGAGAAGCGGCCTTCACTCCCAGCGGGAGCGAAGGCCGCTTCCTGGTGTCGGACGTATATGGCGATCGCCGATCATTTCAGGTAGCCTGATATCACGAGCGATGATGCTCGACGTGCACAGCGCGTCGGCAGGATGAGAAGGATGCACCGCGATGACGCCAGCCACGACTCTGTTCACACCGGTCGAAGAACTCTCCGATATCCAGGGCGACACATTCGGCCCCTCCGAGTGGCGGGAGGTGACGCAGGACGACGTCAACCTTTATGCGCGTGTCTCCGGCGATGACAATCCGATTCATCTCGACGAGGACTTCGCTGCAGCCACGCCCTTCGGAACGCGGATAGCTCACGGCATGCTCACGCTCGGCCTTGTCGTTCCGTTGATGCGCGAGGTGTTCGAGGTGACCGGGTTCAGCATGGGGGTGAACTACGGCATGAACAAGGTTCGCTTCCCCGCGCCTGTTCCCGTCGGTTCGCGCATCCGTGTTCGCGGCGAGGTCCTCGCCGTCCAGCCGATCGCCGACGGATCGCAGATCATCGTTCGCGTCGTGTTCGACGTCGAAGGCAGTGAGAAGCCTGCGTGCGTGGCGGAGCTGGTTCTGAGGTACTACCGATGAGCGTCGCGATTCGCCTGGATGGCAAGTCGGCGATCGTCACCGGTGCCGGACGCAGCCTCGGTCGCGCCTACGCGATCGCGCTCGCCGCAGCCGGGGCATGCGTCGTCGTGAACGATGTCGATGCTGAGAGCGCTGAGCAGACTGTGACGGCGATCCGCGAGGCCGGCGGCCGCGCGATCTCCGTCATCGCGCCGGTGGGCCCGAGCGCGACGGCGGAGGCCCTCGTCGCCGCCGCCCAGGAGGAGTTCGGCCGGATCGACATCCTCATCGCCAATGCAGGCGTGCTTCGGGACCGCGTGCTCTGGAAGATGGGGGACGACGATTTCGACCTCGTCACAGAGACGCACCTGCGCGGATCGTTCACCTGTGGTCGCGCCGCTGCGATCGGCATGCGAGAGCAGGGGGAGGGCGGTCGCATCGTGCTCATCGGCTCACCGGCAGGACAGTTCGGAAGTTTCGGACAGACGAACTACGCGGCAGCCAAGGCCGGCCTCGTCGCGATGGCACGCACCTGGTCGCTGGAACTCGCCAAGGCGGAGATCACCGTGAACGCCGTCATCCCGACTGCGCTGTCACCGATGACCGCCACGATCCCGGCGTACACGAAGGTCTACGAGGACTACGTGGAAACCGGCGTGATCCCTTCCGAATACCGCCGTGATCACGCACTGGGATCGGCAGAGGATGTGGCTCCGCTCATCGTCTGGCTGGCCTCCGATCAATCCGCCGCTGTCACCGGCCAGGCGATCGGGGTCGGCGGAGATCGACTGACTCTCTACTCGCACCCTGCAGTGCTCAAGACCTTGGACCAGGACGGCGGATGGTCGCCGGAGCAGATCGACGCCGCATGGCGCGAGGATCTCGCCGATCTTGCACAGCACTCCGGGCCGCGGGTGGCGTGACGTGCGCGCGCACTACTCCGATGTATGGCAGGCGATCACCCGGGTGATTCCTGAGCATGTCGCGATCCGCACCGCCGATGAGGAATGGTCGTACGCGCGATTCACGCGTGAGGCCGGCGCATTCGCCGGCGCACTGGCGGACCGCGGGGTGGGGAGAGGGGATCGAGTCGCGCTCCTGTTGTACAACCGTCCGGAGTTCCTCATCGCGCTCTACGCATGCCTCGGGGCCGGGATAACCCCTGTGCCGTTCAACTTCCGATTCCGACCGAGCGAGGTCGCGGCGCTGCTGGATGATTCGGGCGCCAAAGCGCTGGTGTACACGACCTCCCTCGCCGACGTCGTGGCCGACGCCGTCGCACAGTCGACGGGCGACATCGCCCTGATGCAGGTCGATGACGACGGGGCATCCGCAGACGCTCCAGGGGTCACCTGGGACGATGCGATCGCCGTGGACGCGCAGCTCCCCGCCCACGCTCCGGACGGTGCGGAACTGTGGATCTACACCGGCGGTACGACCGGCCGACCGAAGGCGGTTCGCTGGGATGCTCAGGACATGTTCGAGGTCCAGATGTTCTCGACGTATACGCTCGCGGGGCTCTCGTGGCCCCAGACGGTGTCTGACGCGGCGAGCATCGCCTCCGGACCGGACATGCCGTTGATGGTGAACCTGCCGCTCGCGCCGTTCATGCACGGGACCGCGCTGACGACATCCATGAACACGTTCACGCTCGGGGGGACCGTGCTGGTGACGTCATCGCCGAAGCTGGATGCTGACGCAGCTGTGCGTTTCGCGAACGACGCCTCTGCGACGCGGATCATCGTGGCGGGCGACGCGGTCGCGGTGCCTCTCGTGGATGCAATCGAGAGGCTGGGTCAGGGGCTGCCGACAGTCACTTCGGTGATCAGTTCCGGAATGCGATTCAGCCCCGAAGTGAAGGCGCGTCTGCATGCGGTCGCCTCCCTCACGGTGATCGATCTGCTCGCCTCGTCCGAGGGCGGCGCATTCGCGGTCACCACGACCACCGGCCTGCAGGATCTGCCGGGTCGTCCTCGCCTGCAACCAACGGCCACCGTGCTCGACGACGATCGACGCGAGGTCCACGACCGCCCAGGTGCGCTGGGCGTGTTGGCGCAGCGCGGCGCACTGCCGATCGGCTACCACGGCGACCCGGACAAGACGGCGGCCACTTTCCCCGTGATCAATGGCATCCGGCATGTGGTGCCGGGGGACCTCGTGCGTGTTCAGGAAGACGGCTACTTCGAGTTCCTCGGTCGGGGCAGCGGGGTGATCAACTCGGGCGGAGAGAAGGTCTACCCGTTGGAGGTCGAGGAGGCGTTGCTGACGCATCCGGGAGTCGCTGACGTCGTCGTGGTCGGAGTACCCGACGCGCGGTTCGGTGAGATCGTCACGGCGGTCGTCGAACGAACCGCGGAGAGCGAGGTCACGGCCGATGAGCTGATCGACTTCATCGATCCGCTCCTCGCCGGGTACAAGCGGCCGCGACACATCCTGTTCCGCTCCAGTATGGAACGGACACCGACGGGAAAGGTCGATCTCGCTCGGATGCGCGCATTGATAGCCCTCGACCGATAGCCCGACCAGAGGGAACCACGAATGAACCTTGACGCCATCCGCGCGATCGATACCCACGTCCACATCCAGGTCGATGATCACGGCCATTTCGGTGCGACGGATGAGCAGCGCGAGGGGATGGATCGATACTTCGGGACATCAGATCCTGCGCTCAGCGTCGACGAGACGGCTGCCTACTATCGCGAGCGCAGGATGCTGGCCGTCGTCTTCACGGTTGACGCGACAACGAACTCCGGGCGGCGCCCGAACAGCATCGACGACATCGTCGCCGGAGCTCAGCGCAACCCGGATGCACTCATCGCGTTCGGTTCCGTCGACCCGCTCCAGGGGCCGGCGGCCATCGAGGAACTGCATCGGCAAGCGGACGATCTCGGTGTGCGCGGATTCAAGTTCCACCCGACGGTGCAGGGATTCGACCCCTCGGGCGAGGAGTTCATCCCGCTGTTCGCCGCGATCGAGGAGCGTCGCCTTCCGATCGTGGTGCACACGGGACAGACCGGAGTCGGCGCCGGTTCCCCGGGCGGTCTCGGGTTGAGGCTCGGCCTGTCGAACCCGATCCTCCTGGACGATGTCGCGGCACGGCATCCCGAGCTGCAGATCATCATGGCGCACCCGAGCGTTCCGTGGCAGGACGAGGCGATCTCGATCGCAACCCACAAGTCCAATGTCTGGATAGATCTGTCGGGGTGGTCTCCGAAGTACTTCAGTCCCGCACTCGTGAGAGCATCGCGGACGTTCTTGAAGCGGAAGGTGCTGTTCGGATCGGACTTCCCCGCGATCACGCCGGACCGATGGCTGGCGGACTTCGAACGGCTCGATCTCCCTGAGGATGTGCGAGGACTGATCCTGAAAGAGAACGCCGTGCGCCTTCTCGAGTTGGATACGGTCACGTCATGAGCGAAGCGGCTGATCTGTATCCTGGCGACCTCCTCGGGTTCGCGAACGCACTGACCCCCGTAGAGGTGGACAAGATCCGGCGTCTTCGGGCCTTCCTCGACGCCGAGATCCGTCCCGTGCTCGCGGAACGATGGGAGCAGGCTGCGAACCTCGGCGACTTCCGGGCGGGACTCGCGCAGCTGAGACTGCTCGACGATCCCGCTCTCGTCACCGAGACCGGTGCTGTTCGGGAGCTGTACCGCGGCTTCGTCACGCTGGAGCTCAGCCGTCTCGACCTCTCCGTTTCGATCCTCTATGGCGGACAGGCGAACATGTTCCGGACGCTGATCCACGCCGGCGGCTCCCCGGAGCAGATCGAGGAGTGGGATCGAGGGATCCTTGATTTCACGTTCACAGGATGCTTCGCCCTGAGCGAGCCGGATCACGGATCGGACATCGCCGGCGGCATGGAGACTGTCGCCCGAAGGGCAGGGGACGGCTGGATTCTCGATGGCGCGAAGCGGTGGATCGGAAACGCGACGATCTCCGACAACATCGTCGTGATCGCGCGCGAGCAGGACGGCGATCGCATCCTCGCCTTCGTGGTGCCCACGGAATCCGAGGGCGTCGAACGCCGCGTGATCGAGCACAAGGTGGCCGCGAGGATGGTGCACAACGCGGAGGTCACGTTGCGCGGCGTGGCCGTTTCCGAGACACGGCGGCTGCCGCGGATCGAGAGCTTTCGCGATGTGAACCGCGCGATGCGCGAGTTGCGTGCAGACGTCGCGTGGAGTGCGGCGGGGATGCAGCTGGGTGCATACGACGCTGCCCTTGCCTACGCCACGCAGCGGACGCAGTTCGGCCGCCCCATTGCGGGCTTCCAATTGGTTCAGGAGAAGTTGGTTCGCATCGTCGCGAACATCGCACAGACACTGTCGTTGGCGTGTCGAACGGCAGAGGCGCCCGCCGATGATGCCGCGGCGAGCCTCGTGAAGATCGTCGTCGCAGATCGGCTGCGCGAGTCCGTCGCGCTCGCGCGCGAGACGCTCGGAGGTAACGGCATCCTGCTCGAGTATGACGTCGCGCGCTTCTTCGTCGATGCCGAGGCGATCTACACCTTCGAAGGCACGAGAGAGATGAACACCCTCATCGTCGGGCGAGCGATCACGGGACTCAGCTCATTCGTCGGCTGACCTCCTGAACCGGCTACGGTGCAGTCGAGACGCGCGCCTCTGCGGTTTCGAGCATAAGACCAGGCACGACACCGATTTTCGCGATCGTGACGGCACGCGCTTCCGAGGCGCGGGGCTCCATGTGCGAGACGCAGCCGTGCGTCGCCTCGATGCGCACGCAGACACCATGCGGCCGAAGCACTGCCATGACGGCGTTCGCAAGATCGCTGCCCAGTCGTTCCTGCAACTGCGGTCGGCGGGCAGCCACCTCGACAGCTGAGGCGAGGCGACTCAGGCCGGCGAGGTGCTCACGGGGTGCGTACCAGATGTCGACCGTCCCCTCGAAGGGGAGCAGGTGATGCTCGCAGAGCGAGGAGAATCTGATTCCTGTGAGGCCGACCACGTCGCCGATCGCCTCGGCGTCATCCAGGAGGACGGGCGCGCCGAGCGCCGATGCCGGATCCACTCCGACTCCCGAGAGCATGCTGATGAGCAGATCGGCGACGCGCTCCGGCGTGCGTTGCAGACCACGGCGGTTGGTGTCCTCGCCGACCGCCGTGAGGAGATCGCGAACTGCGCTGGCCGCACGCTCGCGATCGATCTCCTGCACGAACAAGGGTGCGTTCTTCTCAATCAGGGACATCGTCGTCCACCTTCTCCTTCTCGAGCCGAGTAACGAGATCCAAGCCGCGCTGCGCCCAGTTGATCTCGACCTGCGCCCTGTCGACGAGGCCCTGATACGCGAGTCTCTTGTATTCGATCGTGGCCTCCCGATCGCCGTCAGGCATCTTCTCGAGCCGTCGGACGAGCATCGGATTGCTCACATTCTGAATGTGGGTGAGTTCGCCTTCGAACTGCGCCAATTCGCCCTCCCATACCTGGATGTGCTTCCGGAAGAACTCCCGGGCAGACTCAGGGGAGGCGGATTCGAGGTAGGCCGCTCGAAGATGGGCGGGGTCCCGTACACGCTGATAGTCCAGCGGGGAGCCCATCCACTCCATGAATGCCCTGTCGCCTTCGGGAGTCACGTGGTAGACCCGGCGCGTACCGCGCGCGCCTCGGAGCTGATCCTCGCCCTCCACGAGACCAGCGGCCTCCATCTTGCGCAGCTCAGGGTAGATCTGCGAATCGGGGGCGTGCCAGACATGTCCCACCGACTGCGAGAACTGCTTCTGCAGGTCGTACCCTGACAGCGGGCCGACGCGCAATATCGCGAGAAGTGCGTAGCGAAGACTCATGAATCTCCCTCGGTCGTATCGGGCCGACGGGGGATGTCTCGCCGGAACGCGTGAGGGTGGGCTGAGGCAACCTCGGCACCACCCTCACGCATCACCGAATCGGTCAGGCCGACTGGTAGTTGGTGCGCCAGCCACCCTGGTAGGTCTGACGTGCCACGGTCGAGTATGGCACGGGGCTCACGACGACACGGACTTCGGTCTGCTCGTGCGGTTCGACGGAGGCCTTCGTGGTGCCGCCGTCCGGTTCGCCCCAGACGACCTTCAGCTCAGTGCCCTCCGGCACGTCGTGATCGACGAGGCCCAGGGAAAGGCCGCGACGCTCGTTGGCGCTGTATCCGGTGAACATCGACAGGCCGACGTTATTGCCGTCCGCGTCCACGATCGAGTCGTAGTTGGCGGAACCGTAGTTCGCCAGTGGAAGGTCGAAGAACTTGTAGTTGGGCCCGTCGACGTTCAGCAGTGACGTCCACACCTTGCCGAGGTCTTCGGCATCCCATGCCAGCGTGACCTTGCGACGCTGCGTGCTCGGGTCGATCTTCTCGAGCGCGGAGCGTCCGATGAAGTCGTGATCGAACTTGATGAAGTTGCCGTACCCGAGCTCCCACGGGGTCAGGTAGTAGTCCTCGATGTTGTCGGAGACGAACGACCCCGCCAACGTGCCGGTGGCCTCATAGCTGTCAGCGCCGAGCCACTCGCGGTATCCGCGCTCGGCCTCGCCGGTGTAGATCGCCGGGAGGGGGGAGGGGATCCAGCCGGACTCCAGCGTGTTCGAAGGGTAGGCCCGAGAGCCGACCGGCAGGAGTCCGAATTCTTCGCCCGCCTCGACGATGGCGTCGCGGATGATGTCGTGGTCAGCGTAAGGACCCCAGATCTCCAGGCCGGGCGCACCAGCCATGCCGTGGCGGAGCGTGCGAACGTCCTTGCCGGCGATCTTCATGGTCGACATGTTGAAGAAGCCGAGCTTCTCCAGCGGTCCGCCGTTCAGCTTCTCGATGACGGCCCATGCGTTGGGTCCTTGGATCTGGAAGCGGTAGTAGTTGCGTGAGACGGCGTGGCCGTAGGGGCGCGAGGGCGAACGGCGGTCGGCCGAGATCTCGAGGTTCGAGTACCCGCCGGTCTCACCGTGGTACAGCAGCCAGTTCGACGCCGGCGCGCGACCCACGTACACGTACTCGTCCTCGGCCTCGCGGAAGAGGATGCCGTCGCCGATCACGTGTCCGGCAGCGGTGGTGGGAACGTACTGCTTGGCCTTGTTCACCGCGAAGTTCGCGACGGAATTGATCGCAGTGTCCGAGATGAGCTTGATGGCGTCAGAGCCCTTGAGGAAGACGTTGTCCATGTGGTGCGACTGGTCGTACAGTACGGCGGTGTCGCGCCACGCCTTCTGCTCCTTGATCCAGTTCTGGAAGTCCGCGGGGACGACCGGATAGATGTACGAGCCGATCTGGGAATTGCGAAGCAGGTCGACCGGGTTGGTCTTGTCGAGAATCTGCTGAAGGTTGTCAGCCATGAGTAACCTCTGTTCGTTCGTGGCGCCCTGGCGGGCCCCGGTTGTTATGGGCGGTCGTTGAAGACGATGGTCTGGTTGCCGTCTCGGATGATGCGGTCCTCGGCATGCCACTGCACGGCACGCGAGAGCACTGCGCGTTCCACGTAGGCTCCGCGCGCCTGCAGTGCGGCAGCATTCATGCGGTGGTCGACGCGAGCGACGTCCTGCTCGATGATCGGGCCCTCGTCGAGATCCTTCGTGACGTAGTGGGAAGTCGCCCCGATCAGCTTCACCCCGCGTTCGCGCGCCTTGCGGTACGGTGCGGCGCCGATGAAGGCAGGCAGGAAGGAATGGTGGATGTTGATCACCGGCACGTCGATCTCGTCGAGGAAGTCCTCGGAGATGATCTGCATGTAGCGGGCGAGGACGACGAAATCCACGTTGCCTTTGAGGAGATCGAGGATCTGACGCTCTGCCCCCGACTTGTCCGGCCCCTGCGATGGGATGTGGACGAACGGGATGCCGAAGGAGCGGACGTCTTCGGCGGCGTCGGGGTGGTTGGAGATCACCATCGGAATCGTCACCGGAAGCTCGCCCCGACGATGACGCCAGAGAAGCTCGAGCAGGCAATGGTCGCTCTTGGATACGAGGATCGCCATCCGCTTCGGCACCGACTGATCCGTGAGTCGCCACTGCATCCCGAACGGGGTCAGCGTCTTCTCGACGTCGGCCTCGATCTCTGGCAGGGCGGCCCCGAGGTCGGGCCCGCTGAAGACGACCCGTTGGAAGAACGTGCTCTCGTGCTCGTCTTGTGAGTACTGGTCGAGCGTGATGATGTTGGCGTCGTTCCGCGTGATCATGGCGGTGATCGCCGACACGAGGCCGGGCTGGTCCGGACCGTGGACGATCAGGCAGGCCTGAGGGTGCGGTGCGTGAGGTGATGTCGGCATGCGGGTTGTCCGTTCGCCGTCAGGACTGGGCCTTGATGTACTCATGGGTCCACTCGGCCGCGGCGAGCAGGCCGCCGAAGGTGTAGAAGTGCAGCATCACGGGCGCGGTGCGCGGGGCGGCTGCGAGCAGGCTGGAGAGGTCGGAGACGAACTTGTCGGGTCCGGCGGTACCCATCAGGTTGGTGAGCGAGAAGCCGTACTTCTTGACGATCATCGCGTTGGCGCCGACTCCGAAGCGGCGCGAGAACGCGATGAGTCGCTTGATTCCGGCGGGTCCGGGTGTGCCGATGCGGATCGGGCTCGTGATGCCGCGATCGCGCACCGCCGTTATCCACTCCATCACCGGGTCCGTGTCGAAGGCGAACTGGGTGAGTATGACGGCATCCAGGCCCTGTTCCTTGAGTGCGGCCGACTTCTCTTCGAGGTGACGCCAGAGCACATCAGTGGGGATGTCAGGATGACCTTCCGGGTATCCGGCGATGGACACCTCCTTGACGCCGTAGTTCTGAAGGATGCCGGAGCGGATGACGCTGAGCGAGTCCGGATAGGGGCCCTCGGGCTCTGCCGGGTCGCCGCCCACCGCGAAGACATGCTCCGTGGCACCGACTTCCTGAAGACGCGCGAGAAACTCCTCGAGCTGGGCCTGGCTCTGAAGGCGCCGCGCAGAGATGTGCGGGACCGGGATGAACCCGAGCTCCTTCACGGCCTTGGCGGCGGCGACACGCATCTCGAGGTCCTCGTTGCCGAGGAAGGTGACGTTGATCTTGGTTCCCTGAGGGATGGCATGTGCGGCTTCGCGAAGGCCCGGAACATCCTTGCCCGTCATTTCCAGAGAGAACTGATCCACCAGCTCTCGTGCAGCAGCCTTGGTCGTTGCCGGGGCGATGTTTCCCACGTGCTGATCCTTTCGGGTCCGCGATGCGCAGCTTTGCGCCTCTGTTGAAGGACAATACCTATTACGATAGGTAATCGCAAGAGGGAACGGTGTCGGACGACCATGAGATCACGGCGATGAGGCGGAGCGTGGATCAGTCGGCGCGGATCCTGATCATCGACAACTACGATTCGTACACCTACAACCTCGTCCAGGCTGTCGGTCGGCTGGTCGATATCGAACCCGAGGTCGTGCACGTGGACCGCTTCGATCCACGCACGGAATCGGAGTACGCGGCGATCATCGTCTCGCCCGGACCTGGTCATCCCGCCACGGAGCCCGCCTTCGCCGCCTGTCTGGAACTGTTCGCCACGCGAACGCTTCCGACGCTCGGCGTCTGCCTCGGACATCAGGGGATCATCATCGTCCATGGGGGCACCGTCGATCGCTTGCCGCCTGCGCACGGCGAACTCGACGAGATCGAACACACGGGCACGGGGCTGTTCGAAGGTGTGGCGCCGCGCACCCGCGTCGTGAGATACCACTCGCTCGGTGCGCTCGACGTCCCGCCGACGCTCGACGTCACGGCGCGTACCGACGATGGAGTCGTGATGGCAGTGGCGCATAAGGTGCTTCCGCACTACGGGCTCCAGTTCCACCCCGAATCGATCCTGACCGAGGAGGGCACGAGGATGCTGCAGAACTTCCTCGTGCTGGCCGGCTTCGCTCTGCGCGAGGATCCCCCGGAACAGGATGAAGCGACGGCGACGCCGCCGGGTGACGCGGCCCAGGCTGCCGGCCCGCACGTATCCCTGCGATATCCCGAGTGGATCGCGCCGGAGATCGTGGCCTCGCATCTCCTGCGCGGACGGAGCAGGGCCTTCTGGCTCGACTCCGCCGACTCCCGCGAATGGAGCGGGCGGTTCTCGCTGCTCGGCTACCTCGATCCCGAAGATGAGAGCGTGGTGGTCGGGGGAGCGGAGCATGCCGGCGCCGGCGTCACAGCGATTCCCCGAGCGGAGTTCCTGCGCCACCTCGTTCGGTTGTCCGCTGAGGCGTCGCCGCCCGCCGCCGACGCGCCGCCCGGTGTCGGCGGCTGGGTGGGGATAGCGGGATACGACACCCAGGAGATCCTGCCGTCGGCGGAGCCAGGATCGCCAGCGGACGGGTTCTTCATGCGGGCGAACCGCACCGTGGTGTTCGATCACGAGCATCGCCTCATCACCTGCTTCGCCGCTCTGGAGACGCAGGTGGCGCAACTCGTCACGCTGCTCGACGAATCGCGCACGCTTCAGAGCCCTGCCGCACCCGCGAGGATTATGCCGCGATCGACGCTCCCGCGCGAGCAATACGCTGCCGCGTATCAGCGCATCGATGACGCACTCCGGCGGGGGGACACATATGAAGCGGTCCTCACCTTCCCGCTCGAGTTCGAACTCGACGGCGATCCGCTCGACCACTATCTGGAGCTGCGGGCGCGGAGTCCTGCTCCTTACTCAGCATATCTGCGGCACGGCGCCGAGGTCGTGCTGTCGGCGTCGCCCGAGCGCATGCTGTCTGTGACGCGATCAGGCGACGCGGAGGTCCGTCCGATCAAAGGCACCCTTCCTCGATCGGCGAACGCGCAGGGCGACGCGATCGCTCGGTGGCGACTTGCCACCGAGGATAAGTTCCGTCGCGAGAATCTGATGATCACCGATCTCATCCGCAACGACCTGGGAACAGTCGCTGTGCGCGGCTCAGTCGCCGTCACCCAGCTGATGGAAGTGGAGACGTATCGCGGAGTCCACCAGCTCGTCTCTGCGATCAGCGCGAAGCTCAGACCGGAGCACGGTCCCATCGACTGCTTGCGAGCGGTCTTCCCGGCCGGATCGATGACAGGGGCGCCGAAACGCCGAACCATGGAGCTGATCCGAGACGTGGAATGGGCACGGCGCGGGCTGTATTCGGGGTCGCTGGGCTGGTTCGATCGATCTCGCGCAGAGTTCTCGGTCGTCATCCGGACGCTTCATGGCTCGAACAGCCGACTCAGGCTCCATGTCGGCGGAGGCATCATCGTCGGGTCCGACCCCGATGATGAACTCGACGAGGCGATGGACAAGGCGCGTTCCGTCGCCACGGCGCCGCTCATCCCCTCCTGACGACGGGGTCTCGTGAGGGAGGATGGGGGAGTGAGTGAGAATCTGAACCTGATCTACGTGATCAAGCAGCTCGAGTCGGGGCTGCGCCGGCCGTTCATGGCCACCGTCAGATCGCACGGAATGTCAGCAGCTCAGTACACGGCGCTCTCAGTCCTTGATCGGCTCCCTGGAATCACCTCGTCCGAACTCGCCCGCAGGTCGCTCGTGCGTGCGCAGTCGATGGCGCAGACGCTCGCTCCCCTGATCGAGGAGGGGTTGGTGCGACGGGAGGCGGATCCCGAGCATGCGCGTCAGATCCTTCTCTTCATCACTCGAGACGGACGCGAACGGATGCGTGCGGTGCGCGTGGATGTCCAAGCGATCGAAGACCGCCTCACATCGGAGATGAGCGACGTCCAAGCGGTGCAGTTGGAATCGCTCCTTCGGCTCGCTCGTCACGGTCTGGCGGCCGCAGAGGGCCAGCGACGCACACGTGACCTCTCGTGACAGCTGATCAGCACGGAAGACGAGAGAACACTATCGTCGGAGTGTGGCTACCGCACCGTTCTACGCCGACATCGTCGGCAGCTTCCTCCGCCCGCCCGCGCTCGTAGAGGCTCGCGCACGTTTCGCGCGCGGCGACATCGATGCCGACGCGCTTCTCGCCGTTGAAGACGAGACGATTTCGAACCTGGTCTCACGTGAGGCGGACAGCGGGCTCAAGCTCGCCACCGACGGAGAGTTCCGCCGTTCGTGGTGGCACTTCGACTTCTTCGACGGTCTGGGCGGTGTCGACATCGTCGAGCTCGACCACGGCATCCAGTTCCAGGGCGTGCAGACCAAGCCGCGCGGCATCGAGCTGAACGGAAAGATCTCGTTCGACGCATCGCACCCGTTCGTGGAACAGTTCCGTTCGCTCAAGTCGATCGTCGAACGCACCACCGGTGTGGTGCCGAAGTTCAGCATTCCTGCGCCGACGGTGCTCGACTTCCGGCTCGAGCAGGAGGCCGTCGATGCGTCGATCTACGACGACCGCGACGACCTGGTCGACGACCTCGTGCTCGCGTATCGGGATGCGGTCGCCGCGCTCTACGACGCCGGTGCCCGCTACCTCCAGTTCGACGACACGGCGTGGGCGTACCTGTGTTCCGATGTCGAGTTGGAGAAGGCCCGTCAGCGTGGCATCCGCGTCGACGGAATCGCCGAACGCTACGCGGACATGCTCAACCGTGTGCTCGAAGGCAAGCCCGACGATCTGGTGGTCGCCACGCATGTGTGCCGAGGCAACTTCCGCTCCACCTGGATCTCGTCCGGCGGGTACGAGCCGGTCGCCGAGCAGCTGCTGGCAGGCACGTCGTATGACGCCTATTTCCTCGAGTACGACAACGAGCGGGCGGGCGGCTTCGAGCCGTTGCGCTTCCTTCCTCAGGGGCGCAAGAGCGTCGTGCTCGGACTGATCACCTCGAAGTCCGGGCAGCTGGAGGATCCGCAGCTCATCAAGAACCGCATCGACCAAGCGGCGGGCTTCGTCCCCCTCGACCAGCTCCGGCTGAGCCCGCAATGCGGATTCGCGTCGACGGAAGAGGGCAATGTCCTCACCGAAGACGAACAGTGGGCGAAGGTGCGCGAGGTCGTGGAGATCGCTGCCGACGTCTGGAACTGACGCGCCGGTGCCGCGATAGGACGTGCCGCGGTCTCAGCTCGACGACAGTCCTTCCAGATACTCGAGCGACCGGAGCGAGCGTCCGACGTGCGGTCGGAGGCCGTGGATGCGGTGCTCCATGTCTGGGCGATACGCCTGGGCGAGGTCTCTGGCGATCCCCGCAGCGGCGCGGTGCAGTACGGCGATGTGCGGGTTCGGTGAGCTCTCATCGTTGGCGACGACCACCCCGATCGCGGCATAGATGCCGTCCGCGTCCCGAACCGGCACGGCGATCCCTCGCGATTCCGGATGGATGTATCCGTTGGCCACGGCGTAACCGTCCTCGCGCACCTGACGCAGGCGTTCGCGCAGCCCGGTGCCGGTGCGCATGCGGGAGTCGGGGAAGTCGTGCGGGACATGCGCCAGGACGTCTGCAATCGTGTCGTCGTCTGCGTGCGCGAGCAGCACCAGCCCGCTGGAGGACGCATGGAGCGGGGTGCGTCCGCCGATGAGCGTCGCATTGATGACCGACTCACGAGTCGACATCCGTTCGATGAAGAGCACGCTGCGTCCGCTTCGCACGCCGAGTTGGGTGTGCTGCTTCACCCGGTCGTGGACGGCATCGAGCCACGGTCGAGCGACTTCGCGGAGCCCGAGTGCTCTGGGGGCGCGGCTCGCGAACTCCCAGAGCCGCACCCCCAGGCGGTATGAACGATCGGGGAGCCGTTCCAGCAGGCCTTCGCGCTCGAGCTCACCGACGAGCCGGTGCGTGGTCGAGACCGGCAGACCAGATGCGGACGCGATCTCACTCAGGGTCAGGAACGGGTGCCGCACGTCGAAGGCGTCAAGAACGCGCAGGTGTCGATGAAGCACCGAATCGCTCTCCGGCATCCGCTCCATCTCTCCTCCTCGACCACATCGTAGTTCGACGGGGAGGCGGAGCGGATACCCGTGGGTCATTCGTCGGAGCGATAGGTCGTGCGCGCGAAGGAATGATAGGGAGCCGGCGCCACAGTCGCGCGTATCCGCACCTGCCGATGGTTCGCGTCGACGGCCGCCTTCCGGGAGATGGGATCCTCTCCCCACACGACTTCGACGGTATCGCCATCGTTGATCGCCACGTCGACGGTCGCCAGCGACATGTACAACTGGTCGTGGGCGACATACCCGGCATCTGTGGAGATGCCCACAGGGCGGCCCTCCTGGACGACCTCGTCCATCTGGTAGAAGCCGTATCGCGCCTTCGGGAAGTCCAGGAACTTCGCCGGTGTGCCGGGTTCGAGCTGCGACTTGACGACATCGGCGACGTCGCTCGGGTTCCACAGCAGCGTCACCTTGCGCCGCGGCGGATTCGCGGCGTGCGCCTCGAGTGCAGCGCGCCCGTGGAACTCGTGATCGAAGCGCACCGACTTCCCGAGTCCGATATCGAACGGGGTCAGATAGAAGTCGCGCACGTCGGTGGAGTACAGCGAACCGCCGATGGAACCGGCGCGCGATGCCGGTAGCCACTCCCGATACTCTGCGAGGTCGTGCTCGAAGATCGCGGGGAACGGAGTGGGCACCCAGCCGGACTCGAGCGGCGAGGAGGAGTACGCCTTCGCGCCCACCCGGCGGATATCGAATTCTTCGCCCGCCGCCATGATCGCGTCCGCGATGACCTCGTGGTCGGCCCACGGCCCGTAGAACTCGAATCCGGGTTGGCCGGCCATGCCGTGACGCAGAGCCCTGGCGGTGCGACCGGCGATCGAGACCTCGCCGATGTGGAAGAACTTGATGTCGGGGGCGGGGCCTCCGAAGAGCTTCTCCATGACGAAGTCGGCATTCGGCCCCTGGACCTCGTAGCGGTAGAAGGTCGGTGGGCCTTGGCGCATGTTCGAGTTGCCCTCGAGGCGTGCGCGCACATCTCGTCCCGCGGCCTGGGCCTTCTCGACGTTGAACCGTACCCAGTCGATCAGGATGTGGTGCCCGATCAGCACCAATCCCTCTGGGCCGTCCGCGTTGTAGAACAGGATGCCGTCACCGATGAGGTAGCCGCCCTCGTTGACGGCGATGAGCTGCTTGGCGACGCCGGGTCGGAATGTCGCGAACGTGTTGGGCGATATCGACTCGAGGAGAGGAATCAGATCGCTGCCGTCCAGGAAGAGCTGGGTCATGTGGTGCGACTGATCCAGGAGTGCCACCGACTGCATCCACGCGCGCTGCTCGTCACGCCAGTTCGTGAACTCCGCGGCTACCGGGAATGTGAAGGCGGGCCAATCCTGGTCGCGCAGGAATTGCACCGGGTTCCCCGCGCGTTCGACCGCCTGGGCAAGTGTTTCAGTCATCTTCGACCTCCGTCTGTCGTGGAGCATCAGCGTATGAGCGCAGCCGAGGCCGGCCGTCGACTTTTTCCGCTGACCGGGAACGCGGAACGGGTTCGGCTGATCCGATGCTTGCGACCCGGTGATGACTATGGCTATATATCTATGTAAATAGTGCTATCTCGATGAGCATCACCGTATGATGACGGATGGATCGATCGGAAGACGGCGTGCAGGTATCTTCCGTGACGACGTAGTGTTTCAGTCTCCTTATGCAATGAAGCGAAAGGCGGAACGATGGGCGCGCAGCTCGTGGTCGAAGACGTCAACCTGCACTTCGGCGGCGTGAAAGTCCTCGAAGAGGTTTCGTTCACTGCCGAGGCCGACCAGATCCTGGGACTCGTCGGGCCGAACGGTGCGGGAAAGACATCGCTCTTCAACTGCGTGAGCGGTCATTACCGGCCGAGTTCCGGGTCGATCGCGATCGCCGGCACCGAGGTTCTGGGTTCTCCTCCGGCGACGCTCGCGCGTCATGGCCTTGCCCGCACCTTCCAGCATCCCGCGCTGCAGCTGCACGCGACCGTGCTCGAGAACGTGCTGCTGGGGGCGCACAGCAGACTCCCCGGGGGCCCAGTGGAATGGTCGCTGCGCTGGCCGCGGACCGTCCGTGCCGAGAAGGCCGTCCGCGAGGAAGCGATGGAACTCCTCGACAGCCACGGGCTCGCATGGGCGGCATCGGTTCGGGCGGATGAGCTGTCGCACGGTCTGCACAAAGGTGTCGAGCTGTGCCGTGCACTGCTCATGAAGCCGCGCCTCCTCCTTCTCGATGAGCCGGCCGCCGGGTTGCCGCACTCGGAGGTCGAGCAGCTGATCGAGACCGTGCGCAGTATCCGTGAACGGGATATCACGATCGTGGTCGTCGAGCACAACATGGGCCTGATCTCGGCGCTGACCGACCGCGTGGTGGTGCTCGACCACGGCCGCAAGCTCATGGAAGGGTCAGCGTCCGAGGCGCAGGCTGACCCGCGAGTGATCGAAGCGTATCTCGGAAAGGATGCCGTCGATGACGCTGCTTGAGGTATCGCGGATGCAGGCCTTCTACGGCCGTGTCCAGGTGCTCGAAGACATCTCGCTCTCCATCCCCGACGGGGGAGCAGTCGGGATTCTCGGCGCGAACGGGGCGGGCAAGACGACGACACTGCGTGCGATCTCCGGCGCGGTGCGTTCCGGAGGCGACATCCGCTTCGATGGCAAGAGCCTTCGTGGGCTGCGTCCCGACCAGGTCGCCGCGCGCGGCATCGCTCACGTCCCTGAGGGGCGCGGTACGTTCTCGGATCTGACCGTCCGTGAGAATCTGCGAGTCGGCGCGTATCGCCGCAAGGACGCCAAACAGGTCCATGAGGACATCGACTACTGCCTCGACCTCTTCCCGCAGTTGCAGAACCGGGTGCGCTCGAACGGTTCCGCGCTCTCCGGCGGTGAGCAGCAGATGCTCGCGATCGGGCGCGCCATCATGGCGCGGCCACGGCTGATGCTGTTGGACGAGGCATCGCTGGGACTCGCTCCCAGCACGGCGAAGACGGTCTACAAGGCGATCGGCCGCCTGCGACAGGATTCCGGCATCGCGATGGTCGTCGTCGAACAGAATGCGAACCTCGCGTTCACGCTGGTCGACAGCGCGACCGTGCTCGAGGCAGGGCGCAATGTGCTGACCGGGTCGACGGCTGAACTCAAGGGCATGGACGAGATCCGCCGCGCCTACCTGGGAGGGTGAAGATGGGCACATTCCTGCAGCTCATGATCGATGGTCTCTCCACCGGGTCCATCTACGCCGCGCTGGCGTTGAGCATCGTCCTCGTCCACCAGGCGACCGGCCTGATCAACTTCGCGCAGGGCGGGATGGCGGTGCTGTCCGCATACATCGCGTGGGTGATCTACGGCTTCGGCGCACCGCTCATCGTCGCGATCCTCGCCGCGGTCATCATCTCGTTCTTCCTCGGCGCGCTGATCGAGCGGTATCTGGTGCGCAGATTCGAGCGCGGAGATCCCGACACCGCGGTCGTCGTGACCATCGGGCTGCTCACTCTCATCACCGGCATCTGCGCGTGGTTCTGGACGTACAACAATCAGCTCTTCCCGTCGTTGTTCCCGCTCGACACGGTGCAGATCGCCGGGGCGGTGATCAGCGTGCGCTCGCTCGGGACCATCGTCGTGATCGTGGCGATCATGCTCCTGCTCCAGGCGCTCTTCGTCGGCACGAAGTTGGGCCTCGCCCTGCGCGCGGTGGCGATCGACCCGTCCTCTGCAGCGCTCTCGGGGATTCCGGTCGGACGGAACCTCATGATCGGATGGGGACTGGCTGCCTCGCTCGGCGCCATCGCGGGTGTGCTGGTCGCTCCACAGCTCACCCTCACGCCGGGAATGATGGATTCCGCGCTGGTGTACGCGCTGGCAGCGGTGATCCTGGGTGGTCTGACGAGTCCGATCGGCGTGGTCGTCGCCGCGTGGCTCATCGGGATACTCGAGAACCTCGCGGCCGTGTACGTGCCGTTCATCGGCCACGATCTCAAGATCGCCGTGCCGTTCGTCCTCGTGTTCGTGGTGCTCCTCGTGAGACCTCAAGGTCTGTTCGGCCGGAAATCGGTGGTGCGAGTGTGATGACTGCAACGAATTCGTTCTCGACTGCACCCGCTTCGCCGTGGCGCGCGCGACTGGAGCGTCCGTGGGTGAAGTGGGGCCTCGTCGTCCTGGTGGTGGTGCTGGCGATCGTGGTGCCCTTGCTGCTGCCGGAGTTCGCGAACCAGACGCTTGCACGGATCGGGGTGTTCTCCGTCGCGGTGCTCGGTCTCAACGTCGTCATGGGATACGCGGGACAGATCTCGCTCGGCCAGATCTTCTTCGTGGGACTCGGCGCCTACGTCACCGCCTACGGATACAACGCGGGCTGGAACATCGTCATCGTCTTCGTGCTCGCGTGCCTCATCCCCGCTGTCGTGGGAATGGTGGTGGCGCTCGCTGCCGCTCGGCTCGGTGGACTGGCCATCGCGATGGTGACGATCGCGCTTCCGATCATCGGCGTCCCGCTGGCCAAGCGATTCTCAGAGGTCACCGGTGGATCGCAGGGGACATCCGCTCGATTCTCCGCGGCCCCCGAGTGGTCGGGACTCTACGACGACCAGTGGCAGCTGTACCTCGTCATCCTGATCGGGGGGATCACTTTCCTGCTCACCCGCAACCTGGTGCGAGGCAAGTACGGCCGTGCGTTCGCGATCGTCAAGGGCAACGAGTCCGTCGCGGCATCGATGGGGGTATCGCCGTACCGCTTTAAAGTCCTGGCCTTCACGATCGCCTCCCTCATCGGCGGGGTGAGCGGCTTCCTCTACATGGTGGTGGTGCAGTACACCTCACCTGAGACGCTCAACTTCGGGCATTCGATCGAACTGCTGGCCTCGATGGTGATCGGTGGAGCGGGAAGCATCATCGGTTCGCTCATCGGGGGTGCGTGGTACGTGCTCCTCCCGCAGGTCACGAACATCATCGACCCGAACCTGACGACGGTGCTACAGGGCGCGATCCTGCTCATCGTGCTCTTCTTCCTGCCCAACGGGTTCGTGTCCTTGCCGCGCCTGTTGCGACGCATAGGCCGACGTGACGCTCCGCAGCGCTCGGTCGCCGAAGTTCCACAGCACACCGAAGAGTAAGAACACACAGAGAGGCACCACTCATGAGTATCAATCGCAGAAGAAGCAGGGTTGCGTCCGTGGTGGCAGGGATCGGCATCGTCGCCGTCCTCGTCGCCGGTTGCTCCCGTGGCGGCGCAGAACCCGATGGTGACGGCGGGGCGGCCGCGGCCAGCCCGGGCATCACCGACACGACCATCACCCTGGGGATGACCACACCATTGAGCGGGGGCACCGCGGGTCCTGGTACCTGCACGGTGGCAGGACTCAAGGCCTATTTCGGGAACGTGAACGCCGCGGGCGGGATCGAGTTCGGCGACGGCAAGACCCGTACGGTCGAGATCAAGGCGCTCGACGACGAGTACGATCCGCAGAAGGCGAAAGCGAACTACGACCAGCTCAAGGGCAGCGTCTTCGCGATGACCGCGGGCCTAGGCACCCCGACGAACCGGGCCTGGCGCGAGGCAGCGATCGCCGATGAGGTGCCGCAGGTGCTGATCCAGACCGGTGACCCGCTGTTCAGCAACAAGGAGGAGAGCCCGTGGCAGCTCGGGTTCGTTCCGGTGTATCAGAACGAGGGAGAGGCCTTCGGCGAGCTGCTGGCCGGTGCCGGCGGCGAGCACAAGGTCGCGATCCTCTCGCAGAACGATGACTACGGCGAGGGTTACGTCGAAGGATTCAAGTCTGCGATCGAGGGCGCCGACAACATCGAGATCGTCAAGGAACTCACCTACGAGGCGACCGACACGTCCGTCGACGCACAGCTCACCGAGCTCGCGGCATCGGGCGCGGATGTGCTGTTCAACGCGATGTCGATCACGCCGCTGGTGATCTCCTCGCTGCAGAAGGTGCAGGAGATCGGATGGCTGCCGAGCCTGTTCCTGCCGTCGAACACCTCGAGCCCGACGGCGATCCTCGAGCCCGGTGGTGCGGCGGCGCTGCCGGCGGTCTACACCGTGTCGTTCGCGAAGACACCGCAGAGCCCTGCATTCGCGGAAGACGAGGACGTCGTCACCTTCCTGTCAGACCTCGCCGAGTACGCGGACTATCCGGAAGCCCCCGCGTTCCCGCACTGCATGTGGAGCTACATGATCGGGGCGACGCTCGAGCAGGTGTTCACCAAGATGACCGAGCCGACGCGTGAGGACTTCATGGCGCAGCTTCGCACCATCTCGGACTTCGAGGCGCCGCTCATGCTGCCCGGCACGTCCGTCGACACCACCGAGGACGACCAGCCGGCCGTGTCGACGGTTCAGGTGATCAAGTACAACGGCAAGGGTTACGAAGCCGTCGAGTCCTGGGACGAATAGCCCGCACCGCGGTGATGTCTGAGCGCCGGCCCGAGGTCAGGGTCGGCGCTCAGCGCGGTTCGAGGACGAAGCGGTCGCGTGCGGCGAAGATGCCGATCACGCCCTGCGTGATCATCGTGAGGAGCAGGATGACCAGTGACGCCGTCCAGCTTCCCGTGATCGCATGCACACCGCCGAAGAGCACCGGACCGATGGCTGCTATGCCGTAGCCGACTGATTGCGACATTCCCGACAGTGCGGACGAGATGCTGTGATCGCGAGCGCGCTGCGCGATCAGTGTCAGTGCGACACCGAGCGAGGAGCCCGAGAACAACCCGAGTGGCATGACCCAGAATCCGATCGCGTCTGGGGCGACCAGTATCCCCGCGCCTCCCACCATTCCGACCAGGGGCAGCAGTGCAGGCGTGATCTGCGCTCCGCGTCCGCGCATCAGCACGGCGATCGTCAGCGAACCGGCGATGGAGAACGCCTGGTACACCATGACGTCGAACCCGGCTGTCAGCGGGCTGCGTCCGATGTCCGTCGACATCGACGCCAGCCAGGTCACGAGCACGTAGAAACAGGTCGATTGCACGCCCATGTACGCAGCGACCAGCCATGCCATCGAATCGCGCCAGACTCCGGTGCGGGGCTCGCGCACGAATGGGCTCGCTCGCATTGCGCGGATCTCGCGTCTGCGGACGAACCACCAGGCCGCCAGGCCGAGGGGTATGACGAGCCCGCCTGTGGCGAGCAGGGACAGCCGCCACCCCGACCCGGAAACAGCACCGCTCAGGTCGGCGATCGGAACGGCGAGACCGGATGCCACGGCGCCCGCGCCGCCGAGGATCGCCGAGTACACGCTCATCATCAGGGGCACGCGCAAGGGGAAGTCCCGCTTGATGATCGCGGGCAGCAGGACGTTCCCGACTGCCAGGGCGACACCGATGAGCGCTGTGCCGATCCACAACCACGCCGTCGATCCTGGGATCGAGCGGACCGCCGTGCCCAGGCCCAGCACTCCCATCGCGGCGAGCACAGCCCCGCCGAGTCCGAGCCGTCTTCCGATACCGTGCGCGAACGGAGAGGCCGCAGCCCACATGATCAGCACGATCGTGGAGAGTGCGCCCAGGAGGGCGAGCGGGATGCCGGTATCGGCGCTCATCCGGCCGATCAGCGGCCCCACGGCGGTGATCGCAGGGCGCATCATCGCGGCGACCAGACAGAGGGCGATCACGCTCGCGACGAGCGCTCTGCGTGTCTGCGGCGTCATGACAGCACCATCATCGAGAACTGTCCATATCGCTACGTTAGCGCGGCCCCACGACGCGCCGCAGAACACTATGCTCAGAGGTATGGGTCGGATCACGACGAGGCGATCGGTACTGAAGGTCACGGTGGGTGAAGGCGCCCGCCGCGGCCCTGACACGCTCGCCGTCGAAGAGCCGCTGGAGATCCGTGTCGCAGGCACTCCACTGGCCGTGACCATGCGCACTCCCGGTCACGATGTCGAACTCGCGGCCGGATTCCTCGTCTCGGAGGCAGTGATCGGCGAGGGGGCCGAGTTCCAGTCCGCGATCCACTGCGGCGGGCCCGGTACGGGTGGGGTCGAGAACACGTACAACGTCCTCGACGTCTCGTTGGCTCCCGGAGTGGCCCTGCCCGCGCCGGAGCTGGCGCGTTCTTTCTACACGACCAGTTCGTGCGGGGTCTGCGGCAAGGCCAGCATCGACGCCGTCGAGACGGTCTCCCGTCACGACGTCGGGGTGGATGCAGTGGTCGCTGACGCTGCGGGCATCGCTCGGTATCCCGACCGGCTGCGCGAGCAGCAGGCTGCGTTCGACAAGACCGGTGGCCTGCATGCGGCCGCGCTCTTCGATGTCGCCACTGGAGAACTGCTCGTGCTGCGAGAAGACGTCGGGCGCCACAACGCCGTCGACAAGGTCGTCGGGTGGGCGGTACTGCATGATCGCCTTCCCCTGCGCGGGACTGTCCTGCAGGTCTCGGGTCGGGCGAGCTTCGAACTCGTGCAGAAAGCGGTGATGGCCGGCATCCCGATCCTCTCTGCCGTCTCGGCACCGTCGTCCCTCGCGGCGGAGCTGGCCGAGAAGTCCGGTCTGACGCTCGTGGGATTCGTGCGCGGTCAGACGATGAACGTGTATTCACGCCCTGAACGAGTCCGGACGGATGCCACGGCACCCGATCTGGCGCTCGTGTCGGAAGGAGCAGCTCATGATCACTCTCGATAGCGGCGTCGCTTTCGGTTTGATGCCGGAGGTTCCCCGCCAGGGCGGCTACGGCCCTGTGACGACGAAGGCGTGGTCGCAAGAGGACTACACGCACCCCGCCGCGGGCTGGGGTGCGGCGGTGTCGGTCGGTGAGGTGCTCGTGAAATCGCAGCGTCCGGTGAGCGGCGCGTTGTCGATGTTCACGATGAACCATCCGATCAAGGGATTCGACTGCCCAGGTTGCGCGTGGCCCGATGATCAGAAGGGCCTGAAGCTCGACATCTGCGAGAACGGGATGAAGCACGTCACGTGGGAGATGACGCACAAGCGCGTAGGAAGCGGCTTCTTCTCGAAGCACACAGTGAGCGAGCTTTCCACCTGGACCGACTACGAGCTCGAGAACACCGGCCGTCTGACCGAGCCGATGGTCTACGACTCCGAGACCGATCGCTACGCACCGATCAGCTGGGACGACGCCTTCGCACTCATCGGTGAGGAGCTGCGGGCACTGGGCAGTCCGGATGAGGCGACGTTCTACACCTCTGGGCGGCTCAGCAACGAGGCATCCTTCCTCTACCAGCTGATGATCCGCGAGTACGGCACGAACAACATGCCGGACTGCTCGAACATGTGCCACGAGGCCTCCGGCCGTGCGCTCACCGCCTCGATCGGGTCGGGCAAAGGGACCACGACCGTCGAGGACTGGGAGCAGACCGATCTGCTGTTCCTGCTCGGGGTGAACGCCGCCTCGAATGCGCCGCGCATGCTGACGGCGTTGTCGGATGCCGTGAAAAACGGCGCGCAGGTGGTGCACGTCAATCCGCTGATCGAGGCTGCATCCAGGCGTACCACTGTGCCGCACGACTTCGTCGACATGGCGCTGTTCAAGACGCACGAGACCGGCACTCTCGACCTGCAGGTTCGTCCTGGCGGCGACATGGCGCTGATGCGCGCCATCGCGAAGGTCGTGTTCGAAGCGGCCGAGGTCGACCCCGGCGCGCTCGACACCGAGTTCATCGCGCAGCACACCAACGGCATCGATGAGTATCGTGCTGTCGTCGAGGCGACGCCGTGGCCGGAGCTGGTGCAGCAGTCCGGGCTCACTGAGGAGCAGCTCCGCGCGGCCGGGGCCCTCTACCTCGCATCCGGCAAGGCGATCATCAGCTGGTGCCTCGGCATCAGCCAGCAGGAGCACGCCGTCGACATGGTGCGCGAGTTCATGAACGTGCTGCTGCTGCGCGGCAACATCGGCCGACCGGGTGCTGGGCCTGCACCGGTGCGCGGGCACAGCAACGTGCAGGGCAATCGCACCTGCGGCATCAACCACCATTCGCCGGCCTGGCTGCTGGATGCCCTCGACGAGGTCTGCGGGATCACATCGCCTCGCGAGCCCGGACTGGACACCGTCGCCAGCATCCACAAGATGCACGAGGGTGCCGTCAAGGTCTTCGTGAGTCTCGGCGGCAACTTCGTGCTGGCCGCTCCCGACACCCACTACACCGCAGAGGCGCTGAGCGGATGCCGGCTGACGGTCCAGGTGGGCACGAAGCTCAACCGCAGCCACCTCGTGCACGGTGAGAAGGCGCTCATCCTTCCGTGTCTGGGGCGCACCGAGCGGGACGAGCAGACAGGCGGACTGCAGGGGCAGTCGGTCGAGGATGCCATGAGCATGGTGCACCTGTCGGTCGGCAAGAAGAAGCCGGCCTCCGAGCATCTGCTGTCGGAGCCCGACATCATCGCGCGGATGGCGCGCGCCACGCTGCCGGACAGCAGCACGCCGTGGGAGGAGTACGCGGCCGACTACGACCGCATCCGTGACGTGATGGCGAAGGTGCTGCCCGGGTTCGAGGGGTTCAATGAGCTCGTGCGTCAGCCGAACGGGTTCCGCATTCCTCAGCCGGCGCGAGAGCTCGACTTCCGCACGGCGTCGGGTAAGGCCGATTTCTCGGCGCCGGCGCTGCATGACGTGCTGCCCGCTTCCGACGACATGCTGGTGCTGCAGACCATGCGGTCGCACGACCAGTGGAACACCACGATCTACAGCAACAACGACCGTTACCGCGGAGTGAAGAATCTGCGTGAGCTGATCTTCATGCACGAGGACGACATGCGCGATCGCGGCATCTGGCAGGGCGATCTCGTCGACATCGTCTCGACGTCGAAGGACGGTTCGCAGCGCGAGCTGCGGCAGTACCGGGCGGTCGCGTACGACACGCCGCGGGGGAGTGCGGCCGGCTACATGCCCGAGATGAACGTGCTCGTCGGCGAGGCCGACTACAGCGCGCAGAGCGATCAACCGCTCATGAAGAGCATCCACGTGCGAGTGACGCCGTCGGCGGGAGTCCGCTGATCCGCGGATGCGGCGTCAGCGGCGTGCTGCGTGGGCGTCAGACGTTCGTGGCGGCGGCCTCATGATCGAGCGTCTGCAACTCGCGTGCGTCGACGAGCATGCGGAGGAGGAGCTCATTGAGGCGTTCGATCTCGCGGGGATTGAGATGGGCGAGCACGATCTCCTGACCGCGCATGGAGATCGGCAGCATCTCGTCGTGCATCTGCACACCCGCGGTGGTGAGGTACATCGGTCGCGACCCGCGCGGGCCGTCCATGAGCACGATGAGTTCACGCCCGCTGAGGACGTTCACGCTCTTGGACACCACGGCCTTATTGACCCCGATGAACTCCGAGACCTCGGTCGCCGACGAGCCGGGGCGGAGGGCGAGTGCGGAGATGATGCGCCAGTCGTTGGTGCCGAGGCCGAACCGTCGGCGCAGCTCGTTCGACTCGCGCCAGACCAGAGCATTGGACAGCAGCGCGAGCAGACGAGGCGTGAATTCGTCGGGATCGATCGTGTTGCTGAGAGGTTCGCGCTGAATCCCGTCATCCGCAGTGCTCACTGATTTATTCCTTCCAGGGAGTCCCCTGTCGTCTGACACATTAGTCGACGTGCGAGGTCGCGGTTCGAGCGACCGCGAACCCGCACGTCGTCCTCTCTCGGTTCAGTGGGCCATGGTGGCGAGCGCTTCAGGGTCGATGGTCGCGATCGAGCGGGTGTCCTGGAATGCGCGCACCCCCTCGATGCCCTGCTCTCGGCCGAAGCCCGAACCCTTCATGCCGCCGAAGGGCGCGCGCAGGTCGAGGCGAGTCGCACCGTGGTCGTTGACCCAGACGTAACCGCACTCCAGCTGTGAGCCGACGCGGTTCGCCGCATCCGCAGACGCAGTCCACACCGATCCGCACAGGCCGGCCCATGTGTCGTTCGCCAGCGCCACCGCCTCTTCCTCGGCATCGAAAGCGATGATCGGGATGACCGGCCCGAACTGTTCCTGGGTGACGACCCGCAGCGAGACGTCGGGATCGATCACCATGGCCGGCCTCAGGAAGTTGCCGCCGGCGAGGTCGCCGCCTGGCAGCTCGCCGTACTCGCGGACGTCGGCTCCGGCATCCTTCGCCTCTTGGATGATCTCCTCCACGAAAGCCTTCTGCGCCGGCTGGTGCAGCGGACCCATCGTGGTGCCCTCGTCGAGCCCGTACCCGAGCTTGACCTGGTTCAGGCGTGCTTCGAGCCCGGCGACCAGCTCGTCCTGACGCGACCTGTGCACGAACACCCGCTTGGCGTTCATGCAGATCTGCCCGGTGGTGTCGTAGATCGCCGCGAACAGCCGGTCGATGTGCGCGTCGTCGAGGATGGCGTCTTCGAGGAAGATCGCCGCGTCGTTGCCGCCCAGCTCGAGCGTCACCCGCGTCAGCGTCTTCGATGCCATCTCCATGATCCGCTTGCCGCCATTGACCGACCCGGTGAAGCACACCTTCGCGACATCCGGATTCTGGATCAGGCCAGACATCTTCTCGTCGTTGCCGGTGATGACGTTGAGCACGCCGGCCGGAAGCTTCTCCGCGATGCGCTGCACGAGACGAGCGGTGGCCAGTGGCGTGGACGGCGGCGCCTTGACGATGACCGTGTTTCCGGCGAGCAGGGCGTGCGGCAGCGCCGCGCCGAGGATCGCAATCGGCCAGTTGAAAGGCACGATGATCGTGACCACGCCCAGCGGCTGGAAGCTCACTTCGGTGGAGACAGGGATTGCGCCGGGGATCGCTGGCAGCGTCTTGCCGGTCTCGACGACGTCGGCCAGCGTGAGTGCGAGGTTCCACCGGATCTCGAACACGAGCGCGTCGATCCACGCTTCCATCCGCACCTTGCCGTTCTCCTGCGACAGGATAGCCGCGTCGGTGTCGCGGTCGTCGGCGATGCCCGCGATCGCATCCGTCATGGCAGCGGCTCGCGCCTCGGCCGACAACGATGCCCACGCCGGATAGGCCGACTTCGCCGCCACTACCGCATCGGCCACGTCCTCCTCGGAAGCCGATGCCGCCTCTCCGACGACCACTCCCTTCTTGCCGGGGTCCGCGACCTGCAGCACTTCTTCCGTGAAGCGCTCCTCGCCCCCGATGAACAGTCCAGTACGCACTCCTGAGCGCGTGTCAATCGTTCTCGACATCGTTTCCACCTCTCTGTGACTGAGTCGAAGCATCGCACAATGCTGTGCGCCGCTTATAAACAAGTTTATAGGCATTCTTCTTTACTTGTAAATGAGATTCTGTTAGCGTCACTCATCGTCGCCCACATCGAAGCGGGCGGCGAGAGCAAACGAGAGTCGACGAAGACCCCGCGTAGCGGCATCCCGTCGACGAGTCGATGAGGAGGATGCGATGGAGCGGACACCACTGACCGCGACCGAAGAACGGCACAGCGTCGAAGAGCTTGAAGACCTGGCATTCGAGCTCCGCGAGAAGCTGCTTCACCTGTGCGGCACGTACGAGGGGGCCGTGCACATCGGCGGCGACCTGTCCGCTGCGGACATCCTCACGGCGCTGTTCGAGTACGGGATGAACGTCGATCCGGCCGACCTCGCCAACCCGGAGCGTGACCGCTTCGTGCTCAGCAAGGGCCACGCGGCGGTCTGCATGTACATCGCGATGGCCATCCGAGGGTTCTTGTCGTACGACGACATCGTCGCGACGTACGGGCAGCTCGACAGCGCATACGGCATGCACCCCTGCAAGGTGCAGCTTCCCGGCGTCGAGGCGTCGACCGGCTCTCTCGGCCACGGGCTGCCGATCGCGGTGGGCATGGCGCTGGGCGCCCGCGGCCGGAACGATGAGCACCGCGTGTTCTGTCTGCTGGGCGACGGTGAGACCGGCGAAGGCTCGGTGTGGGAGGCAGTCATGGCCGCCCGCAGCAACAAGCTCGGCAACCTGGTCGCCTTCGTGGACCGCAACCGCCAGCTCATGACCAGCTTCGCCGAGGAGCGGGTCGTCTTCGAGCCCTACCCCGACAAATGGCGTGCGTTCGGTTGGAACGTCATCGAGATCGACGGCCACGACATGTCGCAGATCGTCGCCGCCCTCGACGGGCTGCCGGCCTCCGACAGCGATACGCCTACCGTGATCGTCGCCGAGACCGTGAAAGGCAAGGGCGTCGATTTCATGGAACGCAACCTCGCCTGGCATGCAGGCTCGCTCGGCGCCGCCGACCTCGAACGCGCCCTCACGGCGCTCAACGCCTCTCGCGTAAAGGAGACCGTCTGATGCCTGCGACCTTCACCTTCGGGGAGATGCTCTCCGCCCGGTCCGTCATCGGAACGACACTGGCAGAGCTCGGCGACGAGCACCCGAATCTGTACGTGCTCACCCCTGACATCGGCGCGACGCTGGTCGAGTTCCGCGATGCGTTCCCCGACCGCTTCATAGACGTGGGGCTGGCCGAACAGGCGTGCGTCGGCATCGCGTCGGGGCTCGCCTACGACGGCAACATCCCCGTCGTATCCGGCATGCTCCCCTTCCTCTCGATGCGCGCACTCGAGCAGGTGCGCACGGACGTGTGCTACCCGAATCTGCCGGTGAAGATCATCGGCACGCACGGCGGCCTTGTCGGCAACGGCGGATCGACGCATTACGCGGTCGAGGACCTCACGCTCATGGGCGCGCTGACGAACATGACTGTGACGTCGATCGGCGACCCGGCGATGGTCGGCGAGGTTCTCCGTCAGTCGATGACGATGGAGGGGCCCATCTACATCCGCCTTGCCGTGGGCAAGAAGGACAAGGTGCTCTACGAGCCGGGGGAACACGAGCTGCGCATCGGCAAAGGCATCATCGCTCGCCAGGGCACAGATGCCACGATCTTTACGCACGGCACCACCGTCGCGCAGGCTCTCGATGCCGCTGACCAGCTGGCCTCGGAAGGGCACTCGGTGCGTGTTGTGGACATGTGGACGCTCAAGCCGATCGACGAGCAGTTGATCCTGAGCAGCGCTGCCGAGACCGGTGGGCGGTTCGTGGTTCTCGAGGATCACCTCGCCTACGGCGGCCTGGCCACCCGAATCGCCGACGTGGTGGCCGACAACGGCGTGCACCTGACGGGTTTCGAACGCCTCGGCATCCCGCAGGTCTACGCGGGCTTCGGCGAGGACGAGCAGCTGCGCGACAAGCACGGCTACGGACTGGCGGACACGGTCGCCGCGCTGCGCCGCGTCATCTCCGCCCAGCACTGACCACCCCGACCTCGGTTCAAAGGAGAAGCGAATGAGAACGGTAGCGGTGACCCGGATCGGCAGCCTGCGCGATCCCGACGAGAGCACGCGCGGACGCATCGGCGTAGTCGATTTCCCCGAGCAGCCGCTCGGACCGGAAGACGTGCGCATCCGCGTGGCCTATTCGGCGATCTGCGGCTCGGACCCGCATCTGGCCGAGGGATTCTTCGGCACCGATGTGCCGATCGGGCTCGGACACGAGCTGTCGGGCGTGGTCGAGGCGCTCGGCGAGCGGGCTCACCGCAACGGTCTGAAGATCGGCGACCGCGTCGCGGGCAATTTCCTGCGATTCTGCGGCACGTGCCGCCCGTGTCAGGAGGGCAGACAGCAGTTCTGCGAACACATCCAGGACTACAACCGTCCCGGTATGGCCGAGACCGTCACCTGGCACGAGTCCCAGGTGTATCGGCTGCCTGACGGGGTGAGCCTGCTGCACGGCAGCATCCTCGAGCCGACCTCGGTCGCGGTCCGTATCGCAGACAAGGCCCGCGCGCGGGTCGGTGACCGCGTAGCCATCTGCGGCGGTGGCCCCATCGGGCAGCTCACCCTCCAGGTGATGAAGATGAACGGCGCGACCTCGCTCACCATGATCGAGCCGATCGCGGAACGGCGTGAGATGGCGCTGCGCCACGGAGCCGATTTCGCGATCGACCCCGTGACCGAGGACCAGGGCTCGCTCGCGGCCGAGATCACCGACGGGCGCGGATACGACATCGTGATCGACGCATCCGGTTCACCCCGCGCCGCCCAGGGTCTTCTCGACATCGCGGCAAAGGGTGCGACGGTCGTCTACGGGGCGATGTACCCCGCGAGCTACGAGCTGTCACTCAACCTCTCGGACTACCTGTACCTCAAGGAACTCACCCTCACCGGCGTCTTCGTCTCGCCGTACGCGTTCCCCCGGGCTCTGCAGATCCTGCCGTACCTTCAGCTCGACGAGCTCACTCAGGCGGTCTACGACCTCGACGACGCCGTGGAGGCGTTCGCGGTTCACATCAGCGGCCGGTTCCCCAAGGTCGTCCTCCGGTGCAACGACATCGACGAGGAGGTGCGGTGATGAGCATTCCCCTCGACCTCGAAGCTGTCGCGCCGCCGGCCATTGCGCCGATCCTTGAGGTGCGGGGCATCACAAAGCACTTCGACGGCGTGCAGGCGCTGCGCGGGGTCGACCTCGAGGTGCGTCCGGGAGAGATCCATGCCCTCCTCGGCGAGAACGGCGCGGGCAAGTCGACGCTCATCAAGATCATCACGGGGCTCTACCAACAGGATCAGGGCGGGGTGCTGGTCGCAGGTGAGCCGGTCGACTTCACGAATGTGCGCACCGCGCACCGCGCCGGCGTGGTCGCGCTCTACCAGGAGCTTTCGATCGTGCCGACGATAAGCGTGGCCGAGAACATCGTGCTGGGCGAGGATGCACCGTCGACCCTCGGATTCGTGCGTTGGAAGGAACTCCGCGCACACGCACGGGCTCAGCTGGATCGCCTCGGGCAGCAGATCAACCTGCGTCGCCTCGCAGGCGGGCTCTCACCCGTTCAGCAGACCATGGTCGCGGTCGCTCGTGCGTTGTCGATCGATGCCAAGGTGCTCATCCTGGACGAGCCCACCGCAGCTCTCACGGACACTGAGATCGAGGGACTCTTCGCCGTCCTGCGAAGCCTGCGTGACGAAGGCGTCGCGATCGTCTACGTCTCGCACCGGCTCGAAGAGGTGTTCGCCCTGTGCGACCGCCTCACCGTCATGCGCAACGGCCGCACGATCGTGACGAAGAACGTGTCCGATACTTCGATAGACGACGTCATCTCGACGATGGTCGGTCGCGAGCAGAGCGAGATGTACCCGGCACGTGGCACGGGTGGAGGCGACGTCGTGCTGTCCGTCGAGGGGCTCTCAGGCCGCCGCGTGAGCGATGTGTCGTTCGAGGTGCGCTCTGGCGAGGTCGTCGGTATCGGAGGTCTTGCGGGGTCGGGCCGGAGCGAGCTGCTCCGCCTCCTCGCCGGGGCGCAGAAGACATCGGCCGGCACAGTGCAGGTCGACGGGAGGGCACCGGTCGGACGTGGAGTCGGTCGGGCCCTCGATGCGGGCATCGCCCTCGTGCCTGAGGAGCGTCGAGCGCAGGGCGTGATCCTGTCTGCGCCGATCGCCGACAACATCGCGATCGCGAACCTCAAGTCGGTGAGCTCCGGCGGCATCGTGTCGCAGGGACGAATACTGCAATTGGCCAAGCGGGCGCTCGCCGAACTGCAGATCAAAGCCCGGGGCGTCCGGCAACCCGTCGGGCAGCTCTCCGGCGGAAACCAGCAGAAGGTCGTGCTCGCCAAGATGCTCGCACGCAATCCCACGGTGCTGCTCATGGATGAACCCACGCGAGGGATCGATGTGGGAACGAAGGCTGAGATCTATCGACTCATTCGTGAGCTCGCCGCGACGGGAACGGCGGTCGTCGCCGTCTCCAGTGAACTCCCCGAGCTCATCGGGCTTTCGGACAGGATCCTCGTGATGCACGAGGGCCGCATCTCCGGTGAAGTCGACGCAGACGGCGCCGACGATGAGCTCATCCTCAATTACGCATACGGAAGGGACGCCTGACATGGCGCAGACAGATACCCTCACGATCGCCGCGGTCGAACCCGACCGCTCGCCGCGCTTGCAATGGGTGTGGCAGGGGAGCACGGTCATCGCCCTGGTCGCGCTCGTCATCGTATTCACCGTTGCCGGCAACGGGGTGTTCTTCACCGCAGGCAATATGACGAACATCCTCAACCAGGTCGCGATCCTGGCCATCATCGCGGCCGCGCAGACCTTCGTCATGGTGGTCGGGGACTTCGACCTCTCGGTGGGAACGACGGCTACGCTCTCCGGCGCGTCGGCCGCCGCCCTCATGATCGCCGGAGTGCCGGTCCCGCTGGCGATCGTCCTGGCTCTGATCGTGGGCACGCTCATCGGTGTGGTCAACGGCATCCTGGTCGCGTACCTCAATCTCTCCGCTTTCGTCGCGACTCTGGCGACCATGACCACTGTCGGCGGGCTCGCCCTGATAGTCACCGGGGGAACGACCCTGTACGGCTGGCCGGACGAGTTCGGATTCCTCGGGCAGGCGCGCGTGAACGGGGTGCCGCTTCCGGTCTTCTATGCGGTCGCGATCGCCGTGGTCGCCTGGGCGGTCCTGCGCTTCACGACGATCGGGCGGCGCTGGTACGCGATCGGCGGCAACGCCGAGGTCGCCCGGCTCTCCGGCGTCAGCGTCCGCTCGACTCGATTCCTCGCGTTCGTGGTGGCGGGTTTCCTCTCGGGCCTCGGCGGCATCGTCCTGGTCAGTCGCCTCGGCAGTGCCGGCTCCTCGAGTGCGAACGATCTCATGATGTTCGCCGTCGCCGCGGTGTTTCTCGGAATGACACTGCTGCGGTCTGGGCAGGCGAACATCGGCGGAACGATCGTGGGCGTCGCCATCATCGGTGTCGTCCAGAACGGCCTCAACATCGTCGGGGTCAACACGTACATCCAGCAGGTGCTCATCGGCTTGATCATCATCGCCGCCGTTCTGCTGTCAGGACTCAAGCAGAAGAGCACCTAGCGCGGTGTCGGCGTGCGAGGCCGACACCCAGACATTCCCTCCCGTCGGGGCACCGTCCCGGCGATCCCACCAGCCACAGTATGAAACACGACAAAGGAGTTCGCTCATGCGCAATGCAAAAACGGGAAGACGACTCAACGCCGCCGCGCTGGCCATAGCCGCCGTGGTGACTCTCGCCGGATGCTCGGTGACCACCGGAGCCTCGAACAGCGGCACGAACGCCGAGGGCAAGACGGACGGACTCGGCGACGACGGCGTCTTCACGGTCGCGGCGTTCACCGCGGGCTACGCCACACCGGGCGGAAAACTGACGCTCGACGCGTTCGTGGAGGAAGGCAACGCCCAGGAGAACTGGGACGTGACGCTCTATACGAGTGCGTTCGACTACGACAAGATCAACAGCGATGTCCAGACCGCCATCCAGCAGGGCGCGGACGCCATCCTCGCAGGGTTCCCCGACCCGCGTCAGATCGCTCCGCTCGTCCAGGCGGCAAAAGAGGCCGGCATTCCGATCTTCTCGATCGACGGCGGAGTCGAGCCCAACGACGACTTCGTCGTGGACATCACTTTCAGCCAGGAGGTGACTGCGGACCTCACGGTCGGTGCACTCGACGAGGCCATGGGCGGCCTCGAGGGGAAGAACGTCATGGTGATCGGGCACGACCCGCACATCGGCATCCAGACCCGGTCGAACCTGGCGTTGGACAAGCTCAAGGCAGCCGGAGCGATCATTGCCGGGGGCGACATGAAACAGGCGCTCGATCCGGGAACCGGACGCACCGAGGCGCTGAACTTCGTCACCGACTACCTGCAGGCCAACCCCGATGGGCTGGACGGAGTCTGGGTCGGATGGGATGACGCAGCACTCGGCGCGGCACGTGCCATCACAGAGGCAGGCCGTGACGACATCTTCGTCACCGGCGTCGATGCCCTGGGGGAGACCGCGATCGAGATCGCGAAGGACGGCCCGATGTACGCATCCGTCGCGCAGGACTGGATCAAGGTCGTCGACCAGATGATCGGCTTCATGAACGAGTACCGAGATTCGGCGACACTGCCCGACGTCAACTACGTACCGTTGGACGGCCAGCTGATCGACCGCAGCAACGTCGCGACGTACGAGCCGACGCTCTGATCCGCGCTGTGACGATGGGAACCAGCGCCTCAACCGCCCTGTCCGGGCTGTTCGACTTGAGTAGGGACATCGTCGTCGTGACGGGTGCCTCGAGCGGCATCGGACAGGCGGCCTCGGAGATCTATGCCGCAGCCGGGGCCAGCGTCGTCGTGCTCGGACGGAGTGAAGGCCGTGTGGCCGATGTGGCTGCGCGGATCGTATCCGCAGGCGGCAAGGCCCACGGATACGCCGTCGACATCGCCGAGCGCGGCGCGCTCGATGCCGTGTTCCAGCGCATCACGGCCGAGGTCGGTCGCCCCACGGTCGTCGTCGCGAACGCGGGAATCGCCGGTGGCGCGAGCTACCTCGGCGAGGGCGGTATCGCGGACTACACGGACAGCGAGTGGGACGAGGTTCTCGCGACCAACCTCACCGGGACGTTCGAGACGCTCCGCGCGGCCTCGCGTGTGCTCGAATCCGGCGGACGGATCCTGGTCACCGCCTCGACGGCAGGGCTGCGGACGGACCCGATGGTCTCGTACGCCTACGTCACCACGAAGGCGGGCATTCTCAACCTCGTCCGCCAGCTGGCCCTCGAGATGGCACCGCGCGGCATCCGTGTGAACGCGATCGCGCCAGGGCCATTCAAGGGCACACGCATCGGCGACGGTGAGGTCGAGATCACGCCCGAGGCGGAAGCGGTGTGGGCGGGGACCATTCCCCTCGCGCGGATGGGGACGATGGCCGAGGTCCAAGGGCCCATGCTCTTCCTCGTCTCGCCGGCGTCGTCGTTCATCACGGGAGCCGTCCTCGCCGTTGACGGCGGGGCGCTCGCCCTCTCGCACACCGGATTCTGACCGAATTCATTCACCCATCTCTGCCGGCGGGGTTCGCACCCCGCCGGCAGATCATCACGAAGGAGAAGACATCATGAGGCTCGAAGGCAAAGTCGCCATCATCACCGGCGGTGCCAGCGGAATCGGACGCGCGACCGTCGAGAAGTTCGTCCGCGAGGGCGCGAAGGTCCTGATCGCGGACATCTCTCTCGAGCGGGCGCAGCAGGCGTCGGATGAGATCGCGGCCACCGGCGCCGCCGGCGCAACGGCCGCCTGCCAGGTCGATGTGTCGGTGTTCACCGAGGTCGAGGCGATGGTCGCCAAGGCGGTCGAGGTGTTCGGAAAGCTCGATGTGATCTTCAACAACGCGGGCATCGCGGGCGGGAAGCCGCTACTCGACCACGATCCGTCCGTCGACTACGAGCCGATGATCCGCGTGGATCAGGACGGTGTGTACTACGGCATCCTCGCGGCGGGACGTCAGTTCCGCGATCAGGGCACTCCCGGCGTGATCATCAGCACGTCGTCCATCTACGGCGAGCAGGCGGCCGAGCTGTCGTTCACCTACAGCGCCGCCAAGGCGGCGGTCATCTCGTTCACGCGTTCGGCCGCGTACGAGCTCGCGCAGTTCGGCATCCGCGCCGTGGCGATCACTCCCGGCCGTGTCGGCACGGCGATCATCAACCAGTTCAGCGACGAGCTGAAGGCCACCTTCGCGGCCGAGCAGATGCGCAACAAGATGACCGAGCCGTCCGAGATCGCCGACGTCGTCGCGTTCCTCGCCTCCGACGAGGCGAACGCCATCAACGGCACGGTAGTGCACGTCGACGACGGCTACTCGTCGTTCAAGCAGCGCCTCGACCTACCGGTGTTCTGAGGATCGCCATGGATCTCGATCTCTCCTGCCACCTGTCGATCATCACGGGCGAGACGGATCGTGCCGGCCTCGCCCCGATTCTCGGCGGCCTGCGCGAGATGGGGTACCGCAGGGCCGTGCTCGCGCCGATGGACGAGGGTGCGACGGATGCTGCGGCACTGCGCGCAGTCTTCGTCGAGGCCGGCATCGCGCCGATCACGATGTGCGGACAGGGACCGGGTGCGGATGTGTCCTCATCGGACGCAGCCGAACGGGCGGCGGGAGCCGCGACGCTCAGAGCATCGGTGGACTTCGCCGTCCGCGTGGGAGCCGACCAGATCAACGGCGTGCCGTACGGGCTGTTCGGTCGCCCCGTCCACCCCCTGGCGCCGGCGGCGTTCGAGCGGAGCGCCCGGGAGGTCGGCGTCGTCGCCGACTACGCCGCCGACCACGGCGTGCAGCTCACCTTCGAAGTGCTCAATCGCTACGAGGAAGCGGCCATCAACACCGCGGCGCAGGCGATGGAGTATGTCTCCGCGAGCGGATCGGACAATCTCGGCATTCACCTCGACACATTCCACATGGCGATCGAGGAGGCCGACATGAATGAGGCTATCCGTCACGCGCTGCCGCACCTGCGCTACCTGGAGCTCGGCCAGTCGGGTCGCGGACTGCTCAGCACCGGGTCGCTCGACATCCCAGGTGTCGTTGCGGCGGCGCTCGACGACGGCTACGGTGGCCGCATCGGCGTAGAGGCGTTCTCCCGACCGCTGCTGGCGCGCGGCGTGGCCGACATGCTGTCGATCTGGCGTTCACCGTTCCAGGATGGACTGGAGGTCGCCGCTGACGCCGTGCGTGTCATCCGTAAGGGCTGGGCCGAAAGCGGTCCAGGCCGACGGGCCCGCCGACTCTCCCGAGCCGGCGCCTGAGACCCTGCAGCAACGAAAGGACCACCCGATGTCCACCGTGACCGAGACGGCCGAGCCCCTCATCTCCGAGAGCGTGTTCGGCGGAAAGATTTACATCGACGGCGAATGGGTCGCGGGCTCTGGCGGTGAGATCGGATCGATCGCGCCCGCGACCGGTGAACCGATCGCCTCGGTCGGCGTCGCAGGCGCCGACGACGTCGCTCGTGCAGCCGCTTCGGCCGCGAAAGCGCAGCGCGACTGGGCGGCGACGCCGCATCCCGAACGCGCAGCCGTGCTGAGGCGGGCTGCCCAGCTGTGGGAGGCGCACGCCGAAGAGATCATGGACTGGAACATCCGCGAGGTGGGTGCCATCCCGCCGCTGGCCGGCTTCGCTCTGCACGTGACCGCAGCTGAATGCTACGAGGCCTCCGCGTTGCCATCGGCTCCGCTGGGCTCGATACTCTCCAGCGAGGAGCCGCGGCTGTCCTTCGCCCAGCAGGTTCCGGTCGGGGTCGTGGCTGTCATCTCGCCTTTCAACGTGCCGCTCATCCTCGGCATCCGCGCGGTGGCACCCGCCCTCGCCCTGGGCAACGCGGTGCTGCTCAAACCAGACCCTCGCACGGTGATCACCGGCGGAGTCTCGATGGTGCGGATCTTCGAGGAGGCCGGCCTGCCCGCGGGGCTTCTGCAGCTCGTTCCTGGTGGGGCGGACGTCGGCGAGGCGCTTGTCACCGACCCGAACGTGCGTGTCATCGCTTTCACGGGGTCCACCCGCGCGGGTCGCATCGTCGGCGAACTCGCCGGACGGCACCTCAAGCGCGCACACCTCGAGCTGGGTGGCAACTCTGCGTTCGTCGTCCGCGAGGATGCCGACGTCGATCAGGCTGTGAACCTCGCGACGTGGGGTGCGTTCCTGCATCAGGGTCAGATCTGCATGACCGTGGGTCGCCACATCGTGCACGAGTCGCTGTTCGACGACTACGTGTCGAAGCTTGCGACGAAGGCTGAGTCGATGGTGGTGGGCGACCCTGCTGCGGGACAGGTGCATCTTGGACCCCTCATCGACGAGGTGCAGCGCGACCGCGTCCACAGTATGGTGCAGGATGCCGTCGCCCAAGGCGCGACGCTCGCCGCAGGCGGCACGTACGAGGGGCTCTTCTACCGACCCACGGTGCTCGCGAACCCGCCGCGCGATGCGGCCGTGTACTGCGATGAGGTGTTCGGCCCCGTAGCGTCAGTGGTCTCCTACGCAACGGACGACGAGGCTGTTGAGTTGGCTGCTGCCACGGAATACGGACTGTCACTGGGCATTGTGAGCCGCGACGCCATGGCGGCGCTTGGGATGGCACAGCGCATTCCGACCGGTATCGTGCACATCAACGACCAGACCGTGAACGACGAGGCCAACAGCCCGTTCGGCGGTGTGGGTGCCTCTGGCACGGGATCTCGCCATGGCGGCGCGCAGGCCAACATCGATGCTTTCACCGAGACCCGATGGATCACTCTGCGCCGGGAGCCCGGGCAGTACCCGCTGTAGGAGAGCCGGCTGTCCGCCGAGATGGCCCCGGCCCGGGCGTCGTCAGCGCGACTGGTTCGAGGGGAAAGCGGTCCTACGCAGCAGATCGGCGAGTGTGCTGCGCTCGCTCTCGGTGAGCTCGCTGTGCAGCAGGTGCGCGGTCGCGCGAACCTTCTGTCGCGCCTTCACGAGCGTCTCGAGACCGAGGGCAGTGGCGACGATCACGTTGGCGCGCCGGTCGCGCTGGTCGGGTTCGCGTTCGACGAGCTTCGCCTTCTGCAGCTGGTCGACGAGCGCGACGACCTGGCTCGGGTCGAGTCGCAGGAACTCCGCGATCTCGCGCTGCGATGTCCGCCCGCCGACCGCGGCCAGCTCGAGCACCGAATACGAGCGGACCTTCAGGCCGAATTCGGCGAGGGCCGTATTGCCCGCCGCATTGGAGAGGGCGCTGGCCCGCGCGAGCAGGAAGCTCATGTCATCGATCAGCGCCTGGCTGCCCTGGGGCTGCACCGCGGGATTGGTCATGGATTCATCCTAGAGTACGGTGATGCTACCAATAATTGAAGTTCTCAAGTAATGTGAGAGAACACCAACGAGGGAGTGTCATGTCATTGGACGGCAAAGTCGCCATCGTCACGGGATCCGGTCGCGGACTCGGGCTCGCCTACGCGCAGGAGCTCGCCCGCCAGGGCGCCTCCGTCGTCGTGAACGACGTCTCGGCGGATGCCGCAGCAGAGGCGGTCGGCGCGATCGAGGCCGAAGGGGGCAAGGCGGTCGCCGTCGTGGCGCCGGTCGGTCCGACTGAGACCGCGAAGCGGCTCGTGCAGACCGCCGTCGATACCTATGGCAGGCTCGACATCCTCGTCACGAACGCCGGGGTGCTGCGTGACACGGTGCTGTGGAAGATGAGCGACGACGACTTCGACACTGTCATCGGCGTCCACCTGCGTGGCACGTTCACCTGCGTCCGCGAGGCCGCGACCTACATGCGGGCGAACGAGATCGCCGGCCGCATCATCTGCATCGGCTCGCCGACCGGGCAGCGCGGCAACTTCGGTCAGACGAACTACGCGGCAGCCAAGGCCGGCATCGTCGGCATGGTGCGCACGTGGGCGATGGAGCTCAAGAAGGCGGGTATCACCGCCAACGCCGTGATCCCGGTCGCTGCGACCGCCATGACCGCCACGGTGCCGTACTTCGCCGCCGCCGTCGAGGCCGACGCGAAGGGCGAGGCGATGCCGGCGTTCTTCCGCCATGACCTCGGCTTCGGCACTTCCGGCGATGTCGCCGGGCTCATCTCCTATCTGGCATCCGATTCCGCGGCATCCGTCACCGGGCAGGCGATCGGCATCGGCGGCGACCGCCTCCAGCTCTGGTCTCACCCGGAGGCCGTTGTCACCGAATACCACGAGGGCGGCTGGTCGTACGACGCGCTCGAGGCGGAGTTCCCCGCGCTCATCGGCGAGAAGCAGCAGTCCGTGGGCGAGCGCTTCCCCGCGCTGCCGGAAGAACTGCAGCGCTGACATCGTGACCCGCTACGAGTCGAACCTCGACCTCGATGTCCTCGGGGCGATCGACGTGCACGTCCACATCGAGATCGATGACCACGGGCATGCGTCACTTCCGGATGACCTCGTGGCGGCGGCGTCGAAATACTTCTCGGCAGATGCGAGTCGGCCCGACCTCGATTCGATCGCCGCGTACTACCGTGAGCGACGGATGGGGGCAGTGGTGTTCACCGTCGACGCCGAGACCCGGCTCGGCCGATCGCCGATATCGAGCGCGGACATCGCTGCGGGTGCCGCACGGCACAACGACGTGCTGATCCCGTTCGGCTCGGTCGATCCGAATCGGGCGGATGCCGTCGACCGCGCCAGGCGGCTCATCGAGGACAGCGGCGTTCGCGGCTTCAAGTTCCATCCCACCGTGCAGGGGTTCGATCCGAGCGACCCTGTCCACTTCCCGCTGTACGAGGTGCTGCAGGACGCGGGCGTGGTTGCGCTGTTCCACACAGGCCAGACGGGGATCGGCGCCGGGCTTCCCGGCGGACGCGGAATGCGTCTCGCACTGTCGAACCCGATGCTGCTCGACGACGTGGCTGCCGAGCATCCTGAGTTGCAGATCATCATGGCGCATCCGTCGGTGCCCTGGCAGGACGAAGCGTTGTCCGTCGCGACCCACAAGCACAACACCTGGATCGACCTGTCGGGGTGGAGTCCGAAGTACTTCCCGGATTCCCTCGTGCGCGCGGCGAACTCGTACCTCAAGGACAGGGTGCTGTTCGGCTCCGACTACCCGTTGCTGACACCCGATCGCTGGATACGGGATGCCACGGCCGCCGACCGTTTCACGCCCGAGGTGCTCCCGCGCATCTACAAGGACAACGCCGTGCGCCTCCTCGGCCTCGACCGAACCACGAAAAGGACATCATCATGACCACCACCGTCGCCTACGCCGACCTCGAGAGCGCCGCCGGCACCGATCTCGGCTACTCCGAATGGCTGGAGATCACCCAGGACCGCATCGACGTCTTCGCTGACGCCGCCGATGACCACCAGTGGATCCACGTCGACCCCGAGCGTGCAGCCGGTGGACCCTTCGGTGCGCCGATCGCGCATGGATTCCTCACGCTGTCGCTGGCGACGAAGTTCTGGAGCGAGCTCTTCGAGCCGGAGGGCGTCACGACCCGGGTCAACTACGGGCTCGACAAGGTGCGGTTCGTCTCACCCGTCGCCGTGGGCTCCCGCGTGCGCATGAACGCCGTCATCGCCGAGGTGACGGAGGTCAAGGGCGGCTACCAGCTCGCCGTAGACCAGACCATCGAGATCGAAGGCGGCACGAAGCCCGCCGTCGTCGCCCGTGGGATCTACCGCTTCTACGCCTGATCCGCACTCGGACCGGCATCCAATCGCAAAGAGGCTGAGGATGAAGAATCAAGGGCTGGGCAGCTGGATCTCTCGCCGTCGCGTGAAGTCCGAAGGCGACATCGCGGTGATCCAGGGCGATCGCGCATACCGCTACGAGGAGCTGGGCGACCGGATCGACCGGTTCGCCAGCGCGCTCGCGGAGCGGGGTGTCGCCAAGGGTGATCGGGTGGCATACCTGGGGAACAATCACCCCGATTTCCTCACCTCGTTCTTCGCCTGCGGGCTGGTCGGGGCGATCTTCGTCCCGTTGAACACGCGCCTCGCGCCGCGCGAGCTCGAGTACATGATCGAGGACAGCGGTGCGCGTCTGCTGATCGCACATGAGGAGCTCCGCGATGTCGCGCGCGCGGCCGCGTGGTCGAGTGCCATCGAGCGGCGCATCATCGTCGACGGGCCGGCAGAAGTGCCCGCCGTAGAGAGCTTCGAGGAGGTCGTCGCCGCGGCATCCGCCACTCCGCCCGTCGCCGAGGTCACACTCGACGACCCGGCCATGATCCTGTACACCTCGGGTACGACCGGCCGTCCGAAGGGTGCCGTGCTCACGCACGGGAACTTCACCTGGAACTCGATGAACGTCCTCGTCGACTACGACCTCACGTCCGAGGAGCGCACCCTCCTCATCGCGCCGATGTTCCATGTCGCGTCATTGGGCATGGGGGCACTGCCGACGCTGCTCAAAGGCGGCACGCTTGTGGTGCAGGAGAAGGTCGACCCGGGTGCTGTGCTCGCGGCTGTGCAGGAGCACGGCATCACGAGCCTGTCGGGGGTGCCGACGACATTCCAGATGCTCGCCGAGCATCCGGGCTGGGACGAGGCCGACCTCTCGACGTTGCGAAGGCTCACCTGCGGTGGTTCCAGCGTGCCGCTGCGAGTCATCGAAGCCTATGAGAAGCGGGGACTGAGCTTCTCGTCCGGTTATGGGATGACCGAGACGTCACCGGGCGCGACCTCGCTGCCGTACCGCAAGGCTCGCGAGCACGTCGGCTCGTCCGGCATCGCGCACTTCTTCACCGACGTGCGCATCGCCTCTCCGGACGGGGACGAGATGCCGGCGGGGGAGGCGGGAGAGATCGAGATCAGCGGTCCGAACGTCATGAAGGAGTACTGGCTGCGCCCGGATGCCACCCGCGACGCCCATCGAGGCGAATGGCTGCGCTCCGGCGACATCGGGTTCCTCGACGAGCAGGGCTATCTCACCATCAGCGACCGGGTGAAGGACATGATCATCTCGGGTGGAGAGAACATCTACCCCGCCGAGATCGAACAGCTCATCATGGAACGCACGGAGATCGAGTCCGTCGCGGTGATCGGAGTGCCGGACGAGCGCTGGGGCGAGGTGCCGCTGGCGATCGCCGTCGCCCGCTCCGAGATCACCGCGGAGGACGTGCTCGCGCATCTTGCCGGCCGCATCGCCAAGTACAAGATCCCGCGCGGAGTGCGGTTCGTCGACGAACTGCCGCGCACGGCGAGCGGCAAGGTGCGAAAGGTCGCTCTGCGAGGCAAGTTCACCCTGGAGTGATCACCTGCGCGAACTCTCGCGAGGAGCGCTATCCACCGACCGGCGTCGGCTGCGCGGTGAGCGCGGCGAACTCCGCCTCCGACTGAGGGGCGAGTTCGGCGCGCAGGCGGCGGTAGAGCGCGAAGGAGTCCGGCGCCGGCCATTGTGCGTCCATGAACTCCGGGGGAAGTCGCGGATCCGCACGCAGCAGCTCCAACCAGTCGGCGACGAGCATCGTGCGCATGACCATTGCGGATGAAGAGCCGTCGATCGCGACATCGCGCCAGGTCTCGATGAACGCCTCGTGCGCCCCGCGGATCCCGTCGATGTCCCAGGCGTCGCGCACGCTCGAGGCGATCGGGAACCCGTCGAGCTCCTGAGCATGGAACGCCATCACCGCGCCGTCCGGAAGCTCCGCGCGGAGGGGCTCGATGGCCGCGGCCAGCGCGGGGCGCCCGGATGCCAGCCACAGGCCGTCGCGCAACGGGGCGAAGCCGTGCCAGGTGAGCGTGGAGCGCAGTCGCCCCCTCAGCGTGCGCAGTTCCTCCGGCAGCGAGAAAGTGACGAGGGTCCACCCGTCACCGTCCGGATGGAACGGCGATGGCCCGCGCACGCGATCCGTCGCCTCCCCCAGCATCGTCCGCCCGGCCGGCGTCAGCGAAAACTCGAGGTGTCGGCCGTGCCGCTCGCGCGAGAGCACGCCGTTTCGGACGAGGCGGTCAAGCGTCGCTCGCGCCGCGGGCGCGGCGACGCCGGCGCCGTGGAGCACCTCGAGGAAGACGCCGGTGCGCACCGGCGCATCCCAGTCCTGCCCCATGAACTCGCCGAGGAAGGAAAGCACCAGGCGTTTGGGCTGTCTGCTGCGTGCCGGCTCGCTCATGGCGCCGTCATCGAGCGCGCGCGTCGTCATGCGTTCGAGCGTACGGCTTCGCCGCGCTTCGCCCGCTGGATCTGCTCGTACACGTGCGTGCGCAGTTCGGTGAACCGAGGCAGCGCCCTGGTGGTGATCTGATCGCGCTCTGGCGCCAGATCGATCGCGAGATCCTCCTGCACCCAGGTCGGCGACTTCGAGAGCACGATCACGCGCTCGCCCAGATAGACGGACTCGTCGATGTCGTGCGTCACGAACAGGATCGACATCCCCCGTTCGGAGTGGAGCGTGCGCACCAGATCCTCGAGGTCGGCGCGCGTCTGAGCGTCGACCGCGGCGAAGGGCTCGTCCATGATCAGCACCTCGGGCTGGTAGGCGACCGCTCTCGCGATCGCCACGCGCTGCTGCATTCCGCCCGAAAGCTGCCACGGGTAGCTCTTGGCAGCGTGGTCGAGTCCCACAGCCAGCAGTGCGTCATCGACCAGCTGCGTGCGCTCCGCCTTCGAGAGCTTCTTGTGCTTGAGGGGCAGCTCGACGTTGCCGCGCACGGTCAGCCACGGGTAGAGGCTGCGGCCGTACTCCTGGAACACGAGCGCCATCTTCTCGGGGGGAGAGGTGACCCGTCTGCCGTCGAGCTGCACGTCGCCCGCGGTGGGACGCAGGAGGCCCGCGATGCACTTCAGCAGCGTGGTCTTGCCGCAGCCGGACGGACCGACGATGCATACGAGCTCGCCGCGATTCATCGTGAAGCTGATGTCACCGATCGCCTCGACGCGACCGGTGGCCGAGTCGTAGACCTTGTTGAGGTTCTCCACCTTCAGAAGCGTCTCAGGCACGCTCGACCTCCTTGATTCCGTGGTACCAACGCAGTACCCGACGCTCGACGAAGCCGAAGACGACCGCGAGCAGAACGCCGATGAGTCCCAACAGCAGGATGCCACTCCACATCTCGGCGATGAGGTAGTTCTGCTGGAAGTACTTGATCTGATATCCCAGCCCCGACGATGAGTAGAACAGCTCCGAGATGACCATCATGATCAGTGCGACCGACAGCGTCTGGCGCACGCCGGCCATGATCCGCGGGCTCGCCGCCGGCAGGACGAGGTCGAACAGGCGCTGTGAGCGTGTGAGCGAGTACGACCGGGCCGTCTCGGTCATCACGGAGTCGGTCGCGCGCACGCCTTCGATCGTGTTCAGCAGCACGGGCCAGATCGCACCGAAGGCGATCACGATGATCTGCATCGCGTCGGTCACGCCGAGGAAGGCGACGAAAACCGGGATGAGCACAGGCGGCGGGATGGCGCGGAAGAACTCCAGGAGCGGTTCGAGCAGTTCCCGCAACCATCTGGTGAGTCCGATGAGGGTTCCCGCGACGATGCCGACGAGGACGGCGATGACGATGGCCACGAAGAGCCGAGCGAGGCTCGGGAGCACGTCGTTGACGAATGCCGGACCGATCCAGGTGTCGGAGAACGCGCCGGCGATCGTCTGCGGGGCGGGGAAGAACTTCGCCGGTGAGATCGTCGCGGCGATGCCCCAGATGAGAAGGAGCACGAGCGGGAGCGCGACGGCGTAGAGCGTGTTCTCGCCCGCTTTCGCCCACAGGCGCGACTTCGGTGCCGGGGTGCGGACCGTGCTGGTGTACAGGCTCACCCGGCCTCATCCCCTCTCACGGACTGATGCCACGACAGCGTGCGGCGCTCGATCGCTCGGAACCCGATGTTGATCAGCAGGCCGAGTGCGCCGGTGACGATCACGATGGCGTAGACGGTGGTGATGTTGCCGATTCCGGATGCCACGGTCAGCTGCCGTCCGAGACCGGGATTGCCGATCGTCATCTCTGCCGTGACGGCGAGGATGAGGGCGACGGCAGCGGCGAGCCGCAGGCCGGTCATCAGGTACGGCAGCGCGGTGGGAAGCACGAGGTTGCGCAGTTGAGACGCTCGGGTGAGACCGAAGCTGCGCGCCGTGTCTCGTGCGACCGTGTCGATATCGGCGACGCCGTACAGCACCTGCACGAAGACCTGCCAGAAACTGGCGTACACGATGATGATCAGTGCGGCCGGCATCTGAAGCCCGTAGACGAGGATGGCGAGCGGGATCAGCGCGACCGACGGGATCGGTCGAAGGAACTCCACCACGGTGTGTGTCGCCCGTCGCAGTACTGGCACCATGCCGATCGCGGTGCCGAGTGCCGTGCCGACGATCGTCGCGATCACGAGCCCGATCGCCCATGCCGTCATGGTGCGACCGATGTTCCGCCAGAACTCCAGATCTCGCAGCAGCACCGACAGCTGAGCGAAAGTGTCCGTCGCAGAGGGCAGCTGCTCGGGGTTGAGGATTCTCAACGTCGAGAGCAGCTGCCACACCGCGAGGAAGCCGACGACTCCGAGCGTGCCCAGAAGCACCCGGCGGAGGCTGCCGAGGCGGTGACGGCGCCGGTGTCCGGTGAGTGCCGCAGAGGAGGTCGCAGTCGTCATGCCGGGGTCACTGCTGCTGGATCAGGCGATCGAAGTCGGGCAGCTTCTCGATGTACTCGTACTTGACGGCGAGATCCGCGAGCGTCTTGATGCTGTCCACATCCATCTCGAACGTGAAGGTGGGAAGAGTAATCCCCTGCGCGGCCTCGAGCGGGATGTCGAGTCCCTCGGCGATCGCCGCGTAGACGGCATCCTCATTGGAGGATGCGAATTCCAGCGCCTCGGTCATCGCCGCCGAATATGCGGCGACGAGATCGGGATCTTCGTCGATGAGCTCCTGCGTGGTGATGTTCGTCAGCACCGACAGGCCCGGGATGACCGCCTGATACGGCGCCACGACGGATGTACCCCCCTCGCCGACGACCATGGCGCGGAACGGGTCCGGTGCCCAGCCGGCGTCGATGGTGCCTGTGTCGAGCTGGGCCTTCACATCCGGGAAGGCGACCTCGATGAACTCGATCGTGGAGGAGTCGCCGCCGTCGGCGTCGACCGCGGCGCGGATGGTGAGGTCGCCGGCGGCGCCGAGGCTGTTGACGGACACCTTCTTGCCGCTCAGGTCCTTCGGGCTCGCGATACCGGAATCGGCGAGTGCGACCACCGCGTTCACATCGTCTCCGTCGGCCAGGCTGTCGGCATAGTCGCCGATGATAGCGACGCCGAGGTCCTGCAGGTCGGCACGGATCGGGCCGAAGGGCTGACCGATGGCGAACTGGATGTCGCCGCTGAGGAGTGCGGGGATCGCCTGCGCTCCGCCCTGAGCCGGTACGACCTCGACCTCGAGGCCGTGATCGGCGAAGATGCCCTCGTCGATCGCGGCCCACAGGGCCCCGGTCTCGGCGATGGGGAGTGCGGCGACGCGGATCTTCGTGACGTCGTCGGGCGATGAACCGGCATCGCTCGGCTCGGCTGTGGGTCCGGCGGCCGAATCCGTGCAACCGGACAGCGCGAGGGTCACGACGGCCAGCAGGCCGAGCGCGGCAAGACTCTTCTTCATGGGTGGGCCTCTCATCGATGGGTTGTCGAGGCCGACCCTCGTTGCGGTCTCTTCGGGGAGAACGCAACGGGACGCACATCGACGTGCTGTTAGTGCCCATCGTGTGGGAAGCGAACATGATTGTCAAGGGTTTCTCGACGGGCGTCGAAAAATCATCGAACGAAGATTGTCACCGCTTCGTGCCTTACCGGCCCGGTCGTGTCACCTCCGCGTGCGTGCCCTCGGAGGTTCCGACGATGTTCGAAGCGGTCACGGTCACCGCCTTCGGAGCCTCTCCACCGCGGTCGATGACGAGACAACGCAGGTCGGTCGTTTCGCACAGGATCTCCCCGGACGGGTCACGCACGGTGTACGTGATCGGCAGATCGGAATCGCTCACAGCCCAATGGATGTGACGGGTCGCCCCCGCCGCGAACGCCGTGACCGAACCAGGCGCAGTCGGGCTCGCGACGCGGTGATCGCCTGCGGGAAGGACGATCGTCGCCTGTTCGCCCGCGCGGGTCAGCTCCAGCTCGATCTCCCCATCCGTGTGAATGCGCATGTCTGCGGCGGTCGTCGCATCCAGCTCCGCGGCATCCAGATCGACGGTCATCGTGCGGGAATTCTCCGCCTGCAGGTCAATCCCGTTGTACGGAGCGACTGCTCCTTCGGCGTTCAGCCGCTGGTCCCGCACACGCACCTCCCGGTCAGAGATCACCTGGACGTCATCGGTGAGACGCGGCACGAATCGTGTCGTCTGCAGGGCGTGAGAAGTCGCGGTGACTCTGCTCCAGCGCGCATCATCGTCGCGGGGTTCCAGGCCGCTGAGCCAGTACGCGCGGTTCACCGGCATTCCGAGATCCTCCCGCTCATCACCGGGCTCCCAGCGGAACGTGACCGTGCTGGGGCTGGTCACGCGGTCGGGCGCGTCGTTGAGATATTCGGCCGCGTCGCTCCAGCCGAGCCACGAGCCGAGCATCCCATGGTCGGCTCCGTCGTAGTAGTGGGCTCGGTACGGGATCCCGGCGTCTTCCGCGGTGCGGTCCCAGTGCTCTGTGTTCGCCAAGGCGATGTCATTGCTGCCTGACTCCATGTAGGTGCGGACGCTGCCCAGGTTCTCGACTCTCAGCTCGGCACCCTCGCGATCTCGCAGCTCAGCGGTGTTGTAGTAGCCCGCGCCAGAGACGATCGCGGCTCCGGCGAACAGATCGGGATGGTTGGTGAGGAAATGCGTGGCGCCGACGCCGCCCATCGAGAAACCGCCGATGACCGTGCGCTCGCTGTTGAGAGAGTAGGACTTCGCGACCCGGTTCCATGCCTCCCAGACATCGAGCTCGGCGTGGTTGATGTACCACGACGAGAGGCCTCGACCGAGCGGTGTGACGCAGATCGAGCCCCTTTCCTCGCACATCGGCAGGTAGACATCGTCCTTCCTGTCGCCGATGAAACCGTTGTGGTTGGAGTTGCCGCCGTGCAGCAGGATGGTCAGCGGAGCCGGAGTCTCTGGCGTGTACTGCGTCGGCACGTACACCGTGTATGGCTGCACTCGACCCCAGAACGTCGCCGGCAACACTGCAGGGCCCGGGCTCCTACGGGCCCCTTCTGCGAAACCCTGGGCGATCTCGACCGATGATACGAACCATCTGGTGGAGTACCCGGTGGGCATCGCTTCGGGGGTGGTGACGCCTGAAAGCAGGTCGTCCCAGTCCACCGCGATGACGAACTCGCTCACGTCGCCCTCGATGAGACGCTCTGACTGTCGTCCGTTGTTCCACTGGCTCGATGCGTCGGAATTGCCGTCCACCACCGGCGGTTCGTCCGCCATGTCGCGGAACGCTGCGTTGTACACGCGCGTGGCGTCGGTGGATTCCGGCGCCGGGGCGAATCCGGTGCCATCCGAGTCGGCGACGCCTGCGGCCAGCCGGATGTTCCAGACCTCGTTGACGGGCAGTGCGCTCCGGGGAATCGTGACCACGAACGACTTCGCGTCCATGTCCAGGGTGACGGCGCCGCCGAACGATGTGACGTCCTCCTGCTCGCCCGTTGTCAGGTCGATCACCCATGCGCCTCGAGAAGAGACCACGAGCGCGGAGTCGATTCCCGGCGACGTCACGCCGGCGTGCGCCGGCCACTCGGTAACACCTGTTCCGGCATCCGAGTCGGTGTCGAACGTCCACGCGGCGATGGGAACGTCCGCGTCGACGAGCGTGTTCCAGTCGATGCGCCAGTACGTGTTGTCTTCGTCGGCCGCCACGCCTGCACGGAAGATATCCGCACCGTTGGAGGCCGCCTCCGCGGCGCTGTACGTGTAGTCGCCCGCTCCGGTGTCATCGTAGAGCCAGTCGGCCCAGAGTAGGGCCCCGTCGATGAGGCGGCTTGTTCCCGACGTGCGAGGGAACTCCTCGGAGAACTCCCAGCCCTGCGCGTCCGGAAGAGTCGGTTCCGCCGCTGACGCTGCCGCCGGCACGCCGTCTGGCATCCCGGAATCAGCAGGGGCGTCGGCGGCGACGCTCGCGTCGTCCGCGGAACCCGTGCCGAATGTTTCGGGGTGGCCGGCGCCGGCCGTGAGCGACCCGATGCCGACGGTACCGATCGTCAGAGTGATCAGCGCGTTGCGCAGATGGCGTGAGGGTCGCCGTGTGCTCGAACCGGCACGTTTCACCGGTGTGATCGGTGTGCGCAGCAGAGGGTTCACGGCTTCTCCTTCGAAGCATAAAGTCAATCAAGATGATATTCGTGCGTCGAAAGCTAACAGCTTCATCGCGCCGTCGTCAACTGCAGCTCCGAGCCGTGCAGCCGGGAGAGCGCGCGCTTCAGGTCAGGATCTGGAGTCTGGCGCCGTACGATCGGCGCGAAGGCGCGCGGCCGCAAGTCGCGACGGGATGTGCCGTGGACGGATGCCGTTCGTTCGTCTGCTGATGGCGGCGGCCTCGGCCTCGTCGTCGCCGAAGTACCCTCCGGCAAGCACCTGGGCGGCGCGGTCGAGGAGTTCGGCCAGGGTCTCGCCGAACTCGTCTCCGAGTGCAGCGGCCAGCCGGTCCTCATGCTCGCGCAGTTCCGCATGACAGGCTTCCAGCACCGCCCAGCCGCGTTCGGTCAGCCGAACCAACCTCACGCGACGGTTCGTCGGGTGGTCGCCGCGCTCCACCAGGCCGGTCTCGATGAGCTCGTTCGACACGGTGTGCGCCGCCTGCGAGCTGACGAATGTGCGTCGGGCGAGCTGTGCGTTCGACAGCGGCAATCCTTCGCCGAGGACCTGCAGCACGAACAGTTGCGAGAGTGTCACGCCGCGGGAGAGTGCGGAGTTCTCTGCGAAGCGGTTGAATGCACGCCCCAGACGGTACGAGCTGTAGTTCAGACGCGACGTTGCTGGCTCACCGCGCGGGTCCCGTGTGATCTCCTCCACATTGACCGACACTACAGCCCTCCCTGGCGTCATCGATTGAGGAATATCATTCGACATGATACTTTTCTTCTCGCACGGACCACCTGCCAGTTCACAACGATGTGGAGATCATCATGAAACTCAACCGCTTGGGCGCGGCCCTGATCGCGGGAGTCGGGGTGCTCGCGCTCGCCTCCTGCAGCGCGGGATCCGCTGACGACGATGGCGCCGGAGGATCCGGCGGCGTCAGCGAGGTCAACACCGATGCGCCTCTCTACGACCAGCTCCCGCAGGGGATCAAAGATGCCGGCGTCATCACGATCGCCGGTGACACCCACCCGCCATATCGCACGGTCGAGGAAGGCGGGGACATCACCGGAATAGATCCCGATCTTCAGGCGGCGCTGTTCGAGCAGCTCGGCGTGCCGTTCGAGATCAAGCCCGTCTCGGGCATGGAAGCGATCCTGACCGGAATGCTCTCCGGTCGTTACGACGGGTTCAACGGCCCGCTGCGAACCACCCCGGAGCGTGAAGCGGACTTCGACGCGATCGTCTGGATGACGACCATCACGTCCTACGTGTATCTCGCCGAGCGCGAGGATGAACTGGCCGATCCGGAGGCGCTCTGCGGTGCTCGCGTGGCCGGTGTGGGCGGTTCCGTCACTGAGAGTCAGCTGGAGCGCTATGGCGAATGGTGCGTTGCGGAGGGGCTGGAGCAGCCGGAGTTCATCGGCCTCGACGACACCAACTCGACCTTCCTCGCGGTCAACTCAGACCGGGCGGACTATGCGGGCACGACCCAGACGGCGGCGATCGATCTGCAGGCGACTGACCCGGGACGCTACGAGTATCTCGTGCAGTCCGAGGATCAGGGAGCGGGCATCGACCAGCTCGCATTCTTCGTGCCCAAGGGGAGCGACATGGCCGAGCCGATGTTCGCCGCGTTCGAGGCGATCTTCGACAACGGCGAGTACGAGCGGATCATGTCCGAGTGGGACCTCACCGAGGTCGCCGTGGATGAACCCGTCCTCAACCCGATGACCGCCAAATGACGATGACGGAGGCAATCATGACGACCGACTCTGCGGAGCCCGCGGCGGTGATCGATGTCGAGCACGCGCGCCCGCGCGTTCGACCGCTGCGGATCATCGGCGGCCTTCTGCTTGCCTCCGTCGTGCTCGCAGCGCTGTGGTTCCTCGTCAGCAACGAGCGCTTCGAGTGGCCGGTCGTCGCCGAGTACCTCTTCAACGGCAGCGTTCTGGTCGGGCTCGGGATGAGCCTGATGCTCACCGCGATCGGGATGGTGCTGGGTTCGGTGCTCGGCACCTTCCTGGCCGCCGGCCAGCTCAGCGATTTCTGGCCGGTCCGGATGGCATGTGTGGGATTCGTCGGCCTCTTCCGAGGCATCCCCCCTCTGGTGCAACTCATCTTCTGGTACAACCTCGCCTACCTCCTTCCGCGCGTCTCGGTCGGGGTCCCGTTCGGCCCGGAGCTGTTCAGCTGGTCGACGAATGACCTCATCACGCCGATCACGGCGGCCATCATCGGGCTCTCCCTGCACGAGGCCGCCTACATGGCGGAGATCATCCGGGCCGGCATCCTGTCCGTTGATCAAGGGCAGCGCGATGCGGCATCCGCCATGGGATTCAGCCGCTGGCACACATTCACCCGCATCATCCTCCCGCAGGCGATGCGCGTCATCATCCCGCCGACCGGATCACAGGTGATCGCGCTCCTCAAGGGCACGTCGCTGGTCAGCGTGATCGCCATGGGCGATCTGCTGCACGCGGTCCAGGTCATCTACAACCGCACGTACGACGTGGTCCCGATGCTCATCGTCGCCGTGATCTGGTATCTCGCCGTCGTCACGGTTCTCACGGTGATCCAGCGTCGCGTCGAGGAGCACTTCGGCCGCGGAACCTCGCGAGTAGCCGTCAAACGCGCCGCCCGAGTGAAGGAGCGTCAGCTATGACCATGGAATCGTCCGGGCTGATCGTTCAGCCGAGAATGGCAGACGGCTCACCGCTGCTGCGGGTCTCCAACGTGCGCAAGCGCTTCGGCGACCAGGTGGCGCTCGACAGAGCGAGCCTCGACGTGTACGAAGGCGAGGTTGTCGCGATCCTCGGACCGTCCGGCTCGGGGAAGTCCACGCTCGTACGTTGTATCGACCAGTTGGAGTCGATCGACGGCGGATCGATGTCCTTCGAGGGCGAGCTGCTCGGCTTCGAGGAGACTCGGGGGCACCTGAGGCCGCTCACGGATGCTGGACGCAGGCGGCAACGTCGTCGTATGAGCATGGTCTTCCAGCAGTTCAACCTGTTTCCGCACTGGACCGTGCTGCGCAACATCACCGAAGCGCCGATGCGCGTGCACGGCGTCTCCGCGGCAGAAGCTCGCCAGCGTGCCCTCGAGTTGCTCGAGCGCATCGGCCTCGCCGACAAGGCGGACGCGTATCCGAGGCATCTGTCCGGTGGGCAGCAACAGCGGGTCGCCATCGCGCGCGCCGTCGCAGTGCGTCCGCGGATTCTGCTCTTCGACGAGCCGACGAGCGCGCTCGATCCTGAGCTGGTCGACGAAGTGCTGCAGACCATGAAGTCACTCGCGGCGGCCGGGCACACGATGGTCGTCGTCACTCATGAGGTGGCGTTCGCTCGTGAGGTCGCTGATCGGTGCGTGTTCATGGCGAACGGGCGAGTCGTCGAAGACCGCCCAGCAGACGACTTCTTCACAGATCCGCGGTCCGAGCGGCTGCGCACGTTCCTCACTCGGTCAGGGAGATCGCAGAACGAAGTCGCGGACTGATGCCCGCGCGTGACCGCCCCATTTCCCCACAACGAGGAGCAGCTATGAGCACAGCACCACTTGCAGGCAAGACCGTCATCGACCTCACGACGGCCCTTGCGGGGCCTTACGCCACGCTCCTGCTCGCTGGGCTGGGTGCTCGTGTGATCAAGGTCGAGAACCCCACCCGCGGAGGAGACTCCTCGCGCAACAACTCGCCGTATGTCACGGCGGATGGACTCAGCCTGAAGCGGATGTCCTCCGACGACATGTCAGTGTCGATGATGCTCCGCGGTCGCGGCAAGGAGTCCATCACTCTCAACCTGAAGCACCCCGAGAGCCGCGAGGTGCTCTTCGACCTGATCCGTGATGCAGATGTCGTCGTGGAGAACTACAGCTCCGGTGTCACCAAGCGACTCGGGATCGACTACGGCTCGGTCCGTGAACTCAACCCACGACTCGTCTACACGTCGATCAGCGGCTTTGGAGCGACTGGCGACCACGGTGATCGCAAAGCGATGGACACGATCATCCAGGCGCTCAGCGGCGTGATGATGACCGCCGGAGAACCCGGTGACCCGCCCGTGCGGTTCGGGCTCCCCATCGGAGACCTCGTCGCACCGCTGTTCAGCGTGATCGGCACGCTCTCCGCTGTCATGCACGCCGAGCACACCGGGCAAGGTCAGCATGTCGATGTCTCGATGCTCGGTGCGCTGACGTCGCTGGTCGCCTGCGAGCCCTTTGATGCGCTGGAGTCGATCGGATTCCCGCTGCGCACCGGTGCGTACGTGCCGCGCCTCGCGCCGTTCGGCAACTTCCGTGCGGCCGATGGCTGGTTCGCCATCTGCGCCCCGACGGATCAGTTCGCGGCCGGAGTGCTTCGTGCGATCGGGCGGGAGAGTCTGCTCGCCGGAAACGACTTCGGCACCCGCGATGCGCGCGTGGCCAACGCCGACCGTCTGCACGGTCTCATCGCCGGCTGGGCTGCCGAGCACACTCTCGCAGAGGTGCTGACAGCGCTGGAGAACAATGGAGCCCCAGCCGCGGAGGTGCGAACGACTGCTGAAGCGGTACGCGATCCGCAGGTGACGAGTCGTGGCGAGGTGGTTCCGCTCGTCCACCCGAAGTTCGGACATTTCGACGGGCTCTTCGGGTCCGGTATTCCGGTGCTCTTCTCGGAGAGCCGCACGGATCTGACGACGCCGGCGCCTGGGCTCGGTGAGCACACCGACGCGATCCTGGGAAAGCTCGGCTATGACGCCGACCGTATCGCCCAGCTGCGCCAGGCCGGAGTGCTGTGATGCAGAGCGCGCACAATCTGCCGGGCTTCGGCGGCGGGCGTGCGCAGGACCGCCCGCGAATCGGCGTGGTCGGCGCGGATCTGCCGCGGCAGATCGTGCTCGCTGCCGACGCGGTTCCCGTACGCCTGTTCGGCTCATGGTCGGGTGCGGTGTCGCTTCGTGCGTCCGAGCTGCTCGGCGCGGTGGATGCGGTGGCCGGCCGTATTCTGGACGCCATCCTGGCAGGAGATCACGATGATCTCGCAGGGCTCGTGATCTGCAACGACTCGCAGGCGAATCTTCGGATGTTCTACGTGCTGAGAGTGCTTGCCGAACGGGGCGAGGTTCCGTTCCCCGTGCAGCTGCTGGACGCCCCACGTGGACCCGGGACTGCGAAGAGGGCGTTCGTCGTCGCGCAGTATGCGCGGCTCGTCGAGTTCTGCAGAGCGGTGACCGGCGCCGAGGTGGGGTTCGATGACCTGCGTCGAGCGGGCGACGCCGAGCAGAGCGTGGTCGTCGCACTCGAACGGTTGCGTGAGCGCCGTGTCCAGAGCCGCTGCACCGGTGTCTCGGCGTTGAACGCGTACCGCACTGCGGCCTGTTCTGCGCCGGAAGTCGCTGTCGCGGCCATCGACGACGCACAGGTGTCGACCGGGGAAGGCGATCGCATCTTCGTCACGGGCAGCGCGCATCCCGATTCCCGCGTTTATCAGGTATTGGAGAGCACCGGAGCCACCATCGTCGCGGAAGATCACGATACGGGCGACGGCGGCTGGTTCGCAGCCTGTACCACGGGCGATTCTGCGGCAGACATTCTCGCCGGTCTCGCGTCGCTGCACGCAGACCGCCCGCCGTCTGCTGCCCGTGGCACCACGGCTGAACGCGTCACAGCCCTGCGCCGAAAGGTCATCGAGACGCGGGGTGCTGCGGTTATGGCTCTGGTCCGTGACCTGGACGACGCTCCAGCCTGGGAGCTCGCCGCGGTTCGCGAGGCACTGGACACTTTGCGCGTGCCATTCGTGTCGCGCACGCGGATCACTGCGGAGGAGGCGAGCTCGGCGTCGTCGGACGTCGTGAACGCACTCGCGGTGAGGGAAGGAGCGTACGGATGAGTGAGAACAGACTCGACACCGCGGCGATTGCCACTCGCTACCAGAAGGCGTGGTTCGCCGAGACGGCCCAGCGCGCACGCGACGGCCAGCCGATCGCGCTCGTCAACGCCGATGCTCCGCACGAGGTGCTGCGCGCGATGGGCATCCCGTATGTCGTCAATCAGTGGTGGGCATCGATCATTTCCGCCAAGCGACTCGGCCCTGCGAGCCTGGAGCGGCTCGTCGCGCTGGGCCTTCCGGACTTCAGCCAGCAGTATGACGCCATCCCTCTCGGCGCGCAGGACCTGCCTGTGGAGCAGAGGGCATGGGGAGGACTGCCTGAGCCGGCCTTCGCGATCGCGGAGCGCAGCGGCGACGTCACGCAGAAGATCTTCGAACTGTGGGGGGAACGTGAAGGTACGGAGACCTTCCTTCTCTCTCGCACCGGCGCCGACCCGGTGCCGTCCGCCTGGTGGGAGAAAGTCCCCCACGATTGGGAAGACGCGTTCGGCGCAGATCGACTTGATCTGCTGCAGGCGGAGATAGAGGAACTCGTCACCTGGCTGAGCGAGCGCACGGGGCGGACGCTCGACCGTGATCGTCTCGCACAGATCATGGACCTCGGAAATCAGCAGGTGGAGTGGAATCGCCGTACGCGAGATCTGATCGCCACCGCGCGGCCGACCCCGGTGCTCGTGAACGACACGATGCCCGCGGTCATGGTGCCGCAGTGGCATCGAGGCACGCAATGGGCCGTCGACACCGCGCGAGCGCTGCACGACGAAGTCGCTCATCGCATCGACGAAGGAGTCGCAGTCTGCGCAGATGAGAGGCGCCGGCTCATGTGGGTGGGGCGCGGGCTGTGGTCCGATCTGGACATGTATCGACGGTTCCATGAGGAGTTCGGCGCCGTATTCGTCTGGTCCATGTACCTTGCGATCGCGGCGGACGGCTACCCCCGGTACGGCGATGACCCTGTGCGGGCCCTCGCCGCGAGGTTCGTCGGGTTCACCGATCAGCTCTACGTGCCCCCTTGGTCTGCGCAGTGGTACGTGAAGGAAGCCCTCGCGCACGGCGTCGATGGCGTCGTTCATCTGGTCGCGGACGACACTCCTGGGGCGGGGTTCATCTCCGAGGCGCTCGAAGCCGAGGGCATCCCGGTCCTGGAGATCCGAGCGAACAACGCGGACTCGCGCTCGAGCGGCAGCGCCCGCATCCCGGAGCGCATCGAGGAGTTCCTCCGCGAACGCGTGCCTGCGCGAGCCTGACGGGTGGGTCTCGGAGACGTCTTCGAACCGTTTCGTGAACGGAACTACTCGCTGTATTTCGCCGGCCAGACACTGTCGCTGACCGGTACCTGGTTCCAGAATCTTGCGCTCTCGCTCGTCGTGCTCGACCTCACGGGGAGCGCGCGGGCCCTGAGCGGCGTCACGATCGCGCAGTTCTTGCCGATGCTGTTGTTCAGCATTCCTGCCGGGCGGATCGCCGACCGATTCCGGCCGCGCACAGTTCTGATGACGACATCGCTCATCTCTGCCACCCTCGTGGCGGTGCTCGCCGTGATCGTGGCGTCACCGGATCCGGCACTTCCCGCGCTGTACGGAATCATCGCGGCGCTCGGAAGCACCCAGGCCTTCGAGCGGGTCGCGGCGCAGACCATCATCTTCGAACTGGTCGGCCCTCACGTGTTCTCGAGGGGTGTCGCGCTGAGCACTGTCACGGTCGCGGTGTCGCGCTCGATCGGCCCTGGCCTTGCCGGCATCCTCTTCCAGACCTTCGGCGCCGTTCCGGGAATGGCCGTGAACTCGGTGTCGTTCCTGCTCGTGTTCGGCATGCTCGCGCTCATCCGACCCCAGCGCTTCCACTCCCGGCGTACGAGCGGAGCCGCAGAACGGTTGCCGATGATGCGCTTCCTGCGCAACCGCACGATCGTCACGCTCCTGGTCACGAACGTCTTCATCGCACTGCTGTCGTTGAACTTCATGGTGACATTGACGTCGATCGTGACCATCGACTTCAACGGCGACGGTGCCGCGGCCGGGATGGCGCACGCGCTCAATGCGGTCGGCGGAATCGTCGGCGCGGTTTCGTGGCCGCCTCGATCGTGCGGCTCCGACCCGTCATGGTTTCCGTGGCGCTGGTGGGGTTCGGCGCAACCGTGCTCCTCAACGCCGCAGCGCCTTCGCTCACGTGGTTCCTCATCGCCGCGCCGCTGCTGGGACTCGGCATCGGTTTCTACAACAGTGTGCTGAACGCCACCGCTCAACAGGCGGTGGCGCCATCGAACATCGGTCAGATGATGTCGCTGATGAACATCGGCAACTACGGCGTCGTACCGTTCGGTGCGCTCCTCCTCGGCTGGATCATCGACCTCAGCTCCGGTCGTGTCGCCTTGGCGGTCGGCGGCGTGGCAGCGCTTCTCGCCGCGGGGTGGGTGTGGTCGAGAGCGCGTGGGGAGCAGCCTGAGGGTGAGGTATAGCGGGGACGGCGTCGTCAGGAAAGCCGTACGACGTCCCCGTCCCACGTGAACCGGGTGTCCAGACCCGCGCGACGGGAGATGTCTTCGATGTAGGCGAGCACGGAATCGCGCTCGCCCTCGCCGAGCGGTACGGGAGATGCACTGTCATCGATCCAGCACGGGATCACGCCGGCATGGATCTCAGTGCCGTCGAAGTCGAGCACGGCGATCGCCGTGTTGCGGCTCTCCGGGTGGAACGGATAACCGGGCATCTTCGGGTCCGGGACGAATCCGTACAGCTCGATGCGGCGCTTGGCCCACGCCTTCAACTCTTCGGAGTCGTTGTCCTCTGCGGGGGTGAGCGCGTCAGTGACGGTGACGAAGTTCCCGAGACCATGGAAGATCGGTTTGCCCCGGTACATCTCGATGCCGCGCATGATGTGCGAATGATGTCCCACGACCGCGTCGGCGCCCGCGTCTATCGCGGCGTGGGCGATCTCGTACTCGTAGTCATCGATGCGTGCCGGCGTGTGGCCGTAACCCTTGTGCAGGGCGACGACCGCGACGTCGACATCCGCCGCGAGTGCGGTCACGGCATCCGTCATCTGCCGCAGCGATGTCCGGTCGGCGAAGGTGTAGATCTGCGGCGGGTTTCCGGGATTGAGGTCGTCGAGGTCGTAGTGGGTGAGCACCTTGACGAATGCCCCTCCGGCCTTCCTGCTGGTGGCCCACGATTCGCGGGGGCCGACGCAGTTGAAGCTCAGCACACCGACGCGGATGCCGCCCCGTTCGACGATCGCGGGTTCCATGGCGGCTGCGAGGTTCGCGCCTGTCCCGGTCGTGACCATGCCGTACGACTGCGCGGCGGCGATCGTGTCGAGCACACCGCGCTCACCGAGATCGAAGGCGTGGTTGCCCGCGATGGTCGCGATGTCGTAACCGGCGCGGGACATCGCCTCGAGGTCTTTCGGCTTCGCCGGTGGTGCGGGAACAGTGAGCGCCGTCACGGCGGTCTCGGTGGTGTGGGGCACTTCGATCTGGCCGATGGCCACATCGGCACTCTGCGTCACGGGCGCGCTGGCGGCGAAGTAGGGGTTGGGGTCGTCGTACTGAAGAACGATGTCGCCGACCGCGACGATGCGAGTGTTCATGAACATCCTTAAATCAAGTTGCTTGATATTACTGTGGTGCGGACTGGTGGCACAAGGACGACCAGTATCGGTGTCGGCGCAGATCGGGTCGGTGCGGTCAGTGGACGCGGCCGATGTACAGCGCTTGCGACGTCCGACGGCTGAACAATGCTTTGATCTCTGTATGTCCCGTCGGCTGCTCGCGTCCCCATCTGTCAGTCCTGACCCGACGCTCAGGCATGTCCTGCGTCATGTCGCGCGGACCTATCAGGCGCAGCTGACCGAGCAGTTCCAGCAGTACGGCATCAGCGACGCGGAGTACACCGTGCTGTTCGTGCTCAAGCGGATGCCCGGGTTGTCCAGTGCCGAGATCTCGCGTTGGACGGCCGTCACGGCGCAGGGCGGCAATCAGATCGTGAAGAGCCTTCTGGCTCAGAATCTCGTCTCGCGCCGACCATCCGACGATCACGGGCGAGTGCTCCTCATCGAACTCACATCCGAGGGCCGTCGGATAGTCGACGCCTGCGAGGGTCACGCCAATGCGCTCGAGGATCAGATGTGCGAAGCGATGGCACCGGGTGAGCGCGCTGACTTCATGCGCCTTCTGCGTCTGGCTGCGGACGGCCTCGGGAGTCCGATCTCCACGGTGACACGGCGCACCTGACCGCCCACGTTGCTCGCCCGCGGGAATCTTCTCGCGATGTATTGACTCAGCGCACTCAATAGTATCTAGTTACTTGATACATGTGCTCGAAGCGGTGAGCACGGCAACTCGGCAAGGAGGCTGATTCGTGATACCGATGCTGGTACGACGTTTCGTGCTCGTGATCCCCATGATCATTGTCGTCTCGGTGATCATGTTCGTGCTCGCCTCCCTGGTGCCAGGCGACCAGGCCAGAGCGATCCTCGGGGAGACTGCGACGCCGGAGGCGATCGCCGCACTCCGCGAGCAACTCGGTCTGAATCTGCCGTGGTATCAGCAGTACTTGAACTGGGCGTCGAGCGCAGTGCGGGGCGATTTCGGGGCGTCGATCTACAGCGGCGAACCCGTCGTGAGCATCCTCGCGGGCAGATTCCCGGTGACAGCTTCGCTCGCACTGCTGTCGACCCTTTTGATCGCGGTGGCCGGGATCTCACTCGGGCTGATGAGTGCGCTCCGCGGCGGTGCAGTGGGCCGCATCCTCGACGCCGTGTCGCTGTTCGGGCTCGCCGTGCCGAGTTTTGCCATCGCCATCCTGCTCGTCTCGCTCTTCGCCGTCACCGTGCGCATCTTCCCAGCCACGGGTTACACGCCCATCGAGAACGGCGTCGGGCCCTGGATATGGGCACTGGTGCTGCCGGTCATCGCGCTCAGCCTCGGTGGGACAACGCTGGTCGCGAAACAGATGCGCGACTCGGCGAAAGAGTCGCTCAACAAGGATTTCGTGCGCTTTCTGCGGGCGAACGGAGTCGGTGAGGCGTCGATCCTCATACGCCACGTGCTGAAGAACGCGGCGATCCCCTCGATCACGATCCTCGGCATCGGGGCCGTCGCGGCGTTGACCGGAACCGTCTTCATCGAGAACGTCTTCGTCCTTCCCGGCCTCGGGTCCCTGGCGACCCAGGTCACGCTCAATCACGACTTGCCCGTCCTTCTCGGCGTCGGAGTGCTCTTCACCCTGATCGCCGTCGTCATCAGCCTGATCGTCGACCTGCTCTACGGCGTGCTCAATCCGAAGGTGAGGACCGCCTGATGCCCTCTCGTCAAGGTTCGCCCCGCGTCATCGCGAGCAATCGCCGCAGTCTCCTCGTGGACGTGCTGCGCAAGCCCATGGGGGCGGTGTCGATCGCCTACCTGCTGGTGGTGATCGTGATGTCGCTGATGGCGCCCGTGCTCGCGACCCACAATCCGCTGACGCAGAAACTCGATTCGGTGCGGCTGATGCCTTCCGCTGAGTACTGGCTCGGAACCGACGCTCTCGGTCGCGACATCTACAGTCGGCTCCTCTACGGGGGGCAGGAATCGCTTCTCGGAGTCGCGCAGGCTCTCATCGTCGCACTGGCGCTCGCGGTGCCCATCGGCATCGCGGCCGGATACTTCGGTGGATGGTTCGACTGGCTGGTGATGCGGAGCATCGACATCAGCCTGGCCATCCCGGGGATCATCGTGACGCTGGCTGTGCTCGCCATCTTCCAGAACAGCATGTCCGCCGCCATGGTGGTCTACGGCGTGCTCGTCTCGGCGAGTGCCGCGCGCGTGATCCGCAGTGTCGTACTGGGCGTCCGCGAAGAGCTCTACATGGATTCCGCGCGCACGACCGGTCTCACGAATGCGCAGATCCTGGTGCGCCATGTTCTGCCACGTACTCTCGGAGTGATCATCGTGCAGGCGGCCATGCTCGGTGCGATCGCCCTCGGCGTGCAGACGGGCCTAGCGTTCCTCGGATTCGGGCCCCAGCCGCCGGCGCCGACCTGGGGAGGAATGGTCGGCGAGGCTTCGTCGATGCTGCAGTACTTCAGCTGGATGATCGTCCCGACATCGGGGATCATCGTGCTCACGACCCTCGCATTCGGCCTTCTCGGAGACGCCGTCCGCGACGCGAACGCGGAGAGGATCGAGAGACCGGTGCGCGGCACCAGGAGATCCGCGGTCGCGCTCGCTGCCGAGTCGAAGGCCACCGCAGCGGATGCCGCACCGGACGAGGCCGCCCTGCCGGTCGATGAGACGGCACTTCTCTCCGTGAGGGAGCTCACCGTTGCGTTCGGTACCGGTGACAACGAGGTCGTGGTGCTCGACCGGGTGGGCTTCGACATCCGCAAGGGTGAGACGGTCGGGCTCGTCGGCGAGTCGGGATCGGGGAAGACCGTGACGGCGATGGCCGTGCTTGGCCTGCTCGCCGAGGGCGGTCGAGTCGTCTCCGGGCAGATCTGGTTCGACGGCGTCGACATCTCGGGATACACGCGTCGGCAGTATCGCGCGCTCCGCGGCACGAAGATGGCGATGATCTCGCAGGAGCCGATGGTCGCCCTCGACCCGACGTTCCGGATCGGATTCCAGGTCGCCGAAGTGGTGCGCGCACAGCATAAGGTCAGCGGGCGTGCCGCCCGCCGTCGCGCGCTGGAGCTGCTCGAGGCTGTCCGCCTTCCGAATCCCCAAGAGGTCGCGAAACTCTATCCGCACCAGGTGTCCGGTGGTATGGCCCAGCGCATCGCCATCGCTATCGCACTGGCCGGGCGGCCGCAACTCCTGGTCGCCGACGAGCCGACGACGGCGCTCGACGTCACCGTGCAGGCGGAGATCCTCGATCTTCTCCGCGCACTGCAGAGTCGGCTCGGCATGGCGATCCTGTTCGTCACACACGACTGGGGCGTCGTCGCCGACATCTGCGACCACGCGGTGGTCATGTACGCCGGACAGGTGGTCGAGCACACGACCGTCGAACGCGCCTTCGGCGACCCGCTGCATCCGTACAGCCAAGCACTGCAGCGTTCGAATCCGCACGATGCTCCCAAGGGCGTCCCGCTGCCCACCATCGGGGGGATGGTGCCGCCGGCCGGACGATGGCCGAACGGATGTCATTTCGCGCCGCGCTGCGCGCTGGCGACCGAGGCCTGCCGTGAAGGCCGGATCCCGCTGTTGAACGTGCAGGAGGATCACACGGCGAGATGCATCCGGATCGATGCCGCTCGCGTCGCTCGTGCGGAGACCCTGGAGGTGGTCGGTGAACGCTGAGCAGCGCCCTGTGCTCGAAGTCGAGAGTCTCGCGGTGGAGTATCGGCGAGGTCGTCGGCGCACGCGCGCGGTCGAGAACATCAGCTTCGACATCGCCGACGGCGAGACGCTGGGACTCGTCGGTGAATCGGGCTCCGGCAAATCGACGATAGGGAAGGCGATCCTCGGCCTCGCTCCGGTGACCGAGGGGGTCATCCGGTATCGCGGTACGGACATCAGCACGCTGACGAGGATGCAGCGGCGCGCATTGACGAGAGACGTGCAGGTCATCTTCCAGGACCCGCCACAGTTCGCTCGATCCGACGAAGCCCATCGGATACTCCATCGCGGAGCCTGTGCAGATCCATGAGCCGGCGCCCAAGGCGGTCGTGCGTGAGCGCGTGTTCGAGATGCTGCGCCGCGTGGGGCTCTCCGAAGATGCGGCCCAGCGGTTTCCGGCGCAGTTCTCCGGCGGGCAGAAGCAGCGCATAGCGATCGCCAGGGCGCTGATCCTCGCGCCGAAGCTCGTCGTCTGCGACGAGCCGGTCAGCGCGCTCGACCTCTCGATCCAGGCCGAGGTCATCAATCTCATGGCCGAGCTCCAACGCGAGACCGGAGCGAGCTATCTCTTCATCTCGCACGATCTGTCGATCGTGCACTACCTCTCCGATCGCATCGTCGTGCTCAAGAGCGGCCATGTGGTCGAGCGGGGGAGCGCCGAGGAGATCTATCGCGATCCGCAGCAGGACTACACTCGCCTGCTGCTGGATGCCGCACCCGTTCCCGATCCCGCCCTGCAGGCGCGACGGACAGCCGCCAGAGAGAAGGCCGGTCTGTCTGACCGCACCGACGCGATCGCCAGCCGTGTCCGATGACCACGGGCTCAGCCCACAAGGAGGTTCCATGCCCATTCAGAAGCTCGCCGATGTCGAACTCTGGTTCGACGAGTACGGCCCCGACGATGCGTCCGAGATCATCCTGTCCAGCGCGATGGGCTACTCGGGACTCGACGGATACCCCGAACGCCTGTCCGAAGCTCCGACGGAGTACAAGGTCTTCACGATCCAAGCACGCGGCTTCGGCCGATCCTCCCGGATGGACGGGATACCCGCCGAAGGTTGGTTGGCCCAGTGGGCGGACGACGTCGTCGCATTCGCCGATGCGAAGGGCATCGACAAGTTCGTCTACACCGGCGCATCGCATTCGGCGGGTATCGGCTGGTACATCGCCGTCCGCCACCCAGAGCGCCTGAAGGCGTTCGTCTCCGTCGTCGGGACGCCGCACGACCGCTTCGGCGTGACCGACTCCTCCGAGGGGCGCCGTGAATCGATCCGCGCGCGGATGGAGGGCGACGTCGCCGCCATGCGGGTGCAGTTCGAGAAGCTCGGCGGGTGGTTGCACGATGACGAAACCGAGCGTCGCCGCGAACGTGACCGGCTCATCGACGGCGCGATCGAGAGCGCGATGGCGCGCGACGACGACGAGTCGCAGATCAATCAGGGAATGCCTTTCCCCGAGGCGAAGACGAATGACGAGCTCGCGGCTGTGCTGCGCACCATCACCGTTCCCACCCTCATGCTCGCCGGAATGCGCGATGGCATCGTCTCACCCGAATCGTCTCTCCGCGGCGTCATGAACGTCCGAGATTCCAAGGCCGTCTTCTTCGAGAGTGAGGGGCATTACATGACCAGGGAGATCCCCGAACGCCTCATTCGCGAAGTCCGTCTCTACATGGACGAAATCAACGGCACCGCCCGACCCGAGCGGCGGCCGATCATCGATCACACGAAAGTAGACACAGTATGAGAAAGCTGACATGGGATCAGCGCCGCGTTCTGCGGTGGGGGGCGGTCGCCGCATCCTTCGCCCTGATCGCCGGCCTCACCGCATGTGGTCCCGCCACCAACGCCGACGACGCTGTCGGCAACGATGAACCAGTGGCAGAGCGGGGCGAAGAGCTCGTCCTGCAGTTCCGAGGAACTCCGATCAGCCTTGATCCTGCTCTGCAGGGCACGGCCAGCGGTTCGATCTTCACCGTGCTCGCCTATGACCCGATCATCTATCAGGCCCCTGACGGGAGCCTGCAGCCCTCGCTCGCAACAGGGTGGGACTTCATCGACGATGACTACCGTCAGTTCGAGTTCACGTTGAGAGAAGGCCTCGAATTCGCCAGCGGCGAGCCGCTCGACGCTGAAGCGGTGAAGGCATCCATGGAGTACTTCCTTGGCGCGGGCGGCGGACAGATTCCTCGAGTCGGCCCGATAGCGAGCATCGAAGCAGTCGACGAGCAGACGGTGCGCATCAACTACGAGCAGCCGTGGGCTGATGCGGCGTTCTCGCTGACGCAGACGGTGATGTTCGGCAACGTCATCGGTCCTGACGGGCTCGCGGATCCGGATTCCCTTCTCCAGGTCATGGATGGTGCGGGGCAGTATGTCTACGACGCCGAAGCATCCGTGCCGGATTCGGAGTACGTGTACACACTCAACCCCAACTACTGGAATCCCGACGCACAGATGTGGGACCGGGTGACCGTCGAGATCATCGCTGATCCGAACGCCGTGCTCAATGCGGCATCGACCGGCCAGATCGACTTCGGACTCGGATCGCCGCTGTTCGCCGACGCGGCGGAGGCCGCGGGCCTCACCGTGGCGACCGCGCCGTTCTACAACTGGGAGTTGCGACTGCATGACGTCAACGGCGAAGTGAACCCCGCCCTTGCCGATCCCCGCGTGAGAGAGGCGATCGGCCTCGCGATCGATCGTGAATCGATCGTGGCGGCCCTGGGTGGCGAGTACATGACTCCGAGTGACCAGCTCGTCGTCGAGGGCCTCGAGGGGTACAACTCCGATATCGGATGGGAGTTCGACCTCGATCGCGCGAAGGAGCTGATGGCCGAGGCGGGCTACGAGGACGGCTTCACGATGACGGTGCTCGACAGCAGCGTGCAGGACAACCAGTCGCAGATCGCCCAGGCGGTGGCGAGCTCCCTTGCAGAGATCGGCATCGACGTCGATCTCGTGGTGGACGCCGTGAGCATCCCCTCGTTCAGCGAGAAGCTCGAATCCAAGGAGTACGAGGCGAGCTTCTGGGCTTCCAACGGTGACGTCGCCAACTCCTATCGGCCGTTCCGCAGCGCCGGATCGATGAACAACCCGTTCGGGGTCATGGACGAGGAGATGGAGGCGCTGTACGCCCAGAGTCTCACCGTCGGTGGCGACGAACGCGAGGAGATCTACCAGCAGATGAGCGAGCGCTGGCAGGAGGCATCGTTCTCGATTCCGATCCTCACCGGATACTTCGTGAACTACATCGGTCCGAAGGTGACGAATGTCAATTCCTCCGCCAAGAACCCGGTGATGCTGCCGGTCGGGCCTGAGCCCGAGTACAACTGGCAGCCCGTGCAGTGAACTGGGAGAGGACCGCAGCGGAGGTTGCCGCGGTCCTCTTCCGTTCAGGACCGGGAGCGTCGGCTGAGCGCTTCTGAGTCTCCAGCGGCGCGGTTCCTTCCGCAGACGATTGACCGTATACTGGACGCACAGCGAACACACGTTCGCAGAGCGAACACATGCGAGGAGGCCCTGTGATCGACAAGATCGTGCCGGACGCGGCATCCGCCGTCGCCGACATTCCCGACGGTGCGACCGTCATGATCGGTGGCTTCGGCCGAGCAGGGCAGCCAGTCGAGTTGATAGACGCGCTGACTGCGCACGGCGCCAAAGACCTCACGGTCGTGAACAACAACGCCGGCAACGGCGATGTCGGGCTCGCGGCACTTCTCGCCAAGGGTCTGGTCCGAAAGATCATCTGCTCGTTCCCGCGGCAGAGCGACTCCTGGGTGTTCGACGACTTGTATCGCGCAGGCAAGATCGAACTCGAACTCGTGCCCCAGGGCAACCTCGCCGAGCGCATCCGCGCAGCGGGCGCGGGCATCGGGGCCTTCTTCTCGCCGACCGGAGTCGGCACCCAGCTCGCCGCAGGCAAAGAAGAGCGTGTGCTCGATGGGCGCCGCTACGTGCTCGAGTATCCGATCAAAGCCGACTTCTCTCTCATCAGCGCCTATCGCGGCGACCGCTGGGGAAACCTCGTCTACCGTGAGACCGCGCGCAACTTCGGGCCGATCATGGCGACAGCGGCCACCACGACGATCGTGCAGGTCGACGAGGCCGTTGAGCTGGGAACGCTCGATCCGGAGTCCGTCGTGACCCCTGGCATCTTCGTCGACCGTGTCGTAGCGGTGGGCGAGCGGGACTGGCTGCAGGATGGCGTGTTCGTGGGTGGAGTCGACCTCGAGGGTCGCACCCTGGCGGATGCCGGAGAGGACGAGGCCCGATGAGAACGCGAATCACACGCGACGAGCTGGCCGCACGCATCGCGCAGGACATCCCGGAAGGGGCATTCGTCAATCTCGGCATCGGCGCCCCGACGCTCGTCGCCAACTTCCTTCCCAGCGACCTCGAGATCATTCTGCACACCGAGAACGGCCTCCTCGGGATGGGCCCGGCTCCGGCATCCGATCGCGTCGACCCCGACCTCATCAATGCAGGCAAACAGGCGGTCACCGCACTGGCCGGCGCGGCCTACTTCCACCACGCCGACTCGTTCGCGATGATGCGCGGGGGTCACCTCGACGTCTGCGTGCTCGGTGCTTTCCAGGTCGCGCAGAACGGCGACCTCGCGAACTGGTCGACCGGCGCACCCGGTGCGATCCCTGCCGTCGGTGGAGCGATGGATCTCGCGATCGGCGCAAAGGACGTGTACGTGATGACCGATCTGCTCACGAAGACGGGCGAATCGAAGCTGGTCGCGGAGTGCGCATATCCGCTCACCGGCGTCGGCTGCGTGAGCCGTGTCTATACCGACCACGCCGTGTTCGACGTCACGCCGGACGGTTTCCGCGTGCGTGAGGTGTTCGGGGACAACACCGTCGAGTCCCTGGAAGAGCTGACCGGATTGGAGCTGTCATGATCACCACCTTCATATATGACGCCGTGCGCACCCCGTTCGGCCGTGCGGGCGGCGCGCTCGCCGGCATCCGTCCCGATGATCTCGCTGCGAATGTCATGCGTGCCACCGTGGAGCGAGTCGGCCTGGATTCCGCGCGCATCGACGACGTGATCTTCGGCGATGCGAATCAGGCCGGCGAGGACAACCGCAATGTGGCTCGCATGGCGGCACTGCTGGCGGGGTTCCCGACAACCGTCACCGGCGTGACCGTGAACAGGCTGTGCGCCTCCAGTGTCGAGGCCGTCATCCAGGGATCACGAGCCATCGAAACAGGGGATGCCGAGATCATCCTCGCCGGCGGCGTGGAGTCGATGAGCCGCGCCCCGTTCGTCGTGGAGAAGTCGGCAAAGCCGTATCCGGCGACCGGTAACCAGACGATGTGGAACACCGCGATCGGCTGGCGCATGACGAACAAGGCGCTGCCGACGCACTGGACCATCTCCAACGGCGAGGCCGCCGAGAAGACCGCGACGACCTGGGGCATCAGCCGTGCGGACCAGGATGCTTTCGCCGTGCGCTCGCACGACCTGGCCGCCAAGGCCTGGGCCGACGGCATCTACGCCGAGGAGATCGTGCAGGTCGAGGGTGCCGAGCTCGCCCGTGACGAGGGCATCCGCGACGGATCGACCGTCGAGAAGCTCGGCGCCCTGCGCGCGTTGTTCGCTGCCGACGGCACGGTCACCGCCGCGAACTCCTCGTCGATCAACGACGGTGCTTCGGCGGTCCTGTTGGGCGCGGAGGGGGCGCTCGACGTCGAGCCGCTGGCGCGCATCACCGGGCGCGGTGCACACGGCGTCGATCCGGACGAGTTCCCGACGGCGCCGATCGAGGCCGCGAACAAGGCCCTCGCGCGTGCCGGCCGTACGTGGGCCGACGTGGACTTCGTCGAGCTGAACGAGGCCTTCGCATCGCAGTCCCTCGCCTGCCTGCGCGGGTGGCCCGACCTTGACCCCGAGAAGTTGAACATCCACGGCGGTGCGCTGGCGATCGGGCACCCGCTCGGCGCGTCCGGAGGGCGCATCGTCGGTCACGCCGCACACGAGCTGCGCCGTCGTGGTCGCGGCGTCGCAGTCGTCGCGATCTGCATCGGCGTCGGGCAGGGACTCGCCCTCGTGCTGGAACGCTAGGTTGGTCGAGTGACTGAATCGGATGCCGCTGACGCGACGCCGTCCGCCGACTTCGTGCAGTCGCTCGCCCGAGGCCTCGCCGTCATCCGTGCCTTCGACGGCGAACCGGCCGAGCTGTCGCTCGCCGAGGTCGCTCGGCGCGCCGATATCCCGCGGGCTGCTGCCCGGCGGTTCCTGCGCACACTCGAGCAGCTCGGTTACGTGCGTGCGACGACGGATGCGCGATTCGGGCTGACTCCACGCGTGCTCGAATTGGGATACGGGTATCTGTCTTCGCTGTCGTTGCCCGAGATCGTGCAGCCGCACCTCGATGAGCTCTCGCACCGCATGGGGGAATCGGTGTCCGTCGCCGTCCTCGATGGCACGGACATCGTCTATGTCGCACGCGCCGCGGCCCGGCGCATCATGAGCGTGCGCATCACCATCGGCACACGACTGCCCGCCGCAGCCACGAGCATGGGCCGAGTTCTGCTTGCGGCGCTTCCCGAGACGGATTCCGAGGCCCTGCTCGATACTTCGGAACTCATCGCCTACACGCCGCGCACCCGCGCCGACCGTGCTGAGCTCACCGCCGAAGTCGATCGGGTTCGTGCACAGGGATGGTCCATGGTCGACGGCGAGCTCGAAGAGGGCCTGCGTTCGATCGCGATCCCGCTGCACGCCCTCGGGGGAGTGGTGGCCGCGCTCAACGTCTCGACCAGCACCGCGCGCGGCGCGGCTGAGGACGTCAGGGCAGAACTGCTGCCGGCGCTTCAGCAGACAGCGGCCGAAATCGATGCGGAGCTGCGCGCCGCCCGCATCTGACGCTGAGCGTACGTGAGCCGGCCATGATGGTCAGCTCATCCCGTACCGGTGCGCGAGGATGACGGCGTGGATCCGATCCCGGGCCTCGAGCTTCATCAGCACCCGTCCGACGTGCGTCTTGACCGTCGACTCGCTCAGATGCAGCTCGTGGGCGATCTCCGAATTGGTCAGGCCGCGGGCGATCGCCCGGAACACATCGCGCTCGCGCTCCGTGAGAGAGGCTGTACGACCAGAGCCGTCGTCCGCCGCGGGGAGGCGCGGGCCGAGATGCTCGAGGAGCCGGCGGGTGACGCGTGGCGAGAGCGCGGCATCCCCGCGGTGTACGGCGCGCACCGACGAAGTCAGTTCGTGCCGTTGCGCGTCCTTGAGGAGGAATCCGCTCGCACCGGCGCGGATCGCGCCGAACGCGTACTCGTCGAGATCGAACGTGGTGAGCACCAGGACCCGAGTGTCCGGAAGCGAAGCGACGATCGCCTCGGTCGCGGCGATCCCGTCGAGTCCGGGCATGCGGATGTCCATCAGCACGATGTCGGGCCGCAGCTCCGTCGCGCGTCGGATCGCCTCGTCGCCATCCCCGGCCTCGCCGATGACGAGCATGTCGGGCTCTGCTTCGAGCACAAGCCGGAAGCCGACCCGGATGAGGTCCTGGTCGTCGACGAGAAGCACGCGGATCGGGTCGGTCACTCGGACTCCTCAGTCTGGTCGGCGATGGTCGCTTCGGATGCTCCCGGCAGCTCAGCACGCAGCATCCAGCGGCGCTCGCCGACGGGCCCGGAGTGGATCGTGCCGTTCACATGTGCGACGCGCTCGCTGAGCCCGCGAAGTCCGAAACCGCTCGTCCCGGCCGTGTCGGTCACGCCATCGTTTTCGATCCTGATGACGATCGGGTCGCTGGCGTAGTCGATGTGCACCGCGATCCTGGTCGCGCCACGGGCGTGACGCATGGCGTTCGTGATCCCCTCCTGCACGACTCTGCCCACCGCGAAGCCCACGGCCGCTGACACGTTCGGCTCGCCGATCGTCGTGAGCGTGACCGGGTATCCGGCATTCTGGGCGGTGGCCACGGTCGCGTTCGGCGCCACCGATTCCATCGGCGCGAGGGGGACGTCGCCGGCGCCGTCGCGGAGTACTCCGAGCATCGATCGCATCTCCGTGAGCGCGCCGCGGGCAGTCGCTGCGGCGGCGGTCGCGGCATCCCTCGCACGCTCCCGATCCCCAGTGGCGGCCGCGCCCTCGGACAGGGCGACGATGACGGTCAGCGAGTGCGAGACGATGTCGTGCATCTCGCGCGCGATGCGGGCGCGCTCAGCGGATGCCGCGAGCTGAGCCTGCTGGTCGCGTTCGATGAGCAGCTGGCGTGATCTGTCGATCACCGCCTCCAAGTACCGCTTGCGGCCGCCGACATTCACGCCGATGAGTGTGCCGATCAGGGCGAGTGCGAGCTGTCCGAAGATGGCGTTCAACGAGGACTGGAGGGTGATGACCCCGGTGAGCTGGAGGGCGAACGAGATCAGGGTCAGCGAGCCCATGCCGATCGCCAGCCCCGTCCATGCCGTGCGGGCGGATCGGTACACCGCAAGCGAGTAGCTCGCGACCAGCAGCAGCGGACCTCCCGCTGGTTCCAAGAGGAACAGGTATCCGACCGCTGCGATGTACGCGGTGACGAATGCGATCAGCGGCCACTGCCGTCTCCGCAGCAGCAGTGCGCATGCGCTCAGCACCAGCGCGGCGACGACGATGCTCGCAGCCAGAGGCGGAGGGTCGACGAGGACCATTCCGCCGTCGGGCGTCGAGCGGTAGGTGCCGAAGTTCGTCGCCGGCGCGATCGAGAGGATCAGGCAGATGAGTGCGATCAGGACGTCTGCGAAGATCGGATGCCGCGCCCAGAAGCGCCGGACGAAGCCAGGTGTACGCGGCAGCCGCAGCTCCTCCTCCTCGTGGAGGGAGGCGCTGCGGCTGCGCGGGTTCGACACGGCCTCGACTCTACGCGTCACGCGTCGCGGGTGCGCAGCACCGCCCAGGCGGACGCCATGCCGGCAGCGACCCATGCGCCCAGCGTCAGGTAGGCCTCACCTACGGGGATCCCCCAGCCGTCCTGCGGCAGGATCGCACTCTGCGCCGCGGACATCGGCAGGTGGTTGGAGACGTCGATGATCCACGCCCACTCGTCGCCTGGCATCGCGAAGATGTTCATCACGATCGGAAGCACGAACAGCAGCCCGACGGTCGCCGCGATGGCGCCGGCGCCGGAGCGCAGGATGAAGCCGAAGGCGACGCCGATCAGCGCGAACACCGCCATGGCGACGGCCGCTGCGAGGATCGGAAGGAACGAGTCCGCAGGAGTGTCCCAGGGGAACGGCATGTCCCTGGACGCGAAGATCGGCGACACCGCGAGTGCTGCCGCGAGCGAGATGACCACCGAAGCGACGAACAGGAACACTCCGACGACGATCGCCTTCGCCGCGAGCACTGAGCCGCGCACCGGGTTGGCAGACAACGTCGAGCGGATCATCCCGGTGGAATACTCCCCGGTGACGGAGATGACTCCGAGGATGCCGGCGAGCAGCATCGTGAACTGGACAGGGGATACGACGGCCTGGATCGGCTCGAAGCCGGGAACGTCCATCGACTGTGCGATCAGCAACGCGACACCGACTGTGATGACGGCTGTGATGCCGATCGACCACCAGGTGGAGCGGAGGGTCGAGAGCTTGATCCATTCGCTGCGCAGTTGGCGCGGGAAGGCGAGGCGGTACGGCGAGGCAGTTCGTGCGCGCATCGCCGGTGCGGCTGTGGTTGTCATGCGAGTTCCTTTGCGGGATATTCGGCGGAACGGTACTCGACCGATTCGCCGGTGAGAGCGAGGTACGCGTCCTCGAGCGACCCGTTGGTCGGTGTCAGCTCGTGCAGGGGGATGCCGCGGTCAGCGGCGATATCGCCGATACGGGATGCCGGGAGACCGACGATCTCGAGCGATTCCGGACTGGTGCTGACGATCTCGACGTCGGCGCCGGCCACGGCGGAGGCGAGGTCGGCCACCCGCGGGCTCCGCACGCGAACAGTGGTGGTGGTCCACGCCCGGACGAGTTCGTCCAGCGGAGCATCCGCCAGCACCTGACCCCGACCCATGACGATCACGTGGTCGGCTGTCTGGGCCATCTCGCTCATGAGATGGCTGGAAAGCAGCACTGTGCGGCCTTCGGATGCGGCGAAGCGGACGAACTGGCGCACCCAGCGCACACCCTCAGGGTCGAGGCCGTTGACCGGCTCGTCGAGGATGAGCGTGTGCGGGTCGCCGAGCAGCGCCGAAGCGATGCCGAGACGCTGACCCATACCGAGTGAGAACTTGCCCGCGCGCTTGCGGGAGACGGAGCCGATCCCGGCGAGATCGATGACCTCGTCGACCCGCGAGGCGGGGATGCCGTGTGTGGCTGCCATCGCCCGCAAGTGATTCCTGGCGGTGCGGCCGGTGTGCACGGCCTTCGCGTCGAGGAGCACACCGACTTCGGTGAGTGGTGCGCGCAGGCGTCGGTACTCCTTCCCGTTCACCGTCGTCCGGCCCGAGGTGGGCTTGTCGAGGCCCACGATCATCCGCATCGTGGTGGATTTGCCGGCGCCGTTCGGACCGAGGAAGCCGGTGACGGTACCCGGCTGCACGGTGAACGAGATGTCCTGCACTGCGGTCTTGTCTCCGAACCTCTTCGTGAGGCCTTCTGCTGTGATCATGTCTTCAACGCTACGGACGGGCGTCGGGGTGCGCGTCCTCCCCAGGTACCGACCTGCAGCCGGGTTCCGTGGCACTGCGGGCCCACCGCGCTGTCGGGCGCGATAGGCGGCAACGCCGCGCGAGCTGCCGTCGAGGAATCGGCCGGTGAGTATCGTGAAAGCATCGAAGTCGGCGGTCAGGGCCACACGGTCTTGTTCGACCGGACAAGGGCCGAAGGGATCACCCATGTCGAACACCACTCCTGCCTCCGACGCGAGCGGATCTTCAGCATCCGATCCCCAGCGACGTGCGCGGCGCGGCAAGAAAGCGCTCGTGCGCCGCAGAAGGCTCGAAGTCGACGACGTGCTCGTCGTGAAGAAGTCGAAGTTGCGCACGGCGATCACAGGAACCGTGGTCGGCAACTTCATGGAGTGGTTCGACTTCGGCGTCTACGGCTACCTCGCCGTCACCTTGACGACCGTCTTCACGGGTGATGCACCCGGCGGGCTGGGCCTGCTGCTGACCCTGTTCGGGTTCGCGATCTCGTTCCTGGTGCGGCCGCTCGGTGGGCTGGTGCTCGGGCCGCTCGGCGACAGGATCGGGCGCCAGAAGGTGCTGTTCTTCACGATGGCCATGATGGCGATCGCGACCGCGCTCATCGGCGTGCTCCCGACCTCGGCGCAGATCGGCCTCTGGGCCATCGCGCCGCTCTATCTTCTGAAGATGGTGCAGGGCTTCTCCACCGGAGGCGAGTACGCCGGTGCGACCACCTACGTCTCCGAGTTCTCCCCCGACCGCTCGCGCGGCTACTGGTCATCGTTCCTCGACGTCGGCTCCTACATCGGCTTCGCCGCAGGTGCATCGGTCGTCGCCCTGACCACCTGGATCGCAGAGGCGAGCGCGGGGCCGGACGCGATGACGGAGTTCGGGTGGAGGATCCCGTTCCTCATCGCGATCCCACTCGGTGTAGTGGCGATCTGGTTCCGTCTGAAGATCCCGGAGACTCCGGCGTTCGAGGCCGAGCCCGAGGAGGAGCGGGAGGGCAATCCGGACGACCCGCTCGCGCGCCAGGGCATCATCGGCATCTTCCGCCACCACTGGCGCGAGGTGCTGATCGGCATCGCCCTGGTTTCGGCGACCAACACCGCGGGTTATGCGCTGACCAGTTACATGCCGACGTATCTCGAGACCGAGGTCGGCGTCTCCAATCTGATGGCCGCGGTCGCCACCGTGCCGGTGCTGGTGGTGATGAGCGCCTGCCTGCCCCTCATCGGAAAGCTGTCCGACCGCATCGGCCGCAGGCCCGTCTATGCGATCGCGGTGATCTCCACGATCGTGCTGATGGTGCCCGCGTTCGCGGTGATGCAGATCGGTCAGGAGTGGGCGGTCTTCATCGCCTTGGTGATGGTGGCCATTCCGGTCGCGTTCTATGTCGCGATCTCGGCATCCGCGCTTCCCGCACTGTTCCCCACAGCATCGAGGTTCGGCGCGATGGCGATCGCGTACAACGTCGCGGTGTCGCTTTTCGGGGGCACGACTCCGTTGTTCAGCCAGGCACTGATCGACCTCACCGGCAACACCTACATGCCCGCGTTCTACATCATGTTCTTCGCGGCGCTCGGCGGCGTGGCGATGCTGTCGATGAAGGAGACGGCGAAGCGCCCGTTGAAGGGTTCGTTCCCGAGCGTGGAGACGAAGGCCGAGGCCAAGGAACTCGTCGCCGAGCAGGACGGGAACGAACTGCTCGACACCAGCACGATGCCCCTCCCGATGATCCAGGACTGAGGTACTTCGATGGCCATCATCGACAACGGCATCTATGTGAGCGGCGTCCGCACGGAGAATCCACGGACTCTCAGCGAGACCTTCGAGACCATGCGCGAGCGTGGCGGAATGGGGTGGATCGGCCTGTACCGCCCCAGCGAGCAGGAGGTGCGAGAGGTTGCGGACGAATTGGGACTCCACGATCTCGTCGTAGAGGATGCGCTGGCCGGTCACCAGCGTCCGAAACTCGAGCGGTACGGAGACGTGCTCTTCATGGTGCTGCGACCCGCCCGCTATCTCGACGATGTCGAGGAGGTCGAGTTCGGTGAGGTGCACGTGGTCGCCGGTCCCGACTTCGTCGTCACGATCCGCCATGCCGAATCCCCGGACCTCGCGCGCGTGCGGGCCAGGCTCGAGCACGATCAACCGTTGCTGGCGCGCGGCCCGGAAGCAGTGCTGTACGCGATTCTCGACGAGGTCGTCGACGAGTACGCGCCGGTCCTCGCCGGGCTCGAGAACGACATCGACGAGATCGAGAGTCAACTGTTCGTCGAAGATGCAGATGCCACGGAGCGCATCTACAAGCTCGCGCGCGAGGTGATCGATTTCCAGCGTGCGACGCAGCCGCTCGCGGGGATGCTGGAGGCACTGCAGCGTGGATCCGAGAAGTATCAGGTCGAAGTGGAACTCCAGCAGTACCTCCGCGATGTACTCGATCACGTCTTGCGCATCGCTGATCGGGCGACGACGTTCCGGACGGTGCTCGACAACGCTCTCACGGTGGAATCGACCATCGTCGCGCGGCGCCAGAACGAGGAGATGCGTCGGATGACAGAGCTGAGCATCCGTCAGAACGATGAGGTGAAGAAGATCTCGGGGTGGGCGGCGATCCTGTTCGCCCCCACGCTGATCGGAACGATCTACGGGATGAACTTCACCGTCATGCCCGAACTCGACTGGACATTCGGGTACCCGATGGCCGTCGGAGCCATGCTCGCCATGGGAGTGGGGCTCTATGTCGTGTTCAAGAAGAAGGGCTGGTTGTAGAGGATCAGCCGACGACGACCCTGAGGATCCGGTCGTCGTCCGGTCCAGGATCGCCGCGTCCGTCGGTGTTGTTCGTCACGACCCAGGTCGACCCGTCGGGGGCGACGACGACGTCGCGGAGGCGTCCGTACTCGGCGATCAGGTGCTCGGTGGAAGCGGTCAGATCGGAGAGCGGCACTTCGCGAAGACGCTCTCCGCGAAGGTTCGCGATGAGGATGACGTCACCGGCGACGGCGATGCCGCTGGGGCTGGCATCGTGCGGTGCCCACTGCTGCACCGGATCGATGAAGCCGTCCTGCCCGGCGATGCCCTCGACCTCGGGCCAACCGTAGTTGCCGCCCGGTTCGATCACATTGAGCTCGTCCCAGGTGTTCTGTCCGAATTCGCTGGCGTAGAGGGCGCCGGCCGCATCCCAGGCGATGCCCTGGGGGTTGCGGTGACCATAGCTGTACACGGGTGAACCGGGGAACGGGTTGTCCTGCGGGATCCCGCCGTCGGGCGTGAGGCGGAGGATCTTGCCCGCGGAGCTCTCGAGGTTCTGGGCGTTCTGCGGGTTCCCTGCGTCGCCGGTCGTCGCGTACAGCATGTCATCTGGGCCGAAGGCGATGCGGCCGCCGTTGTGATTGCTCGCCGATGGGATGCCGTCGAACACCGTCTCGGGAGCGCCGAGGCTCAATGAACCCGGCTCTCCGATGAGCGAGAAGCGCTCGATGCGATTCTCGTCGCCGGCCGTGTAATACGCATAGAGCTGATCGTCGTGAACCGCGATGCCGAGGAGCCCGCCTTCTCCGCCGGGGACGACGCCTTGGATCACTGCGACCTCCCGCGAGCCTCCAGCGCCGTCGAGCTCGAGGATGCGCGCCGAGTCCCGCTCGCTCACCAGCGCGGTCGTGTCATGGAACGCCACGGACCACGGGGCCTCGAGCCCGCCGACGGCCAAGGACGCTGTCGGTGTCTCGGGTGCTGCCGGGATCGCGGGCGTCGTCTCGGATGAGGTCGGTCCCACGGGGCCGTCGCTGACGGTGCAGGCTGCGAAAGCAGCAGCAGCGAGGAGCAGAGCGGCCGCGCTCAGGAGGCGTCGCGTCGTCATGGATACCCACCCTTCCGCTGTGCTGGTGTCTCTCGCAGCGTCTCGGTCAGTGCGAGGAGACGGCTGACGTCAGCGCTGCGCGTTCTGTCAGAGCTGAGGCGATCCGCATGATCGCCTCGGTGATCAGCGGTCGCGGCATCGCGAAGACGAAGCGCGTGAAACCCACCGCTGCGACACCGCACGCCGCGCCATCGGTCATCGCCACCCCGGCGTTCTCGCGGAACCACGTGCCGAGGTCGCCGGTGAGACCGGTGCCGCGGAAGTCCAGCATCGCGATGTAGGTGCCCTCGGGCGTCGTCATCCGAACATCGGGAAGGTGCTCTGCGACGAGTTCGGCCATCAGGCGACGGTTGCCGTCGAGGTAGTCGACGACCTCCCGCAGCCAGTCACCGCCACCGGCATAGGCGCCGATGTTCGCGACCGCCCCGAGCGTGGAGGTGCCGTGACCGACCCACCCGCCGGCGCTCTCCCACATCAGGGCGTCGTCGTCGTTGGAGAGGATGATCTGCGCGCACTTGAGCCCTGCGAGGTTCCAGGCCTTGGACGCGGATGCCGCGGTGATGGTGTGACCTGCGGCGATGTCGGAGATCGAGGCGTAGGGGATGTGCTGGGCGGGGGCGTAGACCAGCGGCGCGTGGATCTCGTCGGAGAACACTCGTCCGCTCGCGGCGGCGACGGTCTCGGAGATGCGCTCGAGTTCTTCCCGCGTCGATACAGTGCCGAGCGGGTTGTGCGGGTTGCACAGGACGAACAGTTCGCCTCCATCGGCGAAGGCCGCGGTCACCGCATCGTGGTCGACTTGCCAGCGGCCGTCGATCTCGATGCTCGGCACCTCGATGACCCGGCGCCCGTGCATCTGCGGCACCATCAGGAACGGCATGTACGCCGGCGTCGGAACGATGACTGCGGCACCGGGGCTCGTGAACTGCTCGATCGCGAACTCGAACGCCGCGATGACGTCGGGAACATGATGCACGCGCGCCGCCGGAACGCCCCAGCCGTAGGAATCGCGGTACCAAGTCGACGTCGCCTGTGCGAGGTCATCGGCGAGATGGGAGGGGAGGTAGCCGGTGAGGCCGCGCTCCATCGCCGAGTTCACGGCATCCTTCACCGCCGGTGCGACGCCGAAGTCCATCTCTGCGACGAACGCGCCGACCATGTCGGGGAACATCGTCCACTTCATGCTGCCGGCCTCGCGCAGATCGTCCGCCGTGAGTGCGTCGAAGTTCTGGGGCGACATCCGCGCCCTCCTCTCGTTCGGAGCATGGGGAACGGACCGAAGGATCTGCCGCTCCGCATTCCAGCGTAACCAGGATCTGATGCGCGGGGCGGTTCGGGTTCGCGCTGCCGCGACAGCATCCAGGTTTCGCCGACGAGAGGCCGAGACGGTCTCAGCGCACGGTCACAGGGACGGCATGCCATCCCTCCGCGCCGTCGGGCACGACGGGGACGGGCGTCCCGCTCTGCCGTTCTCCCGTCGTGTCCGTCGCGCGAGCCTCGAGCACGTGGTCATCGGGAGTCGCATCCCACTCGTGCACCCATTGGACCCAGGTGTCCGAGGAGATCGGTGCCGCGAGGCGTGCAGGTTCCCACGGACCGCCGTCGACTCTGACTTCGACACCTCGGATGCCCGTGTGCTGCGCCCACGCGACTCCTGCGATTGCGACGGTTCCCGCCTCCACGCTCGCTCGGTTCGAGGGGACGTCGATGCGCGACCCGATCTTGATGGGCCCCTTCTCGGACCACCCGCGATGAGTCCAGTACGCGGCATCGTCGTCGAAGGTCGTGACCTTCAGTTCGGTGACCCATTTCGTCGCCGAGACGTAGCCGTACAACCCCGGGACCACCATCCGCACCGGGAATCCGTGCTCCGCAGGCAGGGGCGCGCCGTTCATGCCGACGGCGAGGATGCTGTTCCTGTTCTCGTCCTCGAGGATCTCGAGCGGAGTGCTCGCCGTGAACCCGTCAACGCTCGTCGAAAGGACCATGTCGGCACCGCTCTGCGGCTTCGCCTCGGCCAGCAGTTCGCGGATCGGGTATCCCAGCCAGACGGCGTTGCCGATGAGATCTCCACCGACCTCGTTCGACACGCACATGAGCGTGATGATCGTCTCGGTGAGGGGAAGCGCCAGAAGTTCGTCGAAGGAGATCTCGAGCTCGTTCTCGACCATCCCGGTCACTCGCAGGCGCCACGTGCTCGGGTCGATGGCGGGAACCTGCAGTGCGGTGTCGATCCGATAGAAGTCGTCGTTCGGGGTGATGAGGGGCGACAGTCCTTCGATATCGAGCGAGGAACCCGCCGGAATCGGCGCTGCAGTCGTCGTGGGCTTGGGCAACGAGATCGCCTCGCGCACGGTGGTGACTGCGACGCTTGCGGCATTGGCGATACGCGCTCCGACGCCCACGACGACAGCGACGGCTGCCGATCCGCCCAGCAGGAGCAGGAAGCTCCGGCGGGTAGGGGCGACCCCCGGCTCCGAGGACTCGCCGTGCATCGTCGCAGCCGTCTCCGACCAGTCGTGAAGACGCCGGATGGCGAGCCGGAGCAGGAGGCAGGCGCCGATCGTCCCGATGATCGCCGGGAGGGCCCAGAGGGCACTCGACTGCGCTCTGCTGACGACCGCCACGGTTGCGACCCCACCCAGGAGCAGGAGGACGACGGTGCCCCAGGGCGGAGTCCGGAACTCGAGCATGCCGGCGCCGGCGGCAGCGATCACGAGGACGATCCCGAGCAGCACGAGGAGGAAGACCTTGTCGTTCGTGCCGAACAGGGCGATCACGGCATCCTTCACCGCCGGGGGCGAGAGGTCGATGATCAGAGAGCCGACCGCGAGGAGCGGGCTGCTCTGAGGTGCGACGACCAGGGCGCCCAATTCGGCGAGGGCGAAGCCAGCGGCCGCGCTGATCAGCCCCGCGAGGGCCGCCCACAACCGTCTGAGTTTCGCATTCACTTCGTCATCGTATGTCGGATACCGGCGGCGCGGTCCTCGATACTCGCTGAGCTCATTCAGACGTGGTGAGCACTGACTGCAAGCGGCCTTCCGGGAGCGCGAAGAAATCGGCGGTGTCCTGCAGCATCAGCTGAACGGTCCTGTCGGCGATCGGCCCGTCGAGGTGTCCGTTCGCCCGCGCCCGGAGTCGCTTGGGGCAGCGGAGCGCGTGGTAGACCGCGAACTGTCCACGAGGGTCGACTGCGGGGTCGAGTATCGCAGGGCTCACCTGTACAGGGATGCGGATGCGCCGCGCGGCGATCGCAGCATCGAAGTAGTCCAGGACGGAGCGCACCTCGGGGTGCCGTCGCACGTGCTGGCGCACCGCCTCGCCGCTGCCGGTGCAGCGGCGACTGAGACGCACCCGATGGTCGCCGAAGCTCGGCACATCGAGTGCGGCGCGGCGGAAACGGGAATCCCAGGGGAGCGCCATCGCGCCGATACCGCCGCCGAAGCTGCTGCCGCTGAGGTCGAGTGCGCCGGACACCGCAGGAACGGCATCGAGCAGCACCGTCGCGGCGCGCCAGATGTCGGCGGCAGCGAAGCGGTGCGAGTAGGTGCCGCGGTGCGCGATCCCTGCCAGCACGTGTTCGTCGGGAAGCGCAGGGAAGCGGCTGGGGGTGTGCGCGTTCGTGCCGGGCGCGCAGGGGAAGATCGCGGCGGTGTCAGCGGGGACCTGATCGAGATCCGGGCCGGCGCGACCTCCGTATCCATGTCCGACCACAAGGCCGCGGCGGACGGCATCCGAAGCGTGCGGAATCATCAGATACGCGGTGGCGAGCTCGTCAGCAGAAGAAGCGAATCGCACCTCCGCCACCTGATGCGTTTCGGTGGCTGGGAAGTCGCGCACGACTTCCCAGCCCACGGTGCCCGTGCCGAATTCGTTGAAGGTCTGCTGCCAGAACTCGTCGAAGTCGACGGGTTCCGCCGGTGGCTCCGGCGGCGTCAGGAGCGCCGTCAGCGAGTACTCCGTCAGTTCCTCGGGGTGCTGCTGCACGGGTCAGTGCACCAGGTACTGCTGGATGAAGGCCTCGTCGACGTCGACGCCGAGACCGGGGCCGGTCGGCACCACGAAGTCGCCGTTGGGCCGCACCTCGAGAGGCGTCGTGAGGAGACGATTCGCGACAGGGAGGGTGAGCGGCTGGTACTCGAACGCCAGGAGCGATGCAGAGCTCGCGGCCACGTGCACGCCGGCAGCCATCGCGATCCCGAAGGCGGCGGAGTGGTGGGGCGCTACCTGGGTGTGGAAGGCATCGGCGACAGCCGCGATCGCGAGCCCCTCGGTGATGCCGGTGCGTCCGATGTCCGGCTGCGTGAGGCCGACCGCTCGGCGGGTCAGCCAGTCCGTGAACTCGAACCTGCTGCGCATCGCCTCGCCGACCGCGATGGGGGTGTCAAGAGATGCCGCGAGGTCGCGGTGCCCTTCGACGTCTTCGGGCGCGAGCGGTGCTTCGAAGAACCAGGCGTGTCGTCTGTCGAGTTCGCGGCCGAGGGCCATCGCCTCGCCGAGACGATAGCTCCAGTGCGCGTCGAGTCCCACCTGCAGGTCGGGGTGCACATCGCGGACGGCGTCGTAGGTGGCGAGGTCGGTGCGGAGGTCTGTGCCGAGGTGCATCTTGAAGCGGCGCACGCCCGCCTCGACGAGTACCGCTGTGCGCTCTGCGATCTGAGCATCGTCGACACCCCGCACTCCCGACACATAGGTCGGCAGGACTTCGGCGAACCGTCCGCCCGCGAGCTCGGACACCGAGAGCCCGGTCGCCTTCCCCCAGAGATCCCACAGGGCGATGTCGACGGCGGCCATGGCATCGGCCTGGTGGCCGGTGAGGTGCCCGCGTTCACGCATGGACTCCGACATCCGATGCCAGAGGGTGCGCACAGAGCGAGGGTCTTCGCCGATGATGAGGGGCGTGAGGAGGTTGTCGACGATCGCCGCGGCGACGGCAGGAGCGACGGGGGCGAGGGCCTCGCCCCACCCGACCAGGCCGTCGTCGGTCTCGATCTTCACGACGAGCGTCTCGTAGCCGGGGGAGTAGAGGCTCCGCCACGGCGGCCGGAGCATGTAACCGCGGTGCTCGACCGCCGCCTCGCCCGCGTAGGAGTTGTCGGCATCCTCCTTCGACAGGAAGAGCGGGAATGTCTGGACGCGCGCGATTCTCACAGTGTCTCCGGTGACTCGGGGGATCGGGATGCCGTCGGCGGATGCCGCAGCACAGGGGTCAGATTGCCGCGAACGCCGTCGCGGAGTGGGAGGGGCTGTAGCCGAGGGCGACGGAGATCTCGTCTGCCGCTTCGATGATCTGCAGCGCGAGCTCCTGGTGCGGTGCCTGCAGGTCGAGCACTGACAGGGGCCCGCTCGCCGAGAGGCCGGCGACGATCTCGCCGCCCTTGGTGCGGATGGGCGCGGCGATGCACGCGCGGCCGAACGCGAGCTCTTCGATCTCGGTCGCATAACCACGGCTACGGGTGTCATCCAGTGCGACCTGCATGGCTTCGCGATCGACGATGGTGTGCGGTGTGAACCGCTGGGGAGCGAGATCGAAGTATTCGTCCACCTTGGCCTCCGACATGCCCGACAGCAGTGCCTTGCCCAGGCCGGTGGCGTGCAGCGGACCGGTGCGGCCGGCCATCGCGAACGACTTCGGAGCGAGTGCGCCTTCGAAGTTGCACAGATAGGTGAGTGTGAACCCACTGAGTTCGGCGACATTCACGCCGATGTCGAGTCGGTGCGCGAGGTTCTGCGCGATCTGCCGTGATGCTCGGAAGATAGGAGAGCCGTTCAGAGCGATCGTGCCGAGGGACACGGCGGCCGGGCCGAGCCGGTAGAGGCCGGTGCGGTCGTCCTGGATGACGAACTTCATGCGATCCAGCGCCGACATCATGCGCGACACGGTGGACTGGCCGAGCCCGGTGAGAGTGCAGAGCTCGGAGACGCGCAGTTCACCTGACTCTTCGGTGAAGCACGCGAGCAACGACATCGCCCTCTCGACGGTCTGGGTGCCGCCTACCGATTCGGATGCCATCGTGACTCCTTCTCCAGGCTGACACCGCACCCTGTGACGCTGCGGCTCGTCGCCGCTGCCAGTCATCCTAATGAGAGAAGTTGCGGCGAGCAACACAAATGTGGGTTAGTTATGCATTTTGTGGATTTCAGATCCGCATTGTGATTTACTGGCCCCACGTCAACGTCGACGATTGTGACGACGACGCACAAGGCCTGGAAGCAGGCCGCCCACTGACTGGAAAGCACACGCAATGCAGCAAGCCACCCTTGACCGGCCCGCGACAAGCGAGCGGGTCGAGCCGCGCTCGGGGCGGCGGTCGACCCTCGGTGCGAAGGACCGCACGTTCGGTTTCATGATCGCGCTCCCCGCGGTCCTCCTCTTCCTCGTGATCGCGATCTACCCGCTCGTCTCGAGCATCGGTACGAGCCTCTACGATCAGTCCCTGCTGAGACCGGAGCGCACCTTCGTCGGATTCGGCAACTACACATCCATCTTCGGTGAGTTCGCAGAACGTCTGGGTACCACCCTCGTCTTCTCCTCGCTCTCCACGATCTTCCCCTTGATCCTCGGCGTTGCTCTCGCAATCCTTCTGAACGCGCGCATCCGCGGACGCACGATCCTCCGTGGAGCGCTCATGCTTCCGTGGCTGCTCCCCGGTGTGGTCGTCTCCTTCCTCTGGGCATGGATCTTCAACGACAGCTATGGCGTCCTCAACCACCTGCTCTCGATGGTCGGGCTGCCGGAGGTCAGCATGCTCGGCAATCCTGCCGGAGCCATGGCTGCCGTCGTGATCGCGAAGACATGGCACTCGTTCCCCTGGATCATGGTCGTCGCACTCGCGGTACTGCAGACCCTGCCGAGCGAGCAGATCGAGGCCGCGACGATCGACGGTGCCACCCGGTCACAGCGATTCCGCTACATCTCACTGCCCCACATCGTCGGTCCTGTCACCCTCGTGGCCGTGCTCGAGTTCATCTACAACTTCGGCAACTTCGACACGATCTTCGTGATGACCGGTGGCGGGCCAGGCGACTCCACCACGACCCTTGCTCTCAGCCTCTACCAGCTCGCATTCGGCAGCTATGAGCTCGGCAAGGCATCCGCCATGGGAGTGCTCTGGCTGGTTCTGCTCGCGATCATCTCGAGCGGATATCTGTTCCTCAACCGACGGCTGGAGAAGTGATGAGTCGTAGTCGTGACGTCGGTGAGGCGATCACCCGTCCAAGCCTGTCGATTCCAGGGCGAGTCGGCCTGACGCTGCTGGTCCTCTTCGGGCTGCTGCCGATCTACTGGCTGATCGCGACGGCGATCACGAGGAAAGAAGACGTCTTCTCCCTCGATCGGCCGCTGTTCCCGGTCAACCCGACCCTCGAGAACTTCGTCGGGTTCTTCCAGAACGACGCTCTGCTGAAGAGCCTCGTGAACAGTGTCATCGTCTCGAGCGGGACGGCGCTCCTGGCGGTCATCGTCGGCGGCTTCATGGCGTACTCGCTCTCGAAGTTCCGCTACCGCGGGCGCAACGCGATGATGTTCATGTTCCTCATCGGGCAGCTCATCCCCGGTGCGCTTCTTCTCATCTCGCTGTACCTGATGCTGAGCTCGGCCGGGCTGCTCTACACGTACACGGCTCTGATCATCTCGTTCACGACCTTCACGCTGCCCCTGGTGGTGTTCCTCTTGAAGGGCATCATGGATGCTCTTCCCGATGACATCCTCGAGGCGGCGAAGGTCGACGGGCTCTCCCGCATAGGGACGATGTTCAGGATCGTGTTCCCGCTCGTCGTGCCGGGAATCATCACGGCAGCGATGTTCGCATTCATGCGCGGCTGGAGCGATCTGCTCTTCGCGCTCACACTCGCCGGTCCGGACAAGCAGACCCTGCCCGCCGGCCTGACTCAGGCGTTCATCCGTGAGGGAACGGCCGATTGGCCGGCGCTCATGGCGGCATCCCTCGTCACATCGTTGCCGCTCGTCATCATCTTCATCATCCTCCAGCGCTACTTCGTCTCCGGCCTCGCGTCGGGGGCGGTCAAGGGATAGCGAAGCTCCACCGAACCACCTCGACCCGATCATCTCGACGAAGGAGCAGTTTCCATGAACATCTCGACCGCGCAACTCAGCCGCCGCGCCTTCCTCGGCGGGAGTACCGCGCTCGCCGCATTCGGCGTCCTCACGCTCGCCGGCTGCGCAACTCCCGCCGCGCCGGGAGCAGGCACCGGTGCCGGCGCGAACGCCGCCACAGAAGCCAAGACGATCAACTTCTACGGCAACTCATTGGGCGAAGAAGCTCTGAAGCCCGCGTGGCAGGCGATCCTCGACAACTTCTCCAAGGCGAACGACGTGACCGTCGCTCCGGTCGTCTACCCGTACGACCAGGCCGCGACGCAGCTGGCACTCACCGGCCGATCGGGCAACCTCATGGGTGTCGGGCAGTCTGGCGGATGGCAGGTGCTGACGCCGATGAACATCCTCGCCGACCTCACCGACCTGGCCGAAGACCTCGAGATCCCGCAGGGCGTGCTCGATGCCTACACGATGGACGGCAAGCTGCTCGTGCTTCCGCTGACCGCAGCCGGCATCGGCATCATCACCAACGGGGAGATCGCGAAGAGCGTCGGCATCAAGTCCGGTATGACCGTGGAGGAGTTCGCCACCGCGCTCGAGAAGATCAAGACGCAGGACCCGTCGTTGATCCCGTATGCCGCGGTGACGAAGAACCCCGATCTGAAGGATGCCGCCCACTGGATGTGGGGCTTCGGGAGCGAGGTCGTCACCGATGACTTCGAATGCACCATCGGTGACGAAGAGAGCGTCGAGGCGATCACCTGGTACAAGTCGCTGCAGGACGCCGGGCTCACGCAGACGAACGTCGCGCGCAGCGATGCGCGCATCCTGTTCGCGAGCGGAAGGGCGGCGCTCTACGACGACGCCCCGCTCGCCTCCACGTTCGTCGTGACGAACGGCGCTGCGCAGAACATCATCGACAACATCGGCGCGATCGCGCGACCGACCGCCAACGGCAATGAGTCGTACAACCGTGCCTGGGGTGGCGGGCTCTTCGCGACTGCAGGGGAGGGCGAGGTCACCAGCCGCGAGTTCATCCTCTATGCCTTGACAGACGTCAAGTCCGCGACGGACCTCTACGAACGATCTGCGGTGGCGCCGGCATCCAAGAAGGTCGCCGACCAGATCCCGGCGCTCGCCGCCGACAAGTTCCAGACCGCGTTCCGTACAGAGGTGTCCGAGCATGCTCGCGGTGCAGCCTGGGACCGCGTCGCAGTGACGGCGCAGATCGACACCGCGATCGGCGCAGGTGTCGCGAACATCCTCGCCGGTCAGGGTGACGTGCAATCCGGCCTCAACTCCCTGAAGAAGGAAGTGCAGGACCTGCTCGACGCGAACTCATAACGTCTCGACGCCGACCGTCTGCGGGGAACCGCGGGCGGGCGGCGATCGGGGTGCCTCAAAAGTATCCGCAGCAGTGCAAAGGAGCATTGTCATGGCACGAGATCGAACCTGTTTCCCCGTCCGTTCGCGACGCCTCGTCGGGCTGTCCGCGGCTTTTGCCGTCGCCGGCGCTCTGCTGGTCGCCGCCCCCGGCGGCAACCCTGCCGTCGCTGTCGAAGAGCCATCGCCTTCGAATGCTCCGCCCGGCTATCAGCTGGCATGGGCCGACGAGTTCGACGGCGTGAACGACGATGGCACCGGACTCGATGAGAGCGAGTGGTTCTATCGAGAGGGGGAGAAGGCCGAGTGCTCGAATCAGCCGGACAATGTGAGCGTCAGCGACGGCCTGCTGCATATCGCCATCAAGGCCGAGCAGGCCAACGGCGAGGATTACACGTGCGGTGGGGTGGTCTCGAATCGCTGGTTCGGCTACGGCTACTACGAGACGCGGGCGAAGCTCTGGGGCGACCAGGGCTTCCATTCCGCATTCTGGACCACCGGGCTCTCGGCGTACATCCCCGATGTGCCCGATTATCGCGGGCCGCACAATCGCATCAACGAGATTGACGGCTTCGAGGTCGATTCGCATGCGCCGGACAAGCTCGCGTACCACTCGCACTGGTTCGTGCCCGAGCACGTCGGCAACCAGGGCAAGCTCATCACCCAGGCGAACTCCGCGCTCGAGTACCACAACTACGGTTTCGAGTGGACGCCCACCGAGGTGCGCTTCTTCACGGACGGCGTGCTGATGAACGTGCTGCCGAAGGCCGGACCGCACGGTATCCAGAACATCTGGTTGACGACACTCGGCTACACCGCACCCGTCGATGAGACGAACCTGCCCGGTGAGACGACGTGGGACTACTTCCGCTACTTCGCACCGGTCGAGAGCGGAGCGGATGCGTCGGCCGCTCAGCTCATCGTCGACAACGGCGATGCCGGGTACGTCGAATCAGGGCAGTGGGCCGATGAGCTGACGGACGGTCGTCAGGTGGCATTCGGTGCTCAGGACAAGTCGGTGCGCCGTGCTGACGGTGCGGGCGCGACGGCCTCGTGGACGCCGGCGCTCACTGAAGCCGGCTCGTACGAGGTCTTCGTCTGGAACGCGAACATCCTGCAGACCGGGCACTCGGCGGCACGATACACGGTCACGAACGACAGCGGAGGCGTCGATGTCGTGGTCGATCAACGCGGGGCGGGGCAGCAATGGGTGAGCCTCGGAGTTCATGACTTCACGCCAGGTCAGGGCCAAGGCGTTGCGGTGGCCGGTGATGCCGCCGGCAGCGGGGTGCTGCGTGCCGATGCCGTGAAGTTCCTGCCGGCGGTGGTCGTCGAAGACGGCGGCGCCGGATACTCGGAGACCGGTACGTGGGGTGGGTCGACGGCGATCACCGGCTGGCGCGGCAGCAGCACCAGGTATGCGAGCGCCTCGAGCGCGACCGCACGCTGGACGCCGGAGCTGGATGCCGGAACCTACGACGTATACGCCTGGGTCGCACCGCGTGGGGAGAACCCATCGGATGCCCGCTACACCGTCGTCTCCGGTGGCGAACGCACCGATGTCACGATCGATGCGAGCGTGCCGACGGCGCGATGGGTCCGGCTCGGCAACTTCGCCCTCGGCGAGGGCGACTCCGCCGACTCCTACGTGGAGTTCGGCAAGGACTACGGTGTGACCGGGATCATGCGGGCAGACGCCGTGAAGTTCGTCGCTGCGGCACCCGAGGCCGGCGCCCCTTCGGCACCGACCGGTCTTGAAGTCGATGTCGAGCGCACGCCGCCGATCGGCGACAACTGGTTCACCGCCGAGTGGGGTGCCGTCGACGACGCCGACGTCGTGGGGTACCACGTCTACCTCGACGGACAGCGTCTCACCTGGCAACCCGTGCAGCGCACGTCGTTCCAGTTCCACGAACTGCTCGGCGGCGAGACCTACGCGATCTCGGTGACCGCGGTCGATCGGCTCGGCAACGAATCGGAGGCGTCCGCCGTGGTCCCTGCGGTCGTGCCGCAGGACACCCAAGCGCCGAAGCCGCCGACCGGTGTCGTGGCCGAGGCGGCCAACGGCAAGGCGGTTCTCTACTGGGACCAGAACAGCGAGCTCGACCTCGGTGGATACAACGTCTACGCCGACGGTGTGCTCATCACGCCTGAACCGTTCGGTAACACGAACGACGCCCACAATCGCGATCTCGGTTTCGAGGTTCCCGATCTGGACAACGGCATCGCCCACACGATCACGATCACCACGGTCGACTTCGTCGGCAACGAGTCGAAGCCGACAACGGTCGAAGTCACGCCGCTGCCGATGACGATCATCGGTGTGGAAGACGAGGGCTACACCGAGATCGCTGGAACCTGGGCGCCCTCGAGCGTACCTGGCTGGCTCGCGTCGAAGACGCGGGCGAGCAAGAACGGCGTCGCGAGCGTAGAGTGGCGGCCCGATCTGCCGGCCGCCGGCGAGTATGAGGTCTGGGCCTGGGTCCCGAACAATTCGAACTCCACACCGGTCGCGCGGTACACGGTGAGCGGCGCCGACGGCACGATCGTCACCGAGATCAACCAGACGAGCGGCGGAATGCAGTGGATGCTGCTCGGCACGAGTCGGTTCGATGCCGGAACGTCAGGGGCTGTGACGCTCACGAACGGCGCCGCCGGATACTTGCGCACGAACGCGGTGAAGTTCGTACCCACGGGCGGGTAGGCCCCGAACACCCCGGGCGACGGGGATGCGGGGAGGAAAATGTCGGCCTCCGACGTGGAGAACCGGCATTTTTCTCCCGGCATCCGGCATCCGGCATCCGGCATCCGATCCGGCACCCGCGGGCCGCGGCATCCGCCGGCCGACCGGCAACGCGGGCGGAGGGGCGGCGGTGAGGCGAGGGCTCAGAGCCAGCGCTCGCGCAGCGACGGCTTCAGCCACGCCGCAGGAGAAGAGATCGACAGACCGCCGTCGACCGGGATCGTCGCACCGGTGATGAAAGAGGCGGCGTCTGATCCGAGGAACGCCACGACCGCGGCCACCTCGTCCGGGCGACCGATGCGTCCGAGCGGGTAGCCCTCGCTCTCGCCGGTATCCGCCGCCGAGATGCTCCCTGGCGCCACGGCATTGACGCGGATCCCCCGGGGGCCGTATTCGAGCGCGAGCTGCCGCACGAGACCTTCGACGGCCGCTTTCGCCGAGGCATACGCCGGCACGCCGGGAGCCGCCAGCGAGGCATTGACCGAGGTCACCGCGATGATCGAGGAGCCGGAGTCCAGACGGGGAAGCACGGCACGGGTGACGTAGAACGCGGAGTCGACTGTTGCTGCGAAAGCGCTGCGCCAGTCCTCATCGGTCGTGGCATCCGCTCGGTCGATGGGCATGCGGGCGGCGGCGAGCACGACGACGTCGATCCGCCCGAGAGCCTCTTCGGCGTCGGACACCGTTTGCGTCGCGGCATCCGATCGGCTGCAGTCGGCGACGATGTACTGCGCGAAGACGGGGTCGGTGGACGCCTCGAGCCCCACTCCGACGACAGCGTCGCCGCGTTCGACGAAGGCGCGGGCGATCGCGAGGCCAATGTCTGATGTGCCGCCGATCAGCAGTACGCCGCGGCGGTTCACACGCGGATCGCGATCGGCAGGGGAGGAAGCTCGAGCTCCTCGATCACGAGGTCGACGGCGGCACGGCTGCCGGCATCCAGGCGCGCTGCCGGGTACCGGACGGTCGCGTGCTCGATGATGCCGCGCGCGACGAGGACCTCCTTGTGCACCGCCCATGCGATGCCGCCCTGCAGCCCTACCAGCACGAGAGGGAGCATACGACGGAAGTCTGCGCGCGCCTGTTCGACGCGCCCCGCGGTGAAGTGCGCGAGTACAGGAGCGAGCAGGTCGGAGAACTCGCATGCGGGCATCGTGCCGACGGCACCCCGGGCGTACTCCTCGAGGCAGAACTGCGCGTTCTGCCCGCCGAGCACCGCGAAGTCGGCGTCGCCGATGGCATCTACGACTGCGCCGACCTTGGGCGCTGTGGGTGGCGACTCGATCTTCACCGAGTCGACGCCGTCGAGTCGTGCGAGCTCAGCGATGAGCGAGGGCGGCATGGTGACGGCCGTGACGCCGGGGGCATCCTGCACCATGATCGACAGTGATGTTGCGGACGCGACGTCGCCGTAGAAGTCCACGAGGGTGGCCGCCGGCGGCTTGACCATGAACGGCGGCAGCACCATGAGGGCGTCGGCGCCGCCCTCTTCGGCGACAAGGGCCTGCTCGATCGAGGTGGCGGTCGAGGTGCCGTTCACCCCGGCGATCACGGGCACGCGGCCTGCGACGATGCCGACGACATCGTCGAGGATGACGCGTCGCTCGTCGCCTGTGAGCGCGAATCCTTCGCTCGCCATTCCGAAGACGGCCACGCCGTCGACGCCGGAGGCGAGCTCGAACTCGACCAGGCGGCGAAGGCTCACGCGGTCGAGCGCGCCCGTCTCATCGAAAGGAGTGGCCAGGATCGGCATCAAGCCGTGGAGCGTCGGAGCCATCGAACAATTCCCTACTTCATCATCATTGATTCGCGAGTATCGCAAGCCGTATGCATATTGTGAGTTAGTCTGCCATATATCGGGTACGACCACCACTGAAGGATGACACTGATGTCGCGCACCACGCCCTCACGAACCGTCGAGATCATCTCGGGGGAGCGATACGTGCAGGCCGAGTCCCCTCGGTGGGACGGCCGCGATGGAGGGCTGGCCTGGATCGACATGGCGACGGGATCGCTCCATCGGGGGCTTCTCGTCGAGGGAACGGTCGTGCCGGTATCGGCGGTGAAGGTCGGCGCGCAGATCGGTGCACCGATTCCGCTGGCTGAGCCGGGGGCCGGGTGGGCGGTCGCCGTCGATCGTGACTTCGTGCACGTGGGGGACGACGGGACGGTCACGCCGATCGCTACAGGCATTGCCGCAGCCGGAAGCTACATGAACGACGGCGGTGGCGATCCGTTCGGACGCTTTTGGGTCGGCAGCCAGTCCATGCCCAGGGCTCCGCACTGTGCGCTGTGGAGCATCGATCCCGAGGGCGCAGCCACGGAACGGCTTGGAGGGGTGACCGTGTCGAACGGGCTCGCGTTCAGCCCGACCGGCGAGACGCTGTACTACATCGACACGCTTCCGCACCGGAGTATCGAGGCGTTCGATGTCGCGCCCGACGGGCAGCTCAAGAATCGGCGCACCGTGTGCGAGGTCGAGGGCGGCAATCCGGACGGGATGACGATCGATCTCGAGGGGATGCTCTGGGTCGCGGTCTGGGATGCCGGCGAGGTGCGCCGCTACTCACCGTCGGGTGCACTGCTGGAGACGATCGAGCTCCCGGCGACTCGTCCCACCGCCGTAGCGCTGGTCGATCGACTGCTCGTGATCACGACGGCGAGCGTGGGTCTGTCGCACCCCACTGATGCAGACGGTGCGCTGCTCGGAGTGGACGTCGAAGTCGGCGGTGCCCCAGCGTTCCCGTGGCGCGGAAAGTCGCCGTCGGTCTCTGACGACATCCGGTTCCGGTGACCGTCGGTACTGGTGGTGCGCCTTAGTTCAGCGCCGAGGTCAGCCTCGCGACACCGTCCAGGAATGTGGCCTTGGCCGGCTCGCGCCGCCATTCGTCGAGGGTGAGCTCGCGGCCGGCATCACGGTAGGCCTGTTCGACCTCACGCATCTGGGCGACGAATGAGGCGCCGCGCACCATCATCGAAACCTCCATGTTGAGGCTGAATGAGCGGATGTCCATGTTGCTGGATCCGATCACTGCGATGTCGTCGTCGATGGAGAAGTGCTTTGCGTGGAGGATGAACGGCGCCGGGTACAGGAAGATGCGCACGCCGGCCTCCAGCAGTGCGTCGTAGTACGAGCGCTGCGCGTGGTAGACCATGCCCTGATCGCCGAGCTCGGAGACGAAGAGCTGCACTTCAAGGCCGCGCTGACGAGCCGTGGTGATCGCGTAGACCATCGCCTCGTCCGGGACGAAGTAGGGGCTCGTGATGATGACGCGGTCTGTCGCGCCGTGGATCAGTGACAAGAACAGTCGCAGATTGTTCTCGGTCTCGTACCCCGGGCCGCTCGGAATGAGCTGGCACACGAGCGCGTCAGCGGACGCACTCGCCGGGATATGCGCTGCTGGAACCGTCTCGTCTTCGAGCAGATCCCCCGTCTCGATGAGCCAATCGGAGAGGAAGACAGCGTCGATCTGGGCGACAGCGGGACCGTCGACGCGTGACACCAGCTCCTGCCATTTCAGGCCGCGGCTGATGTTCTTCGGCGCGTTGTACGTGCGGTCGATGAGGTTCTGGGAACCGATGAACGCGATGTGCCCGTCCACCACGACGAGCTTGCGGTGGTTGCGCAGGTCCGGGCGCTGATACTTGCGTTTGAGGGGCTGCACCGGCAGCATCCACGACCACTTCACACCGATTCTGTCGAGTTCGGCGAACGTCTGCTCGGCATTCGCGACCTTCCGCGACGCGATGTGATCGGCGAGCAGGCGCACGGTGACCCCGCGTGACACGGCATTCTCCATCGCGGTGAAGAAGACCCCCGTGGTCTTGTCCCAGCTCGCGATGTAGTACTCGACGTGCACGTATCGTTCGGCGGCGTCGATGGCGGCGGCCATCGCGGCGATCGACGCCTCGTAGTCGTCGATCAGCTCTGCCGTGTTGCCGTCGACGAGCGGCAGGCCGGTGAGCTTCTCGTTCTGCGCAGTGACGCGCGTGAACCAGGTCGGCCAGGTCGAGGAGTCGACCTGTGCGTCAGCGGCCGCGACCCGATCACGGATGATCCCGTCGATGCGTGCCTGCTCGGCACGGCGCCTCTTCGGCAGCTTGACGTTGCCGATGAGCAGGAACAGCACGAGACCGACGATCGGCAGCAGGAAGATCAGCAGCAGCCACGACATGGCAGCGGTGGGCTTGCGCCCCCGCGGGATGACGATCAGCGCGCCGACGTTGATGGCGAGAATCGCGAGAGCGCTCAACAGCCAGCCGAGGTTGGCCAGAAGAAGGGAGTCCATTCATGCAGTGTGCCGCATGACGTGTTGATCGGGGGAGGAATCACATCCGATAGTTCTCCGGCTCCGAACAACGGGGGAGCGCACTTCACATGCGACGTTGGAGGAGACCGTGGCCGAACGCAAGAGTGGCAAGCGATTCATCGCCTGGGCGGCCGTCGCGGGCGTGATCGGCGGCGCAGTATTCCTCGCGACCGCCGAGCTGTTCGCGCTGCTGTTCGCGCGCGCGGCCAGCCCCCTCCTCGCGGTGGGCGGGTTCGTGATCGACATCGTGCCGCAGCCCTTCAAGGAATTCGCGATCGCCACTTTCGGTGAGTACGACAAGATCGCGTTGCTGGCCGGACTCGGCCTTGCCGTGATCATCGCCTCGGCGATCTCCGGCATCCTTCAGTATCTGCGCCCTCCTCTCGGAGTGATCGCACTCGTGATCGCGGGCGTTCTCTCGACCGCCGCGATCGTGACCCGCGCCGGCGTGACGCCACTCGCCTTTCTCCCGCCCGTTCTCGGGACGATCGCCGGCTCCATCATCCTCGTACTCCTGTCGCGACGTCTGCGCGCGTGGCGGGCTTCCATCGTCGTCGATCGGAAGGGCGAGGACAGCGCGAAGGACAACGCGAAGGACAGCGCGGGCATCGAGGCTGCTGACGGCGAAGCTGCCCGGACCGGGTTCGACCGCCGACGCTTCTTCATCCTCGCCGCGATCTCCGGCGCATCTGCCATCGTCGTCGGCATCACCGCGCGAGCCGTGAGCATGGCAGTGGCGTCGGTCGAGTCGATCCGCAGTGCACTCAAGCTTCCGGCGCCCCGGACGAGCGTGACGGTGCCTGCCGGTGCGGAACTCGACATCAAGGGTCTGAGCCCGCTCTTCACCCCGAACAAGGATTTCTACCGCGTCGACACCGCGCTCACGGTTCCCACGATCGACCCGGAGACGTGGCGCCTCGTGATCGATGGCATGGTCGACCAGCGCGTGGAGATGACGTTCCAGGACATCCTCGACATGGGGCTCGATGAGTACGCCATCACCCTGACCTGCGTCTCGAACGAGGTCGGCGGAGAGCTCGTCGGCAATGCGATGTGGCTGGGCGTGCCGCTACGCGACGTGCTGAAGAAGGCCGGGGTCAAGTCCGGCGCCGACATGGTGCTGTCGCGCAGCGTCGACGGGTACACCGCGAGCACGCCGCTGTCTGCGCTGGTCGACGACGAGCGCGACGCGATCCTCGCAGTTGCCATGAACGGCGAGCCGCTGCCGCTCGAGCACGGCTTCCCGGTGCGAATGGTCGTGCCCGGTCTCTACGGGTACGTTTCGGCAACCAAGTGGCTCACCGAGCTCAAGGTCACGACCTTCGCGGACGATGAGGCGTACTGGACGCCGCGCGGGTACAGCGCCGAGGCGCCGATCAAATTCTCGTCACGCCTCGACACTCCGAGCATCGGCGAAGCGGTACCGGCAGGACGTATCCCGATCGCAGGCGTCGCCTGGGCGCAGTCGGTCGGCATCGAGCGCGTCGAGGTGCGCATCGATGATGGGGAGTGGATGCCGGTCACCACGTCGACGCCCATCAATGACGACACCTGGGTGCAGTGGTTCATGGAGTGGGACGCGACACCGGGCACGCACTACGTCGCGGTCCGTGCGATCAACAAGAACGGTGACCTGCAGATCGAGGAACGAGCGCCCATCGCGCCGAACGGATCATCGGGTTGGCAGCGCTCGCTCATCCGCGTCACCTGACATGAGTACGGTGCACAGCGCCACCCGGGTACCGACGAGGTGCGGTGGGGTGGCGCACACCGCCGACGAGGTTGCTCGGCGCGTCCCTGAACTCCGGGCTGCACCGAGCATCTCGGGCGATCAGCGAGGGCGACCGTAGGCCTCGAGGAGACGGAGCCACACCTCGCTGATGGTGGGATAGGCGGGCACCGCGTGCCAGAGCCGCTCTATCGAGACTTCGCCGACGATTGCGATGGTCGCCGAATGCAGGAGCTCAGCGACATCCTGCCCGACGAACGTGGCTCCGACGATGACGTGCCTGTCTTCATCGATGACGAGCTTGGCTCGGCCGGCGTAGTGATCGGCGTGGAGCTTGGCACCCGCAACCCACCCCAAGTCGTACTCCACCGCACGGGTGCGCAGCCCCGACTCGCGAGCGCCGCTCTCAGTGAGTCCCACGGCGGCGACCTCGGGATCGGAGAACACCACGCGTGGAACCGCTGCATGGTCCGCTGAGGCGACGTGCTGTCCCCACTGCTCGTCCCGCACTGCGGCTCCCTGCAGGCGCGCGGCGATCGCCTCGCCGGCCGCCCGAGCCTGGTACTTTCCCTGGTGGGTGAGCAGTGCTCGGCCGTTCGCGTCTCCGACGGCGTAGAGCCAGTCGGTTCCTTCGACCAGCATCGTGTCGTCGACGGCGAGCGGTGCGCCTGGTATGAGCCCGATCGTCTCCAGGCCGACGTCAGCAGTGCTGGGGCGACGCCCTGTGGCGACCAGGACTTCGTCGGCTTCGTGCTCGGCGCCATCGTCCAGGGCCACGGTGACAGTGCCTTCGGCATCGCGAGCGACCAGCGCCGGAGAAACTCCGATCTGCACGTCCACTCCCTCGTCGGCCAGAGCTGCGGCCACGTGCACCCCCACGAAGGGCTCTTCGCGGTCCAGGAGACTGGTGCGCGAGAGCATCGTCACGTGCGACCCGAGCGATGAGAAAGCGAAGGCCAATTCGGTACCGGCGACTCCGCCTCCGATGATGATGAGTCGAGGCGGGATGCTGTCGGTCGACGTTGCTTCGCGGGTGCCCCACGGTGAAGCATCCGCGAGCCCTGGAATCGGGGGCAGCGCGGGGATCGAGCCGGTCGCCACCGCGACAGCGCGCGCGGAGTAGGTATGGCCGGCGACCCGAACCTGGCCGGGGCCGACGATGCGCCCGTGGCCACGGATCAGGTCGATTCCGGCCGTATTCAACCAGGACACCTGGTTGTCATCCTTCCATTGATCGGTGAATGCCGTCCGCCGAGCGAGGACGGCAGACGCGTCGATCGTGCCGGTGATCGCATCTCGGGCTCCGGCGAGGCGACGAGCCGCACGGATCGCGTGGCCGCTGCGCAGTAGCGCCTTCGAGGGCATGCATGCCCAATAGGAGCACTCGCCGCCGACCAGTTCCGACTCGATGATCGCAACACTCACGCCGCGCTTCTTGGCGTAGTCGGCGACGTTCTCGCCGACGGCTCCGGCCCCGATGACGATCAGATCGTAATCGAAGCTCTTCTCCTGATCCGACATCATGCCTTCTTCCGCAGGATCATGCTCAGTCGAATGGCCGAGACGAGGAAGAAGATGGCGCCGAGGGTGGCGTATCCGGCCACTCCGGCGATGTTTCCGGCGCCCTGGAGGCCCTGGAACAGGAACCCGCTCCCCGCGAACACGGAGATGCCGCCGCTGAGCATCTGCGGCACCTGGCCACCAGCGCGACGGTTGCGGATGGCGGCGATCAACTGCGGGATGCCGGCGCCGATGGCCCACGCGCCCCAGACGGCGAGGGCTGCGGCGATCGAGATCGTCGATGCGACGCCGAGGGCGATCGCGATGATGACGCTGACGACGACGTTGATCCATTCCGCGGCCTTGGACCGCTGCGAGTCGGGGTTGGCGCGGAGTTGCCAGAGCACTGCGCCCGCGTCGAACAGCGGGTAGACGACCAGTAGTGCTGTCAGGACGGGGCCCGCCATGGTCGCGGTCGCGAACACCGAGCCGGCCCAGACGACGGCGAAGGCGAAGCGGATGAAGTACAGACGGCGAAGTGACGTACCGAACGTCGAGGTGGATGCCGACGTGGATGTTGTTGCTGACGAAGTCATGATGTGTGTTGCTTTCGTTGAAGGGCCGCGTTCAGGCGGTGGTCGTGGTGAGGGTGACGGGGATGTTGCCGCGAGTTGCGGCGGAGTACGGGCACACCTCGTGCGCCGCAGCCGTGAGGCTTTCGGCCACCTCGGGATCCATCCCGTTGCCGATGTGGACCTTGAGCGTCGCGCCCAGAGTGAAACCGCCCGCTTCCGTCGGTACGACCGCGATCTCGGCAGTCACCGTGGAGTCGATCAGCTTCAGCTTGCGCTGCGAGGCGACGAGCTTCAGGGCCGAGTGGAAGCACGACGACCAACCGGCCGCGAAGAGCTGCTCCGGGTTGGTCGCTCCGCCGGGTCCCCCCATGGAGGTCGGGATCGCGAGCGTCACGTCGAGGAGGCCGTCGTCGGTGGCGGCGCGGCCTCCGGCGCGACCGTCACCAGTGGACGTAGCGACGGCGGTGTAGAGGGATGCGGACATGATGTCTCCTTGATCGTTGAGGTAGAGTTACTAGTACGTCTACTTGAGAAACCATAGACTGCTTTCAGGGCTGGCGCAACCAGCTCGATCAGGATCGGAGCCCGAAGTGCACGACGACAACCCCGAGCCCTCAGCGCGGAAAACGAGCGGCGCAGGTACTCGACAGCGGATACTCGACGCAGCCAACGAGCTTTTCTACAGCCACGGGATCCGGGCGACGAGCGCTGATCGGATCATCGAGCAGGTCGGCATCACGAAGGTCACTTTCTATCGCCACTTCCGCACGAAGAGCGATCTTGTGGTGGCCTATCTGGAGCAGCAGTCAGCGGCCGAGAGGGCGTGGATGGAGAGCACCGCGCGCGGGGAAGACCCGCTCGCGAGAGCGCGCACTATCGCCGAGGACATCGGTGCAGCCAGCTGCAGTCCGGGATTCCGCGGCTGCGCGTTCATCAACGCGGCAGCAGAGTTCGCAGACCCCGAGGATCCCGTACGCATCGCCGTCGCCGCGCACCGCGGATGGATGGTCGGCCTTTTCGCCGAGATCGCTGCACAAGTCGGCGTACGAGACATCGGATCGGTTGCGAACCAGCTCATGATTCTTCGAGACGGTGCGATGGTGAACGGTTACCTTGGGGACTCGTCGTCCGTCGCGGGGTCGCTCGAGGCGGCATTCATGTCGATCCTCACGCCCGCATGACCGGTGTCAGAACCCAGCCGCCTTCGTCGAAGTGCGGATGCGGTAGAGGCTGGTCGTCGCGGCGATGAAGAGGTCGCTGCCGTCGTCACCGCCGAAGCAGAGATTGGCGACCACCTCGGGGACCGGAATGAAGAGCACTTCCGTCCCGTCCGGTGAGAAGACATGGATGCCGTCGCCGGCGGACGACCAGACGCGGCCGTCGACATCGACCGCGATGCCGTCGGGCAGACCGACCTCGATCGCGGCGAACTCCCGGCCTGTGCTCGCCTGAGGCCCGTTGACGTCGTAGGCGCGGATTCGGTGGTCCCGGCGGGCGCCGAGTTCCGCTCCCGTGTCTGTGACGTAGACGGTGCGACCATCTGGCGAGAATGCGATCCCGTTCGGGCGGTCCATATCGTCGATCACGGAAGTGAGGCCATCGGCATCCGACCATCGGAAGACCCGGCAGCCGCCGTACTCGCGGATACCCGGATGCCCCTCACGCGGCTGAGTGATCCCATAGTCCGGGTCGGTGAACCAGTAGGACCCGTCCGGTGCCAGTGCCACATCGTTCGGGGAGTTCAACCGGTGCTCGCCCCAGCGGCTGACGATCTCGGTGACCGTGCCGTCGGGCAATTCCCGTTCCAGACGACGTCGACCGTGCGAGCATTGCACGACGTTGCCGTCGCGATCCAGCATCCGTCCGTTGGTGAATTCCACATCGCTGCGATGCACGCTCACCTCGGAGGTCGCGGCATCCCAGCGCAGGATGCGGTTCCCAGGGATGTCGCTCCATCGCAGGGCTCCTTCATCGGGGATCCACAGCGGCCCCTCCGACCAGGTCGCTCCGGTGGCAAGCCGCTCGACGGCCGAGCCGTGGGGGAGCAGGTCCGTCTCGTTCGTCATCGACGCCCTTCCGTTCGTGCCTCAGCGTAGACGGATGGATGATGTTGAGGAGAGATCGAAATTCGCACGCCATGGCGAGCCAAGACGTGGCCATGACGTGTGTTCCTTGTGTGGTTGACGGACGAGCAGGTCGTGCGGGCCGTGCGCGGGTCGGGTGCCATCGCGGATCGGAATCCAGACGAGGGCACCCGACACGTTCAGATCACTGTCGTGCCGCCGTCGACGACGAGCTCCTGGCCATTCACGTAGCTCGAGTCATCCGACGCGAGGAACAACGCGACCGATGCGATCTCCTCGGGGTGGCCCATCTCTCGACGTGGGATCACTGACTCGAACGCCGTCTTCATCTCCGCGCTCAACGCGTCGCCCATCATCGGCGTGGCGACCTGACCGGGGGTGAGGACATTCACCCGGATCCTCCTGTCTCTCAACTCGGCCACCCATACCCGCGCGTAGGCGGGCAGTACGGCCTTGCTCGCGGCGTACACGCTCCAATCGGGGTAGCCCCGCAGGGAAGCGTTGGATCCGGTCATGAAGATCGAGCCGCCATCGTTGAAGAGCGGCAGCGCCTTTTGAACCGTGAACAGCGTGCCGCGCGCATTCAGCGAGAAGGCGGCATCGAACTGCTCCGCGGTGATCTCACCGAGCCTGCCCTGCTCGCCGCCTCCGGCGCTGGTCCACAGCACGTCGATCCTGCCCTTCTCCTGCGCGACCGTCTCGAACAGTCGATCAAGATCAGCGAGGTCGGCCGAATCGGCTTGCACGCCGGTCGCATTCCGGCCGATCAGCTTCACGGCTTCATCCACCGCGTCCTTGCGTCGACCCGAGATGAAGACGTGAGCCCCTTCATCCACGAACAACCTGGCACCGGTCAACGCCATGCCACTCGTCGCGCCTGTGATCACCGCGACCTTGCCATCGAGCTTTCCCATGACTACTCCGTTCCTCCGAGATTGACGCCGAGGGAGATGTTGAACCCCAGGCCGTTCCGGGCCAGACCCATCTCCAGCAGGCTTGCGCTCTCCAGCCAGTGCGCCATCTGCAGGTCACCCGCGTCGCGGGGCCGAAGCCCGAGGCTCGTGATGAAGGCCGAGACGGTCGCCTTGGCCTGCGTGTCACCGCCCGCCATGAACACGTCCACCGGTTCGCCGGCGGCCAGGACGTGGCTGAAGAGCGTGTTGAACGCCTTCACGACGTGGGCGTCTGGGGGAGACGCCTCGGCGACCATCTGCGCGACGGAGCTGCCATCAGGGACGGCCAGCCCCGAGGCGTCGGCGTTGAAGGGATTCGTGATGTCGACGATGATCTTGCCGGCAAGCGCGTCGCCGTACTCGCTGACCACCGGTACGGCGCCTGCGAACAGCACGGCCAGGATGACGATGTCCCCTGTCGGCGCTGCGCGCCACGTTCCGACGGTGGCGCCGTCACCGAGCGCCCGTGCCAGGGCCTCAGCTTTGCCCGAGTTCCTGCTGACGATCTCGACCGTGTTGCCGCCCTTGAGAGCCAGGGCGCCGATGGCACTGGCCATGTTGCCCGAGCCGATGATGCTGATGCCGCTCATGATGTGCTCCTTCGTGTTGTGCCTATGTCAGTGAACCGGCGGAAGTCGTCGGCAAGTGACTCGACCCGTCAAGGTGAGGTACCCCTCCGGTTAGTGGATTGAACCGGAGGGGTGCCTCATCTATTCCGGAGTGTGCAAGATACCTCGGAATCGGAGGACCCCCTCCGATTCCGAGGTAATCTGGATGGATGAGCATCAGCGATGTTGATCGGACACGGACGCCCCGGCGTCGTGACGCGCAGGAGCGTCATGTCAGGCTCATCGCTGCGGCCCGGCGCGAGTTCGCCGCCAGAGGCGTGGATGCCTCCTTGGAAAGGATCGCTCGCGACGCTGAGGTTGCCATCGGGACCCTGTATCGCCACTTCCCGACCCGTCTGGACCTGCTCCTGGCCGCCCTTGAGCCTCAACTCCGGGAGTTCATGGACGGTTCCAAGAAGGCTCTCGAGATCGACGACCCGTGGGAAGGATTCGTCTACTACCTGGAGAACCTGTTCCGCGTGCAGGCGGGCGACCGCGGTTTCAACGACTTCCTCTCCCGGCGCTTTCCCGGCAGCGCTGACACCGAGCGCATCCACGACGAGATGTGTCGGCAGATCGAAGACGTGCTCACTCGAGCCCAAGATGCAGGTGAGGCGCGCCCGGACATCACACGGGCCGACATCGTCAACCTCATCTGGTCCAACGGTCGGATGATCGACGCCACCAGCACCACCGTCCCCAATGCGTGGCGGCGTCACCTCCACCTCATGCTCGACGCTTACCGGGCTGAGCGGGCGCATCCGATCCCCGAGCCGCCGATGACGGACGCGCAGCTCTACGACGCCATGGTTCAACTCAACTCGGTGGACTAGAAACCGACATTCCGGGGACATTCGAAACGGAGCACCGCATGCAATCGCCGCTGATCTCAGTCTCCGAACACGACCTACGGGAGCTGCGCGCTCGACTGCGGGCTAACCGTTGGCCGCGGCCGTGGCCCACTGATCCCTGGGCCGCCGGAACGGACGTTCGAGAACTTCGCCGCCTCGCCGATTACTGGGCGGATGGTTTCGACTGGCGGGCCGTGGAAGCCGAGATCAATGCGCTTCCGTCCAATACGGTCAGTATCGACGGTCAGCAGGTGCACTATCTGAGGTTCGACGCGAGTGAGCCGACGGCGCCCTGGTTGCTTCTGACCAATGGCTGGCCGAGCACCGCGTATGAGCTGGTGAATCTGGCACGTCGACTTTCCAGACCGGAGGATTTCGGTCTCAGCGGAGCCCTGGGATTCACCGTCATCGTTCCTTCGTTGCCCGGCTTCACCTTCTCCGATCAGCCCGACTCGTCGCCGCCGCGCGTACCCACCCATGAGGTGTGGCATCGCGTCATGGCCGCGCTCGGCGCCACGCGCTTCTTCGCGCACGGGGGTGATCTCGGTGCAGGAATCACGTCGCGCCTCGCGGCGGCTCATCCCGAATCGGTTCGAGGTGTTCACATCCTTTCCGTGGGGGTGCCGCAGGAACTGGACGAGTCGACGCTCACTGCAGACGAGCGTGCGCACAGGGCGCGGGTCGCGACCTGGCTCGACGTGGAGGGCTCGTACATGCACCAGCACCGCACGCGCCCGATGACGCTTGCGTTCGCGCTCTCGGACTCTCCGGTGGGGCTGCTGAGCTGGATCCTCGAAAAGTACCGGGGGTGGAGCGATCGGCGTGCTTCCCCTCGTCCCATCGACGATGACTTTCTCCTCACGCAGGCGAGCCTCTACTGGTTCACCAACACGATCGGCACCTCGTTGCGTCCCTACTACGACGTGTACCCGCCACACGATTACGTGACGGTCCCGACCGCGCTGGGGCTGTTCCCCGCCGATCTGCAGTATCCGCCCCGCGAATGGGCGGAGCGTACGCACAACCTTCAGCGGTACACCGTCTTCGCGCGGGGCGGACACTTCGCTGCCATCGAGGCGACCGAAGATCTTGCCGATGACATCCGTACCTTCTTCGCAGGTCTTGACTCCTCGGGGTAGTCGCACCCAGTGCTGCGTCGTCGGTCTACTTCGTCGTGGCGAGCTGGGGGTAGAGCGCCTCGAGCGGTGCCGAGAGCGCGGCCCTGACGTTCACGGAGGTGTCATCCGCGAGCACTTCGTACTCGCCCGCCTCAGTGGCGTCGAGCACCTTGGTGACGAGCACGGCGGGGTCGAGCTTCGGGTCGGTGGTGTGCGCGGCCATGGCGGTGTCGACCCAACCGACGTGCACACCTACGACCTGGACGCCGAGGGGCTGGAGCTCGAGGCGAAGGGAGTTCGTCGCGGACCACAGGGCGGCCTTGGTCGCGGAGTAGATGCCGGCGGTGGCGTACCAGGCCAGCGCCGAATGGATGTCGATGATCGCCTTCTCGCCGTCGTTCGCCGTGAGCACGGGAGCGAAGGCGCGGGTCAGGAACAGCGGACCGAGGAAGTTCGTCTCGACGTTCCGGCGGATCTCCTCGTCGGAGTGGGTGAGGATGCCGGGAGTCGACACTGATGCGCCCGCGTTGTTGATCAGTATCGTCACGTCGGGTGCGGCCTCGACGGCAGCACGGATGGATGCCGAGTCCGTCACGTCGAGGGCGAGTGGCACGATGCGCTCGTCGTCCCACTCGCGCGGGGTGCGGGCGGTGGCGTATACCTTTGCTGCGCCGCGGGCGAGCGCCTCGCGGACGAAGTGCGCCCCGATTCCCCCGTTCGCTCCGGTGATGAGGACGATGGCGCCGTTCAATGAAGTCATGATGGGCTTCTTTCTGGTCGTGATCTGTTGGCTGTCAATGCCTCGGGCGCGGGCCTCGTCGTCTCGCACCCGCATGGAAGAATGAGCAGAGCCACGTTCGAGTCTCATGCGACATTGACTACACTCAT